>JAIYCQ010000003.1 GCA_027487945.1 Caulobacteraceae bacterium
CTTCCTGTTGCTGCTGGCGCTGCCGGTGCTGGCCGCTGCCATCACCATGCTGCTGACCGACCGTAACTTCGGCACCCACTTCTTCGATCCGGCCGGCGGCGGCGATCCGGTGATGTTCCAGCACCTGTTCTGGTTCTTCGGCCACCCGGAAGTCTACATCCTGATCCTGCCGGGCTTCGGCATCATCAGCCACATCGTCTCGACCTTCTCGCGCAAGCCCGTCTTCGGCTACCTCGCCATGGCCTACGCCATGGTCGCCATCGGCGTCGTCGGCTTCATCGTCTGGGCCCACCACATGTACACCGTGGGCATGGGCATCAACCTGCGCGCCTACTTCGTGGCCGCCACCATGGTCATCGCGGTGCCCACCGGTGTGAAGATCTTCAGCTGGATCGCCACGATGTGGGGCGGTTCGATCAGCTTCAAGACGCCGATGCTGTGGGCGATGGGCTTCATCTTCCTGTTCACCGTCGGCGGCGTGACGGGCGTGGTGCTGGCCAACGCCGGCATCGACTACAGCCTGCACGACACCTACTACGTGGTCGCCCACTTCCACTACGTGCTGTCGCTGGGCGCCGTGTTCGCGATCTTCGCCGGCTTCTTCTACTGGTTCGAGAAGATCTTCGGCGTGAAGTACAACGAGTTCCTCGGCGCGCTGCAGTTCTGGGTCATGTTCGTGGGCGTGAACCTGGTGTTCTTCCCGCAGCACTTCCTGGGCCTGCAAGGCATGCCGCGTCGCTACGTCGACTACCCGGAAGCCTTCACCCTGTGGAATCAGGTCTCCTCCTGGGGCTACGTGATCACGGCCGCCGGCGTTGGGATCTTCCTGATCGCCATGCTGGAAGCCGCCATCCGTCGCCGCAAGGCCGAGGCCAACCCCTGGGGCGAAGGCGCCACGACGCTGGAGTGGACCCTGTCCTCGCCGCCGCCGTTCCACCAGTTCAACGAACTGCCGGTGATCAAGCCGGACCAGCACTAGGTCCAGGCGGATCATTGGTCGCACCAAAAGGGCGCGTCGGGGTTGGACCCCGGCGCGCCCTTCGCCTATGTAGCCCCCTATATGAGCAAGCCCGTCGCCATCGAAGGCCGCGCCGCGTCACAGCCGGCGCTCTGGTCTGACTATCTTCAGCTGCTGAAGCCGCGTGTGATGTCGCTGGTGGTGTTCACCGCCGCGACCGGGCTAGTCTGCGCAGACCAGTCGATCAACCCGCTGTTGGGCGCCGTGGCGGTGTTCTGTATCGCGATCGGCGCCGGCGCCTCCGGCGCGCTCAACATGTGGTTCGACGCCGACATCGACGGTCGCATGCGCCGCACCCGCGCCCGCCCGGTGCCTGCCGGCAAGGTGCGCGGGGCCGAAGCCGCCACCCTGGGCATCGTCCTGTCCCTGTTCTCGGTGATGCTGCTGGGGATGACCACGAACTGGCTGGCCGCCGGGCTGCTGGCCTTCACCATCTACTTCTACGTCGTGGTCTACACGATGTGGCTCAAGCGCTGGACGCCGCAGAACATCGTCATCGGTGGTCTGGCCGGCGCCCTGCCCCCGGCCATCGGCTGGGCCGCCGCCGCCGGCGAGACGCCGCTGAACGCCTGGCTGATGGTGCTGATCATCTTCATGTGGACCCCGCCCCACGCCTGGGCGCTGGCGCTCTACACCTCCGAGGACTACGCCAAGGTCGGCGTCCCGATGATGCCGGTGGCCAAGGGCGCGGCCTCGACCCGCAAGCAGATCCTGATCTATTCGCTGCTGTTCACGCCGATCTGCCAGATTCCGGCTTTCACGGGCCTCGGCGGCCCTGTGTATCTGGCGGTGTCGGCTCTCGGCGGGGCGGTGTTCCTGCTGCTGGCCTGGCGCGTGTTCCGGTCCCGGGCCGGCGACGCGCCCGACGAGCGGATCGAGGGCGAGGACCGCCTCTACGCCGTCCGCGCAGGCTCGAAGGACGCCCGCAATCTGTTCGCCTTCTCGATCCTGTACCTTACATTGCTGTTCGCGGCCCTGCTCGCCGAGCATCTGGCCCGGATAGCGCCGCTGGAGCTCCTGTAAGTGACCTCTCTGCAAGACGACACGCCGCCGGTCACGGCGGCCCCGGTCGACACGGCAGCCCTCGACAAGGCGCGCCGCGGCCGCAACATCGCCCTCGCCCTCGGCCTGGTGGTCTTCATCCTCCTCGTCTACGGCGTCACGCTCGTTCGTATGGGAGGCCACATTGCCAGCCGCCCCCTCTAAAGCCCCGCGCTCGGCCGCGCAGCGCAACGCCCGTCTCGCCCTGATCTGCGGCGCCGCCTTCTTCGGGATGGTCGGCGTCTCGTTCGCCTCGGTGCCGCTCTACCGGGCCTTCTGCCAGCTTACCGGCTTCGACGGCACGGTCCGGAAGGCCGACACCGCGCCGGACAAGGTGCTCAACAAGACCCTGACCATCCGCTTCGACGCCAACGTCCGCAACCTGCCCTGGAGCTTCGCGCCCGAGCAGGTCAGCCAGGAGGTGAAGATCGGCGATACGGGCCTGGCCTTCTACAAGGTCACCAACAACGGCAAGACGCCGCTGACCGCCCAGGCCACCTACAACGTTGTGCCCGAATCAGCCGGCCTCTACTTCCAGAAGCTCGAGTGCTTCTGTTTCACCGACCAGACCATCCAGCCGGGCGAGACGAAGGAGTTTCCGGTCGTCTACTTCGTGGATCCCAAGTTCGCCGAGGATTTCGAGACGAAGGACACGCCCGAGGTCACACTTTCCTACACCTTCTTCCCCTCGACCGAAGGAAGCGCGCAGGCGCCTCTTGGCGGAACGGGCGAGGCGAGGCTATAGCACACGGGATTTTGGGACGGCGCGCCGTCCCGGGGGAAATAGAGGTTCAGGCACATCATGGCCCACGGCGCTGTAAAGCACGACTATCACCTGGTTAATCCCAGCCCCTGGCCGCTTGTCGGGTCGGTCGGCGCGACGATCATGATGATCGGGGCCGTGGTCTGGATGAAGGGCCTGGTTCCCGTCACCGACGAGACCTCGCCGCTGGTGTCCTACCTGCTGGGCAAGGGCCACCCGATCACCTTCGGGATCGGCCTCGCCCTCGTGCTCTACACCTTCTTCGGCTGGTGGAGCGACGTGATCAAGGAAGCCAACGCCGGCGACCACACCCCGGTGGTGTCGCTGCACCTGCGCTACGGCATGATCATGTTCATCGCTTCGGAAGTGATGTTCTTCGTCGCCTGGTTCTGGATCTTCTTCGAAATGGTCCTGTTCCAGGAGCACCGCACCCTCACCCCCGCGATCGGCAACTTCGAAGGCGTGGCCGACGCCTGGGCCCAATGGCCGCCCAAGGGCGTCGAGCTGGTCCCGGCGTTCCACCTGCCGCTGGTCAACACCCTGACCCTGCTTCTGTCGGGCACCACCGTCACCTGGGCGCACCACGCCCTGCAGGTCGGCGACCGCAAGGCCGCCAAGATCGGCCTGGCCCTGACGATCCTGCTCGGTGCGCTGTTCACCGCCATCCAGGTCTATGAGTACCAGCACATCCTGCACGAGAACCTGTTCTTCTCCGAGGAAGCCGCCAACTCCGGGCTGTACGGTTCGTCCTTCTTCATGGCGACCGGCTTCCACGGGTTCCACGTCCTGATCGGCACCATCTTCCTGGCGGTCTGCTTCATCCGCCTTCTGAACGGCGCCTTCACGCCCAAGCAGCACTTCGGCTTCGAGGCCGCCGCCTGGTACTGGCACTTCGTCGACGTGGTGTGGCTGTTCCTGTTCGCCTTCATCTACGTGGTCTTCGGAACCGCGTAGCATGGCCAACCCATACGCAGCCGGGGCGGCCGGACGCTGCCCCAACTGCGGCAAGGGCCACCTGTTCGAGGGATTCCTCAAGGTGGCCCCGACCTGTGAAGCCTGTGGCTTTGATCTGAAGGCGGCCGACACCGGAGACGGTCCGGCCGTCTTCGTCATTTTGATCGGCGGTTTCCTCGTGGCCTTCGGCGCGGTGTTCACCGAGATCGCCTGGAGCCCCCCGGCCTGGCTGCAGCTTTTGGTTTGGCTGCCGGTCACGGTAGTCGTTTGCGGCGGCCTTCTCCGCCCGTTCAAGGGGCTGCTGATCGCCGCCCAGTTCGCCAACAAGGCGCGTGAAGCCGGACGGGACGATGTCTGAGACCCGTGTGCGTTTCCCCGTCGGCCTGACGATCAGCACGGCAATCGCCCTGCTTATCCTGCTCTCGCTCGGCGCCTGGCAGGTGCAGCGGCTCCACTGGAAGACTGCGCTGGTCGAGCGGATCGCCGCCACCCGCGCGGCGCCGCCCAGGCCGATCACGGCGGTGCCGCTGACGCCGGCCTATCGGTTCACCCGCGTCACCCTCGACTGCCCGGGCCTGGCCACGGCGCGGTTCGTTGAACTCTACGGCCTGCAGGAGGGCGACGCCGGCGCGCGGCTCGTCTCGCTCTGCACCTATGCCGAAGGCCGCCCGCCGATCCTGGTCGACCGCGGCTTCGTGGTCGACACCGTCTCGGACCGTCCCGCCGTCACGCCGTCGACCGACGTCGTCCGCCTGACCGGCGTGCTGCGCGAGGGCGTGCCCCCGGGCGCCTTCACCCCGGTCGCCCGCGAGGGTCGCTTCTACAGCGCCGACCTGCCGGCCATGGCCCGGGCTCTGGGCAGCGAGCGCCACCCCGACGTCATGGTGACCGCCGAGACCTCGTCCAATCCGGAGTGGAAGGCGCTGGTCCCCTCGCCGCTGCCCGAGACGATCACCAACCGCCATCTCGAGTACGCCCTGACCTGGTTCGGCCTCGCGGCCGCCCTGGTCGGGGTCTACATCGCCCTCGTCCGTCGTAAATTGAAGAGCGCATGAAGTACGTCTCCACCAGGGCGGGCTCGGCCGGAAACGCCGCGCCCATCGGGTTCCTCGACGCCGTTCTGGCGGGCCTCGCGCCCGACGGCGGCCTGTATGTGCCGCAGACCTGGCCAACTCTGACGACCGAGGAAATCGCAGGGTTCGCGGGCAGGCCCTACGCCGAGGTCGCGGCCGACATCCTCTCGCGTTTCGCCGGCCACGAGATTCCGCACGATGTGCTGCTGGAGATGTGCACAGAGGCCTACGGGACCTTCACCCACGCCGCCACCTGCCCGGTGAAGCAGCTGCGTCCCGGCCAGTTCCTGCTCGAGCTGTTCCACGGCCCGTCCCTGGCCTTCAAGGACGTGGCGATGCAGCTGCTGGGGCGGCTGTACGACTATGCCCTGTCGCGGCAGGGACGGGTTATGACCGTGGTCTGCGCCACCTCCGGCGACACCGGCGGCGCGGCGGTCGAGGCCTTCCGCGGCCGGGCCAACACCCGCATCGTGGCTTTGTTCCCGGAGGGCCGGATCAGCGAGGTCCAGCGCCGCTTCATGACCACAGCCGCCGACGCCAATGTCGCCTGTCTGTCGGTCGAGGGCACCTTCGACGACTGCCAGACCATCGTGAAGGGCCTGTTCGGCGACGAGCCGTTCCGCCAGGCGGTGGACCTGACCGGGGTGAACTCGATCAACTTCGCCCGCATCGTCGCCCAGGCCGTCTACTACTTCACCGCCGCCGTGGCGCTCGGCGCCCCGAAGCGCGAAGTGGCCTTCTGCGTGCCGACCGGCAACTTCGGCGACGCCTTCGCCGGCTGGGTGGCAAAGCAGATGGGCTTGCCGATCGGCCGGATCATCGTGGCCACCAACAGCAACGACATCATGGCTCGCGCCTTCGAGGAGGGCCGCTACGCCCGGGGCGTGGTCGCCGCCACCCAGTCGCCGGCCATGGACATCCAGATCGCCTCGAACTTCGAGCGGCTATACTACGAGACCGCCCGCCGCGACGGGGTCGAGACCAGCCGCGCCTTCCGCGCCTTTACCGAGACCGGGGTGCTGGACCTGCCGCCGGCGGCGCTCAGCGAAATGAAGGCGCTGTTCTCCGGCGCGTCGGTGACCGAGGACGACACCGCCCGCACCATCCTGGCCACGCTGAACGAGACGGGCGAGGTCATCGACCCGCACACGGCCGTCGCCGTCGCCGCCGCCAACCGGGCGACCCTGCCCGACGGCATGCCGCTGGTGATCCTGTCGACCGCCCATCCGGCCAAGTTCCCGGAGGCGGTCCAGGCAGCGACCGGCGCCGCCCCGCCGACCCCGGCTTCCGCCCGCCGCCTGGACGGCAAGGCCGAGCGCTTCGACCGGTTGCCCGCCGACGCCGAGACGATCAAGACCTACATCCGCGATTTCGCGCGCCGGTGACCGCCCGCCTCCACACCCTTGCCAATGGCGTGCGGGTCATCTGCGACCCCATGCCCGGGCTGGAGACCCTGGCCCTGTCGGTCGTCGCCGGCCGCGGCGCCCGCTCCGAGGACCTCGCCCGGTCCGGGTGGTCGCACCTGCTCGAGCACATGGTGTTCAAGGGCGCCGGCGCGCGGTCGGCCCGCGAGATCGTCGAGGCCATCGAGACCGAGGGCGGCCAGCTGAACGCCGCCACCGGCTATGAGCGGACCAGCTTCCAGACCCGGGCCCTGAAGGGCGGTCTGCCGCTGGCCATGGAGATCACCGCCGACCTGCTGCTGCGCCCGACGATGCAGGCGACCGACCTCGTCCGCGAAAAGCAGGTCGTCGGCCAGGAGATCGCCGAGGCCGCCGACACGCCCGACGACCTGGTGTTCGAGCTGGCGCAGGAGAAGGCCTTCGAGGGCCAGTCCCTTGGCCGGCCGATCCTGGGCACGGTCAAGTCGCTCAAGCCCGCCACGCCCGCCTCGCTGTCGGCCTGGCGCGCGGCGCTCTACGCCCCGGACCGTCTGGTGGTCAGCGCCGCCGGCGCGGTGGATGAGGATCATCTGCTGGGCCTGGCCGAGCAGGCCTTCGGCCACCTGCCGATGCAGGCGGGCGAGTCCTCCCCGGCCCCGGCCGTCTTCACCGGCGGCGTTGCGGCCAAGGGACGCAAGCTGGAGCAGGCCCACCTTGTTCTGCTGCTGCCCGCCGTCGGGGCCAGCGACGACGACTACTTTGTGCTGCGGGTGTTCGCCGAGGCGCTCGGCGGGGGCATGTCCTCGCGCCTGTTCCAGGAAGCCCGCGAGAACCGGGGCCTGGCCTACGCCGTCGACGCCTATGCCGACACCTATGAGGATGTCGGGGTGCTTGGCATCTACGCCGGCTGCGCGGCCGGCGATGCGGTCGAGCTGGCGCGGATCTGCGCCGGCGAGATCCAGGGCCTGGCCACGTCGGTGGGGACCGCCGAGCTGGCGCGGGCCAAGGCCCAGCTCAAGGCCTCGATGTTCATGGGCCGCGAGCAGCCGCTGTCCCGCGCCGAACAGGCCGCCGGCCAGACCCTGCTGTTCGGCCGCCTCTACCCCGCCGCCGAGATCGCCGAAGCCATTGACGCGGTGACCGCCGCCGACTTCGCGCGGCTGGGCCAGCGGCTGACGGCGGACCGCAAGAGCGTGGTCTCCGTGCTGGGCTCAAAGGCCGCCATGGCCGCGCCGGAAGCGTTCGAGACCGCGCTATTCGGGTGATCGGGCAGCCTTTGCCCTCGCTCGTCGCAAGGTCTATTCTCCGCGCACCCTAGTGGATGGACCCCATGAGCGACGCAGTCGGCCCCGGCGATCTGGTTCTGTGCGTGAACGCCGCGCCGAACCACATGACCGGCGAGCCCGTGCCCCTGGTGGCCGGGGAAACCTACCGGGTCTACATGGTGATGGACTTCGCCTGCCCTTGCGGGCGGTCCGATGCGCTGCTCGACATCGGCGTCGACTTCGCCTGGTGCGAAAGCCGGTTCCGCCTGCTGCCCAAGCCCAAGGCCCAGTCGAAGCCCCAGCGGGTCTCGGCGCCGAAGGAGACGGAAAAGGTCCGCTAGCCGGCGCCCTTGCCCGTTCCGCCGACGCGCGCCACGCTCGGCCCATGTCGCTGCTCGAATGGATCTCCGCGGAGCCGTCGCTGACGCTGCAGGGCCAGGGCGTCACCCTGCGTCCGCCGCGCCGGCGGGACTATGCCGAGTGGGCGGCGCTTCGGCAGGCGTCGCGGGGGTTCCTGCAGCCGTGGGAGCCGACCTGGTCACCGGACGAGTTGACCCTGAACGCCTTCCACCGCCGACTGTCGGCCTGGCGGCGGGGACGCGAGCTGGACCAGATGTACGCGTTCTTCGTGTTCCGCCAGTCCGACGACGCCCTGACCGGCGGCATCACCATCAACAACGTCCGGCGCGGCGTCGCCCAGACCGGCACGGTCGGCTACTGGTCGGCCCAGGCCCACGCCCGCCAGGGCCACACCCTGGCGGCGCTCCGCGCGGTCATCCCGCACGGCTTCGGTCCATTGGGTCTGCACCGGCTGGAGGCGGCCTGCCTGCCAAACAACGACGCCTCGGCCAACCTCCTCCTGAAGGCCGGATTCACCGAGGAGGGCTACGCCAAGGCTTATCTGAAAATTAACGGCCATTGGCGAGACCATCGCCTGTTCGGGCTGGTGACGCGGGACCCCTCGCGTGGCCGCCCCCGGGAGGGCCTTACAGGCTAGTCGGCATGCGTCCGCAGGGGCAGGATCGACGCATCTGGGACGCCGCGACGACGCTCGAGGCGCTCGGCGGCGCGCAGGTGGCGCTCTGGGTATGGGAGCCGGCGGAGGACAGCCTGCGCCTGTTCGGCGCCGCGCGTCAGCTGGGCCTCGGCCCGCTCGCCCCCGAATGTTCGTCCGCCGCCTTCCGCGCCCTGGCCCTGCCAGCCGACCGCGCGGCCGCCGAGGAACTGCTCCGCATTCACGAACCCGGGACCGAGGTCACCCTGCGCATCAAGATGCGCGGCGGCGAGACCTGCCTGTGGCGCGGCGTCTGGCTGGAAGAGGGCGTAAGGGCGTCGGGCGTCGTGGCGCCGGAAACCCGCTTCGCCGCCTCCGAGATCGACCAGCTGACCGGCCTGCTGGACCGCAGGAGCTTCGTGGCCAGGGCCCGGGAGCGTCTGGCCACGCCTATGCGCCAGATCCTTGTGGTCGCCGATCTGGACCGGCTGCGGCGGCTGAACGAGGCCCTCGGCCACGAACGGGCCGACCTGGTGCTGGCCGCGCTCGGCTCGCGGCTGGCGGCGGCCTTCGGCGCCAATGCACTGCTGGCCCGGGTCGGCGAGGACGAATTCGCCGTCATGGTCTCGGGCGACCCCGATCCGGTCGAGCGCCTGCGCCGGGCGCTGGAACAGCCGCTGCGCGTGGCCGGCTTCGACATCCTGCCGACCCTGGCCATCGGCGCGGTCGAGGCCGACGGCGGTCAGGACGCGCCGGAGGCGGCCGAGCTGCTGCGCCGCGCCGAACTGGCCGTGGAGGCCGCCAAGGCCGCGGGCCTGGGCGGCGGGGCCGCCTATGGCCGCGCGATGGAAAGCGACGGCCTGTCGCAGCTGGCCCTCGAGTCTGACCTGCGAGGAGCCGTGGGCCGGGGCGAGATGACGCCCTTCTACCAGCCGATCGTGCGACTGTCGGATGGCAAGCTGACCGGCTTCGACGCCCTGTGCCGATGGCGCCACCCGCGCCGGGGCATCATTCCGCCGGACGAGTTCCTGCCGCTGGCCATGGAGCTGGGGCTGATGGACGAGATCGGCGCCCACATGATCCGCACCTCGGCCCGCCAACTGGCGGCCTGGCGGACCAGCCACGCGGCGGTCGGGGACCTGACCGTCAGCGTCAACCTGTCGACCGGCGAGATCCACCGCCCGGGCCTGATCGACGACGTCACCGGCCTGATCGCCAAGCACCGGCTGCCCCACGGCTCGCTGAAGCTGGAGATCACCGAGAGCGACATCATGCGCGATCCGGAGGGGGCGGCGACCGTGCTGCGCGCGTTGCGCGCCGGGGGCGCGGGCCTGGCGCTGGACGATTTCGGCACCGGCTTCTCCTCGCTCAGCTACCTGACCCGGCTGCCCTTCGACACCCTGAAGATCGACCGGTACTTCGTGCGCACGATGAGCACCAACGAGGGCTCGGTGAAGATCGTCAGCTCGGTGGTCAAGCTGGGCCAGGACCTGAACCTCGAGGTCGTCGCCGAGGGCGTCGAGAACGCGGTCATGGCCCGCCAGCTCATGGAGCTGGGCTGTGACTACGGCCAGGGCTTCGGCTACGCCCCGGCCCTGTCGCCGCAGGAGGCCGAGGTCTACCTCAACGAAAGCTACGTCGACGGCGCAGCGCCGGTGCGGCGTCAGGGCTAGGGCCGTCAGACCACGATCACCGTGTCGCTGTAGCGAGCCAGGACCCCATCGACCGTGACGAGCCGCAGGGGTGTCGTCAGAGCCTGCGCGACCAGCATCCGGTCGAACGGATCCAGGTGATGCGGCGGCAAGGCGCCGGCGGTCGCCGCTTCGAGTCCCTGGATCGGTAGAATGCCGTACCCCGCGTCCTCGAACGCGCTCAGGGCCAGGGGCGCCGAGACCTTGAGCCCGCCCGGGCGGCCGGCCGTCTTGGCGTGCTTGATGGCGATCTCCCAAACCGAGGCGGCGCTGACCCAGACGTCGTTGTCAGGATCGACGATGAGATCCCGGGCCCTCGTCGGCAGCCGGGCGTCATCGGTGACCGCCCACAGCGCGATGTGGGTGTCGAGCAGCAGGTTCATTCGTGGCCGGCGCCGAACAGCTCGGCGATCTCGTTGTTGTAGAGATCGATGTCGTCGGGGGCCTCGAACACCCCTTGGGCCACGCCGATCCGGCGGCTCACGTCGCGCTTCACCGCCGTGAGCCGGGCGACCGGCCTGCCGTTGCGGGCGATCAGGATTTCGGATTCGTCGCCGCTTTCCACCGCCTCGACCAGGCGCGAGAGGTTGGTTTTGGCGTCGAGCATGTTGACCGTGCGCATCGCGGCCTCCTTAGCCAAGCCTGGCTAATCTAGCATGGCAAGCGCTGCTGGCCAATCAGGCGCGCCCACCCTCCATAGCCAGCATGGCCGGGCTGATGCCGAGTTTCTCCAGGGCCTGGGCCCATTTGTGGTCGTGGTCGTCGCCGAACAGCAGGGTCTCGTCGGCGTCACAGACCAGCCAGGCGCTCTCGCGGACCTCGCGCTCCAGCTGGCCGGGTCCCCAGCCGGCGTAGCCCAGCGCCAGGAAGGCCCGGCGCGGGGCCGCCTCGCCGGTCAGGGCCTGGAGCACGTCCTTGGTGGTGGTCAGGGCCAGGCCGTCCTTCACCGGCATGCTGACCCCGTCGCAGAGGTAGTCGTCGGTGTGCAGCACAAAGCCCCGCTCCCGCTCGACCGGGCCGCCCATCAGCACCGCCTCGTCGGCGACGCGGCGGATGGGGCGGTCGACGCCGATCTTCTCGAACAGCGACTCCAGGGTCAGGCCGTCGAGGGGGCGGTTCACCGCCAGACCGATGGCGTGCTCCTCGTCATGGGCGCACAGGAAAACGACCGACCGCTCGAAGCGCGGATCGCCGATGCCGGGCATCGCGATCAGCAGGCGGCCGGAGAGGAACTCGGTATCCGCTGGCTGGTTCATGTCCTGATGATTGGCGCCGTTGTGGGCCAATTCAAGTCGCCGACTTGGCGGAAGCGCCTGCTGCCTCTATTTCGGACGACGAACGGGACATTCCCGCAGGGAGAGATCACATGACCATCAAGGCCGGCGACACGCTGCCCGACGCGACCTTCATGACCAGCGGCGCCGAGGGCCCGCGCCCGATCACCAGCGACGACCTGTTCAAGGGCAAGACCGTCGCCCTGCTGGCCGTCCCGGGCGCCTTCACCCCGACCTGCTCGGCCAAGCACCTGCCGGGCTTCAAGGAGCACGCCGCCGAGCTGAAGGCCAAGGGCGTCGACGCCATCGCCTGCGTGTCGGTCAACGACGTGTTCGTGATGAAGGCCTGGGGCGCCGACCAGGGCGTGGGCGAGGACATCATCATGCTGGCCGACGGCAACGGCGACTTCACCAAGGCCCTCGGCCTGGAGATGGACGGCAGCAAGTTCGGCATGGGCACGCGCAGCCAGCGCTACTCGATGGTCGTCAAGGACGGCGTCGTCGAGACGCTGAACGTCGAGGCCGGCGGCGAGTTCAAGGTCTCTTCGGCTGACTACATGCTGGCGCAGCTGTAGGGATCGGCGCCCGATCATCCTCGGAAGGGCCGGCGGCGACGCCGGCCCTTTTGCTTGCGCCGAAGCCCGGCGCCCTTTCGCCGGCGGAGAGATGGACTATCTGTACTGTCACAGCCGGGATTACAGACCACATGTTCCGACCCTTGGCCGCGGCCCTGAGCCTCGTTCTTCTGTGCGCGCCGGTGGCGTCGGCGGCGCCGTCCGTCGACCCGTCGAGGATGCCGGCCGGGACCTATGTCCTCGACCCGCAGCACGCCAGCCTGATCGCCAGGGTCAGTCACGGCGGGTTCTCCAGCTTCACCGTCCGCTTCACCATCATAGAGGCGCGCTACAGCTGGGACCCGGAGTCTCCAGGGGCCGCGCGGGTCGAAGCGACCGTCGACCCGGGCTCGTTTGACGCCGATCTCGGCGCGCTCGACGCGAAGCTGGCCGCCGATTTCCTGCATGTGAGCCGCTTCCCGACGGCCCGCTTCGTCTCGACCGCCATCGTGCCCGATGAGGGCGGCAAGGGGACCATGACCGGTGACCTCACGCTGCACGGCATCACCCGCCCGGTGACCTTCGACGTCACGTGGAACGGCTATGACTCCGGCCTGTTCGGCCGGCGCTCCGGATTCTCGGCGCGGACTGTCATCAAGCGCTCCGATTTCGGCATCGACTACCTGCTGCGCCCTCCACTGGGCTTCGTCGGCGACAGTGTTGAGTTGATCCTCGAGCTCGAGTTCGTGAAGAGTTAGGCCCAGGTATTCCCGGAGCGATCATGACCCAGGCCCGCTACTCGACCGTCGCCATCATCCTGCATTGGCTGATTGCCGCCCTGCTTGTCTGGGTCGTGCTGCTCGGCTGGGAGGCCAGTGACCTGCAAGGCTCGGCGAAGGTCGCCCCGCTGCAGCTCCACAAGCCGCTGGGCATCACCATCCTTCTGCTGACCCTCTTCCGTCTCGGCTGGCGACTGACGCACCGCCCGCCCGCGATCAGCCCGCACCTCAAGCCCTGGGAACGCCGCCTGGCGAGCGTGGCGCACTGGGGCTTCTACGTCATCCTGCTGGCGCTGCCGCTGACCGGCTGGGCCATGGTGTCGGCCAGCAAGCTCATCACCGTATTCCCGATCGACATGTTCGGCCTGTTCAACTGGCCGGCGCTCTCCTTCCTGACCAGCCTTCCCGCCGACCAGATGAAGGCGACGCATGAGGCCCTGGAAAACGCCCACCACCTGATGGCCAAGCTCATCGTCTACGGCCTTGTCCCGCTGCATGTGCTGGGCGCGCTGAAGCACCAGTTCATCGACAAGGACAACGAAATGGCCCGGATGATTCCGTTCCTGGCTCGCAAGGACGCCCAATGAAGCCATTCTTGCCTGCCCTCGCCCTGGCCCTCGCAGCCGTCGCGGCCCCGGCCATGGCGGCCCCCGCCCCGGCCTGGAGCGTCGACAAGGCCGCGTCCAGGGTCGCGTTCACGTCCAGCTTCGATGGCACGGCGTTCAACGGCTCCTTCCGGCGCTGGGACGCGGTGATCCGCTTCGACCCGGCCAACCTCGCCGGATCCACGGTGACCGCGACCATCGACATGGCCTCGGCGGCCACCGGTGAGGCGACGCGGGACCAATCGCTGCTCGAGCCGGACTGGTTCAGCACGAAGGCCTTTCCGAAAGCGACCTTCACAGCCGCCGGCTTCAAGGCGCTGGGCGGCGGCAAGTACCAGGCCGTCGGGACGCTGACGATGCGCGGGGTCACGAAGCCGTTGACCCTGCCCTTCAGCCTCGTCATCACCGGCGATACGGCGAAGATGACCTCCAGCGTGGGTCTGAACCGTCTGGCCTTCGGCGTGGGACAGGGCGATTGGAAGACGACAGAGGTGGTGCCGGGAACGGTGACCGTCAACATCAGCCTGACGGCGAAGCGGGCGAAGTAGCGCGCGCGGCCGAGGCCCTGCGGGCCGGCGGTCTGGTGATCCTGCCGACCGAGACCGTCTATGGCCTTGCCGCCGATGCGGCCGACGCGCTGGCCGTCGCCGCCGTCTACACGGCCAAGGGTCGACCGAGCTTCAACCCGCTCATCGCCCATGTCGCCGACCTGGAAGGCGCGCGACGCATCGCCGTGCTCGACGCGCGCGGCGAAGCGCTGGCCGCCGCCTTCTGGCCGGGCCCCCTGACCCTGGTGGCCCCGGTCGCCGACGCGTCGGCCGTCTGCGATCTGGCCAGAGCGGGACTGGATACGGTCGCTGTACGCGTGCCTGGACACGCCGTGGCGCAGGCGCTGCTGGCGGCCTTTGGCGGACCGGTGGTGGCGCCCTCGGCCAACCGCTCGGGACGTCCGAGCCCGACGACCTTCGCCGACGCCATGGAGGAGACGGGCGACCGGGCGGCCGCGTCGCTCGACGGCGGCGCCTGCGCGGTGGGCCTGGAGTCCACGGTCATCGCCCTGCTGCCGGGCGAGCCGGCACGGTTGCTTAGGCCCGGCGCGGTCACCCGAGCCCAGATCGAGACCGTGATCGGCCCGCTGGCCGAGGCAGGGGGCGATGCCAGGCGCTCCCCCGGCCGGCTGGCGCTGCACTATGCGCCGGACGCGCCGGTGCGCATCAATGCGGCCGGCCCCGGGCCCGGCGAGGCCTTTCTCGCCTTCGGGCGGGACGACAGTCCCTTCAACCTCAGCCCGTGCAGGGATCTGGCCGAAGCGGCCGCGAACCTGTTCGCCATGCTGCGGGCCGCGGACCGGACGAAACCGTCCGCCATCGCCGTGGCGCCGATCCCCGACGAGGGCCTGGGCGAGGCCATCAACGACCGCCTGCGCCGCGCCGCAGGCTACGTCGGCTGACGACGGCACGGTAAGGGCGTAGGATCAGGTCATGACCATCTCCGTACCCGCTGACGTCATTTCCCGCCTCAAGGCCGTGCTCGGCGAGGGCGGCTGGAGCCAGGACCCGGACCGCATCGCGCCCAAGCTGGTCGAGTGGCGCGGCCGCTGGACCGGGACGACACCGTTGCTGGCGCTGCCGAAGACGACGGCGGAAGTCGCCGCCGTGGTCGGTATCTGCGCCGAGAGCGGCACGGCCCTCACGCCGCAGGGCGGCAACACCGGCCTGGTCAGCGGCCAGATTCCGCAGGGCGAGATCCTGCTCTCGACCGAGCGCCTTCGTGCTGTCCGGGACATCGACGCCTTCGACGACG
The DNA here is from genome assembly GCA_027487945.1 of Caulobacteraceae bacterium. Lineage (GTDB taxonomy): Bacteria > Pseudomonadota > Alphaproteobacteria > Caulobacterales > Caulobacteraceae > Caulobacter. Next base: position 15,197 of record JAIYCQ010000003.1, read on the forward strand.
TGATCGTCGCCGAGGCCGGGGTGACGCTGGCCGCCGTGCATGAGGCGGCAGCCGCCATCAACCGCCGCTTCCCGCTGGGTTTGGCCTCGGAAGGTTCGGCGACCGTGGGCGGGGTGATCTCGACCAACGCCGGCGGGACGCAGGTGCTGCGCTACGGCACGACGCGCAACCTCGTGCTGGGCGTCGAGGCGGTCCTGCCCAACGGCGAGATCTGGAACGGGCTCAAGCGTCTGCGCAAGGACAACACCGGCTATGACCTCAAGCAGCTGCTGATCGGGGCGGAGGGAACGCTTGGCGTGATCACGGCGGCCAGCCTGAAGCTGTTCCCGGTTCTGGCCTCGCGGGCCACCGCCATCGTCGGCCTTCGCACGCCCCATGACGCCGTGGCGCTGCTGGCCCGGGCCAAGGAGGCCACCGGCGGGGCGATCGAGGCCTTCGAGCTGATGGGTCGTCTCGGCCTCGCCTTCGCGGTGAAGAACATCCCCGGGGTTCGCGACCCGCTGGCCGGCGAGCATCCCTGGTATGTGCTGGTCGAGACCGCCAGCGGCGAGCCCGGCGCGGCCGAGGGCGCCATGGAGCGGCTGCTGGCCGGCGCGCTGGAGGACGACCTGATCCAGGATGCGGCCATCGCCCAGACAGAGGCGCAGGCAAAGGCCTTCTGGGCCGTGCGCGAGAACCAGTCCGGCGGCCAGAAGGCCGAGGGCGCGGCCTGGAAGCACGACGTCTCGATCCCGGTCTCGCGCATCGCCGACTTCATCGACAAGGCGTCCGCGGCCGTCCTGAAGCTCGACCCGAGCCTGCGGATCGTCGCCTTCGGCCACGTCGGCGATGGCAACGTCCACTACGATGTCCTGCGGGCGGACGGCGGGGACGACGAGGCGCACAACGAACGTCGCGACGCCGGCTCTCGTATCGTCCATGACATCGTCGCCAGCATGGACGGCTCGATCAGCGCCGAGCACGGCCTGGGCGCCGCGAAGACCGCCGACGCCCTGCGCTACAAGTCCGCCGTCGAGGTCGAGGCCCTGCGCGCCATTCGCGCGGCGCTGGATCCGGGCCGGATCATGAACCCGCGGGTGCTGTTCTAGAGCTTGCACCGCGGAGGCGGATCATCCGGCGTCTCGACGCGCCCCCGGTCGTCGAAGACTTTCCAGTCCACGGCCCAGTAGCTGCCGCGCTCCTCCTTCTGAAGGTAGAACAGCATGGTTCTCGGCAACCGGTAGGCCGAGGCCATCAGCGCGCGGACGGTGATGTCGCGGGGAGCCAGGCGTCCGTCGATCACCTCGTCGACGCGCACGGTCAGGTCGAAGCGGCCGCCGATGTAGATCGCCTCGGGATCCGGATCGGGGGCCATCTCGTCGTAGCCGAGGAAGGCGCCGTAGTCCTTCACCGACCCGATCACCACCACATCGTGGCAGACCCGGCCGTCATGCTCCCTGAGCGCGGCGTCGGCGGGACCGGCTGCGAATGCAGCGCCCAAGACCAGGGGCATGACCAGCCCACGCATCAAACGTCCTTCGGCTGGTCCTCGACGGTGACCGGCGGCGCCTTGCGTTGCCCGGGCGCGCCGGGGGGCGCCAACCGGACGTGGAAGCCCGTGATCTTCCAGAGCCTGTCGTCCCCCTTGGCGAGCATCGTCTGGGCCACCACGGTCGCCGACGGATAGCTGTAGGCATGGACCAGCGTGGCCTTCGTCCCGCCCGTGCCGGCGCTCAGGCTCCAGCTGCGGTTGGCGACCGACGTCGGGGCGCCTGCCGGAAGGGCGGCCTTGACCTTCGCGAGCTCGGCCAGCGCCTGTGGTGTGCGCAGGTCGCCCGCCAGATCCGCGTTGGCGGACAGATCCGCGCCCGACCGGATCTGCTCATAGAGCGCGCGCGCCTTGGCGTCGGCCTCCTTGTCGGCCGTCGGCAAGCTGCAGGCCATCAGGGCGAACGCCCCGGCGAGGGCGAGAACAAGGGATCGACGCTGCATGACCGGGCTCCTGGCGCGGAGGCGATCCTCGCCCATCGGGAACGTGATCGGCAAGCGCCGTCGCAAGCGCCGGAACGGCTGGCCTTCCGCGGGGCAACCGCCTATCTCCCCGCCCATGTTGATGGTCATCTCCCCCGCCAAGGCGCTGGATTTCACGCCGCCAGACCGGACCCTGCCGCTCACCACCCCGGCGCTCAAGGACGACATCGCCGCGCTGGACGCGGTGACCCGCAAGCTGCGGGTGTCGGAGGTGCGCAAGCTGATGGACCTGTCCGAGCCGCTGGCGAAGCTGAACCATGAGCGGTTCCAGGCCTTCGACCCGGCCGTCGAGGAGGGTCTGCAGGCGGCCATCGCCTTCAACGGGGACGTCTATGCCGGCCTGTCGGCCCGCACCCTGGATCCCAAGGCCTTCGCCTGGGCCCAGGATCGACTGCGTATCCTGTCGGGCCTCTACGGCCTGCTGCGCCCGGCAGACGCGATCCAGCCCTATCGGCTGGAGATGGGCACGCGGCTGAAGACCAAACGTGGCAAGAGCCTCTACGACTTCTGGGGCGACCGCATCTCGCGCGAGCTGAACGCCGCCGCCGAGGGCCACAGGGACAGGACCCTGATCAACCTGGCCAGCCAGGAGTACTTCGGCGCCGTCGACGCCAAGGCCCTGACCCTGCCCGTCGTCACCTGTCGCTTCTTCGAGGAGAAGGACGGGCTGGCCCGCCAGGTCAGCTTCTTCGCCAAGAAGGCGCGCGGCCTGATGGCCCGTTACGCCATCGACAACCGCATCGAGAAGGCGGATGACCTGAAGGCCTTCGACGTCGCCGGCTACAGCTGGCGCAAGGATCTGTCGTCAGAGGCGGACTGGGTGTTCCACCGCCCCTACGCTTCACCCGCCTAGAAATTCACCGTACGGCGAATTATATACCCTCGCGATAGCTCGCGCGGTCGCCTATGCTGCGCTGCAGCATAAGAACGGGAAAGCAGCGCACGCCATGGACTACGGGCTCAGGGGCCAGGTCGCCATCATCACGGGCTCGACCAGCGGGATCGGACTGGGCCTCGCCGAGGCGCTGGCGCAGCAGGGCGTGAACATCGTGCTCAACGGACTGGGGGATCGCGAGGCCATCGAGGCCACGCGGGCCGGCCTGTCCGCGCGCAATGGCGTCGAGGTCCTCTACCACGACGCCGACATGACCCAGCCGCTCCGCATCGCGGACATGGTGTCCTCGACGCGCAACGCCTTCGGCCGGCTCGACATCCTGATCAACAACGCCGGCATCCAGCATGTGGCGCCGGTGGATGAGTTCCCCACCGAGCAGTGGGACCGGATCATCGCCATCAACCTGACCTCGACCTTCCACGCCACCAAGGCCGCGCTGCGGCCCATGAAGGCGGCCGGCCGCGGCCGGGTGGTCAACATCGCCTCGGCCCACGGTCTGGTCGCCTCGCCGTTCAAGAGCGCCTATGTGGCCGCCAAGCACGGGGTGATCGGCTTCACCAAGTCCGCAGCGCTGGAAGTGGCGCAGCAGGGCGTCACCGTGAACGCCATCTGCCCGGGCTATGTGAAGACCCCGCTCGTCGAGGCCCAGATCGCCGACCAGGCCAAGGCCCGCGGCATCAGCGAGGAGGCGGTCATGCGCGACGTCATCCTCGCCGCCCAGCCGACCAAGCAGTTCGTGACGGTCGAGCAGCTTGGCGGCCTGCTGCTCTACCTCGTCTCCGACGCCGGCGCCTCGGTGAACGGCGCCGCCCTGACCGTTGATGGCGGCTGGACGGCCGCGTGAAGCCTCGCGCCGCCAGGCCCAGGACAATCAGCCTGGCGCTGCAGGGCGGCGGCTCGCACGGCGCCTTCGAGTGGGGTGTGATCGAACGGCTCCTCGAGGAAGAGGACCTGGACATCGGGGCGGTGACCGCCGCCTCGGCCGGGGCGATGAACGCCGCCGCCCTGGCCAGCGGTCTGGCGACCGGCGGCCGTGAGGGGGCGAAGGCCACGCTGGCGAGGTTCTGGCGCGCCGTCAGCAACGCCGACGGCCGCAACGGCACCATCTTTGGCGATTCCGGCGTCTGGTCGGCGGTCCTGCAGCCGGACTGGCTGAAGGCGACGCCCGCCTGGCGCTGGGCCGAAAGCCTCGGGGCGACCATGAGCCCCTACGAGTTCAACCCGTTCAACCTCAACCCCATGCGCGACGTGCTGCAGAAGACGGTCGATGTCGCCGCGATCCGGGATCACTGCCCGATCGAGATGTTCATCGCCGCCACCGGCGTGCGGACCGGCAAGGTCCGCATGTTCCGGCGCGAGGAGCTGACCATCGACCACCTGCTGGCCTCGGCCTGCCTGCCGACCCTGTTCCATGCGGTGGAGATCGACGGCGAGCCCTACTGGGACGGCGGCTACCTGGCCAATCCCCCGATCTGGCCGCTCGTCTACGCCGATACGCCGGACGATGTGCTTGTGGTCACCCTCAATCCCTTCGTCCGTGAGGAGGCGCCCAAGTCGCCGGGCGAGATCATGGACCGGCTGAACGAGATCACCTTCAACGCCGCGCTGTCGGCCGAGCTGCGGGCCGTGGCCTTCGTCCAGAAACTGCTCGACGAAGGCATGCTGAAGGAAACCGCCCGCGGCCGGTACCGCCGGCTGCGGATGCACGCCATCACCGCCGACGGCCACCTGCGCGACCTGACCATGGCGTCGAAGTTCACCACCGACTGGACCTTCCTGACCGGCCTGCGTGACCGGGGCCGCAGGGCCGCCGACGCCTGGCTGGCCGCCCATCTGACATCGGTCGGCCTGGAGTCGACCGTCGACCTGAAAGCCGAGTTCCTGTGACCGCCCCCCCTGCTCCACAACGCCCTGTTCCCACCGTCGGCGTGGTCTGCCTGAAGGGCGACCGCGTCCTGCTGATCAAGCGTGGCACGCCGCCGAGGCTCGGCCAGTGGAGCCTGCCGGGCGGACGGATCGAGTGGGGCGAGGCCGTCGACGTCGCAGCCCTGCGCGAACTCAAGGAAGAGACCGGCGTCGACGCGGAGCTTACCGGCCTGCTCGATGTGGTCGACGGGGTGTTCACCTCCCGCGAGACCGGCGAGACCACGCGCCACTACGTGATGATCGATTATGCGGCCCGCTGGACGGGCGGCGAGCCCGTGGCCGGCGACGACGCGGCCGACGCCCGGTTCTTCACCCGCGCCGAGGCCATGGCCGCCGTCGAGTGGGAGGAGACCCGCCGGGTCATCGAACAGGCTTTCGACCGCATCGCCGCTTGACCGCCCCCGCGTCACGCGCCTTCTTGTGCGTCAAAACAGACGTTCAAACGGGAAGCGACGCACCATGGCCTACAAGCCCTTTGACCTGACCGGAAAGGTCTCGTTGATCACCGGCGGTAACGGCGGCATCGGCCTTGGCATGGCCGAGGCGCTGGCCGCCTCGGGCTCCGACATCGTGATCTGGGGCTCAAACCCGGACAAGACCCAGGCGGCGGAGGCCCGGCTCCTGGCCCATGGCGTGCGGGTGAAGGCCCAGATCGTCGACTGCGCCGATGAGGCCCAGGTGGTCGCGGGCATGGCCGAGGCTGCTACGGCCATGGGCCGCCTCGACACGGTGATCGCCAACGCCGGCCGCGGGCGGGGCGCGGGCTCCTTCGCCGAGATGTCCACCGAGACCTGGAAGTACAACATGGCCCTCAATCTGGACGGCGTGTTCTGGACCCTGCGCGAGGCGGCAAAACACATGGTCGAGCGGGCCAAGGCCGGCGATCCCGGCGGCTCGCTGATCGGCATCGCCTCGCTGGCCGCCATCGAGGGCGCCGCCCGCAACGAGGCCTACGCCGCCACCAAGGGCGGGGTGATCTCGATGATGAAGTCCATCGCCGTCGAGCACGCCCGCTACGGCGTCCGGGCCAACGCCATCCTGCCCGGCTGGATCGCCACCGACATGACCGCCGGCGCCCAGGGCAACGACACCTTCACAAGCAAGGTCATCAGCCGCGTCCCGGCCCGGCGCTGGGGCGAGCCGGCCGACTTCGGCGGGGTTGCGGTCTACCTGGCCTCCGACGCCAGCAGCTACCACTCCGGCGACACCTTCGTGATCGACGGCGGCTACGCGATCTTCTAGCGCCCACGGCAATCCTCCCCGGCTTGCCGGGGAGGGGGACCAGCGAAGCTGGTGGAGAGGAGTCGGTGCACGGACTCTTCTCGCAGGGCTTCCAGACTGTGTACCGACTACCCTCCACCGCCTTTGGCGGTCCCCCTCCCCCTCGCTTCGCTCCGGGGAGGAAAGGCAAGAAAAAGGAAACGCCATGTCCCTGCGCACCCCACTCTGCGACCTGCTCGACATCGAGCATCCGATCATGCTGGCGGGCATGGGCGGGGTGTCCTACGCCGAGCTGGCGGCGGCGGTGAGCAATGCGGGCGGCTACGGCGTGCTCGGGATGGCCGGCACACAGCCGGAGTTCATCCGCGAACAGATGCGCAAGGTCCGGTCGCTGACCGACCGCCCCTTCGGCGTCGACCTGCTGGCCGCCAGCCCGGAGAGCCTGACCGCCGCCGTCGAGATCATCATCGAGGAAGGGGCCAGCTCCTTCATCGCCGGCCTCGGCGTGCCGATGCCGATCATGGAGAAACTCAAGAAGGCCGGCCTCAAGGTCATGGTCGTCTGCGGGGCGGTGAAGCACGCGGTCAAGGCCGAGCAGGCCGGCTGCGACGCGGTCATCTGCCAGGGCGGCGAGGGCGGCGGCCACACGGGCCTGGTCGGAACCCTGCCGCTCATCGCCCAAGCGGTCGAGGCCGTGAAGATCCCCGTGGTCGGCGCCGGCGGCCTCTATGACGGCCGGGGCCTGGCCGCCAGTCTGGCGCTGGGCGCCCAGGGCGTCTGGATGGGCACCCGCTTCATCGCCAGCGAGGAGGCCCATGCTGGGGACCTTTATCGCCAGACCATCCTCGACGCCGCTGACGACGACACCGTCCGCACCCGCTGCTACAGCGGCAAGCCGATGCGGGTGATGAAGAACCCCTATGTCGAGGACTGGGAGAGCCGTCCGCAGGATATCCAGCCCTTCCCGATCCAGGCCGGCATCAGCATCCGCAACAACGCCATGGGCGGCATCGGCGGGCAGATCGAAGGGCTGGACCCGGACAAGTCCTGCTTCGCCATGGGCCAGAGCGCCGGCGGCGTGCACGACGTGCTGCCGGCCGGCGAGATCGTCCGCCGCATCATGGCCGAGGCGCACGCGGCGATCGGCGGTCTGACCGCCCTGAACGCGGCCAGCCCGGCGAAGGCGGGCGCGACGGCCTGACGGCAAACTGCGGGAGGCAGGCCCTTCAGGGTCTGTCCCCCGCAGCCTCAGACTGCCCGGGCCAGGCGCCCGCGACAGGACATGTCCCCGGTCCTAGAGACCGTCCACGAGGATGACGCGGCACTCGGCGCCGGCCATGCGGTGCTTGAGCGCCTCCTGGTAGGCGGGGCTGTCGTACCAGGCGCGGGCCGCTTCGGACGACGGGAACTGGAGGATCGCAACACCCTCGGGCGCAGCGCCTTCCAGCACCTGCTGGGCGCCATAGAAGGCGATCGGCGTGATCTGGTGATCCCCCCGGGCCGCTCGGGCGGCGGTGGCGTAGTTGGCCAGTTCGGCGGCGTCGGTGGTCTTCTCACGGATCAGGACGACATAGGCGGGCATGGGAGGCTCCTCTGAAATCGGCCCTCCATAGCTCGCCGGCGGCTGGTCCGTCAGCCGGCGATCAGGATCCAGACGCCGATTGCCGCGAAACAGGCCGCGGCGGCCCAGCGGATGTAGCGCAGCGGCAGTCGCGTGGCCGCCGCCTCGCCGATCCAGACGGCCGGGGCGTTGGCGATCATCATGCCCAGGGTGGTGCCCGCCGCCACCAGCAGGATGCTGTGGAACTTCGCCGCCAGGGCCACCGTCGCCACCTGGGTCTTGTCGCCCATCTCGACGAAGAAGAAGGCGATGGCGGTGGTCAGGAACACCGATCCCGCCCTGACGGCGGACGGCGCCTCGTCGTCCTCGAACCTGTCCGGGATCAGCGCCCAGGCGCCGAAGCCGATGAAGAGCACGCCGAGCACCCACTTCATCCACGGGCCGTTCAGGCTGTGGCCGGCGACGGAGCCGATGGTCGCGGCCAGACCGTGGTTGGCAAGGGTGGCGACGAGGATGCCGGCCAGAATCGGCCAGGGCTTGCGGAACCTGGCCGCCAGCACGATGGCCAGCAGCATGGTCTTGTCGCCGATTTCAGCGATGGCCACGAGGCCGGTGGAGACGAGGAAGGCTTCCATCGATATGTCCTGGCGGGACCGGTAAGACAGACCATTGGCGTTCCGCGCTCCGGTCCCGCTCGACCGCACGCGAAAGCCAAAGGTCTCGCCAGGTCCGGATCGGACTGAACGCGCCATGAAGCCGCAGCTTCAAGTTTGTTGACGCGCCCGCTGCTCGATACGCAGCCGGCTACTCCCCAGTGACGGGCGGCTCATAGCCCCGGGCCGGGGCCGGCGCAAGTCTCACAGACTGCCATCCGCCTTCGCCGCGGCGGTCAGCCCGGCGCGGAACTTCGGATGGGCCAGACCGATCAGCGCCTTGGCGCGCTCGAAGGACGACAGGCCCTTGAGGTCGACATGGCCATACTCGGTGACCACGATCTGGGTGTCGTTGCGCGGGGTGGTCACCGGCCCGTCCAGGCGGGTCGTGATGCGCGAGACCGTCCCCTCCTTCGCCGTCGAATGGCAGGCGATGATCGACTTCCCGCCCTTCGAGGCGTAGGCGCCCCGGACGAAGTCGAGCTGGCCGCCGGCGGCGCTGAATTGCCGCCCCGCGAGGTGTTCGGAATTGCAGGCGCCCGACAGGTCGATCTGCAGGGTGGCGTTGACTGAGACGACCCGGTCGTTCCGGGCGATGATCGCCGGGTCGTTGACATAGTCGACGGGCCGGCTCTCGACGGCGGGGTTGTCGTCGATGAAGTCGTAGAGCGCCTTGTCGCCGAGCGCGAAGGTGAAGATCGACAGCCCCGGGTCGGTGGCCTTGCGCCGGTTGGTGACCACGCCCTGGCGCATCAGCGCCGCAAGACCCGGCGACAGCAGCTCTGTGTGGACGCCCAGGTCGCGGTGCTGGCCGAGCGCAGAACAGACCGCGTCGGGCAGCGCCCCGATGCCCATCTGCAGGCAGGCGCCGTCGTCGACCAGGCCGGCGATGATGCGGCCGATGGCGTCGTCCTCGGGCGTGCGGTCGCGCGCGGGATTCTCGAACAGCGCCTGGTCGTTCTCGACGATGCCGTCGACCTGGCTGACGTGAATCATGCCGCCCCGGACGCGCGGCATGTGGCGGTTGACCTCGACGATCACCCGGCGGGCAGAGCCGGCCAGGGCCATGCCGTAGTCATTGCTTGTTCCGAGGCTGAAGAAGCCGTGGCGATCCATCGGCGAGACGGCGGTCACGAAGACATCCATCGGGGCGGGCTCGCTCATAAGGCGGGGCGCCTGGCTGAAGGCTCCGGGCATGAAGGCGATGGTGCGCCGGCCCTCGGCCTCGCCGCGGGCCAGCAAAGCCCGTTCGACCGGCCCCATGAAGAAGCAGTGCGGGCGAATCCGGTCCATCAGCTCGTAACGCAGCACCGACAGCGCCGCGTGCGGGGTCGAGTGGAAGTAGTAGAGGCGGACCTCGTCGATTTCGTCCGCCTCCGCCCGGGCGGCGATCGCCGCGAGTATGGCGGGCGGCTCGGCCAGGGCCATGCCCATGGCCAGGCGATGGCCCGACTCGATCCGGTCGGCCGCCTCCGCAGCCGTGAGGCGCTTGCTCGCATAGATCTCGCCGGGCGTCATGGATCCTCTATGCCACGAACAGGCTGCTTCGGACGAGGGGCGACAGGGTGGTTTGGGCGGCCATCGACGGACCCCTGTTCGCCCATCAGGCGAAGGGCGGATCACAGTGCCGCGACCACGCGTCGCGGCCCTTGCCCTAACCCCTTGCAATGGTTGGAATGCTGGCCGCTGTTAACACTTTGCTAACGAAAAAAGTCGCTTGGCGGACGATCTGGGCGTTGACGAGTCATTAGGGGTCGTGGCCCCATATAGTGGGTTGAGGGGGCATACCGCCCACAACATGTAGGGGGTCGAGGACGCATTTCGCGGACCGGATCCCTCGGATTGGTCACGGGTTTTGGGACATGATGGGTGAAGTGGCGCGACAGATTCCTCTCGGCGAAGCCGCCGGAGACAGCGCCTGGGAAGCCGGCCGTCCGCAGCTTTCGCTGGTGCGGAAGGTCGAGGTTGACCGGTCGCGGGACGCCCTGCTGACGGACTTCGGCAAGACCACGCTTGAGGACCGCTACCTTCTGCCGGGCGAGTCGTACCAGGACATGTTCGCCCGCGTCGCCACGGCCTATGCCGACGACGCCGAGCACGCCCAGCGCGTCTACGACTACATGAGCCGCCTGTGGTTCATGCCGGCCACGCCGGTTCTGTCCAATGGCGGCGCCGAGCGCGGCCTGCCGATCAGCTGCTTCCTCAACGCCGTCGGCGACAGCCTGGACGGCATTGTCGGCACCTGGAACGAGAATGTCTGGCTGGCCGCGAACGGCGGCGGCATCGGCACCTACTGGGGCGGCGTCCGCAGCATCGGCGAGAAGGTCAAGGGCGCGGGCCAGACCAGCGGCATCATCCCCTTCATCCGCGTCATGGATTCCCTGACGCTCGCCATCAGCCAGGGCAGCCTGCGCCGGGGTTCGGCGGCGGTGTACCTGGACATCCACCATCCTGAGATCGAGGAGTTCCTCGAGATCCGCAAGCCGTCGGGCGACTTCAACCGCAAGTCCCTGAACCTGCACCACGGCATCTCGATCAGCGACGAGTTCATGCACGCCGTCCGCGACGGTGAGAAGTTCGGCCTGCGCTCGCCCAAGACCGGCGAGGTCCTGCGCGAGGTCGACGCCCGCGCGCTTTGGCAGAAGGTGCTGGAGCTGCGCCTGCAGACCGGCGAGCCCTACCTGATCTTCTCCGACCACGTGAACAAGGCCCTGCCGAAACACCAGCGCGAGCTGGGCTTCAAGGTCCGCCAGTCCAACCTCTGCAGCGAGATCATGCTGCACACCGGCAAGGACCACCTGGGCGTCGAACGCACCGCCGTCTGCTGCCTCTCGAGCGTCAACGCCGAGACCTTCCTGGAGTGGCGCGACGAGCCCCGCTTCATCGAGGACGTGATGCGCTTCCTCGACAACGTGCTGGAGGACTTCATCCAGCGCGCCCCGGTCGACGCCAAGGCCGCCGTCTACGCCGCCCAGCGCGAGCGGTCGGTGGGCCTGGGCCTCATGGGCTTCCACAGCTTCCTGCAGGGCCAGAACGTGCCGTTCGAGAGCGCGCTGGCCAAGTCGTGGAACATGCGGCTGTTCAAGCACCTGCGCCGCGAGGCCGACAAGGCGAGCGTCAAGCTGGCCGAGGAGAAGGGGCCCTGCCCCGACGCCGCCGAGCGCGGCGTGATGGAGCGCTTCTCCCACAAGCTGGCCATCGCCCCCACGGCGAGCATCAGCATCATCTGCGGCGGCACCAGCGCCGGCATCGAGCCGATCCCGGCCAACATCTACAGCCACAAGACCCTGTCGGGCACCTTCGCGGTCAAGAACCCCTACCTGGAGCGTCTGCTCGAGACCAAGGGCCAGAACACCGCGGCGGTCTGGGACACCATCCTGGCCAACGAGGGCTCGGTCCAGCACCTGGACTGCCTGACCCAGGACGAGAAGGACGTCTACAAGACCGCCTTCGAGCTGGACCAGCGCTGGATCGTCGAACTCGCCGCCGACCGTACGCCCGACATCTGCCAGAGCCAGTCGGTCAATCTCTTTATCCCCGGCGACGTGGATAAATGGGACCTGCACATGCTGCACTGGCAGGCTTGGGAACGGGGCATGAAGAGCCTCTACTACCTGCGCTCCAAGTCGGTTCAGCGCGCCGCGCACGCCGGCGCCGACACGGCCGAGGTCGTCGACATGGCCGGCAGCGCCCGCACCGACTACGAGGAATGCCTCGCCTGCCAGTAGGCGGGACGCGCGAGACGAAGCAGGGGCCCGGTGGAAACGCCGGGCCCTTTTTCGTGCCGCCCGCTCGCCGCCGTCATCCTGCACAGGCCCGAAGGGCCGTGTCGAAGAAGGTCCTGCCCCGACCCTATCCCGCCGGCGCCAGGGTGATGTCGACCATGATCTCGCCGGAGATCGCCTCCAGCCCGGCCTGGACCGCCCCGGCCTCCAGCCCCGGCGGCAGGCGCAGGCGAGCGTCCATGTGGAACAGCGGCGCGCCGGAATGGGCGCCGGCGCTGAGCCGGGTCACGAGGCTCTCGATATTGGCCCCCAGGGCGCTGAGCACGCCGGTGACCTGGTTGACGATGCCCGGCTGGTCCTGGCCGACCAGCGACAGGGCCAGAGCCTCGCCGACCTCGACCTCGGCCTCGGCCGCCGCCCCGGCTGGCGCCAGCCTCACCTCCAGGCCCGCCGCATCCACCGCCGTCACGGCCGCGCGAAGGGCCGGCGCCCCCTCGGCCGGGATCTCGACCAGCACCGAGCCGACATAGAGCCCGCCCAGCCGGCTGAGGTGGCTCTCCAGCCAGTTCCCGCCCGCCGCCAGCACCGCGGCCGCCAGCGCCCGGGTCAGGCCGGGCCGGTCGCTACCGACTACGCTGAGCACGAATTGCGCCATGGATGACCTCCCTTGTTGGCGAGGTTCGTAGCACCGGGGCGGGCGAGCTCGCCAGTCCCGCCGGCCGGGCGAGACGTCAGGTCGGAGCGACGCCCCCCCCCCGCTCATCGCGGCTGTAGCGTCGGACCGCCTTCAGAGGACGTCTCGATACGGGGCCATGTCCACGCATAGCGGACGACCAGGAGCAACAGGGCGACCTCTACAACAGCGCCCAACACCATATGCACCCAGGCCTCACCGGCCAGATTGAACAGCGTATAGGGGATGTAGAGCGTGGCCACCGACAGGTTCGACCAGCGACTTGCCCTGGATGGCAGGGCGACAGACAGAAAGATCATCAGGGCCGGAACCGCAACGGACACCAGGCTGGCCAGAACAAATCCCTGATTAATGTCGAATAGAAACACCCTTCCATCAATGATCTCCCGGATGGACCCCGGCATGTAGAGGTGGAAGTAGTCCACGTAGATGTAGAAGAACATGAAGCTCGCCCATAGGGACGCGAGCTTCACGTTCACGCTGACCCTGAATTCCTCAAGGTCGCATTGTCGCGCGGGCCTGATGTTCATTTCTGATGATTTCCGTTGATCAGGGTATTGTCTGGGACGCCAGACTTCGGCGAGGGCGCAAGCCGCGACCTGCCGGACGGAGAGGGCCGCCACGATGCGTCGGGACCGCTGGGGCGCGGCCTCCTCAGCGGGGGCTCCCCTTGCGGGCCAGGATGAATGGGCGCCGATCATTGCCCCTCGAAGCATGGTTCTCGACGGCCAGGACTTCGAAGCCCGCCGCGCTCACCCGCTCGCGCAGTTCGGCCTGCCTGAAGACGCTGACGTAGGGCGCCTTGCCGATCAGGCGCATCCCCGGCAGGGCGAGACTGAGAAGCGGGTTCATGTCTCCAAGACAGGCCGTCTTGGTGATGAACAGCCCTCCCGGGGCAAGCAGGCCGTGGACCCGTCGGAGCGTTCCCGGCACGTCACGGATGAGGTGGAGATAGTTGAATCCCAGAACCGCGTTGAAACACCCGGTCTCGCGTATCGAGTCGTCCGCGGTCGCGACCTCGAAGGCGAGAGCCGGAACGGGGCTGGCGGACAGCTTCTCCCTCGCGATCGCGATCATTCCGGCGGAGAGGTCCGTGGCCAGATAGCGCCGCACGTCTCCCGCAAGTCGCAGCGCTGTGCTGCCGGTCCCGCAGCCCAGTTCAAGCACATGGTCGTCCGGGCGGAGCAACGCTCTGGTCCGCTCCAGCGTCCGCTCGTAGCCGCCCTGATCGGCGATGGCGTCGTTGGCGTATCTGCGCGAGATCCGGTCCCAGAACCGCGCGTCGCTGGCTGTACTCATGCTGAAGTGCTCCTGTGCGACGGCAGATATCATATGCGTAAATCATGTGAATTGCCGAAAAATGCAGCCCTGATATACGCTTATGCATGAGCTCGATTGACTGGAACCAGATCCGTGCGTTTCACGCGACGGCCGTTGCCGGATCCCTTTCCGCAGCGGCGCGCCAGCTGGGCCTGACCCAGCCCACATTGTCCCGGCAGGTTCTGGCGCTCGAGGCCGATCTGGCCGTGGCCCTGTTTGAACGGCGCGGCCGCAAGCTGGTGCTGACCCGGACGGGGCTGGAACTGCTCGATCATATTCGGGTCATGGGGGACGCAGCGGATACGCTCGTGCTGGCCGCCAGCGGACGGGCCCAGGAGATCGGCGGGCGGGTCTGCATCTCGGCGACGGACACCTATGCCGCCTACCTTCTTCCCGGGATCGTGGCGCGCATCCGGTCAGAGGCGCCGCAGATCACCATCGCGATCGTCGCATCCAACGCTTTCAGCGACCTTCATAGGGGCGAGGCGGACATCGCCATACGCCATGTCCGTCCTGACCGCCCAGGCCTGGTCGGCCGGCATATCCGCGACACGGAAGCCGGCTTCTATGCGTCCGGGGACTGGGTCGCCCGCAACGGAATGCCCGAGCGTCCCGCCGATCTGGCCCGGGCCGGCCTCATGGGCTTCGATGACCCCGCCTTCGCCGGCTACCTGCGCGAGATCGGCATTCCTGTCGCCGACGACGATTTCCGGATCGTGTCGGAGTCATCGGTTGTGATCTGGGAAATGGTCAGACGGGGGATGGGCGTGGGTGCGATGATGCGCGAGGTGGCCGAGCGGACGCCCGGGATGGTGAAACTCGTTCCCGACATGGCGCCGATCCCGGTCCCGATCTGGCTGGTCACCCATCAGGAACTGCAGTCCAGCCCCAGCATTCGGCTGGTCCAGACGATCATGGTCGAGGAGCTCGCCCGGATGTAGAGGCGGGGGGCTCGGGGCCGGACGGCATGGCGGCCCCCTCGGGACAGCCCCGCCCGCCTGTCCCCCTAGTTCACCGCTCCCACCGCCGCGGCCCCGCCCGCCGGATCCGCGATCCAGGCGGGCCAGAGGTCCTGGGGCCAGGCGGCGATGACGTGCAGGCGGTGGAGCTCGGCCAGGGTCTGGCGCAGGGCGACGGTGGCGATGCTGAGGGTGCGGGACCGACCGCCGGCGAAGCGCAGAGTCAGGGCCAGGCGGTCGCCGCCGGGCGCGATGGTGACCTCATGCACCAGGCCGACCGTGGCGTCGGGGCCGGGGCGGACCGGCGGGGTGGCGCCCATGGCCTGGACGGCCGCGGCCTGCTCCCAGCTCTGGCGGCCGGGATCCTCCAGCGCCGAGGCGGGCGGAGTCAGCATCGGCACCAGAGCCTGGACCAGGCCCCGGCACAGCCGCTGGGTCAGCCAGAGCCGGGTGGCCGCACCCTCGGCGTCCTCGGCGTCCAGGGCGATACGATCCTCGGCCGGGTCGTAGAGGAAGGAAAAGCGGGTGATCTCGGCCATGGCGGCGGTCCGTGGGGCGAGCCGGGCGGCGTCGGACGGGGGCGAGCCACCTGCCTAACGCGTCGGGCCGCCCGCTCCAACCCCGCCCGGGTGGCTAACGCTCCCAGCTCGGTTCAAACGGGAAGCGCTGCGCCCAGGTCGCCTCCTCGATGACCTGATAGTCGAGGCCGATCAGCGTCATCGCCGCCTCGACAGGCACACTGCCCGAGCCGGGAGCGCCGTAGACGGTCAACGGTTCATTCATGATCTTGTCCACAATCTCACAACATCTTGTGGGTTGCGTCAGCGTGACCACTAGATGTGTCGCGGCAGTTTGATACGGTTGTCACCCTAACGCGCCACCTCGATTCTCGCCCGCCGACTGTCCGGAGTTCGCCACCCCCATGGCCTCGTCCCCGCTGATCACCCTGCCCGGCCTGCTCACCCCGTCAGCGGCCTACAAGCCGTTCCGCTACCCGTGGGCGTTCGACATGTGGAAGAAGCAGCAACAGGTCCACTGGATGCCCGAAGAGGTGCCGCTGGGCGAGGATATGAAGGACTGGGCTGTCAATCTGAGCGACAGCGAGCGCAACCTGCTGACCCAGATCTTCCGCTTCTTCACCCAGGCGGACATCGAGGTGCAGGACAACTACATGGAAAAATACGGTCGGGTGTTCAAACCGACCGAGGTCAAGATGATGCTCGCGTCGTTCGCGAACATGGAAACCATCCACATCGCCGCCTATGCGCTGCTGCTCGAGACGATCGGCATGCCGGAGAGCGAGTTCGCCGCCTTCCTCGAATATGAGGCGATGCGCGACAAGCACGACTTCATGCAGAAGTTCGGCGTCGACACCAACGCGGACATCGCCCGCACCCTGGCCATGTTCGGCGGCTTCGCCGAGGGCCTGCAGCTGTTCGCCAGCTTCGCCATGCTGATGAACTTCCCGCGCTTCAACAAGATGAAGGGCATGGGCCAGATCGTCAGCTGGTCGGTGCGCGACGAGAGCCTGCACTGCGAAGGCATCATCAAGCTCTACCACGCCTTCAACAAGGAGACCGGCGCGGTCACCAGGGCGGTCGCCGACGACATCGTCGACTGCTGCCGGACCGTGGTCGAGATGGAAGACAAGTTCATCGATCTGGCCTTCGAGATGGGCCCGGTCCAGGGGATGGTCCCCGACGACATCAAGAACTACATCCGCTTCATCGCCGACTGGCGCCTGCGCCAGCTGAAGCTCCCGGAAATCTACGGCGCCCGGGAAAACCCGCTGCCGTGGCTGCAGTCGATGCTGAGCGGCGTTGAGCACGCCAACTTCTTCGAGGCCCGCGCCACCGAGTACTCCAAGGCCGCGACCAGGGGCCAGTGGCACGGGGAAGAGGGCGTCTGGGGCGAGTTCGACCGCCTGATGGCCCGCAGGAACGAGAACCTGCTGCCGGCGGAGTAGATCTTCCCTTCACCGGGGGCTGACGGAGGGGACATGCACCCGGGTGCGTGTCCCCTTTTCGCTGTGCTAGATTCCCGTCGTCTCGTCGAAGGAGCCCGCCCCATGCTGATCATCCGCCTGATCCTGCGCACCCTGGTCGGGATGGCCGGCCTGTGGCTGGCCGACCGGTTCATCGACGGCGTCAACATCACCAGCAACGAGACGCTGCTGATCGCGGCCCTGATCATGGGCGTGGTCAACGCGGTGGTGCGGCCGGTGGTGTTCTGGATGACCCTGCCGGTGACCTTCCTGACCCTGGGCCTGTTCCTGCTGGTGGTGAACGCCGCGATGTTCGGCCTGACCGCCTGGGTCCTGGAGGGCTTCAGCGTCGACGGCCTCTGGCCCGCGGTGCTGGGCTCCATCGTGCTCGGCATCGTCAACTGGGTCGGCCAGATGGTGATCGGGCCGCAGGAGGAGAAGGGGGAGTAGGTCAGGCCTTCCCCCCCCGGCGGAGCCGGGGAGAAATGGTGCGAGACATAGAAAAAAGGGCGGCTCCGTTTCCGGAACCGCCCTTCTCGCAGGTCGTAGCGAAAGTGACCTGGACTAGAAGTCCATGTCGCCCATGCCGCCCATGCCGCCGGGCATGCCGCCGCCGGCCGGAGCGTTCTTCTTCGGCGCTTCGACGATGGCCGCTTCGGTGGTGATCAGCAGGCCGGAGACCGAGGCCGCGTCCTGAAGAGCCGTGCGCACGACCTTGGCCGGGTCGATGACGCCCATCTTCACCAGGTCGCCGTACTCTTCGGTCTGGGCGTTGAAGCCGAACGAAGCGGTGTTGTTCTCGAGGATCTTGCCGACCACGATCGAGCCTTCAACGCCGGCGTTTTCGGCGATTTGACGGATCGGGGCCTGCAGGGCGCGACGAACGATCGCGATGCCGGCGGTCTGGTCGGCGTTGTCGCCCACCATGCCTTCGAGCGATTGCGAGGCCTTCAGCAGAGCGACGCCGCCGCCGGGGACGATGCCTTCCTCAACCGCGGCGCGGGTGGCGTTCAGGGCGTCGTCGACGCGGTCCTTGCGCTCCTTCACCTCGACTTCGGTCGCGCCGCCGACGCGGATCACGGCAACACCGCCGGCCAGCTTGGCCAGACGTTCCTGCAGCTTTTCCTTGTCGTAGTCGCTGGTGGTGTCCTCGATCTGACGCTTGATCTGGGCGATACGGCCCTCGATGTCGTCCTTGGAGCCGACGCCGTCCACGATGGTGGTGTCGTCCTTGGTGATCGTGACCTTCTTGGCCCGGCCCAGCATCTCGAGAGTGACGTTCTCGAGCTTGATGCCCAGGTCTTCGCTGATGACTTCGGCGCCCGTGAGGATGGCGATGTCTTCCAGCATGGCCTTGCGGCGATCGCCGAAGCCCGGAGCCTTGACGGCCGCGACCCGCAGGCCGCCGCGCAGCTTGTTGACCACCAAGGTGGCCAGGGCTTCGCCTTCGACGTCTTCAGCGATGATCAGCAGCGGACGGCCCGACTGGACAACGGCTTCCAGCACCGGCAGCAGCGGCTGCAGCGAGGAGAGCTTCTTCTCGAACAGCAGGATCTGCGGGTCCTCGAGAACGGCCTCCATCTTGTCGGCGTTGGTGATGAAGTACGGCGACAGGTAGCCGCGGTCGAACTGCATCCCCTCGACGACGTCGAGCTCGGTCTCGGCGGTCTTGGCTTCCTCGACGGTGATGACACCCTCGTTGCCGACCTTTTCCATGGCGCGGGCGATCATGTCGCCGATTTCGCTGTCGCCGTTCGCCGAGATGGCGCCGACCTGGGCGATTTCCTGGTTGGTGGTGACCTTCTTGGAGGTCGCCTTGATCTCGGCGACGACCTTGGTCACGGCCTTGTCGACGCCGCGCTTCAGATCCATCGGGTTCATGCCGGCCGCGACCGACTTCAGGCCCTCGACGACGATCGCCTGGGCCAGGACCGTGGCGGTCGTGGTGCCGTCGCCGGCCTTGTCGTTGGTCTTGGAGGCGACTTCGCGGATCAGCTGGGCGCCGAGGTTCTCGAAGCGGTCAGCCAGTTCGATTTCCTTGGCGACCGAGACGCCGTCCTTGGTCGAGCGCGGGGCGCCGAAGGACTTTTCGATCACGACGTTGCGGCCCTTGGGGCCGAGGGTCACCTTCACCGCGTTGGCGAGGATGTTGACGCCGCGCAGCATGCGGTCACGGGCGTCGGAGGAGAAATAGACGTCTTTGGCGGCCATTTCGGTGCTCTCTTTCTAAAGGGGTTGGGGAAGAAACAGTCCGGGGAATGCGGGAGGCCTTAGCCCTCGACCACGCCCAGGATGTCGCTTTCCTTCATGATCAGCAGATCCTGGCCGTCCACCTTCACTTCGGTGCCGGACCACTTGCCGAACAGGATCTTGTCGCCGGCCTTCACGTCCGGCTGGATGTACTTGCCGTCTTCGTCACGGGCGCCGGGGCCAACGGCGATCACTTCGCCTTCCTGCGGCTTTTCCTTGGCGGTATCGGGGATGATGATCCCGCCCTTGGTCTTCTGTTCTTCCTCGACCCGCTTCACAAGGACGCGGTCGCCAAGAGGACGAAACTTCATCGGGTCGTCTCCGTAGGTAACGGTTGTTCTGAACGGTGTGCCGACGCCGGGAGGCTGCTGTTAGCAGTCTGCCACCCCGAGTGCCAACGACAGGCGGGAAGTAGGGATGCGGCCTTCGGGAGTCAAGACTCGGGGCGTCGATCAACGCTCCCACCCCGTCGCCGGACGCACTACATAGTGGGACTTGCAAGCCGCGACGCGTCCGTCGCGGACCGGGAGTATACGCCGTGTTCGGACTGGCCCTGCCCCTCGCCGTGATCGCCTGCTGCCTGGCCGGAGCCATGGGCGGCTACCTGCTGGTCCGGCCCGAGCCGGCCATGGCCGGGGCGGGCCTGGTTGCGATGGAGGGCCGCCGCGACGGACCGGGCGAAGCGCGGGCCCTGGGCGGCATGCTGCTGGCGGCCCACGCCGGGACGGCCGGCCTGCTCGGCTACAGCCCCTCGATCGGCGCCTATATGGCCCTGGCCCTCGCGTTGGCCTGGGGCGGTGCGTTGATCGGACGGCTGATCAACAATCTGCGCGAAGGTCCGGGTGAGGGACGCGCCTTCCAGGCCCTGGCCTTCGAGGCGATGATGGCCCTGACCCTGGCCTTGCCCTGGTGGGTGTCCCGCAACGGCGTCATCGCCGGGCCGAGCGTGATCGTCTGATCACCAGACGATGAAGTCGATCTTCCCGTATCGCCGCTGGCGGTGCACGGCCTCGTAGCCGTTGGACGAGCCCTCGTCGTTGGTATTGCCCTCGAGGGTCGAGAAGCTCTCCGGGCCGGCGGTCTTGACGATGCCGACATGGACCCAGTCGGTCGATGAAGCGCGGACCAGAAAAAAGCTTCCCGGCGCGATGTTCGCCTTCGGCCACGCCCCGGTGTTCACGGCCGTGCCCGACACGAACCGGCCCGCCGCCTTTGCCCGGTCGGCGAGCGTGTCGCAGCTGGCCGACGAGGCGATCGGCGCCTTGATCGCCAGCGCGTGCGCCGCCTGCTCGAGCGCAAAACAGGTGAAGCCGGCGCACCAGCGGGCTCCGGCCCCGTCCCAGCCGAGATAGGCCCGCACCCAGGGGCCTCGATTGTCCCCCCCGGCCTCGCGCGGGTGAACGTCGGCATGCTGGCGGGCGAAGGCCTCGACCAGTTGCGACAGCGTCCGGCCGGCCGGCGCGATGGGCGCGACCGCCGCGATCATCGGCGAGACCAGCGCCGTCCAGGTCGCCATGTCGACGACGCCGGTCGAGGGCAGCCCCCGGGCGGTCTGGAACTTGCGAACCTGGGTCTGGGTCGCCGGGCCGAAGTCGGCGTCGATACCCAGACCGAAGCCGGCCAGGGACAGATGCTCCTGCACGCGCTTGACGCGGACGCCCCTGGCGCCGCGAGCCAGATCGCCGGCGAAATCCAGTTCCGCCTTCATGCGGGCGGGCAGGAACGCGCCCGCGACGATGGACTGTGGCAGCATTCTGCGCCCTCCCCTCTGATGCAATTCAGGGTAGACACGAGTCCGGATGCTACACAAGCGGCAACGCGCGGAACCGCCGGCGCCCGGCGTCCGGTTACCGCGAATTAAGGGGCGCATACCGGCGGTCCGTGATTTTCCTTCCGCCGCCATCAGATGGAGGGGCTGCGTCATGCGCAAGATTTTCGGCACCGCGTTCCTGCTCGCCCTGGCCCTCGTCGGGCCTGCCGCCGCGCGCGAGCCGACGATCCGCGCCTATCCGGCCGGCGCGCTGCACGCCTGGCCGCTGGACAGCGTCCGGGGGGTGCAGAGCCTGGTTCTGCAGAACGCCGCGGTCATCAACACCACCGGCGCGCCGATGACCGTCGGCGAGGTCCGCTTCGAGCTGCTGCGCGGAGGCCAGGTGATCGAGACCCGCGTCCTGACCGGGTCGGACGTCGACCGCATGGCCCGCGGCGGGGCCGGCGCCCAGGCCGCCGGCATGATCGATATCGTGGCCTTCCAGTTCGGCGACGTGCTGGGCAAGCCGGCGGCGAAGCTGCCCGCCACCCCGACGCTGGCGCCGGGCGAGGGCCTGCTGATCGCCGGCCAGGTGTTCAGCTGGAGCGGCGATCGTGACGCGTTGCGCATCACCATCACCGCCGCCGCGCCCGGCGCGGCCACGGCCAGCCTGACGATCCCGGTGGTCACCGCCCAGCCCGAGCCGCGCTATCGCTTTCCGCTGAAGGGCCGCTGGTATGTGCAGGCGGGGCCGGGTCTCAACACCCATCACCGCTGGGCCGTCCCGGAGGAGTTCGCGCTCGACATGATCCAACTCGGCGCCGGCGGCCTGGGCTATCGCACCGACGGGATGACCATGGCCGACTACTACGCCTACGGCGCGCCGGTGTACGCCGCCGCCGACGGCGAGGTGATCAAGGTGGTCACCGACCAGATCGAGGATGTCGCCCAGTTCCGCCGACCCGGCGAGAGCCAGGAAGCCTATTTCCAGAGAGTCATGGCCTGGCAGGACGCGATGCTGGCCGCCGGTCCGGACGCGGCCGGCGGCAATGTGGTGGTCATCCGCCACGCCTGGGGCGAGTACAGCGTCTATGCCCACCTCAAGCCCGGCGCGGCGCCCGTGCGGGTCGGCGAGCAGGTCAAGGCCGGCGACCTGGTGGGCTACCTCGGCAGTTCCGGCTCCTCGACCGAACCCCACCTGCATTTCCACATCTGCGACGGCCCCAGCGCCCTGTCCTGCGTCGGCAAGCCGGCCGCTTTCAGCAACATCGAGAACCCCTACGCCTTCGTCACAGGCCCGATCCAGAGCGGGGACATGGTGGTGGCGAAGTAGCCCTCCCGCCGTCATCCGCGCGCTCGTAGCGAGGATGACGGGTGGCAAAGACAGAAAACCCCGCCGGTGTTTCCACCGGCGGGGTTCCTTGCGCGGACCGTTGTATGATTCAGCGGTTCCGGTTGGTCTCAGTCTAGCGGATGCCGGCCACTTCCAGGGCCTTGTCCGCGTCGTTCTTCTTCTGCATGCGCAGGTCGCCGTACTTGCCGAACTCGTCGCGGGCGATGGTGCGGCAGTGGACTTCATCGGGGCCGTCGGCCAGGCGCAGGGTGCGCTGACCGGCGTACATCTTGGCCAGACCAAAGTCGGTGGTCACGCCGCCGCCGCCGTGGGCCTGGATGGCGTCGTCGATGATCTTCAGGGCGATCCGCGGGGCGGCGACCTTGATCATGGCGATCTCCAGACGGGCCGACTTGTTGCCGGCCTTGTCCATCATGTCGGCGGCCTTGAGGCAGAGCAGGCGGCACATCTCGATGTCGATGCGGGCCTCGGCGACGCGCTGTTCCCAGACCGAGTGGTCGGCCAGGTACTTGCCGAAGGCCTTGCGGCTCATCAGGCGGCGGCACATCTTCTCCAGCGCCATCTCGGCGGTGCCAATGGTGCGCATGCAGTGGTGGATGCGGCCCGGGCCAAGCCGCCCCTGGGCGATCTCGAAGCCGCGACCCTCGCCGAGCAGCAGGGCGTCCTCGACCTTGACCCGCACGTTCTTGAGCAGGACCTCGGCGTGGCCGTGCGGCGCGTCGTCATAGCCGAACACCGGCAGCATGCGGACGATCTCGATGCCCGGCGCGTCGAGCGGCACCAGAACCTGGGACTGCTGTTGGTGGCGGCTGGGGTTGTCGGGGTCGGTCTTGCCCATGACGATGGCGACCTTGCAGCGCGGATCGCCCACGCCCGAGGACCACCACTTGCGGCCGTTGATGACGTACTCGTCGCCCTCGCGGCGGATCTCGGTCTCGATGTTGGTGGCGTCGGAGGAGGCGACGTCCGGCTCGGTCATCAGGAAGGCCGAACGGATCTCGCCGTTCATCAGCGGGCGCAGCCACTTTTCCTTCTGCTCCAGCGTGCCGTAACGCATCAGCACTTCCATGTTGCCGGTGTCCGGCGCGGAGCAGTTGAACACCTCGGACGCGAAGCCGATCTTGCCCATCTGCTCGGCGATCATGCTGTATTCGAGGTTGGTCAGCTGGATGCCTTCGAACTGGAAGGTGTCATCCACATGGGTCTGGCCGCTGTGCGGCGGCATGAAGAAGTTCCACAGGCCGGCGGCCTTGGCCTTGGCCTTCAGCTCCTCGACGACCTGGACGACCTTCCAGCGCTCTTCGCCGAGGACGTTCATTTCCTCGTTGTAGCGGGGAACGGCCGGGGCGATGTGCTCGTCCATGAAGGCGACGACGCGGTCGAGGAACTGACGCTGTTTGGGAGAGATATCGAAGTCCATGGCGGCCCTGCCCTGCTTTCAAACGGTTGTTTGAAGAACCGTACCACCCGGCTTACGTTGGGGGCAAGTGCGAAGGGCTTGGGTGCAGTGCGGCAGACGACAGTCAGACGCCCTCCCCCTCGACCGCCGCCAGGTCCTCCGCGTCATAGCTGTAATCCAGCAGCTCCCCCGGCGTGCACTCCAGCACCGCGCAGAGCTTGGACAGGGTGTCGAACCGCATGCCCCGGACCTTGCCGGTGCGCAGCAGGGAGAGCTGGGTCTCGGACAGCCCGATACGCTGGGCGAGGTCGCGGGCCTTCATCTTGCGACGGGCCAGCATGACGTCGAGGGTGACGATGACGGGCACGGGTCAGATGATTTCGTCGAGTTCGGACCGCAGCCGGCCGGCCTCGGCCATCATCTTGCCGAGGATCAGGATCGCCCCGCCGATCACGGCGATAACCCAGGTCTCGGGCTCCAGCCGGATGCCGCTGAATCCGTACTCCCCGTCCAGCCAGCTCTTGATCCACGGCACGATCACCGCGCTCGCCGCGGCGCCCCACAGCAGGGATGATCCGACGTCGGCCAGCCCTCGGGAATTTGCCTTCGAGAAGAGATCGCCCTTGGCCACCCGACCGAAAATCCTGGCTGCGGCCAGGACGCCGCCAAGATAGATCAGCGCCGGAAGGACATCGACCAGCCGCGACAGGACCGGCGGGAAAACCTCTCTCAGCCCGCTCGTATCGCCGAGCCGGATCGCGTCAGCGATCGGCCCGATCAGCAAAAGCAGCTTCACGAAAGCGAGGGCCTGCAGCGACAGCGTCGCCACCGCAAACCAGGCGACAAACTCGAAGGTCCTGGCCTGATCGGTCAGCTTGGCGTTGGACATGATCTCTCCCCCTAGACGATCTGGTCGAGTTCGGACCGCAACGCGGTCGCGCGGGTGTGAACAAAGCCCAGCATCTGGATCAGCCCGCCGATCACCGCGATCAGCATGTCCATCGGCTCGGTCCGGAACCGGAGTTCGCCCAGATCGAGCCAGTCGACGACGGCGGGCGTCACCAGCATGGCGATGAGGGCGCCCACCGACAGCCAGCCCCCGACCGCGCCCAGCGTGGCGCTGTTACGCGCGCTGAAGATCTCACCCTTGGCGATCCGGCCGAAGATGCCGCCTGCCGCCACCACCGCGCCGGCATAGCAGAAGCTGGGAAGCGCCAGGGCGAGACCCTTGAGGAGGCCGTCGACCTCGGTCCGGGTCAGGCCGTCTCCGAACAGCGCGAACAGGAAGGGGATCACCTCGCCGGTGCGCAGATAGTTGAGGACGGTCCCGATGACGATGATGGTCGTCGCCGCCTGCAGGAACATGGCCTGCCGGCGAAGGGCGGCGTCAGAGGCGTTGTACGGCATTGTGGCCGCTCCAGATCCGATGCTGTTCTTTTTATATAAGACATAAATTTTCTGATGCGCAACATTAATTCCCCGTAGGCTATTCCCAACAGCTTCGGGCTTGGGCAAGCTGGCGGCATGAACCTCAAGCCCAAGCTCCTCAAGGGTCGCTACGTGCGGCTGGAACCGATCACCGCCGACCACAAGGAGGAGCTGCGCGGCGCCGTCGACTGCGACCCCGAGTCCTGGGAGATCATGTCGGTCAACGGCTGCGGCGAGGGCTTTGCCGACTGGTGGGGCGCGCTGCAGGGCGAGACCGAGCGCGGGGAGCGGATCGGCTACGCCATCCGCCGGCTGAGCGACAAGCGGGTGGTCGGCACCTCCAGCTTTCTGAACATCCGCCGGCTGCACAAGGGCGTCGAGGTCGGCTCGACCTTCCTGCACCCGGACGCGCGCTCGGGGCCGGTCAACCCGGAGTCCAAACGGCTGATGCTGGCCCAGGCCTTCGACGCCGGCGCCATCCGGGTGGAGTTCATGATCGACGAGCGCAACGGCCGCAGCGAGGCGGCGGTGCTCAAGCTGGGGGCCACCAAGGAAGGCACCCTGCGGAACCATAAGGTCACCTGGACCGGCCATGTCCGTGACACCGCCGTGCTGTCGATCTGCGACTTCGACTGGCCGGCGGTGCGCGACCGTCTGGACTTCCGGCTGAAGGAGACCTTCGCCTGACGGTCGGCTACCGCACCCGCCGGTAGCGCCAGTCGAAGCCCTGGACCTGGCCGTCCATCACCCCTTCGATCCGGCCGCAGAGGTCCTCGCCGCACTGGCGGTAGATGATCCGCTGGGGGAAGTCGTGGGCGAGGTTTTCGAACACAGCCTCGCCGGCCCGGCCCGTCTTGAGCACGAAGGGCGTCGGCGCCTGGCCCTCGATGCGGGCGGTGAAGGTGAGGCCGGCGGCTTCCGTGGTGATGCTCATGAAGTCGAAGCTTGTCTTGCCGTCTGGTCGGCTGGTCTGGCCGACCCCGCCCATCGCGCCGCCCAGCGGGGTCAGCCAGGTCTCGCGGGTGGTGACGCCGTCCGCCTCCTGGACCCAGGCGCCGGCCATCCAGCCGAGGTCCGCGACCTCCGGCCCGGCCGCGGCGGGCGTGGCAGCGAGCAGCAGGGCGGCAGCGGCGAGCGCGGTGCGTTTCATGTCGGATCCCCCGGTTGATGCGTCGCCCATCCTGCCCGGGCGCTCCCGGCCGGGCTTGTAGGAATGCGACAGGCTCAGGTCGTCAGATCGACCAGACTGGCCGCCAACCCCTGGCCGGCGGCCACGAACTGCGACGGGGTACAGCCGAGGAAGCGACGGAAGTCGCGCGCCATCTGCGGATGGTCGAAGTAGCCGGCCGACTGCGCCGCCTCGGTCCAGGTCTCGGCGTCGGCCTCGCGCAGCGCCGCGAACACGCGGCGGAAACGGACGATCGAGCCCAGCATGCGCGGCGAGACGCCGATACGCCGTGCGAAGCGTCGCTGCAGGGTGCGCGGCGTCAGGCCGGTCTCACGGCAGAGGGTCTCGACGCCGGCGCCGGCCTCGAGCCGCTCGACGCAATGGTCGATGACCGGATCAGCCGCAACGCCCTGCGCGGCGATCCGCGCGGCGACATGGTCCTGGATGCGGTCGAGCCGCGCCGTCTCGTCCCGCGCCGACAGATCGCCGGGGTCCAGCGCTACGCGGATGTCGGTGAAGCGGTCCAGGGCCTGTCCGAGATAGGCGTAGGCCCCCGCCGTGTGGAACCGCACGCCGATCACCCCCGCCTCGCCGTCGGCGCGCAGATGGAGCGGGCGGGTCAGCTGTCCTGCGAACAGCACCGGCGGCTGGCGGACCAGCGCGCCGGCCGCGTCCCGCTCCAGGTAGGGCTCGCCATGGTGGACGATCAGCTCGCAGCGGCCGTCCGGCGCGATCCGCTGGTCCTCGTCCGGGTCCCGGCCCTCGAACAGCCAGACGCAGGCCACCCAGGGCGCGAGGTCGGCTCTCGGCGCGAACTCGGCGTAGCGTGGCGTCATCGGCCCCGCCGCGCCCGGAAGAACCCGCGCAGCAGATCGGCGCTCTCGTCGGCCAGCACGCCGCCGGCGACTTCGGGACGCCAGTGGCAGGTCGGCTGCTCGAAGAAGCGCGGACCGTGGACCACCGCGCCGCCCTTGGCGTCGTCCGCCCCGAAAACCACCCGGCCAATGCGCGCGTGGCTGATCGCCCCGGCGCACATGGCGCAGGGCTCCAGCGTCACCACCAGCGTCAGCCCGGTGAGCCGGTAGTTGCCCAGCCTCGCCGCCGCGATCCGCATCGCGGCGATCTCGGCGTGGGCGGTGGGGTCATGGGCGCCGATGGGGCCGTTGCCGGCCACGGCCAGCACCTCGCCGGTCGCGGGATCGAGCACCACCGCGCCCACGGGCGTCTCGCCCGCGGCGGCGGCGGCGCGGGCGGCCTCGAGGGCCAGGCGCATGGCGTCGGTGTCTGAAAGGGGCGTCACGTGGCGAAGTCCGGCGATCTGTGCTTATAGAACCCCATCTCGCCGGGAGGCGACATGATCCTTTGCCAGGAGCCGGCCCGATGTCCGAAGACCGTTCCCCCGACACCTCCGATCCATCCGACCACGAACGCGTCGCCAAGGTGCTGGCCCGGGCGGGCGTCGCCTCGCGCCGCGAGGTGGAGCGGCTGATCGAGGCCGGCCGCGTGGCGATCAATGGCCAGACCCTGACCACCCCGGGCGTCAAGGTGCTGCCGGGCGACATCCTCACCGTCGACGGGGAGGTGATCGGCGGCCCCGAGCCGGTGCGGCTGTTCCGCTACCACAAGCCGGTCGGGCTGCTGACCAGCCACAACGACCCCCAGGGCCGCCCCACGGTGTTCGAGGCCCTGCCCGAGGGCCTGCCGCGCGTGATCTCCATCGGCCGCCTCGACCTTGCGTCCGAGGGGCTGCTGCTGCTGACCAACGACGGGGAGCTGTCGCGGGCGCTGGAGCTGCCGCAGACGGGCTGGATCCGCCGCTACCGCGCCCGGGCCTTCGGCTACGCGACCCAGGAGCGGCTCGACAAGCTCAAGGACGGGGTGACCATCGAGGGCGTCCGCTACGGCCCCATCGACGCCCATCTGGACAAGGCGACCGGCGACCGCGACGGCGCGCGCAACGTCTGGATCACCGTCACCCTGACCGAGGGCAAGAACCGCGAGGTTCGCCGGGTGCTGGAGTCCATCGGCCTGAAGGTCAACCGCCTGCTGCGCCTGAGCTACGGCCCCTTCTCGCTGGGCGACCTGGGCGCCGGCGAGGTCGAGGAGGTCGGCCCCCGGGTGATCCGTGAGCTGCTGGCCGACTACATTCCGGCCGACAACATGCCCAAGGGCGCGGCCGTGCAGTTCAAGGGCGCGCGCGGCCCCGGCCGTCGCCGCCCCTCCGGCGAGGCGGGCGGTACGCCGCACGAGGCCACGGCGCCCAGGCCCCAGCGCAAGGGTCCTCGCCCCGGCCAGGAGACCGGCGAGCTGAAGGGTGAGCGCCAGCCGAAGAAGGCCGGCTGGGCCAAGGCCAAACCCAAACCGCCCGGCGGCCTGCGCACCCCGAAGAAGCCGGGCGAAGTGAAGAAGAAGTGGGTCGAGACGCCGAAGAGCGCGCGGCCCGTTACTGCGCAGCGTGACCGGGTCGATAACCCGTACGCGAAGAAGCCTGCTGCGGGGGGAGCGAAGCCGTCTGTCGCCGGGAGCGCGAGGGGCTTCGCGAAGCCGGGCGGAAAACCTTCGGGGCCGAAGCGCAGGTAGCTCCCTTCTCCCCTCGCGGGAGAAGGGAGACTATTCCCCCGCCCGGTCCCGCAACCGCTTCGCCAGCCGCGCGGTCCGCCGCCAGACGGTGACCACGCACCCCGCCGCGATCACCGCCAGCGCGATCAGCATCGTCTCGCCCCGCCAGCCCCAGAGCGGCTCGGCCATCGAGATCAGGCAGGCGACGGTCAGGGCGAACATGCGGTGCGGCTTGGCCATCGGGCCGCAGAAGTCGGCGGCAAAGCCGAGACCACGGCCCAGCTCGCGGACATAGGCCGTCAGCACCGCCAGCAGGGTGGCCATCCAGCCCAGCCACACCCCGTGGGAAAGGCCGGCGGCCGCGACGCCATAGCCGGCCGCCACCAGGAACAGGGCGTCGGCGATGCGGTCGGGCAGTTCGTTCCAGATCGGCCCGGCCGGTCCGCCGCGGCCGTGCTCCACCGCAACCATCCCGTCGAGCATGTTGGCCAGCAGCCGCAGCTGGATACAGACCGCCGCCAGCAGCAGCCAGACGATACGGCCGCCGCCCTCGACGCTGCCGCTGACGCCCAGGGCGGCGGCGCCGAGCATCGCGAAGGCGACCGAGGTGAAGGAGATGGCGTCAGGACTGACGCCGGCCCTGCCGAGCGCGGACGCCAGCGCCCCCGCCCAGCCGGCGGAGCGGGTCTTCAGCGGGCGGCGGTTCTCCGGCGTTTCGGTCATGGCGCGCTCCGGCGGGCTCGGACGAGGCCGGCGTTGTAGACGATGGCGTAGAGGGTCGAGATCGACCAGGGCACGGCGATGGTGGCGAGGACCTCGGGCGTCCCGATCAGGGTATGGACCAGGGTGAGCAGCGTCAGGATCGATCCGGCGGTGATCGCCGGCGGGACGGCGAAGGCCAGGGCGCCGGCCAGCCGGCCGTCGAGCGCCTCAAGCGTCTTCTTCAGCGCCCCGGTCAGGGCGCCCGACAGGATCCCCTGAACCAGGGCCGGCAGCCAGGCCCCGGCCAGACCGTGGTCGCGGTTGGCGAACAGCGCCCAGCCGCCCATCGCCAGAAAGCCGAAGGCGATGTGGACCGGGCTCGATTTCGTCAGGCGTTCCATACTGCGGAGCCTTGACCGGAACGCCGCGCTCGGCAACCTCCGTTCCACGGCGCGACTGAACGGCGGAGACGGGGTCCTGGACATCATCACGCGTTTCCTGTCGACCCAGCCGCCGGCCCTGCTCTGGGGTCTGGCGGGCGTCGGCGGCGTGCTCGCGCTCGGCGCGGTCATCGCCGGCCTGCTGACCGTCACCCGGCCCGGCAAGGACTTCACCGAGCTTCGCCAGCGGATCTTCAGCTGGGTGATCATGATCGGCCTGCTCGCGGCGGCGCTGCTGGCCGGCTGGCAGGCCACCGTGCTGCTGTTCATGGTCGTGTCGTTCATCGCCCTGCGCGAGTTCCTGTCCCTGGCGCCAACGCGGCGCGAGGACCGGCTGATCATCCTGGCGGCCTATCTGTCGATCCCGGTCAACTACGCCTTCGTGGCGCTCGACATCTACGGCATCTACCTGGTGCTGATCCCGGTCTACGCCTTCCTGATCACGCCCTGGCTGATGGCGGTGATCGGCCAGACGCGCGGCTACCTGTCCAGTGTGGCGATGTTCCACTGGGGCCTGATGACCTGCATCTACAACATCGGCTACGTCGCCTTCCTGATGCGGACATCGGACGCCGATCTGCCGGCAGGCGCGGCGGGGCTGGTCTTCTTCCTGCTGGTCGCCACCGAGTTCAACGATGTCGCGCAGTACGTCTGGGGCAAGCTGCTCGGCCGCCACAAGATCATCCCCCGGGTCAGCCCGAACAAGACCTGGGAGGGCTTCATCGGCGGCTGGATCACCACCGCCGCCCTGATCTGGTTCGCCGGGCCTCTGTTCACGCCTCTGGAGGGGCCGGGCCTGGCCATCGTGGCCGCCGTCCTGCCGGTGGCGGGCTTCGCGGGCGATGTGACGATGAGCGCCATCAAGCGCGACATCGGGGTCAAGGACACCTCGCACCTGATCCCCGGTCACGGCGGCATCCTGGACCGCATCGACAGCCTGACCTTCACCGCGCCGATCTACTTCCATCTGCTGGCCTTCTTCGCGCTGGAGACGTTCTGATGATCCGGTGGCTGCGCTGGCTGCTGCTGCTGCTGATCGTGCGACCGATCGCCCGGTTCATGACCGGCGCCGATGTGACGGGGCGCGAGCACCTGCCGCTTAAGGGGCCGGCCATCGTTGCGGCCAACCACAACAGCCACATGGACACCCTGCTGCTGCTGAGCATCTTCCCGTCGCGGGCGGTGATGCGGGTGCGGCCGGCGGCGGCGGCGGACTACTTCCTCAAGGATCCGGTGATCGGCTGGTTCTCGCGCAACATGATCGGCATCGTGCCCGTCGCCCGCGACCGCGTCGCCAGCGGCGAGGACGTGCTGGCCCCGGCCCGCGAGGCGCTGGCGGCGGGCGACATCATCGTGGTCTTTCCGGAGGGCACGCGCGGCGACGCCACCGACGAGATGGCCCGCCTCAAGAGCGGCGTCGCCCGCCTTGCCGAGGCCTTCCCGGACGCGCCGGTGACGCCGGTCTGGATCCAGGGCGCGGGACGCGTGCTGCCCAAGGGCGAGGTGATCCCGGTGCCGATGAACTGCGCGGTGCTCGTCGGCGAGCCGTTGCACTGGCATGGGCGGCGCACGGAGTTTATGGACGGCCTGCGCGACGCCCTGCTGCGACTCAAGGAGCAGGCGCCGCCGCTGCGGTGGAGTTGAGCCCTTGCGTATCGTTTCCGGCGGCCTGCGGGGCCGCAACCTGATCACGCCCGAGGGCCAGGGCACGCGGCCGACTTCCGACCGCGCCCGGCAGGCGGTGTTCAACATCCTCGAGCATGCCGCCTGGGCCCCTGAACTGCGCGGGACGCGGGTGATGGACCTGTTCGCCGGCTCGGGCGCCCTGGGCTTCGAGGCGATCTCGCGCGGCGCGGCCTTCTGCCTGTTCGTGGAAACGGACGAGGCGGCGCGCGGGGCGATCCGGGAAAACATCGACGCCCTGGGCCTGTTCGGCGCCACCCGCATCCACCGGCGCGACGCCACGGACCTGGGCCCGCGCCCGGCCAGCGCCGGCGAGCCGTTCGACATGGCCTTCATGGACCCGCCCTACCGCCAGGGCCTGGCCGAGCGGGCGCTGGCCGGCCTGGCCGAGGGCGGCTGGCTGAAGCCCGGAGCGCTGGTCATGGTCGAGCGCGGCAGTGACGAGGCCGACCTGTCTCCGCCGGGCTACACCCTGCTCGACACCCGCGACTACGGCGCCGCGCGCGTCAGCTTCCTGCGGCTGGTCGACGCCGCCGCGCCGGCCCCCGCGCAACCTTAGCGCCTCCAGCCCGTTTCATCGGCAGCCACGTCCGACGGTCCGCCTTCCCGGCGGATCCGGTCAGCGCGCGCGATCTGTCGCGCCCGCGGCGCCGAACTGGAGACTCCCCATGACCAAAACCCATCTGCTGGCCGCGATCGCCGCCGGCGCCCTCACCTTCGCCGGCTCGCAGGCCGCCGCCCAGACCGGCTACCGCATGTCGCCGGCCCAGAGCCTGGGCAGTTCCTGCGATGACGTTCAGTCGATGGACAGCGGCTATGTCACCGCCGTCTGCCGCACGGATGACGGCCGCTATCGCTGGAGCTCGATCTACGCCCCCTACTGCCGCTCCGACATCGCCAACCGTGACGGCGTGCTGTCCTGCGTCGGGGCCGAGAGCCGCGGCGGCGAGTACATCCAGCGCCCCGGCGCCTCGTCCAGCCAGTCCGGCGGCATCCAGGGCGCGATCATCGGCGCGATCGCCGGGGCGCTGCTGGGCGCCAACACCGACAACGGCTCGCTCTACGCCCCCGGCTCGCGCTACCCGACCTGGGGCGAAACCGGCTACGGCGATCCCCGTTATGATCCGCGCTTCGGCGAGCAGGGCTGGGGCTATGGCTCCTCGCGCGAACAGTGGGTGCCGATCAGCCGACGGGGTGATTGGCTGGAACGCCGCATCGTCCAGGGCGAGCGCAACGGCGCGATCACGCGCAGCGAGTCGAGCGGCCTGCGTCGCGAGCTTTCCGACCTGGCCGGCCTTGAGCGCCGTTACAGCGCCGGCGGGCTGTCCAACAGCGAGCGCGCCGACCTCGACCGTCGCTTCGACGCCTTGAGCCTGCGGATCCAGATCGACCGCCGCGACGGACCAGCCGCCGCCTGGGCCTCGATCAGCGACCGCAGGGCCAACCTCGACGCCCGTATCGACGCCGGCCTGCGCAATCGCGCGCTGACCCAGGGCGAGGCCACCCGGCTGCGCGCCGATCTGCGGGCCCTGGCCATGCGGGAGACCGAGTATCGCCGTGGCGGCCTGACCGCATCGGAGCGCACCGATCTGGATCGCCGCTTCGACGCCTTGAGCGAGCGGGTCCGCGATCAGCGTCGCGATGACGACGGCGGCTGGACCACGATCAACCAGCGGCAGGCCGATCTGGACGCGCGGATCGACGCCGGAGTCCGTGATCGCTCGCTGACCCAGGCCGAGGCGGGGCGGCTGCGCACCGAATTCCAGGCCCTGGCCCGGATGGAAGCCGACTACCGCCGCAACGGTCTGACCGCCGCCGAGCGCGCGGATCTGGACCGTCGCTTCGACCTGCTCAGCCAGCGGATCCGCAACGACCGCGCCGACAGCGACGGCGGCTGGACCACGATCAACCAGCGCCAGGCCAACCTTGAAGGCCGAATCGACACCGGAGTCCGCGACCGTTCGCTGACCCAGGCTGAGGCAGCCGGCCTGCGGTCCGATCTGCAGGTGCTGGTGCGGATGGAGGCCGACTACCGCCGCAACGGTCTGACGGCCGCCGAGCGTACGGATCTGGACCGGCGCTTCGACCTGCTGAGCAACCGCATCCGCAGCGAACGCCGCGACTAGCCGATGTCGGGGGCCCGGGTGGCGATCGCCGTCCGGGCCCCGTCCATCGCACGGTCTACCACCGCCTGGCGGTCACCCGGTTGTCGAGCTGAGCCCGAAGACTCAGCAGGCCCTCCCGCGTGATCCGGTAGGGCCCGCCGTCGGAGCTGGCGATGAAGCGGCGTCGCCGGAGCGCCTTGAAGACGTCCAGGGTGCAGTCGCTCAGGCGCCAGCCGTCACGGGTCATGCAGTCGGCGCCGATGACGGCGCCGGTGGCCTCGTCGCGCTCGAGGACGATCGCGCCGCCTTGCGCCAGCGCGTGCAGCGTTCGCTGCTGCGGTTTGGAGATGTTCACTGGGAGAAGTCCGATATCGAGGCATGAAGCATTGCGCCCCGGCGGTTGCCGGGACGGGCTGTTCATCGGGCGCTCGAGACAGTCGGACCTCGAAAGGTCAGACCGTCAGGCCCGGGCCTCGATCACATTGGGAAGCATGATGCCTCGCGGTTGGACCGGATCTTTCATAAACCCGTAGGGTGGAGCGCGCAACACACCGCCCGTTGCTGTATCCGCGCCGCCCGTTAACTTGCTGACGGTCGGCCCGTCGCACGAGTGTCATATTTTTTATGTCTTTGTGCGGACGAATGAAGCTAGGGCCCACTTGTTCCATTCACGATTGCTTAGCAGCCCCCGTGTTGTTTCATCCCCCGGAGGTGGGGGACCCCATGAGCACCAATCTGTCGAGCCTGGCGACGCGGCCTGATCCGGTCAGCCCGGAGACGTCTGGCGCCGAGGTCTATCGCCGCTTCGAGCATGAGCCGGACCTTCTGGTCCTCGCCGTGGTCGACGCAGACCAGCGCCCGATCGGCATCCTCGATCGCAACGGCTTCTTCCTTAAGATGGCTGCCGAGTACGGTCGGGCGCTTTACGCCAACCGCCCGATCGCCGCGCTGATGAACCGCACGCCGCTGATGGCCGAGGGCGACACCCTGGCGTCGGAGTTCACCGGCGAGGCGCTGGCCCGGCGACCGTCCGAGCTGATGCGCGGGTTCATTGTGCTCGATGACGGCCGCTATGCCGGGGTCGGCACCCTGCTGTCGCTGCTGCAGGCGACCAGCGAGGCCAATCGGGCCCACGCCGACGAGATGACCCGGATCGCCGACCAGCTGAACGCGGCCACCATCGAGGCCCAGGCCGCGCTGCGGGCCAAGTCGCAGTTCCTGGCGGTGATGAGCCATGAGATCCGCACCCCGCTCAACGGGGTGCTCGCCCTGGCCGACATTCTGGATCGGCGCCTGGAACAGGACGAGTTGAAGCCCTACGTCCACACCATCGTCGAGTCCGGCCAGACGCTGCTGCGCCTGCTGACGGACGCCCTCGACATCTCGCGCGCCGAGGCCGGCGCCCTGGATCTGGTCGAAGCCGGGTTCTGCGTTCCTCGCGTGATCGACGACCTCGACGGCCTCTGGCGTGTTCACGCCGAACAGAAGGGCCTGACCCTGACCTTCTCCTATCGCGGCGACCCCGACCAATGGGCGCTGGGCGACGAGATCCGTCTCAAGCAGGTCCTCAACAACCTGATCGGCAACGCCCTGAAGTTCACGGATCGGGGCATGGTCGAGGTGTCCCTGACCGCCGAGCGATCCGGCCACCACGTCAATCTGATCGGCGAGGTGCGCGACTGCGGCCCCGGCCTTCCGCACGATCGTCTGGAGATGATCTTCGACCCCTTCGTCCAGGCCGAGAACGGTCGCGAGCAGGGCGGCGCCGGCCTCGGGCTGTCGATCTGTCGTGAGATCGTCCGCTGCATGGGGGGCACGATCGGAGCCTTCAACAATGCCGGCCGGGGCGCCACCTTCCGCGTCGAGCTGGCGCTGTTCGATGTCCCGCCGGAGATCAAGCCGGCGCAGTCCGGCGAGGTCGAGGCCTTCGACTTCGGCCGGCCGCTGCACATCCTGATCGCCGACGACAACGCCACCAACCGCTTCGTGGCGGGCACCCTGTGCGAGCTGTTCGGCTGCACCAGCGAGGCGGTCGACGACGGGGCTGCGGCGGTCGAGGCGGCCGCCACGGGTCGGTTCGACCTGATCCTCATGGACATCCGCATGCCGGGGATGGACGGGCTGGACGCGACGCGGGCCATCCGCCGGCTGCCCGGACCGGTGTCGGCCCTGCCGATTCTCGCCCTGACCGCCAACGCCGACCCATGGGACGCGGCCCACTACCTCGCCGAGGGGATGGACGGCGTGGTCGAAAAGCCGATCAAGACCCACCTGCTGGCCGCCGCGATCAACGCAGCCCTGACCCGGGACCGTCCGGTGGCGACCATCGCCGACCGGGCCGCCTGACGCTCTAGCGACGCCCGAACAGCCGCTCGATATCGGCCAGTTTGAGTTCGACGTAGGTGGGGCGGCCGTGGTTGCACTGGCCCGAGTGGGGCGTGGCCTCCATCTCGCGCAGCAGGGCGTTCATCTCGACAGCGGTCAGGCGACGGCCGGCGCGGACCGAGCCGTGGCAGGCCATGGTCGAGCAGACCTCCTCCAGCCGCTCGCGCAGGGCCAGGGCCTGGCCGTTCTCCGACAGATCGTCGGCGATATCGCGCACCAGCCCCGCCGCGTCGGTCTCGCCCAGCAGGGCGGGCGTCTCGCGCACCAGCACCGCGCCCGGGCCGAACGGCTCGATGACCAGGCCCAGGGCCGCCAGTTCGTCGGCGCGGGCAATGACCCGCTCGGCTTCCGCCGGATCCAGCTCGACCACCTCGGGCAGCAGCAGGGTCTGGCGGGTGACGCCTCCAGCCTCCATCTCGTGCTTCATCCGTTCGTAGACGAGCCGCTCGTGGGCGGCGTGCTGGTCGACGATGACGATGCCGTCGCGGGTCTGGGCCACGACATAGGTCTCGTGCACCTGGGCCCGGGCGGCGCCGAGCGGGAAGTCCACCGGGTCGATGACCTGCCCGTCAGCGGCCGGCGACGGCGGCCGGGCGTCGAAGACGGCGCCGACCGCCTCGGCCAGCGCGGGGCCGCCCATGTCGAACCCAGGCTCGACGCGGGCCGACACTGCGTTCAGCCCCGGCAGCTGCTGCGGCGTCGACGGCTGCCAGCCGCCGGACTGCCAGGCCGAGAAGCCTGCGGCCGACGGCCCGGGCGCATAGGTCTGCGGCCGGAAGCCCGCCAGCGCCGCCCCGGCCGCCGTGGTCGAGGCGCGGTGCCCGGCCCCGGCGAGCGAGTGACGCAGGCCGCCGACGATCAGGCCGCGGACCAGCGCCGGATCACGGAACCGCACCTCGGCCT
This sequence comes from Caulobacteraceae bacterium, assembly GCA_027487945.1. Lineage (GTDB taxonomy): Bacteria > Pseudomonadota > Alphaproteobacteria > Caulobacterales > Caulobacteraceae > Caulobacter. The sequence continues at coordinate 52,271 of JAIYCQ010000003.1, forward strand.
TGGCCGGGTGGACGTTGACGTCGACGTATGAGGTGTCGAGCTCGATATAGAGGGCCGCGGTCGGATGGCGGTCGCGGGCCAGGTAGTCGGCGTAGGCGGCGCGCAGGGCGCCCTGCAGCAGCCGGTCGCGCACCGGGCGGCCGTTGACGAACAGATACTGGTGGGCGGCGTTGCCCCGATTGTAGGTCGGCAGGCCCGCGAAGCCGGTCAGGCGCACACCGTCCCGCTCGTGGTCGATCTCCAGCGCGTTGTCGTGGAACTCGCGGCCGAGCACGGCGGAGAGGCGGGCCAGCCGTCCTTCCGGTCCCGGATGCTCGGCCGACAGCCGCAGCACGCGGCGGCCGTCGAGGTCGAGGGTGAAGGCCACCGCCTCGTGGGCCATGGCCTGGCGCTTGAGCTCCTCGGCGATGGCCATCTGCTCGGACCGGGCCGACTTCATGAACTTCAGCCGGGCCGGGGTGGCGTAGAAGAGGTCACGGACCTCGACCCGCGCGCCGTGCGGGCCGGCGAAGGGCGCGGGGCCGACAGGACCAACCGCACCACCCTCGACGAGGATGGCGTGGGCCGCGCCGCCGCCGCGCGGACGGCTGGCGATCGACAGCCGGGCCACCGAGCCGATCGACGGCAGCGCCTCGCCGCGAAAGCCCATGGTGTGGATGTTGAGCAGGTCCCAGCTGCCGTCCGGCAGCGGCGCCAGCTTGGACGTCGCGTGGCGCTCGACGGCCAGGGCCAGCTCGTCGGCGTCCATGCCGCCGCCGTCATCGCTGATCAGGATACGGGTCAGGCCGCCGTTGTCGGCCTCGACCTCAATGCGGGAAGCGCCGGCGTCGAGCGCGTTCTCGACCAGCTCCTTGATCGCACTGGCCGGCCGCTCGACCACCTCGCCGGCGGCGATGCGGTTGACGGTCTCGGGCGGCAGGCGGCGGATGGGCATGGGGGGAGAGTAGACCCGTTGACCGATTCCTTCTCCCCTTGCGGGAGAGGGTGGCCGCGCAGTGGCCGGAAGAGGGGCTCACGGCGACCAGAAACGAAAAACGGCCGGAGGACGACGTGCGAGCGGTTCGCTGAACCCCTCATCCGTCGGCCTTCGGCCGCCACCTTCTCCCGCACGGGGAGAAGGGAACTCTACAGCCCCGGGAGCTTGACCCAGCTGCCCTTTTCGCGGGCAATGATCACGGTCTTGCCGCCGGTCAGGGCCTTGAGACGGGCCTCCTCGGCGGCGGCGTCGACCAGCACCGGCGGCGTGGCGCCCTCGGCGGCCGGAACCGGAGCCGGAGCGTCCTTGCGCCAGAACATCACGCGGTCGGCGAAGGTCTTGTCCTTGTGAGCCAGGTCGCCGAACTCGTCATCGACGACGTAGCGGATCAGCGGGTCGGCCCGGTCGGCGCCCGAACGGGCGACCAGCAGGCGTTCGCCATCCGAGCGCTGGGCGCCGGCGGCCTGACCGGCCAGGGCGGCGCGGGCGGCGCTCTCGGGCTGCAGTTCCTGCGGACGGGGTTCACCCGGGGCCGGCGGACGCAGCGCGTATTCCGGCGGCACGACCAGCGGCGCCTTGGTCACGACGCGGAACTCGTCCGGCGTCACCTTGGTCATACCCATGGCGCGGCTGGCCGACTGGCATCCGCCAAGCCCGGTCGCCGCCGTCAACGCAACCACGCACATAACGCGGGTAGAGATCATCGAGCCTAGCTCCTACAGGCCGCCCCGGCCGTATTCAGACGAGGTGGATACGCCAAAAGTTAGGCGGGCGGCAACTTCGTTTACGGCTTCACGTCGCGGCGGACGCTGTCTAGCAGCAGCAGCACGACGCCCACTGTGATGGCGCTGTCGGCGATATTGAACACCCAGGGGAAGTAGAGGTCCTGCAGGTCGAGGAAATCGGCCACCGCGCCCAGCCGCGCGCGGTCGATCAGGTTGCCAATCGCGCCGCCCATGATCAGGCCGATCGCCGCACCGAGCAGCGGACGCTCGACCTTGCGGGCCCAGACGCCCAGGGCCACGGCCACGCCCAGCGAGAAGGCGACCAGCACCCAGCGGACCCAGTCGGCCTCGCCCCGGAACAGGCCGAAGCTGACGCCCTGGTTCCAGACCATGGAGAGGTTCAGCGGCCCGAAAAGCGGCACGCTGCAGGGCGTGTAGTAGGCCGGGGTCGGCACGAAGGGCTGGCAGGCGGCCGGGAAGACGCTGCCGAGGATCCAGAACTTGGAGATCTGGTCGGCGACGATCACCGCCAGGGCGATGGTGAAGGCCTTGGGGCCCTGCAACGTCGCCGGCGCGGCGGCGGGCGCGGGGGCATCCGCCTCGGGCGTGTGGGACACTTCGGAGACTTGCGGGTCTTCGGAACTCAATCTCTGGCCCTCTGGCCCCCGAGGGGGGCGAACAGGATCCCGGCCGGCGCCGGGACCCTTCGGGAAATATCAGGCGGCGCGGCTCTTGTCCCAGGCCTCGACGGCGTCCTCGCAGCGCAGGCAGAGCTTCGTGGCCGCCTTCACCTCGGGAAGAATGCGCCAGCAGCGGTCGCACTTGTCGCCGGCCGCGCGGAACGGGCGCACGGCCAGCTCGGTCGCCGGCGCCACCTCCACGTCGCTGGTGCGGAAGATCTCCGCCGCCGACAGGCCGTCGAACAGGGCCGCCAGCTCCGGCGTCAGCTCCACGCGCGGCGCAGCCTCGAGCGAGGCCCCGATCCGCTTCTCGCGACGCTCGACTTCCAGCGACGCGGTGACGGCCGAGACCACGACATCGAGCGCCGTCCACCGCGCGAACTCCGCGTCGTTGCGCCAGGCGTCCGGCGTCTCCGGGAAGACGCGCAGGCAGTTGGAGCCCGCCTCCGGGAAACGCTGGGCCCAGGCCTCTTCCATGGTGAAGCTGAGGAGCGGGCCAAGCCAGATGGTCAGGCGCTCGAAAATGGCGTCCAGCACCGTGCGGTAGGCCCGGCGCTTCAGGCTGTCAGACCGGTCGCAGTAGAGGCTGTCCTTGCGGATATCGAAGAAGAACACCGACAGGTCGCTCTGGCAGAAGTCCAGCAGCGGCCGGACCACCTCGTTGAAGCGGTAGTTCTCGTAAGCGGTGCGCACCTGGCCATCCAGCTGCCACAGGCGGTGCAGGATGTACTGCTCCAGCGGCGGCATGTCGGCCGGCGCGACGCGCTCGGCCTCGGCGAAGCCGTCCAGGGCGCCCAGCAGATAGCGCATGGTGTTGCGCAGCTTGCGGTAGCTGTCGGTGACCGTGGCCAGGATCGTCTTCCCGATCCGCTGGTCCTCCATGTAGTCGACCGTCGCGGTCCAGAGGCGGAGGATCTCCGCGCCGGACTCGGCGATGACCACATGCGGCTCGACCGTGTTGCCCAGCGACTTGGACATCTTCTGTCCGTTCTCGTCGAGGGTGAAACCGTGGGTGACCAGGGTCTTGTACGGCGCCCGACCGCGCGTGCCGCAGGACTCCAGCAGCGAGGACTGGAACCAGCCGCGGTGCTGGTCGGAGCCTTCGAGATAGAGGTCGGCCGGCCAGGCGCTGTCGTCGCGGCCCTCGATCGTGAAGGCGTGGGTCGAGCCGGAGTCGAACCAGACATCGAGGATGTCCTCGACCTTCTCGTACTTCGCAGGGTCGTGGTCGCCGAGGAAGTCGGTGGCCGGGCGGTTGAACCAGGCGTCGGCGCCTTCCTGGTGCATCAGCTTCACGATGCGGTCGTTGACGGCCTGATCGCGCAGGGGCTCGCCCGTCTCCTTGTCGACGAACATGGCCAGCGGCGCGCCCCAGGCGCGCTGACGGCTGATCAGCCAGTCGGGACGGGTCTCGACCATGCCGCCGATGCGGTTACGGCCCGCATCGGGGTGGAAGGTGGTGTCGGCGATGGCCTTCAGCGCGCGCTGGCGCAGGGTCTCGCCGGTCTCCAGCGGCTCGTCCATGCGGATGAACCACTGCGGGGTGTTGCGGAAGATGACCGGCGCCTTGGACCGCCAGCTGTGCGGATAGCTGTGCTCTAGCCGGCCGCGGGCCAGCAGGTTTCCGGCCTCGATCAGCTTTTCCATCACCGTGGTGTTGGCCGGGCCGAACTTGCCCGACTTCTTGCCCTCGGTCTCCAGCACCTTGAGGCCCGCGAACAGCGGCACATGCGGGTAGTAGGCGCCGTCGGGGTCGACAGTCTCTGGGATGGTGGCGTCCACGCCCATGGCGTCGAGCTGCTGACGGCTCTTGAGCCAGATCAGGTAGTCGTCGGCGCCGTGGCCCGGCGCGGTGTGCACGAAGCCGGTGCCGGCGTCGTCGGTCACGTGGTCGCCGGCCAGCATGGGGACCCTGAAGCCGTAGCCGGCGTCCAGCTTCGCCAGGGGGTGCTCGAGCACCACGCCGTCGAGGGCGGCGGTCTCGACCCGCGTCCAGGCAGCGATCTTCGCGGCCTTGAACACGTCCTCGGCCAGCTTGTCGGCGACGATCAGCCGGTCGCCCGGCGCGGCCCAGGGCTGGAACTCCAGGCCGTCTTCCAGCGCGGTGACTTCATAGACGCCGTAGTCGATGCGCGGGCTGTAGCTGACGGCGCGGTTGGCCGGGATGGTCCAGGGCGTGGTCGTCCAGATCACGACGGCCGCGTCGGCGCCGACCACCGGGAACTTCACCCAGACCGTCGGGCTGTTGTGGTCGTGGTACTCGACCTCGGCGTCGGCCAGGGCGGTGCGTTCGACCGGCGACCACATCACCGGCTTGGAGCCGCGATACAGCTGGCCGCTCATGGCGAACCTGTGGAACTCGGCGACGATGGTCGCCTCGCTCCTGAAGTCCATCGTCGAGTAGCGGCGCTCCCAGTCGGCGAGAACGCCCAGGCGCTGGAAGCCCTTCATCTGCTCGCCGATCCAGTGGCCGGCGTAGGCGCGGCATTCGGCGCGGAACTCCGCCGTCGGGACGTCATCCTTGCGGCGACCCTTCTTGCGGTACTCCTCCTCGATCTTCCACTCGATCGGCAGGCCGTGGCAGTCCCAGCCGGGGATGAAGTCGACGTCGTAGCCCAGCGCGAAGCGGCTGCGGCAGGCGAAGTCCTTCAGCAGCTTGTTCAGCGCGTGGCCGATGTGGATGGCGCCGTTGGCGTAGGGCGGGCCGTCGTGGAACACGAACAACGGCGCGCCGGCCTCCTGCCGGGCCTTGCGCATGGCCTTGTAGAGGTCCTGCTGCGCCCAGCCGGCGAGGATCTCGGGCTCCTTCTTCGGCAGGCCGGCCCGCATCGGGAAGGGGGTCTCGGGAAGGAATACGGTTTCGCGGTAGTCGCGCGGGGAAGCGGCGTCGTCGGCCATGGGGACTTTCTCGGGGTCAGGTCGGAAGGGTGCGGGGTCACGTCCCGGCATGCGCGGCCGTTCCCGGCGGCGTCACGCCGGGCGGATAATTCGCGAGGTCTTCCAAGCCATAGTCATGGGGCGGGCTGTAGCAGAGGGCGGCGAAGTTGGCGAGCCTTTGAACCCCCTTCCCCCTGGAGGGGGGAAGGGTCGGGGATGGGGGTGGTGACAAGGGTTAAGCGCGGTGAGCTAAGGGCTGGTCGGAGCGATGCTTCCTCGCTCCCACCCCATCCGACCTGCTTCGCAGGCCACCTTCCCCCCTCCCGGGGGGAAGGAACCTAGGATTTCTTCCGCATCTTCGGCGTCACGGTCACCGTCATCCGGCGGCCGGCGCGGACAACCTCGAAGGCGATGCTCTTGCCGATGCTGCCCGGGCCGAGCACGCGGAGCAGGTCGTCCAGGCCGGTGATGGCCTTGCCGTCGGCGGCGACGATCAGGTCGCCCTGGACAAGGCCGGCCCTGGCGGCCGGGCCGCCGGGCTCCACCGTCGCCACCCAGGCGGCGTAGGCCTGGTTCACCCCGGCCGACTTCTGGATCGAAGGCGGCACCGGGGTCTGCTGGGCGACCACGCCGATCGAGCCGCGCTGCACATAGCCGTGCTTGAGGATCTCGTTCATCACGAACGCGGCGGTGTTGGAGGCGACGGCGAAGCACAGGCCCTGTGCCCCGCTGATCACCGCCGTGGCCACGCCGATCACTTCGCCGGCCGAGTTGACCAGCGGCCCGCCGCTGTTGCCCGGGTTCAGGGCGGCGTCGGTCTGGATGAGGTCCTCGATCAGGCGGCCACGCTCGCCGCGAATCGAGCGGCCGAGCGCGCTGACCACGCCTGTGGTCACCGTGGCCTCGAAGCCCAGCGGGGCGCCGATGGCGATGACCAGCTGGCCGCGGCGCAGGCTCTTGGAGTCGCCGAGCTTGGCGCAGGGCGTGCGCATCGACTGTTCGAGCCGCAGGACGGCGATGTCGGTGTCGGCGTCCTCGCCGATCGGCCGGGCGGTCAGGCCGTGGCCGTCGGCGGTGATGATGGCGAAGCGGTTCACCCCGGCGATGACGTGCCGGTTGGTCAGGATCAGGCCGTCGGTGCTGACGAAGAAGCCCGAGCCCTCGCCGGCGATGTAACCGTCCGGCACGATGGGGATGACCCGGACCACGGCCGGCCCGACCGTCTCGACGGCGTCGACCACGGCGTTGGAATAGGCGTCCAGCAGACCCTGGTCGCGGACGAACGACGGCGGCGCGTCGCCCGGATCGAAGACCAGCTGAGTCTCGGGCGGATAGTTGAAGGTCGCCGGCAGGCGGCGGCGCGGACGCCTCGCCTGCGCGAACAGATCGTACTTGCGCCCCTTGAGCATCCCGGCCCCCGCCCCCGAATGGTTAACGGAAGCATGGCGGAGCGGGCGTGGGAAGGCCCTGTCGCCTCCGGGGAGAGTCTTTGCGCCCTTCGAGACGCCGCTGCGCGGCTGCTCAGGATGACGTGGTCAGAAGGCTACCCACCCACGTGATGCCGAGCAGCGCCGCAGGCGCGTGTCGAAGCACGCAGCGCGCCTACCCCAGAATCGCCCGCGCCTGCCGCTCGTCCTCGCGGATCTGCTCGACCATGGCGTCGATGGAGCTGAATTTCTCCTCCGGCCGCAGGAAGGCGATCAGCCGGGTCTCGATGACCTGGCCATAGAGGTCCTCGTCGAACTCGAACAGCCAGACCTCAAGCCGGGTCTCGACCTCGCCGGTGGTGGGGTTGTTGCCGATGTTGGCGACCCCGGGGATGATCCGGCCGTCCGGCAGGCGGGTGCGGGTGGCGTAGACGCCTTTTCGGGGCGCGACATAGTCGGCCATGAAAACATTGGCCGTCGGAAAGCCCAGGGTGCGGCCCAGCTGCTGGCCCCGGCGCACGACGCCCTCGATGGCGAAGGGCTGCCCGAGAATGGCCGTGGCGTCCTGCGGCCGGCCGTCCCGCAGGGCTTCGCGCACGCCGGTGGAGCTGTACTTCTCGCTCCCCTCGCCCACCGCCTCGGCCACGGAGACGGAAAAGCCCATCTCGTCTCCATAGGCCTTCATCAGCGCCGGACTGCCGGTGCGGCCCTTGCCGAAGGAGATGTCGAAGCCGACGGCGACATGGCGCACGCCCAGGCCCTCGTGGAGCACCTTCAGCGCGAAGTCGCGGTCGCTGAAGTTGGCCATCTCGAAGTCGAACGGTAGGACGTAGAAGCGGTCCACGCCCATCGCCTCCAGCACGCGGGCCTGCTGGTCGGTGGTCATCAGCCGGAAGGCCGGCTCGTCGGGATGGAACAGCCGGCGCGGGTGCGGGTCGAAGCTGATCACCCCCACCGGCGCGCCCAGGCGGCGTCCCGCCTCGACGGCGCCGGCGATCACCTCGCGGTGGCCCAGGTGCACGCCATCGAAGTTGCCGAGCGCCACGGCGGCGCCGCGGTCGGCCCCGGCCAGGCCCTTCCAGCCGTGGACGATCTTCAGGCTCACGGGCGGCGCGGGGCCATGATCAGGGCCTCGCCGTCCAGCACCGTCTTGCCGCCGACCGTGCACACGGTCGACAGGGTGACGCGGGCCTTCTCGGCGTCCAGCGCCGTGATGGTGGCGGTCACGGTGACCTCGTCGCCGATCTTGACCGGACGTTTGAAGCTCAGGCTCTGGCCCAGGTAGATGGCGCCCGGCCCCGGCAGCTTGCCGGCGATCAGGGCCGAGATGTAGGCGGCCGACAGCATGCCGTGGGCGATGCGGGTCTTGAAGGGCGTGGTGGCGGCGAAGGCCTCGTCCAGGTGGACCGGATTATGGTCGCCGCTGACGTCGGCGAAGCCCTGGATGGCCGCCTCGTCCACGGTGCGGGTCAGTTCGGCCGACTGGCCGACGCTGAGGTCTTCAAAGAACAGTGCCGTCATCGCGCGTTTCCCTCGGTCTTGTTGTCTGTGCGTCTACCAGAGCAGATCGGCCATGGCGTAGCTGGCCTTGACGCCCTCGGCGGCCAGCAGGGCGTCGACGCCGGCGGGCGACAGCCTGCCGTCCGGGCCCATGGCCGTCTCGCCGTGGATGCCCTTGGCGATGAACAGGCAGTCGAGCCCCTGCTGCTGCGCGCCCTGGACGTCGGTGTGGACCCCGTCGCCGATGCAGAGCACCCGGCGCGGGTCGACCGGTCGGCCCAGCAGGCGCGAGGCCTCCACCAGGCAGAGATCGTAGATCGGCGCATAGGGCTTGCCGGCCATAAGCACTTCGCCGCCCATCGCGGCATAGAGGTCGGCCAGGGCGCCGCCGCAGTAGATCAGTCGGTCGCCGCGCTGCACCACCCGGTCGGGGTTGGCGCAGATCATCGGCAGGCCGCGGGCCGCAGGACCGGTGAACCGCGCGCGGTAGTCCTCGGGCGTCTCGACCTCGTCGTCGAACGGGCCGGTCACGGCGATGAAGGCCGCCTCGTCCGGTTCGGCGAAGGAGAGGCCGAGGCCCTCGTAGAGCGGCATGTCGCGGTCAGGCCCGATCCGCCAGGCGGCGCCGAGGGCGGCCTTCTGGCCGAGCAGCACGCGGGTGGCGTCGCCGGACGTGATGAAGGCCGTCCAGGCCTCGCGCGGCACCTTCAGCGCGTCGAGTTGGGCGACGACATCGCTCGCCGGCCTCGGCGAGTTGGAGATCAGGACCACCGGCCCCTTCTCCGCCCGGAACCGGGCCAGGGCGGCGCAGGCCTCGGGGAAGCTCTGGAGGCCATTGTGAATGACACCCCAGACGTCGCTCAGGAGCACGTCATAGCGGTCGGCGAGGTCGGCAAGGCCGGAAGGCAGCGCGGTCATGGGGTGAGGCGCTAACGGGTGGGAGGGGGGGCGTCAACGCCTTGCGTCCTTCGACACGCCGCTTCGCGGCTGCTCAGGATGACGCAAATGGAAGGCTGCCCACCCACGTCATGCCGAGCAGCGCCGCAGGCGCGTGTCGAAGCCCGCAACGCCTGTCAGCGCGCTACTTCGCCGTCCACTTCGCCATCCAGGCCTCGACCGTCGCGTACCACTGCACCGAATTCTGCGGCTTGAGGATCCAGTGGTTCTCGTCCGGGAAATGCAGGTACTGGGTCGGGACGCCGACGCGCTGGTTGGCGGTGTAGGCGCCGATCCCCTGGTCGAGGGGCACGCGGTAGTCGCGGGCGCCGTGGATGACCAGCATCGGGGTCTTCCAGTCCTTCACATGGACCGCCGGATTGAAGCGTTCGACGGCCTCGGGATTGGTCCAGGGCACGCCGTACTGCTCCTCGGAGAAGTTCGGGATGTCGGTCGCATAGGCCATGCTACGGGTGTCGAACAGGCCGGCGTGGTTGACCAGGCACTTCCACGGGCTCTGCCACTGGCTGGCGATCCAGGCGACCATATAGCCGCCGTAGGAGCCGCCGAGCGCGCAGGCGCGTTCGCCGTCGAGGTAGCTGTACCGCGCCAGCGCGGCGTCCCAGCCCTTCTGCAGGTCTTCCAGGGGCCGGTCGCCCCAGTGGCCGACGATCGACTGGGCGAAGGCCGTGCCGTAGCCGACCGAGCCGTGGAAATCGACCATCACCACCGCGTAGCCCATGCCGGCCCAGACCTGCGGGTTCCAGCGATAGGACCAGGCATTGCCGAAGCTGCCATGCGGGCCGCCGTGGATGAGGAAGGCGACGGGATACGTCTTGCCGGCTTCCCAGCCGTGCGGCTTGACGACGTAGCCGTAGACCGTCTCGCCGTTCCAGCCGGTGAAGCTGAACTGCTCGGCGTCGGACATCGGGGTCTCGGCCATGGCGGCCTTGGCGACCTCGCTGAGCTGGCGGGGCGCGCCGCCGGCGGTGAGGTCGTAGAGCTGGCCGGGCGAGGTCAGGCTGTCTCGAACATAGACCGTGGCCCCGGACGCCAGGTCGTAGCCGCCGACCGAGCCGTCGGAGACCACCTCGGTCACCTTGCCGTCGGCGACGGCGACGGCAAACAGCTTCACCTGCCCCAGGTGCGGGGCGGTCACGTACAGGCTCTTGCCGTCCGGCGCCCAGGCCAGCGAGCCGACGCCGATGTCGAAATCGGGCGCGACCTCCCGCGTGGCGCCGGACTTCAGGTCACGGACCATCAGCATCGATCGCTGATGGATCATGACCGGCGCGACCTCGGACACATAGGCCAGGGTCTTGCCGTCCGGTGACAGGGTCGGACGGCTGTCGGAGGTCTTGCTGTCGGGGATCAGGCGCGCGGGCGGCGCCGAGCCGTCGGTCGGCACGACGTAGAGGCTGGCGATCGGGCCCGTGCCCGGGGTCACCCCGGACGGCGTGGCGCTGTACCAGGCCGTCTTGCCGTCGCGGCTGATGGCGACATCGCCGGCGACGTCTGCCTTGATCCCCTTCGTCAGCCCCACGCCGTCGGCCGGCGCGCCCGCGCCGTCGAGGCGGACGGTGAACAGGGCGGTGAACTGGTCGTCCTCGTACTGGTCGAAGGCGCGGGGCAGCGCGCCCTCGACATAGCTCTGGCCGCTGGTCTTCAGCTTGGCCTTGGCTTCGACGCGGGCCTTGGTGCAGGCGAGGTCGGCGCAGTCGGGGAAGACGTCCAGCCCGACGACCAGGGTGCGGCCGTCAGCGGCCAGGCGGTAGCTCCCCACGTCGAGCGGCAGGGCGGTGATCTGGGCCTTGCCCGCCCCGTCCGGCGCGACGCGCCAGACCTGCCGCGAGCCGGACTTGCCGGACAGGAAGTAGAGCCACTTGCCGTCGGCCGACCAGCGCGCCGCGCCCGGCGCCTTCTCGTCGTCACTGATCATCACCGGCTTGGCGCCGGCGGTCTTGCGGTCGAGCAGCCACAGGGCGTTGACGCCCTTGTTGCCGTCCCAGTCGGTGGTGCGGACGCTGTAAGCAACCCACCGCCCGTCCGGCGAGATCCGCGGATCGGTCAACCGCTCCTGGGTGGCGAGGTCCCTGGCCGTGAAGGGCCGGGCCTGGACGGCCGTGGTCGTGGCCAGAAGCGCGAGCGCAAGGCCCGCCGCCGCGAAGAGTCGCATGTGGGAAGTCCCCCGAAGAATTGTGGCGGCAGGCTAGGCGGCGAGGCCGGAGGGAGCAACAGCCTCCCGCCCCCTGGCGGGGCGGGAAACGCTGATCAGTACCCGACCGCCCGGCGCATCGAGGCCCGCATGAAGTCGGCGGGCGGATCGGCTTCGGCCAGCACGGCGTCGCGGATGGCGCGGGGCTCGCCGAACAGGTGGCCCTGGCCGAAGGCGAGGTCGAGGTCGAGGATGTCGACGATCTGGCGCTCGCTCTCGACCTTCTCGACGATGATCTCGACGCCGTAGCGGCGAGTCAGGCGCGAGAAGTCCGAGGCGTGCAGGTCGGGCAGCGACTTGATCACCAGCCGGCCGTCGGTCTCTTCCAGCTGGTCGAGCAGCATCTGGGCGCCGACCTTGATGAACTTCACGTCGGCCCGGGCCAGGTCCTGGTAGTCGAGGTCCAGGTCGTTGACCTTGTCGAGGCTGAAGCGGAAGCCGAGGTCGGCCAGACGGGCCATGTGCCGCGCCTCGACCGCGCCGCGGCGCGAAAAGGCCGACTGGCCCAGTTCGAAGATCAGCGCGCCGGCCATGTCCTTGTTGGCCGACAGGAAGTCGAGGAACTGCGGGAAGAACTGCTCGTCCGACAGGCTGGCCAGAGAGATATTGCAGAAGATGCCGACCTTGCGGTCCTGCTTGGCCAGCCGCCGGACGATCTGCACGCAGCGGAACAGCAGCAGGTTGTCGATCGCCGCGACCAGGCCCTCGGGCTCGGCCACCGAAAGGTACTCGGCCGGCATCATAACCCGGCCGCTGTCGTCGCGCAGGCGCGAGAAGCTTTCGTAGAAGACGGTGCGGCGCTGCGGCAGCGACACGATCGGCTGCAGGTAGAGGTCGACGCGGTTCTCGGCCAGGGCAGCCTTGACGGTGTCGAGCAGGGCCTCGGACTGGGCGGACCGTCCGAAGGCGTGCATCGGGGCGGCGGCGACGCGGCTGGACAGCTGCGCCTCCATCTTCTCGGCCATGCGCTGGACGGTGTCCTCAAGCATGTGGACTTCGCTGGACAGCTCCTCGGAGCGGCGCATGGCGTCGACGGTGACCGTCTCGACCACCTCCGTCAGGCGGGCGTCGACCTTCTCCAGCTGGTTGGTCAGGATCAGGTGCGCTTCGCGGATCGCGCCCAGCTCGCCGCGCAGGCTGGCCAGGTCGAGGCTGCGCGCGACCAGCAGGTAGATGCCGCCCAGCACGCCCAAGGCGGCGACGAAGGCAGACACGCCCGCACCCCAGCCACCCCCGGCGCGCCATATGGACAGCGACAGGATGAGCGCCAGGCAGAGGAACGCGGCGCCGATCAGGATCTGAGTGAGTCGCTGCATTCAGCACCCGCCCTTGCGAATCGTCACGATGAGTATCCGACGCCGACGATCATGGTGTCGATTGTATTAACGCCGCATGTTCGAGATCGCGCGTCGATGCATCGACATCAGGCCATCCGACTGATAATCACTCGCAAGTTTCATCGGGCGCCCGGACCTCAACACCTTGACCCATACCCAGTCTGACCCCTCGGCCCGCTTCCTGAGCGAGGGCGCGCCCGGTGCGCGCGGCGTCATCGTCCGGGTGCATCCTCACGAGGACGCCCGCGGCGCGCTGAGCGTCGAGGAGCTGGAGCGGCGGCTGCTGGAGCTGGGCTTCGTCGAGGGCGCGCAGGTCGAGGTGCTGCACGAGGGCCTGTTCAGCCACGATCCCATGGCCGTGCGGCTGGATGATGCGCGCGTGGCGCTACGCCGGCGCGAGGCGGCGGCCATCGAGGTCGCCTTCGAGGAGGACGCGCTTTGACCGCCGCCGTGACCGGCTCCACCTGCATGGCCCTGGTGGGCAACCCCAACAGCGGCAAGACCGCCCTGTTCAACGCCCTGACCGGCAGCCGTCAGAAGGTGGCCAACTACGCCGGCGTGACCGTGGAACGGAAGGAGGGCGTGGTCACCGCGCCGTCCGGCCGGGTGATCCAGGTGCTCGACCTGCCCGGCACCTACAGCCTGCGGGCCCGCAGCCCGGACGAGGCGGTCACCCGCGATGCGGTGCTCGGCAAGCTGGCCGGAGAGGCGGCGCCGGACGTCATCGTCTGCGTGGCCGACGCCACCAACCTGCGGCTGGTGCTGCGGCTGGCGCTCGAGCTCAAGGAAGTCGGCCGGCCGTTCGTCCTGGCGCTGAACATGTACGACATCGCCCAGCGCCAGGGCCTGCGGATCGACCTTGAGGGCCTGTCGCAGGCCATCGGCGCGCCGATCGTGACCACAGTCGCCACGCGCAAGCGCGGCATCGAGGACCTGGTCGCCCAGGTCGAAACTCTCGCCCTGACCGTGCCGCCCCGCGACAGCACCTGGCGCGAACCGACCGCCGGCGAGATCCGCACCGCCCATGCCGAGGCGCAGCGGATCATGAAGGCTCACGTCCGCCCGGCCGAGCGGCCGGACACCTGGACCGGCCGCATCGACGATGTGCTTCTGCACCCGGTCGGGGGCCTGCTGATCCTGTCAGCCATCCTGTTCGTGATGTTCCAGGCGGTGTTCGCCTGGGCCTCGCCGGCCATGGACGCCATCGAGGCCGGGTTCGGCTGGCTGGGCGGCGTCGTCGCGGCAGTGACGCCGGAGGGCCTGCTGCGCAGCCTGCTGGTCGACGGCCTGATCGCCGGGGTCGGCAGCGTGCTGGTGTTCCTGCCGCAGATCCTGATCGTCTTCTTCTTCATCCTGCTGCTGGAAGACAGCGGCTACATGGCCCGGGCCGCCTTCCTGATGGACAGGCTGATGGGGGCGGCGGGCCTGCATGGCCGGGCCTTCATCCCGCTGCTGTCGAGCCACGCCTGCGCCATTCCCGGCGTCATGGCCGCCCGGGTCATCGACCAGAAGCACGACCGCCTGACCACCATCCTGATCGCGCCGCTGATGACCTGCTCGGCGCGGATCCCGGTCTACACCCTCATCATCGGGGCCTTCATACCGGACCGTATGATCTGGGGCGTCATCAACCTGCAGGGGCTGGTGATGTTCGGCCTCTACGCCAGCGGCATCGTCTCGGGCCTGATCGTCGCCTTCGTGATCCGCAACGTGTTCTGGAGGACGGCCTCCGAGCCGTTCATGATGGAGCTGCCGACCTACAAGCTGCCGGACGCAGGCAACGTGCTGCGCAACCTGATGCAGCGGGCGGGCATCTTCATCAGCCGCGCGGGCCGGATCATCCTGCCGCTGATGGTCCTGGTCTGGGTGCTGTCCACCTTCCCCTATCCGCCCGAGGGCGCGACCGGGCCGGCTATCGACTACAGCTTCGCCGGCATGATCGGTCACGCCATCGAGCCGTTCCTCGCCCCCATCGGCTTCAACTGGCAGATGTCGATCGCCCTGGTCCCGGGCATGGCCGCCCGTGAGGTCGCGGTGGCGGCGCTGGGAACGGTCTATGCGGTGGGCGACGTCGAGGGCGCCGGCGGGGCGACCCTGAGCGCCATCCTGGCCAGCCAGTGGTCGTTGGCCTCGGGCCTGGCGGTGCTGGCCTGGTACGTCTTCGCGCCGCAGTGCCTGCCGACCCTGGGCGTGGTGAAGCGCGAGACCAACGGCTGGCTGTGGCCGACGGTGATGTTCGCCTACATGTTCGCGCTGGCCTATCTGGCGGCCTTCGTCACCTACCGGGTTTCACTGGCCATGGGCGGGGGCTGATCGGCGCCCGGCCGGGCGAGGCCCCTGCCGTAGGTCAGGCGGCGCCAGACCCACTCCAGCGGCCCCATCCCGAACCGCGACAGCCAGAGCCGCGACCAGACCAGCTGTAGCGCCCAGACGGCGAGAACGACCAGCCAGAGCTGGGCGTGGTCCATGGTCCCGAACAGGCCCAGGCCCCGGCCGCCGTAGAAGATCGTCGTCATGATCAGCGACTGGGTCAGGTAGTTGGTGAAGGCCATCCGCCCGACCGCCGCCACCGGGGCGAGCAGCCGGCGGGCGAAGGCCGCCCGGATCAGCAGGATTGCGGCCGACGCGTAGCCCAGCGTTATGACCAGGCTGAGGAACTCGTTGGCCGCGCCATAGCGGCCGCCGCTCTGCGGTTGGGCGAAGTCGATGGCCAGCTGGGCTGTGTTGGACACGCCCACGAGGTAGAGCGACCCCGCCGCCGCCGCGATCAGCAGCCCGTAGACCCAGGCCGGGGACCGGCCGGTCAGGAAGCCCCAGCGGTAGAGCGCCAGACCGATCATCATCAGGCCTACGGTCCGGAACACCAGAAAGAGCAGACTCATGACCGCCAGGATCACCCAGTTGCCGGCATTCTCCCGCAGGGCGGCCATAAACCCGCCGCGCATGGCCTCGGTGGCGGCGGAAACGTCGGCGGCGGTGTAGCCGCCGGCCATGCTCTCGAGCGCCTCCCGCTGGACCTCGGCCGGGGCGAACTCGAGCGCGAACAGCTGCCCCACCGAGATGAGCGACCCGAGCAGCACGACGGCGAGGCCGATCCAGAACAGCCGCCGGGCGCTCCAGGACCGCATAAGCAGCATGAACAGCCCGCTCCAGGCGTAGAGCAGCAGGACATCGCCGTACCAGACCGCCAGGCCGTGGATCAGGCCGAAGACGGCCAGCCAGAACAGCCGTCGGCGTAGCAGCGCGCCCCGCGCCAGGTCGCTGCGCTCCCCCCCGACCAGGAAGATCGACACCCCGAACAGCAACGAGAACAGGGTGATGAACTTGAACTCGAAGAAGGTCGCCATCACCCACCAGGCCGTGGCGTTGGCGCCGGTCCAGGGATAGGGCGACAGCTCCGGCGCCACCTGCAGTTCGAACGGCAGGGCGAAGGCGGCGGCGTTCACCGACAGGATTCCCATGACCCCGATCCCGCGCAGCAGGTCGAGCTGCAGATGCCGGTCAGCGGCGGCCACCGGCCTTAGCGTGGTCATGACGTCCCCCGTCGTCCTCTTCGACGCACAAGACATCCACGAACGGCGGCGTCTGTCGAGGGGGACGAGGTCGGGCGGAACGCAGCGCCGGGTTGAGAGCCGCCCTAGCGGGTCGGAACCGGGGTCTCGCCGCGGTAGTCGTAGAAGCCGCGCTCGGTCTTGCGGCCCAGCCAGCCGGCCTCGACATACTTCACCAGCAGCGGGCACGGGCGGTACTTGCTGTCGGCCAGACCCTCATGAAGGACGTTCATGATCGACAGAACGGTGTCCAAGCCAATGAAGTCGCCCAGCTCCAGCGGGCCCATCGGGTGGTTGGCGCCCAGCTTCATGGCGGTGTCGATCGACTCCACCGTGCCGACACCTTCGTACAGGGTGTAGATCGCCTCGTTGATCATCGGCACCAGCACGCGGTTGACGATGAAGGCCGGGAAATCCTCGGCGTTGGTCGTGGTCTTGCCCAGCGAGCGGGCGAAGGTCACGGCCTGCTCATAGGTGGCGCCGTCGGTGGCGATGCCGCGGATGACCTCGACCAGCTTCATCAGCGGC
This sequence comes from Caulobacteraceae bacterium, assembly GCA_027487945.1. Taxonomy (GTDB): domain Bacteria; phylum Pseudomonadota; class Alphaproteobacteria; order Caulobacterales; family Caulobacteraceae; genus Caulobacter. The sequence continues at coordinate 69,023 of JAIYCQ010000003.1, forward strand.
ACGGGGTTCATGAAGTGCAGGCCGATGAAGCGCTCCGGCCGGTCCGTGGTCGAGGCCAGGCGGGTGATCGAGATCGAGGAGGTGTTGGACGCCAGCAGCGTCCCGGCCTTCAGGTGCGGCTGCAGCGCGCGGAAGATCGCCTTCTTGGTCTCTTCGTTCTCGGTCGCCGCCTCGATGGCCAGGTCGGTCTGGCCGATGAGGGAGAGGTCGGCGGCGGGGCGGATGCGGCCGAGCGTCGCCTTCATGGCCGCGTCATCGATCAGGCCCCGGCCGACCTGGCGCGCCAGGTTGTGCTCGATGGTCGCGACGCCGGCGTCGATCTTCTCCTGGCTGAGGTCGTGCAGGAACACGTCGTAGCCGGCCAGCGCACAGACGTGCGCGATGCCCGACCCCATCTGGCCCGCGCCGATGACGCCGACCGTCTTGATATCCGCCATGAAGTCTCGCCCTTCGACGCCGGCGCGGTTGATCCCGGGGAGGTCCGCGCCGTCAAACTTTGTGGCGCGCTTTCTAGCACAGGAGTCAGAGGGACCGCCAAGGTCTTTGCTGCGATGCAGCGGGATGGACGCGTTCCTCCCCGCTCGCGGGGAGGGAGACCGTACGGAGCGCGGTGGAGGGGTCGCGCCACCGACTGACATCGGTCCGCTTCCAGCGCCTGATCCTGAAGGCCCTGCGCCGCCCCCACCGACCTCGCTCCGCGAGGCCGCGTCCCCCTCGCTGCGCTCCGGGGAGGTTTCCTGTTAACAACGGCCCGCCGATGCGCTCAATTGCGCGCCAATCCGGATCAACCGGTAGCGGGAGCGAGACATCATGACGACGACAGCCTGGCAGTCGGGACTTCAACTTCGGTCGCTGGTGACCTCGGGCGGCGAGCTTCAGCTGTCGCTGGAGCAGGTGGACACGCCGGCGCCGGCCGACGGTGAGGTGGTCGTCCAGGTGCAGGCCTCGCCGATCAATCCCTCGGACCTCGGCCTGTTGATCGGCCCGGCCGACCTGAGCACCGCGCGGGTCGGCGCCAACGCCAACGGCCCGACCTTCACCGCCGACATCCCAAAACACCTGATGCGGATGATGGCCGCGCGGGCCGACGAGAGCATGCCGGTCGGCAATGAGGGCTGCGGCGTGGTGGTGGCGGCCGGCGCCTCGCCGGAAGCCCAGGCGCTGCTCGGCAAGACCGTCGCCTGCCTCGGCGGGGCGATGTACGGCCAGTTCCGCACCCTGCCGCTGGCCTCGGTGATGCTGCTGCCGGACGGCACGGCGCCGGCGGACGGCGCCTCCTGCTTCGTCAATCCGCTGACGGCGCTGAGCTTCCCCGAGACCATGAAGCGCGAGGGCTTCACCGGCCTGATCCACACGGCGGCGGCCTCGAACCTGGGCCAGATGCTGGTCAAGATCTGCCTCAAGGACGGCATCCCGCTGGTCAACATCGTGCGCAACGATGAGCAGGCGGCCATCCTGCGCGCGCTGGGGGCCACCCACATCGTCGACTCCAGCAAGCCGACGTTCCTGGAGGACCTGACCCAGGCCATCGTCGAGACCGGCGCCTACCTGGCCTTCGACGCCATCGGCGGCGGCAAGCTGTCAGGCCAGATCCTCAACTGCATGGAAGTGGCGGCCAACAAGACGGCCAAGGTCTACAGCCGCTACGGCTCGACCCAGATGAAGCAGGTCTATGTCTACGGCGGCCTCGACACCGGCCCGACCGAGCTGAACCGCGCCTTCGGCATGATGTGGGGTCTGGGCGGCTGGCTGCTGACGCCGTTCCTGATGAAGATCGGCCCGGTCGAGACCCAGAAGCTGCGCGACCGCGTCGTCGCCGAGCTGAAGACAACCTTCGCCAGCCACTATACGGCGGAGATCACCCTGGCCGAGGCCCTCGATCCAGAGGTCATCCGCACCTACAACCGCAAGGCCACCGGCGAGAAGTACCTGATCACGCCGTAGCCTTTGCCAATCCTCCCCGGCTTGCCGGGGAGGGGGACCGCCGGAACGGCGGTGAAGGGGAGATGCCGCGCGGTGAGTCCCTTCAGCACCGTGGAACGAGTCTGTGCACCGACTCCCCTCCACCATGCTCCGCATGGTCCCCCTCCCCGCGATGCGGGGAGGATTGCGCAATTCCCAGTTTCTGTTATTTCTGTCTCGACAGAAATCCGAGAACGGCCGTGGACCTCACCCCCGCCATGCAGCGCTACATCCTCCACTGGGGGGAGATGGGGACGCGGTGGGGCGTCAACCGGTCGGTGGCCCAGATCCAGGCGCTGCTGTTCCTGGCCGGGCGGCCGATGCACGCCGAGGAAATCGCGCAGACGCTGAGCATCGCGCGGTCGAACGTCTCCAACAGCCTCAAGGAACTGCAGGGCTGGGGTCTGATCCGCCTCCTCCACCTTCCCGGCGACCGGCGCGACCACTTCGAGGGCAGGACCGATCCCTGGGACATGCTGACCCTGATCGTCGAGGGCCGGAAGAAGCGCGAGATCGACCCGACGCTGGAGATGCTGGCCGCCTGCGTGGCGGAGGCCGAGGCCGACCCGGCCACCCCTTCGGGGGTGAAGGCGCGACTCAAGGACATGCAAGGGTTCATGGCCCGGCTGGACCGCTGGTACGACCAGGTCCGCCAGATCCCGCGCCCGACGCTGGTCAAGCTGATGGGCCTGGGCGCCAAGGTCGCCGGGTTCATAGGACGCTAGAGAGGGAGACGAGACGATGGAACGGGTGCTGAGGGGATACCAGGGGGCGGCAGCCCCGGCCCGGGCCAAACCCGGCTTTGTCCCCCTCGACTTCCCCGCCCTGCTCGGTCCCGATGCCTGGGCCCGGCTGCCAGCCGCCGTCCAGCACCGGTTCGCGGCCCACCCGGCCCTGGGCCTGAACATCCTCTACGACGGGCGCATGGTGGTCGAGGCGAACGGGTTCGGCCGCATGGTCTCGCAGGTCTGCCGCCTCATCGGCACGCCGCTGGCGCCCTGGACCGGCGCCGACGTGCCGACCTCGGTCGATGTGCACCAAGACCATCGCGGCGGGCTGGTCTGGGCCCGCACCTACCGCTTCGACCGCCGCTCGCCGGTGCTGGTCAGCTCGACCAAGCTGATGACCGCTGACGGCGAGCTGCTGGAGGTGGTGCGCGGTGGCCTCGGCATGGCGCTGATCGTCAGCGTCGAGGACGGGGCGCTGCACTTCCGCAGCCGCCGCTACTTCTTCAGCCTTGGCCCGCTGCGCCTGCCGATCCCCGACCTGCTGACCCCCGGCCGGGCCCATGTCGTCCATCGCGATGTCGGCGAGGGCCGGTTCCGCTTCACCATGGACTTCCACCACCCCTGGTTCGGCCGCACCCTGTTCCAGGACGGCGTGTTCCGGGATCCGGCGTAGGAGACTTCCGCCATGACCGCCGTGCTGATCCTGCTCATCTGTCAGGGTGTACTCGGGGCGATCGACACCCTGTGGCACCACGAGGCGACCGCCCGGCTGCCCGCCAGTCCGACGGCGCGGCCGGAGCTGGTGCTGCACGGGCTGCGGGAGGCGATCTATGCGGTGATCTTCCTCACCCTGCCCTGGATGCGGTGGGAGGGCTGGCTGGCCTGGGCGCTGGCGGCGCTGCTGGCGGTGGAGATCATCATCACCCTGCAGGACTTCCTGCTTGAGGACCGCACCCGTCGCCTGCCGCCGACCGAGCGGGTGCTGCACACGGTCATGGCCATCGGCTTTGGCGTGCTGCTGGCCCTGCTCGCGCCGCTGCTGGTCGAGTGGGCCGCGCGACCGACCACCTTCGTCGCCGAGAGCCACGGCTGGCTGTCGTGGATCGCCACTGCGCTTGGCCTGGGCGTGCTGGTCTGGACCGTCCGCGACCTGGCGGCCGGAACCCGCGCGCCGGACCATGCCGCCTCGGCCGGAGCGCCCAGCGGCCGCACGGTGCTGGTCACCGGCGCCACGGGCTTCATCGGCGCGGTCCTGATGGACCGGCTGATTGCGCGCGGCGACCGCGTGGTGGCGCTGGTCCGCGACGACATGGCCGCCCGCCTGCGCTGGCCCAGGCGCGTGCTGTTCGTACGGAGCCTGTCGGAGATCCCGACGGAGATGCGGATCGACGCCGTGGTCAACTTGGCCGGGGCGCCGGTCGCGGCGGGGCCCTGGACGGCCGGACGCCGTGGGCTGTTGCTCGGCAGCCGGGTGGACACCACCCGCGCCGTCGGCGCCCTGCTGGACCGGCTGGAGCGCCGCCCCGGCGTGGTGGTCCATGCCTCGGCCACCGGCATCTACGGCGACCGGGGCGAGGCGCGGCTCGACGAGACGTCGCCGGCCGGGAACGGCTTCATGGCCGACCTGGTGCGGCTCTGGGAGGTCGAGCAGTCGAAGCCGGCGACCAGCGGGACGCGGGTTTGCAGCCTGCGCTTCGGCATGGTGTTCGACGACGGCGGCGGGCCGCTGGCCCTGCTGGTCCTGCCCGCACGCTTCGGCGTCGCGGCCGTCCTGGGCGGCGGGCGACAATGGACGCCCTGGATCCATCTCGAGGACGCCGTACGGCTGATCGAGACCGCGCTACGCGACGCCCGCTACAGCGGCCCGATCAACGCCGTGGCCCCCGACGGGGTCACCCAGGGCGAGCTGACCCGGGCCCTGGCCTTCCAGTTACGCACGCCGCAGTGGCTGCGCATCCCGGCGTGGCCGCTGCGCCTGCTGCTGGGCGAGATGTCCGACCTGTTCCTGGCGAGCCAGAGGGTGGAGCCGGGACGGCTGCGCGCCCTGGGCTTCCAGTGGACCCGGCCGACCCTTCCCGATGTGTTCGAGCCCGCCGCTGCGCCGAGGGACACCGCCCGGCCGAGCCTCGCGGCCTGAGAACTGGACCTCGCGCGAAGACGCCCTGGCCCGGTTTACGGGATCAGTTGAAGGAGTCTCCGCCGATCCTGTGCGTCCCGGGGGCGGATCTGGACGCCCGTCCCCGGCTTCACGTCGGAATGAGAAAGGCCCGGAGCAAACGCTCCGGGCCTTCGTCGTTCTTTCAGGCTGTGGACCGGGCCTTAGCCCAGCGCGGCCATCAGTTCCGGCACGGCGGCCTTGTAGTCGGCGACCAGGCCGTAGTCGGCGACCTGGAAGATCGGCGCGTCGGCGTCCTTGTTGATCGCAACGATCACCTTGGAGTCCTTCATGCCGGCCAGGTGCTGGATGGCGCCGGAGATGCCGATGGCGATGTAGAGCGCCGGGGCGACGACCTTGCCGGTCTGGCCGACCTGGTAGTCGTTCGGCGCATAGCCGGCGTCCACTGCGGCGCGCGAGGCGCCGACGGCGGCGCCGAGCTTGTCGGCCAGCGGCTCGATGACCTTCTGGAACTCTTCGGCCGAGCCCATGGCGCGGCCGCCCGAGACGACGATCTTGGCGGCCGTCAGTTCCGGGCGGTCAGACTTGACCATCTCTTCCGACTGGAAGCGCGACTTGGCGGCCGAGGCCGCGGCCGTCTTCTCGACCGGAGCAGAGCCGCCTTCACCAGCCGCCTTGAAGGCGGTCGGGCGGACGGTCAGGACCTTGGTCTTGTCGGCGGTCTGGACGGTCTCCAGCGCGTTGCCGGCGTAGATCGGGCGCACGAAGGTGTCGGCGGACACGACCTCGATCACGTCCGAGATCGGCGAGGCGTCGAGCCTGGCGGCCACGCGGGGGGCGAAGTTCTTGCCCGCCGAGGTGGCCGGGACCAGCACCGCGTCATAACCGCCGGCCAGGCCGACGATGGTGTCGCAGATGGCTTCAGCGATCCCGTGGCCCACGTCAGCGCCCTCGGCCAGGATGACCTTGCGCACGCCGTCGATCTTGCCGGCGGCGGCGGCCACGGCGTCGGCGCCCTGGCCCAGGACCAGGACGTCCACGTCGCCCGAGATCGCCAGGGCGGCGGTGACGGTCTTGTGGGTGGTGTCGCGCAGCTGCGCGTTGTCGTTATCGGCGACGACGAGTACGGCCATCAGAGCACCCCCGCTTCAGTCTTGAGTTTGGTCACCAGTTCGGCGGCGTTTTCGACCTTGATGCCGGCCGAACGCTTGGCGGGCTCGGTCACCTTGAGCACCTTCAGGCGCGGCACGACATCGACGCCGTAGTCGGCCGTCGTCTTGGTCGCGATTTCCTTCTTCTTCGCCTTCATGATGTTGGGCAGCGAAGCGTAGCGCGGCTCGTTGAGGCGCAGGTCGGCGGTGATCACCGCCGGCAGATCGACTTCCAGAACCTGCAGACCGCCATCGACCTCGCGGGTCACCACGGCCTTGCCGCCGGCGATCTCGACCTTGCTGGCAAAGGTCGCCTGCGGCCAGTCGAGGAGGGTCGAGAGCATCTGGCCGACGGCGTTGTTGTCACCGTCGATGGCCTGCTTGCCCATGACGACCACGTCGGCGCCCTCTTCCTTCGCCACGGCGGCGAGGAGCTTGGCCACGGCCAGCGGCTCGACGTCGGTGTCCGACTGGATGAGGATGCCGCGGTCGCCGCCCATGGCGAGCGCCGTGCGGATGGTTTCCTGCGCCTGGGCCGGGCCGATCGAGACGATCACGACCTCGGTGGCGACACCCTTTTCCTTGAGACGGACGGCCTCTTCGACCGCGATCTCGCAGAAGGGGTTCATGGACATTTTGACGTTGGCCAGGTCGACGCCCGACTGGTCGGGCTTCACCCGAGCCTTCACGTTATAATCGATCACCCGTTTGACCGGGACGAGCACCTTCATGGGCTTATTCCGCCGTGTTGCGTTGCGAAAAATCTTGCGCGAACAGGCTGATACCGACTCCCGCGCGCAATGCAAGTTTCCGTTCGGGTTAATCTGGGGCCGGAAAAATGCCCGACAAGGCCTGCTAGGCTGTCGCCGTCGTTTGCGATAAAGGCCCGCGCATGAATCCGACCATCGACCGCCTGAAGCTTATCTTCCTCGGCCTGTTCGCCGTCGGCTGCGCCGCGCTGTGGGCCTATCAGATCCTCTACGTCTGGCCGGCCAAGCGCTGCGAGGGCGGCGGACAGTGGTGGGACAGCAGCCGCCGGGTGTGCGCCCAGCCGATCTACATTCCCGACATCACCGGGCGTCCGGAAGGCGTCAGCCGCAAGGCCTGGTCCGAACAGAAGGCGGCTGAAGAGACCCAGCGCGACCATCTGGGATACCCGGCCGCGACTCCGGCCCCTGCCACGGCTCCGGTCGTCAAGGCGCCCGCGCCGGCTCCAACGCAGACTCCGGCTCCGGCTCCGGCAGCAAAATAGCTAGCGGGTCGCGCCCGGGACCCAGAGGACGTCGCCAGCGCCCTTGTGGTTGGCCCAGCGTCCGGCGACGAACAGGAGATCCGACAGGCGGTTGAGATATTTGACCGCAGCCGCGCTGACCGGCTCGTCCGGCAGGCTGGCCAGGGTCACGCAGGCCCGTTCTGCGCGACGGCAGACCGTCCGCGCCAGGTGCAGCGCCGCCGCCGCCGGCGTGCCGCCGGGCAGGACGAACGAGGTCAGGTCCGACAGCTCGCTGTTCAGCTGGTCGATCTCCCGCTCGAGCCGGTCGACCTGCGAATCGAGGATCCGCAACGGCTCCCAGCCCAGCGGCTCGCCGCGGTCGGGGGTCGCCAGATCGGCGCCGAGATCGAAGAGATCGTTCTGGGCCCGGGCCAGGATCGCGTCGAGCACCGGATCGCCGCCGGTGTGCAGACGCACAAGACCCAGACAGCTGTTGGTCTCGTCGACCGTCCCGTAGGCCTCGACCCGGGGGTCGTCCTTCGGGACCGGCTGGCCGGTCGACAACCGGGTCGTGCCGTCGTCGCCGGTGCGGGTGTAGATGCGATTGAGCGTGACCATCGCCGTCAGCCCCGCGTCTTCCACCAGAAGGCGGCGACCAGCACCATGACGGCGACGAACTGCAGCAGCACCCGCAGCCGCATCAGGCGGTTGGAGTAGGATCGGCCGAAGTCGCCGCCCCTGTAGAGGGCGTAGAGCCCGCCGAGCAGGGCGATCAGCACCGCTGCCAGGGAGACGGGGACGAGAATATCGAAGAGCGTGTCCATCTCCCCCTATCTAGCGCGGATGCCCCTTTCCGGCCACCAAGGCCTTCCATAGAGGCTTCATGGCCTCTGGCCGAGCGCGTTCATTGAGCGCGTGCTACCCAAGACAGGCCATCCGGATGGCCATGTCACCGGTTTCCGCACTGTTTTTGCAGCGAAACGATTGTCAGAAAAAGTTCTTGCAACAGGATCACAGCCGGTATAACCGACGCCTCACGTTGCTCGTTGAGCATGTTCATTGAACGCGATCACCACCTCACCGCGGATCGCGAGGATCCTGTAGCGGGGAGGCGAGACGGAGCCATTCATGGGGAACGCCCAAAGCGCCGCCGCCGCCAGGCCGGCGTCGAACAGTGAAACCATCGCCGAGGTTCGGCAGTTGATCGAGGACCTGCGCGACGCCGCGCAGGACGGTCGCGATCTCGCGCGTCGGTATGCGGACGTCCTGGTGAAGGTCGTCGAGGAATACTGCGGAGAATTCGAGCAGCGCGCCGAGGCCGCACTGGCCCGTCTGGAGGCCGAGCAATGAACCATATCCCCATGCACATGACCGCGCCGGCCATCCGGCCGCAGAAGATGACCCGCCGCGCCATGGCCAAGCAGCAGACCCGCGAAAAGGTCCTGCAGTCCGCGCGAGACCTGTTCATCGAGCGTGGCTATGAAGGCGCGACGATCCGCGACATCGCCCGGGCCGCCGGCATGTCGACGGGTGCTGTCTTCGCCAGCTTCGCCGACAAGAACGAGCTGTTCGACGCCATCCTGAACGACGACTTCGCCGCCCTGCTCGAGCCGATGCAGGACGCCGTCGTCGGCGCGACCACCGCCCGGGAGGCCCTGGTCGGCATGTTCGGCGCCGCCTATCGCGCCCACGCCCATCAGCTGCCGCTGATCCAGGCGGCGCTGGCCGCGTCCTGGACGCGCACCCCGGAAGCCGAGCGCCTGCGCCGTGAAAGCATGCGGCCGATCCGCAGCCTGGTCCTCGAGGTGCTCGAGCGCGGCGTGGAGCGCGGCGAACTCGCGCAGCGGTTCGACCTGCGCCTCATCGCCGAGATGGTCTGGGACCTGTTCCTGGCCGGCTACCGTCCCGCCGCCTTCGACGGCGTGTCCGTCGAGAACCAGACCGAGAAGCTGGCGGACCGGATCGACGTGGTGCTGACGGCAATCAGGACGTAGTGAACTCGCCGCCTTTCCCGCAAGGGGGCGTGGCTGTCCGGGGGGACACCGTTTGGGTATACGCGAGACACAGAAGCGGGAAACGCGCCGCCGGGTGCTTGAGGCGGCGCGCGACCTCTTCAACGAGATCGGCTACGAAGAAACCACCATCCGCGCCGTGGCGGAACGGGCGGGCGTGTCGGTCGGCAGTGTGTTCACGACCTTTGCGTCAAAGGCCGATGTCCTCAGCCAGGTCATGGATGACCGGGTGGACGCCCTCTACAGCGAACTGGAGCACGTCGCACGCCACATGCGCGGCTCGGTCGTCGACCGGCTCTGTTCGCTGTTCGCAATCCACTACGACTTCGAATGTCGGCGGGTGCGACTGTTCCTCGCCCACATCGCCGCCTCGTTCAGCCCGACGCTGGAGGCGAGCACCGTCCCCTACGGTCGCAACCACCGCTTCAAGGGCATGATCATAGACATGCTGCGCGAGGGCCAGACCCGGGGCGAGGTGCGCGAGGACGCCGACCTGGAGCTGATCCTGGACACCCTGATGGGCGCCTATGCCTGGAACTACCGCCTGGCGGCGGCCGGTCGCGCCGATCACGCCGACATGACCGCGATCATGGAACGCCAGATCCGGCTGATCTTCCACGGTCTGCTGCCGCGCTGATTGTGGCGGGCGGTTCAAGATGTCCCTTCAGGGCCACCTCGAACCGCCCCCGATCGCACGGCCCTAGTTCCCGTCTTCGAGAAGCCGGCGGGCGATGACCTGGGCCTGGATCTCGCCGGCGCCCTCGAAGATGTTGAGGATCCGGGCGTCGGCCAGCACGCGGCTGACCTCGTACTCCATGGCGAAGCCGTTGCCGCCGTGGATCTGCAGCGCGTTGTCCGCCGCCGCCCAGGCGACCCGCGCGGCGATCAGCTTGGCCATGCCGGCCTCGAGGTCACAGCGCTTGCCCTCGTCCTTCTGGCGGGCCGCGAAGTAGGTGAGCTGGCGCACGCCCATGATCTCGGCGGCCATGATCGCCAGCTTGTTGGCCACACGCGGGAACCCGAAGATCGGGCCGCCGAACTGCTTGCGGTCCAGCGCATAGTTCAGGCCCAGCTCCAGGCCGCGCTGGGCCACGCCGATGGCGCGGGCGGCCGTCTGGATACGGGCGCTCTCGAAGGTCGCCATAAGCTGCTTGAAGCCCTGGCCCTCGACGCCGCCGAGCAGGTTGGCGGCGGGCACGGTGAAGCCGTCGAAGCCGATCTCGTATTCCTTCATGCCACGATAGCCGAGGACGCCGATCTCGCCGCCGCTCATGCCCTCGGTCGGGAAGGGGTTGGCGTCGTCGCCGCGCTGCTTGGGGGCGAGCAGCATCGACAGGCCGCGGTAGTCGGTGGTGTCGGGGTCGGTGCGAACCAGCAGGGTCATCACGTCCGCGCGGGCGGCGTGGGTGATCCAGGTCTTGTTGCCGGTCACCACGTAGCGGTCGCCGTCGCGGACGCCCCGGGTGCGCAGCGCGCCCAGGTCAGAGCCGGTGTTCGGCTCGGTGAAGACAGCGGTCGGAAGGATCTCGGCCGAGGCGATCTTCGGCAGCCACTCCTGACGCTGGGCCGGCGTGCCGCCGGTCAGGATCAGTTCGGCGGCGATTTCCGACCGGGTGGCCAGCGAGCCGACGCCGATCCAGGCGCGGCTGAGTTCTTCGGACACGACGCACATGGCCGTCTTGCCGAGGCCCGCGCCGTCGTACTCTTCCGGGATGGTCAGGCCGAAGACGCCCAGGTCGCCCAGCTCCTTGACCAGCTCCATCGGGATCAGCTCGTCCCGCAGGTGCCAGCCATGGGCGTGGGGCAGAACCTTCTCATCGGCGAAGGCGTGGAACTGGTCGCGAATCATCTCGAAGGTCTCGTCCAGGCCCGTGGCCTCGACCGTGGCCTTGCCGCGCGAGGCGGCGACGAGATCGGCCACGCGGGTCTTCACCGCCTGGCCGCCGCCCTGGTTGACCAGGGCCAGCAGAGACGCCGCGAACAGCTTCTCCAGCGTCTCGGGCGCGACGCCCAGATCGGCGGGGCGGATGATCTCGCCCTGGTTCATCGCGATGCCGCCGATCATCTGGGCGCCGTATTCGGAGAACAGCAGCTGGGCCAGCAGGGCCTCGGTCTCGCCGAAGGCCCCCTCGGCCTCGAGCCGCTCGGCCCAGCCGGCCACCTGGTCCAGTAGTTCGCCGTAGGAGGCGTACCAGCCGTAGCCGTGAACCGCGTGCTGCTCGACGTCGGCCAGCCGGCGATCGATCTTGCCGCCGGCGGAGATCTTCGCCTTCACCGGCCCCTTCGCCTCATGGACAAAGGCCCCGGCGGCGTCGGCGGCCTCACGCAGGAGGACGACCAGACCCGGCAGGATCAGGCTTTGCGGTTCGGACTGGGCGGCGGCGGCGCTCATGGGCAGTTTTCCCCAAATAATTGTTGCGGCGCACTATAATCGTTTCGCACCTGCACACAACGGACGACCTGCAAGGTAGAATTTGCCAGCCGGAAGGCCAGCCCTATGGTGGGAAATAATCACATCCCTCCGGAAAGGTCGCCATGCTCGTCGTTCATCACCTCAACGAGTCGCGCTCGCAGCGCATCCTCTGGCTTCTGGAGGAGCTGGGCGCGCCCTATGAAATTGCCTTCCACCAGCGTGACGCCGAGACCCGGCTGGCCCCGCCGGAACTGGTCGCCATCCACCCGCTGGGCAAGTCGCCGGTGATCGTCGACGACGGTCGGGTGGTCCATGAGTCGGGGGCGATCATCGACTACATCATCCGCAAGCACGGCGGCCGCCTGGCCCCCGCCCCGGGCACGGCCGCGCACGAGACCTATCTGCAGTGGCTCCACTACGCCGAGGGCAGCGCCATGCTGCCGCTGATGATGCTGATGTACGTCATGCGGCTGGGCGAGGCCGGCGCGCCGCTGCACCCGCGAATCGAGAGCGAGATCGCCAACCACATGAGCTACGTCGAGGGCGCGCTGGCCGGCCGCGACTACCTGCTGGGTGATGAGCCGACCGGGGCCGACGTGCAGATGAGCTTCATCCCCGAGGTCCTGAAAGCCTTCGGCAAGCTGGACGCCTATCCCAACATGGCCGCCTGGATCGAGCGCATCCACGCCCGGCCGGCGTGGAAGGCCGGGCTGGACAAGGGCGGGCCGTACTCGCTGGGGCGGTAAGGTTGTGCGTGCTTCGACACGCGGCCTTCGGCCGCTGCTCAGCATGACGTGGGTGAGTAGCCTTCTGAATACGTCATCCTGAGCAGCCCGCGCAGCGGGCGTGTCGAAGGACGCAGGGACTCACATCCCGTCCAGATACCCGTCCAGGAAATCGAACACCGCCGCCTTGAGCAGGCCGTGGGGGATGGCGTTGAAGTGGTCGCAGCCGGCCAGGGTCAGGGCCTTGGCGCCCGGGATCGTGTCGGCCAGCGCCTGCGGGTCGCCGGCCAGGTCGTCGCGCGAGCCGGCCACGACCAGCGTCGGCGCGCCGATGGCGGCGAGGCTGTCCCGGTCGACGGTTCCGGTCCGCGCCCGGGTGAAGGCGGCCAGCGCCAGCCGGTCCTCGCCCTGCTCGTCGGCGAACTGGCGGAAGCTCTTCAGCAGCGGCTCGCCGATGGCCTCGGCGCTGTCAGCCTCCATGGCGGCGGCCATCGGGTCGCCCGGCAGCGGCGGCTCGAACAGCTGGCCGCCCACGCCGCCGACGATCAGATAGCCGACCCGCTCGCGGTGCTCGAGCGCCAGGCCCAGGGCCAGACGCGCGCCCATGGAGTAGCCCAGCACATTGGCCCACTCGACGCCCAGCTGGTCCAGGACGCCGACGATGTCACCGAGCAGGGTTTCGCGGGCATAGGCGGCGGGCTCATGCGGCTTGCCGCTCTCGCCGTGACCGCGCAGGTCCAGCGCGATGACCCGCTGCCCGCGCTGGGAGAAGGCGGCGTACCAGCCGGTGCGCTTCCAGGCTTCCAGCCGGTTCGACGAAAACCCGTGGATCAGCAGCATGGGCGCGCCCGGCCCGCCGGTGTCGTCATAGGCGATGGCCACGCCGTCCGGGGCCGTCCACGTCGTCATCGATGTTCCCTGCCCGACCGCGTCCCTGCGAACGCGTTACGGTCGGAGCCTGCCCTCTGTGGCCGGAGGGTCAAGCGCAAACTCTCCTTCTCCCCGTGCGGGAGAAGGAGCGCGGATCGCCTACCGCAGGTCCGGCGGCGTCGCCTCGGCAGTCAGGATGGCCACCGCCTCCTCGACCGTCACCGTCTGTTGTTCCTGGCTGCCCAGGCGGCGCAGGACGACCTTGCCCTCCTCGGCCTCCTTGCGGCCGACGACGGCGATGACCGGCGTCTTGGCGACGGAGTGTTCGCGGACCTTGTAGTTGATCTTCTCGTTGCGAAGATCGGACTCCACGCGAAGGCCGGCCTTCGTCAGCGCCGCCACGACGCTCTCGCCGTAGTCGTTGGCGTCCGAGGTGATCGGGGCCACCACCACCTGCACCGGCGCGAGCCACAGCGGGAAGCGACCGCCGTAGTTCTCGATCATGATGCCGATGAACCGCTCGAACGACCCAAGGATGGCGCGGTGGAGCATCACAGGCCGCTGTTTGGAGCCGTCCTCGGCGATGTATTCGGCGCCCAGCCGCTCGGGCAGGACATAGTCGAGCTGCAACGTGCCGCAGGTCCATTCCCGGCCGATGGCGTCCTGGACGATGAAGTCGAGCTTGGGCGCGTAGAAGGCGCCGTCGCCCTCGGCGATCACCGGCTCGACGCCCGCCTGCTTCGCCGCCTCGGCCAGCATGCCCTCGGCCCGATCCCAGAATTCGTCGGAGCCGGCGCGCATCTCCGGCCGCGTGGCCAGGGCGATGTACTTGGTCTCCATGCCGAGGTCGGCATGGATCATCTTGGTCAGGCGGATGAAACGCTCCGTCTCCTCGACGATCTGGTCCTCGCGGCAGAAGATGTGGGCGTCGTCCTGGGTGAAGGCGCGCACACGCATCAGGCCGTGCAGGGCGCCGGACGGCTCATACCGGTGGCAGGCCCCGAACTCGGCCATGCGCATCGGCAGCTCCTTGTAGGAGCGCTGGCCGACATTCCAGATCTGCACGTGGCCCGGACAGTTCATCGGCTTGAGCGAGAGGGTTTCGCCCTCGACCGTCTCGCAGACGAACATGTTGGGGCGGTACTTCTCCCAGTGGCCGGAGTTCTCCCAGAAGGTCCGCTCCAGCACCTGGGGCGTCTTGACCTCGATGTAGCCGGCGACCGTCAGCCGGCGGCGCATGTAGGCCTCCAGCGTCTGCCACAGCGTCCAGCCCTTGGGGTGCCAGAAGACCATGCCCCGGCCCTCTTCCTGCATATGGAAGAGCTCCATCTGGCGGCCCAGCTTGCGATGGTCGCGCTTCTCGGCCTCCTCGAGGCGCAGCAGATAGGCGTCGAGGTCGGCCTGGGAGGCCCAGGCCGTGCCGTAGATGCGCTGCAGCTGGGCGTTGTTCTGGTCGCCGCGCCAATAGGCGCCGGCCAGCTTCATCAGCTTGAACGCCTTGCCGACGTGCTTCGTCGACGGCAGGTGCGGCCCGCGGCAGAGGTCGGCCCACTGGCCCTGACGGTACAGCGTCACGTCCTGGTCGGCCGGGATGCCCTCGATGATCTCGGCCTTGTAGGCCTCGCCGATGGCCTTGAAGTGGGCGATGGCCTTGTCGCGCTCCCAGACCTCGCGGACGATCTTCTCGTCGCGGTCGACGATCTCGGCCATGCGCTTTTCGATGGCCGCGAAGTCATCCGTGCTGAACGGCTCGGCGCGGGCGAAGTCGTAGTAGAAGCCGTCCTCGACGTTCGGGCCGATGGTCACCTGGGTGCCGGGGAACAGCTCCTGCACCGCTTCCGCCAGCACGTGGGCCGTGTCGTGGCGGATGGTGTCGAGAGCGTCGGGGTCATTGCGGTCGACGAACTCGACCTTGCCGCCGCTGTCGGGCAGCGGGCGGTCGAAGTCGAGCAGCTGACCGTCCAGCCGGACGAGCAGCGTGCGCTTGGCCAGGGAGGGCGAGATGGCCGTGGCCACGTCGCGGCCGCTGGAGCCTTGCGGATACTGACGGACGGAGCCGTCGGGGAAAATCAGGTCGATCATGATTCAGGTTCGCACTTTCGTGGCGGGACCGGATCAAAGCCGGAGCCGCCCCAGGGATGGCAGCTGCACAGACGCTTCGTGGCGAGCCAGCCGCCGGCGAAGGGTCCGTGCACGATCAGGGCCTCGCGCGCATAGTCCGAACAGGTCGGCAGGAAGCGGCACTGGCGTCCGATCAACGGGGACAGCGTGAGCTTGTAGGCGCGGTGCGCCAGCGTAACGCTGCGTTCGTAAAGGGTCATGCCGACGCGAGGGTGGGTGAACGGGTCCCGGCGCTTATCGACGCGCCAGCGCGCGCGATCAAGCCGCGTCGGCGCCGCTAGTTCGAGTCGCGGCGATCCGGGCAGCCTCCAGCGCGGCCTCGAACGCCAGAAGCGTCGAAGCATAGCGGGCGGGGTAGTCCTTCACGGGCGCCAGCACGGCCAGGTCCTCGAAACGTCCGGTCGGCGCGGGGCCGCCGGACTTGAGCATCGCGGCAAGCTGATCGCGCGCGGTTGCGATTTCGTCAACCCCGGCCCCGATGACGTTGGCGCCCAGCACCGAGGCGGCGGCCTGTCCCAGGGCGCAGGCCTTCACATCCTGGGCGAAGTCGGCGACCCGCCCGTCGGCGCCCAGCGCGATGTCGACGACGATGCGGCTGCCGCACAGCTTGGCTGTCTTCTCCGAAGACCCGTGAGGCGCGGCCAGCCGCCCGATCCGCGGGATGTTCGCGGTCAGGGACAGGACCTTGGCGCTGTAGAGGTCGTCGATCATGGGAGGGGATATAGCAACTGAAGCGGGGACATGCACCGTCGTGCCTCCTCTCCCACTTGGGAGATGAAGCGCTACTTCCGCTCCACCCACAGCGCCTCGGCCCTCGCCTTCAGCGCTTCGTTCAGGGCCTCGAAGCCGTTGAGGATCGGGCGGCGCAGGCGGCGGGCGGCGGAGGGGCCCATCCAGCCGTCGAAGATCTCGCCGTTGGAGAAGATGACGTTCTCCGGCCCCATCTTCTCGATCTCGAGGTAGCGGACCGTCCGCACCCAGCCGCGCATCATGTCGTTGCGCCAGTGGATGTGGTCGAACGGCGCCCAGTCGAGGATGACCGGATTGATCGTCCGGGGCGGCTGGCCCGGCAGCGCCAGGTCGAGGTCCCAGCGATGGCCGATGCGGATCTCGCCGACGGCGCGGGGATAGAGCGGGTTCCACGCCGCCCAGCCGGGCACGTCGGACAGCAGCTCCCAGACGACCTCGTCGGGGGCGTTGATACCGATGCGGCGCTCGAGTTTCACTGACATCTCATATCAATCCGCAAGCTCAGACAGGGTCCTTGAGGCGCCAGGTCGCGCCCTCGGCGGAATCCATCACGATCACCCCCATGGCGTCCAGTTCCCCGCGGATGCGGTCGGCGGCGGCCCAGTCCTTGCCGGCGCGGGCGGCCTTGCGGGCCTCCAGCAGGGTCTCGACCTTGCCGCGCAGCTCGTCGTCCGCGCCGCCCGCGAACCAGACGTCGGGATCGGCTTCCAGGAAACCCAGCAGGTTGGCGGCGGCCAGCAGCTCCGCCTTGGCCAGCGCCTTGCCCTCGCCGTGGGCGGTCTCCAGCGCCTTGGCCAGCGCGAAGAGCTCGGCGTAGGCCTTGGGCGTGTTGAGGTCGTCCGACAGCGCCTCGATCACGCCCGCCGGCGGCGGCGCGTCGTCGTGGTCCAGACCCTTCACCCGCTGCAGGGCGCCGTACAGCCGGTCCAGCGCCGCGCGGCTCTGCTCGATGAGCGAGGGCGTCCAGTCCAGCGGCTGGCGGTAGTGGGCGCTGAGCAGGGCCCAGCGGATGACTTCGCCGGGCGTGGTCTCCAGCAGCTCGTGCGGGATGATCACATTGCCCAGGCTCTTGGACATCTTCTCCCCGCTCATGTCGAGGAAGCCGTTGTGCAGCCAGTAGTTGGCGTAGGTCGGCAGGTCGTGGGCGCAGCGCGCCTGGGCCAGCTCGTTCTCATGGTGCGGGAAGGTCAGGTCGATGCCGCCGCCGTGGATGTCGATCGGCAGGCCGAGGACCGCCTCGATCATCGCCGAGCACTCGATGTGCCAGCCGGGGCGGCCGGCGCCCCAGGGGCTGCCCCACACCGGCTCGCCGGGCTTGGACGGCTTCCACAGTACGAAGTCGGCCGGGTGGCGCTTGTAGGGCGCGACCTCGACCCGGGCGCCGGCGATCATCTCGTCCAGCGGCCGCCCCGACAGCTGGCCGTAGTCGGGGAAGGCCTCGATCGAGAACAGCACATGGCCCTCGGCCGCATAGGCGGCGCCGCGCTGGATCAGGGCGGCGATCTGGTCCTGCATGGCCTGGATATGATCCGTGGCATGCGGGGCCAGCGACGGCGGCAGCGCCTTCAGCGCCGCGGCATCGGCGTTGTAGGCCGCCAGATAGCGGTCGGTGATGGTCTTGATCGGCACGCCCTCGGCCGTGGCCTTGGCGTTGATCTTGTCGTCCACGTCGGTGACGTTGCGGGCGTAGACCACCGCGTCCTGGCCGTAGATGTGGCGCAGAACCCGGAACAGGACGTCGAACACCACCACCGGCCGGAAGTTGCCGATGTGGGCGTAGCCGTAAACCGTCGGCCCACAGACATACATCGTCACCCGCTCGGGATCGGCGGGAACGAAGGTCCGCTTTTCGCGGGCCATGGTGTCATAGAGCTTCAGGGACATTTGGTACTGACGTTACGTGAGAGGTTGCCGGGTCGGCGGAGTGTCCCATATAGCTTTCAGTAGTCGGCGAAGCCACGGCTCCCTGCCTCGTGAAAACGGGTGGCACGCGTAATTCCGGAGCGACAGGCGCTCTGGCGCAACTCAGCCCAGGAAAGACCCCCTCCCCTATGGATGCTACCGCCAGCGAGCGAACCCTGATCGGCGCGCCCGGTCTTGATCTTGAACCCGTCAAGCGGCCGTCCCGCGAGGAGGCCATGGACGCTGTCCGCACCCTCATCGCCTGGGCCGGCGACGATCCCCGCCGCGAAGGCGTCATCGACACTCCCAAGCGCGTCGTCGATGCCTATGGCGACTGGTTCGAGGGCTACCGCGCCGATCCGGCCAAGGAACTGAGCCGCATCTTCGAGGACGTTCAGGGCTACGACGACATCGTGTTCCTCAAGAACATCGAGGTCGAAAGCCACTGCGAGCACCACATGGCGCCGTTCCTGGGCAAGGCGTACGTCGCCTACATGCCCACCAACCGCGTGGTCGGCATCTCCAAGCTGGCCCGGGTGGTCGAGATCTTCGCCAAGCGTCTCCAGACCCAGGAGACCATGACCCAGCAGATCGCCGACGCCATCTGCGACAGCCTCAAGCCCGCCGGCGTCGCGGTGCTGATCGACGCCGAGCACCAGTGCATGACCACCCGGGGCGTGCACCACCGCGACGTCTCGACCATCACCACCCAGTTCCGCGGCGTGTTCAAGACCGACCCGCACCTGCGCCAGCGCTTTCTGGACTTCGTGAACAAGGGCTGAGTCCTGTCCGTCTCCCCTTGCGGGAGAAGGTGGCGGCCGAAGGCCGACGGATGAGGGGTCGAAGGCAATGTCCGCCTCGGCCCCTTTTCCTTGCGTCGAACGCCGCGGGCCCCTTCATCCGACCGCTTCGCGGCCACCTTCTCCCGCAAGGGGAGAAGGGCTTCTGCGGCTTTTCCGAACGCCCCCGATGGCGCATACCGTCACCATGACCATGCCCCTCTTCCCCACCGCTCCCGACACCGCCGCCCTTGAGCGCGGCGCCGTGCTCAGCCCGCGTTTCGACGCCAACGGCCTGGTCGCGGCCGTCGCGCAGCACGCCGACACCGGCGAGGTGCTGATGCTGGCCTGGATGAACGAGGCGGCGCTGCGCCTGACGCTGGACACCGGCCAGGCCCACTACTTCAGCCGCTCGCGGAACGAACTCTGGAAGAAGGGCGAGACCAGCGGCCAGCTGCAGGACGTGGTCGAGCTGCGCGTGGACTGTGACCAGGACGCGGTGCTGCTGAAGGTGCGGCCGCGCGGTGACGGCGGCGCCTGCCACGTCGGGTTCCGCTCCTGCTTCTACCGCGCGGCGACCGCAGACGGATCGCTGCAAGAGCGGTCCTAGCCCCTACCCCTCCACCACCGGTCCAACGCCGACGCCGTTCTCGCGGGCGACGGTGAAGGTCTTGAGAGTCGCGGTCGTGTAGTCGGTCGACAGGATGGTCGAGACGGCGATCATGTCGGCCCGGGCCTGGTCACGGGTCAGGGTCAGCAGCACGAAGCCCTTGGCCGCCGAGTTGGCGTACTTCACCTCGGGATTGCGCTGTACGAAGGCCTCGCCGAGCGGCAGGCCCGGCAGGATGTCGGAGAAGCCGGGGCTGGTGATGCCCGTCGTGCCGAACTCGACCGCCACGCGGTAGCGGCGGCCGTCATCCCAGAGCTCGTTGGCCCAGAAGCTGTGGCTGTCGCCGGCCAGCACCACGGCGTTGGCGTTGGCAGCCTTGAACATGTCGTAGACCCGCTCGCGGGCGACGGGGTAGCCGTCCCACATGTCGAGGCCCAGCGGCAGGCCGAGCGCCGACAGGATCGACGACTGCTGCACGGGCGCGCGGGCGTAGTCGGGCAGCTTGCCCATCATGTCGGCCCATCCGGCCTCGCCCATCGTCGCGCGCAGGTTGGGCGGGCAGACGCGGGCCATGACGATCTGGTTGCCCAGCACCTGCCAGGCCTCGCCGGCCTTGACCGAGCGGTCGAGCTCGCCGGCCAGCCACTTCTCCTGGCGATCACCCATCAGCTGTCGCGACGGATCGTTGAGGATCTTCAGGAAGTGGGCGACGTCCGGCTTGCCGTCCACGACGGGCAGGGTCTTGTCGGTGTAGTCCAGCGGCTCGCCCCGGCCGGCCAGCCGGGTCTCGACCATCATCAGGCTGGCCAGATCGCCGAAGCGGAACGACCGCCAGGAGGACTCCAGCAGGGCGCCCGGGGCCGGATCGCGGACCGGCATCCATTCGTAGTAGGCCTTGAGCGCGGCCGCCTTGCGGGTCGCCCAGTCACCCTCGGTGGAGGGCGTGTGGTTCTCGGCCCCGCCCTGCCAGCTGTCGTTGGCGGTCTCATGGTCGTCCCAGACCACGATCCAGGGCGCGCGGGCGTGAGCGGCCTGGAGCTGGGGGTCGGACTTGTAGAGCGCATGCCGGGCCCGGTAGTCGGCGAGGCTGATGATCTCATGCTCCGGCACAGGCTTGCGTTGCGCGGCCACCGGCGAGTTCATGCCGTAGTCGCCCGCAGCGGCGCCGTACTCGTAGATGTAGTCGCCCAGGTGCAGAACCGCGTCGACCCGCTCCAGCGCCGCAATGGCGCCGTAGGCGTTGAAGTAGCCGTTCGGGTAGAGCGAACAGGAGGCCACGGCGAGGACGACGTCCTTCACCGAGCCCTCCGGCAGGGTGCGGGTGCGGCCGACGGGCGAGACCTGACCGCTCACATCAAAGCGGTACCAGTAGTCCGTGCCCGGCTTCAGGCCGTCGACGTCGACCTTGACGGTCCAGTCCCGGTCAGCGGACGTGCTGAAGGGAACGGCGCGAGCGCCCCTCAGGTCGGGAGAGGCCGCGATCACCACCCTGCCGGCGATCGGGCCCGTCGAGCCGTTGGCTTCGGGCGTCAGGCGGGTCCAGAGGACGACGCGGTCCTGCAGCGGATCGCCGCTGGCCACGCCATGACCGAAGGCCAGCTTGACGGTGGCCGCCTGCGCCGAGGTCGCCGCCGCGCCGGCGCCGCCGAGCCCGAGGAGGCCCAAGGCCCCACGTCTGTTGATCCGCATGCCCTGACCCTCCCCGGTCGTTGTTCTGGTTGGCCGGAACAGTGCGACGCCTGCTCCGGCCCGTCCAGTGCCAGCTAGTACTTCCAGCCCATGGTGACGCCCCACATCCGCGGCCGGCCGCCGATGAAGGTCGGCAGGCCCAGCGAGTCGCCGGTGTTGCCGGCGTCGATGATGTAGCTTTCGTCCGTCAGGTTCGTGACGAAGGCCCCGACCGTCCAGGACCCGGCTTCCGGCCTGTAGCTGACCCGCAGGTCGGCCAGGCCGTAGCTGTCCTGGACCTCGTCCTGGATGTTGTCCGGCAGGAAGGCGGCCGGCGGCTGCTGGAACACCGCGCGGTCGTTGTTGTCGTCGAAGAACACCTTCGATTGCCAGCTGTAGCTCGGTCGGACCGAGATCTCGCCGCCCAGGGCGTCGAAGGTCCAGTTGGCGCCGATCGAGGCGGTGTGGTCCGGCGACAGACGGAAGCTGTTGCCGTCGTAGGCGCCGCCCTCGAACCGGGCCTTGTTCCAGGCGTAGGTCGCATAGATGTCGAGGCCCGCCATGGCCCGCCACTCGACCTGGGTCTCGATGCCCCAGGCCTTGGCCTTGCCGGCGTTGGTGATCACGAACAGCGTGCCCTGCTGCTCGACCGTCTGGAAGTTGTCGTAGTCGTAGTAGTAGACGGCGGTGTCGAGCCGCAGGCTGCGGTCGAGCAGCGCCGCCTTGTAGCCGACCTCGAAGCTGTCGACCGTCTCGGCCTCGACGACGCCGAACCGGGCCGCCCCGTACGGCGCGGCCGGTCCGCCGACCGCCAGGACCGCCGGACGGCGGCCACGGGCGTAGCTGGCATAGAGGTTGGCGTCGTCCGACAGCTCGTAGCGGCCGACCAGGCGCCAGGTGAAGTCGCTCTCGTCGTTGGACGCGCTGGTGGCGTCGCCGTTGTTGGCGGTCGGCTGGAAGGTGACGCCGAAGTTCGGGAGCATCGACGCGGGGATCGACTGCACGGCCGGGCTCTGCAGGGCGCCCAGGATGGCATTGCCCTGCCCGATGCCGAGCGGCGTGCCGCTGGCGCCGAGCGAGGCGGCGCCGATGACGCCGCCCAGCACGCTGCGGCCGCCGACGGTGCGCGAGGCGAAGCTGGTGGTGCGGTCGTCGCTGGTGAAACGGACGCCGGCCGACAGTTCGAACCGGTCGGTGACGGCGACACTGACGTCGGCGAACAGATCGAACGAGGTCAGTTCACTGCCGGTGGTCGTTTCCTCGAGATGGGTGGCGCGCAGGTTGGCCGCGATGGCCTGGGCCTGCGGACCGGTCAGGACGAGGTTGCCGCCGCTGGCCTGGAACACCAGGCCCTGGACCAGGGCGCCGGTGAAGGCGGTGTTGCCGAAGAAGGCCATCGGCGCCGGATTGTTGGCGGGCAGGCCCGAACCGGCGGCGCCGGCGTTGAGCTGGCCGGTGACCAACGCCAGGGCGACGCGCTCGTCGATCTGGATCGGGATGCGACTGACCGACTCTTCGCTGAAATAGCTGGCGCCCACGAAGCCGCGGATCCGGCCGCCGGCGTCGTAGTTGAGGCGCAGCTCCTGGCTGAACTGCTCGTTGGTCGCGTCGTTCAGGCCGGTGAGGATCGGCAGCGACACGCCGTCGGCGTCGAACACCTCGGCCGAGTCGAACTCGCGGTAGGCCGAGATCGAGGTCAGGGTGACATCGTCGCTCAGGTCCCAGACCATCAGGCCGGTGACGCCCCAGACGCTGCGGTCGACGCCCAGGGCCTTGCCGCCCTGGAAGCCGGCCGGAGCGGCGAGAGCCGCCGGGTCCTGCGCGCCGAGGCCGCCCAGCACCTGACCGGTGGTCGGGTTGGTCGGCAGGTAGTTGATCGACTTGAAGGCCGTGCCGCCGGTCTCGTCTTCCTGGTAGTTGATGATCAGGTCGGCGCGGAAGCTGTCGCCCGGTTCGAAAGCGAGGCCCAGACGGGCGGCGCGGCTGTCGAGCCCCTGGAAGTCATCACCGGTCAGCCCGTTGTCGACGTAGCCGTCGCGCTGACGGATCGAACCGCCGACGCGCACCGCCAGGACGTCGGAGAGCGGGATGTTCAGCATCCCCTGGCCGAGGCGGTAGCCGTAGTCGCCGCCTTCCACCGTCAGCGAGGCGTCGAAGCCCGACGGGTCAGCCTTGTTCTGGATGATGTTGACGGCCCCGATCAGGGCGCCGCGACCGAACAGCGTCGATTGCGGCCCCTTGGCCACCTCGATGCGCTCGATGTCGAACAGCTCGACGTAGGAGCCCTGGGCCTTGGAGATCGAGACGCCGTCCTGGAACACCGACACGCGGGGCTCGGAGAAGGCATCGGTCGAGTCCGAGGTGATGCCGCGCATCACATAGCCCGGGTTGTTGGGCGACTGGTCCTGGACCTCGAAGCCCGGGGTGAATTTGGACAGGTCGGCGAAGTCCTGGATGCCGAGGGCCTGCAGACGCTCGCCGCTGTAGGCGGTCAGCGACAGCGGCACGTCGACCGCGGCCTGTTCGCGTTTCTGGGCGGTGACCACGATCTCCTCGACCTCGGTCGAGGCGGCCTCCTGGGCATTGGCGGCCCCGGCGGCGATCAGCATGGCGGAAGAGCCCGCTGCGGCGAGCAGCAGGCGGCGGAAGGTCGGTGTCATGTTCGTATCCCCTCGAACGTGAACGGTGATCACCTTGGCTAGCGGGCGTCGATGACAGACGGAAGACGGACGGGCGACACGGCAGCGATGGGCACCCCAAAACGGGGACTAAAGGGGCGGCGCCGACCGACCGCGGCGGCGGCGCGCGCTTGCGGGCTAGGAAACCATCCGGCGCCCTGTACGTTGGGGGCGACATCGCCAACCCTGAGGAGCTCCCGTGTCCAGCGAAGGCCTGCATGTCCCCCGCGAGAAGCTGAAGCCCAAAACCCTGCTGCAGCACTACGCCATCACCTCGTTGATCGAGGAGCTCGAGGCGGTCGACTGGTATCGGCAGCGGGCCGAAGACTGCGAGGACGAGGACCTGCGCGCGATCCTGCTGCATAACGCCCGGGAGGAACTGGAGCACGCGGCCATGGCGCTGGAGTGGCTGCGTCGCAGCGATCCGGAGACGGACAGGAACCTGCGCGAGTACCTGTTCAGGGAGGGCTCGATCACGGGCCACGAGGAAAAGGCG
This sequence comes from Caulobacteraceae bacterium, assembly GCA_027487945.1. Taxonomy (GTDB): domain Bacteria; phylum Pseudomonadota; class Alphaproteobacteria; order Caulobacterales; family Caulobacteraceae; genus Caulobacter. The sequence continues at coordinate 93,217 of JAIYCQ010000003.1, forward strand.
ACGGGCGAGGCGTGAGCGAAACGGAGACCCTTGCCGAGTCCCTCGTCGACGAGGACGAGCCGCTGGACGTCGGCCCGCCCGGCCTGCGGGTGATCGAGGTGACGCCCGCGGACGCCGGGGGGCGGCTGGACAAGACCCTGGCCGGGCAGGCGGCGGAGCTGTCGCGCGGCCGGGTGCAGGCGCTGATGGCCGACGGGCTGATCACCTTCGACGGGGCGGTGGTGACCGACGCCTCATCGAAGGCGAAGGCCGGGCTCTACACCGTCCTGATTCCGGCCCCGGCGCCGGCCGAGCCGCAGCCCGAGGCCATCCCGCTCAGGGTGCTGTTCGAGGATCAGCACCTGATCGTCATCGACAAGCCGGCCGGCATGGCCGCCCATCCGGGTCCGGGGACGGAGAGCGGCACCCTGGTCAACGCCCTGCTGCATCACTGCGCCGGCAGCCTGTCGGGCATAGGTGGCGTGGCGCGGCCCGGCATCGTCCACCGGCTGGACAAGGACACCAGCGGGGTGATGGTCGCCGCCAAGACCGACGCGGCGCATCAGGGCCTGTCGGCGCTGTTCGCCACCCACGATATCGACCGGGTCTATGTCGCTCTGGTGCGCGGCGCGCCGCATCCGACCAAGGGGACGATCGAGACCCGGCTCGGCCGCAGCCCGCATGACCGCAAGAAGATCGCCATCCTCAAAACCGGCGGACGCGAGGCGATCACCCACTACCGTGTCGAGCGGACGTTCGGCCCCGCCGACAAGCCGACGGCGGCCCGCGTCGCCTGCCGGCTCGAGACCGGCCGCACCCACCAGATCCGAGTCCATATGGCCAGCAAGGGCTCGCCCTGCCTGGGCGACCCGGCCTACGGCTCCGGTCCGCCGGCCCAGCCGGTGCGCGAAGCCATGGCGACCGCAGGCCTCGGTCGCCAGGCCCTGCACGCGGCGGTGCTGGGTTTCGTCCACCCGATCACCGGAGAGACGATGCGCTTCGAGACGCCTTCGCCGGACGACATGTGCGTGCTGGAGGATCTGCTGGCCGGGCTGTGAGGCCGGTCCGGCCCACAGTTGCGCTGGATCAATCCGCCCGCCGCCGGACGGCGCATGATGGCCGGAGTCAAACCCGGAGCCCCCACATGACCCGCCTCGGCGTACTCGGAACCGGCCTTGTGTTCGGCCTTTGCATGGCCCTGCTTCACGCCACCTGGGCCGCCCTCGTCGCGCTGCGATGGGCCCAGCCCCTGCTCGACTTTATCTTTCGCCTGCATTTCATCACCCCGCCCTACCGCGTCGGCAACTTTGATCCGGCCACCGCGTTGATGCTCGTCGGCGTGACATTCGCGCTGGGCCTCGCCGGCGGGGCCGTCTTCGCAGCGGTCTGGAACATCGCCGTCCGCAAGTGATCCCTGCCCGTCCGCGTGAGTGCATCTTTTCTGACAACGCACGGAAACAATCTCGATACCCGAGCGCAACAGTCAGGGATTACAAATCGGTCACTGGCCTTTGAAAGGCCATTTCGGCTTCCTATGTGGAATTCGAAGGGGGCGGACGGCCGCGTTTGGGAGCCGGCCCGCTGACGTACGAAGGGGATTGATCTCGATGGCCACGACCTCTCTAGCCGTGATGACGCCGGACGGCGGTCTGTCGCGCTACCTGACCGAGATCCGCAAGTTCCCCATGCTGGCCAAGGACGAGGAGTTCATGCTCGCCCAGCGCTGGAAGGAGCACCAGGACTCCGAGGCCGCCCACCGGATGGTCACCAGCCACCTGCGCCTGGTCGCCAAGATCGCCATGGGCTACCGCGGCTACGGCCTGCCGATCGGCGAGGTGATCTCCGAGGGCAACGTCGGCCTGATGCAGGCGGTCAAGAAGTTCGAGCCGGACAAGGGCTTCCGCCTCGCCACCTACGCCATGTGGTGGATCCGCGCCTCGATCCAGGAATACATCCTGCGCAGCTGGTCCCTCGTGAAGATGGGCACCACCGCGGCCCAGAAGAAGCTGTTCTTCAACCTGCGCAAGGCCAAGAGCCAGATCAGCGCCTTCGAGGAAGGGGATCTGCTGCCCGAGCATGTGACCTCCATCGCCACCAAGCTGGGCGTCCACGAGGAAGAGGTGGTCTCGATGAACCGCCGCCTCAGCGGCGGCGACGCCTCGCTGAACGCGCCGATGCGCGCCGACGGCGAGAGCGAGTGGCAGGACTGGCTGGCCGACGACAACGCCGTCAGCCAGGAGACCGTGGTCGCCGAGGAGGAGGAACGCTCGCTGCGTATGGGCCTGCTGCAGGAAGCCATGGCCGAGCTGACCGACCGCGAGAAGCACATCCTCACCGAGCGCCGGCTGAAGGACAATCCGACCACGCTCGAGGACCTCGCCGCCGAGTACGGCGTCAGCCGCGAGCGGGTGCGTCAGATCGAGGTCCGGGCGTTCGAGAAGCTGCAGAAGACCATGCGGGCCGCCGCCCTGGAGCGGAACCTCGTCGAGGCCTGATCCCGAGCGGGTCCCTCGCCGGTCATGAAGAGGGCGCGGTCATTGTGGCCGCGCCCTTTTTCCTGGTCGTCAGGCCGCCCTCGGGGCCGCAGCGTCCCTGGGCATGTACTGCAGGATGGCGACGATGGCCGCCTCCAGCCCGCGCCAGTTCGGCTGGCCCTCGGCCGGCAGCTCGCGCGCCAGGGCGCTCGCGGCGGCGGAAAGGCCCGGGTTGGCCGAGGACTGGCCGACCTTGTGCAGCATGGCGGCCTGCGCCAGCAGGGCGCGGCGCGCCTGGGCCCAGTCGGTCTTCAGCGACCCCGCCGCGGCGCGGACGATTTTCAGGGCCTGCAGCATGCGCGCAGCGTCGGAGGTGGTGTCGACGTCGGTCTTGCGCTTGCGCGGGCCGGTGTATTCCGCCGAGTTGAAGCGTCGCCGGTCGGGGCCGACGTACTGCACCGCCTCGACCCAGTCGCGCGGCTTGAGCGCCACGGCCTCCAGCCGGCGCAGCAGGTCCTTCATCGTGTAGGGCTTGCGCAGGAACTCGTGCACCCCGGCATCGCGAGCCCCGATGATGGCGGCGGCGGTCGCCTCGCCGGTGACCATGATCACCGGAACCTCGCGGCAGGCGAGGTCGCTGCGGCGGATCAGGCGCGTCAGGCGGGCGCCGTCCAGCCCGGGGCCGGCGTTTTCAAGGAAGATCAGCTGCGGGTCGACAATCTGGACCATCTGCATGGCCTTGGCTTCGTTGTGCGCCGACCAGACCTGACCGGCGCCGCCGGTGATGGTGCGCAGGAGCTCGGTGAGCAGCTTCACGCTCGCGGGGGTCGGATCCACCACCAGCACTTTCTGGAGCCTGGGGGCGAGCTTCTGGAACAGCCTCAGTTCATCTTGCACGGCAGTGCGCCTCGGGTCGATTCAGAACAGTGTTACGCTACGCGGTAAAGATGGCCTTGACGTCAGATCGCGAGCGTCTCCCCGAGGCTGGCCTCGAAGTCCTGGAAGATGTCGACGACCTCGTCGACCGGACCGGTCGGCGTCTGGCCGGAAGGGAAGCGATAGCGCCAGAAACTGGCGATATGGGACGCGGCGCCGACCTTTTCGCCGAGCGACAGGAACATGCGCGGCGCGTCGAGCAGGAAGTTACGGAAGGCCAGCGGCTGGCCCTTGCGCGTCAGGCCCGAGAAGGCGCTGTCATAGACGTCCAGCGTGCGATTGATCTGCCGCTGCTGCGCCCCGATGGCGCCGCGGAGACGGCGGCGCGCCGAGTCCAGGTAGAGGGTGGTGTCGGCGTCGCGCGGGCCGGTGACCGCCAGGGTGACGATCTCGCCGGCCACGGCCCTCAGCTGGGGCTGCAGAGTGGTCAGCATCCACTTGTAATAGAGGAAGCCCTTCCAGCTGAAGACGCCCTCGCGAAAGTCGTCGCCCTCGAGCATCAGGGTGGCGCGCAGCGGCTCCAGCCGCTCGTCGACCTCGGTCGACAGCAGCGCCTGGACGAGCCGGGCCGTGTAGGCCGCCGATCCGGTTTCGGCGTTGCTGTAGGCCAGACGGATCAGTTCCTCGACCTGCATCGAGACATAGCCGTGCATCGCCTCCAGATCGGCAGGCGAGATGGCGAAGTAGCAGGCCGCAACGTTGTGGCCATGCCGGCGCAGGTGCTCGCGCAGCAGGAACGGATCGAGGGACGGCAGCCGGTCCATGAGCCGCAGGACGCCGACGTCATGGTCCAGTGACCGGCTGTCGGCGCAGGCCTCGCGCAGCAGGTCCAGCCAGCCCCGCTGGCCGACGAAGAACGACTGGCCGCCCAGCGCCAGGTCGCTGCGCTCGAACGGGATGATGATCTTGGTCGCCGAGGTGGTGTAGTCGTCGAACAGATAGGTCTCATCCGCGCGCAGCCGGTGCTTGAGCAGCATGGAGGCGTTCAGGACGCGATTGCGGAACAGCGGCTGTTCGGCCCAGTCCTCGCGCGCGCTGTGACTGTTGGCGATCGCCAGAAGATTGAGAACGCGGCTGGTCGAGGCCGTCCGCTCAAGCGCGCGCAGACTGCGCGACGAGCGGTCGACATTGCCCACAGGTCCCTTCCTGCGTCTCGCCAGCACTCTACTCTCCCCAAAGCACTACAAGCGGGAAGTCTTAGGCGATCAGGTCATAAGCAATCGTCAACCCGGAACGGGGTTCTGCGAACAGTCACCCCTGGAAGGGGTCGCGCATCAGGATCGTGTCGTCCCGCTCCGGACTCGTCGACAGCAGGGCGACCGGCGCGCCGATCAGCTCCTCGATGCGGCGCACGTACTTGATCGCGTTGGCGTTCAGGTCGCGGAAGCTGCGGACGCCGGCGGTGCTGTCGCTCCAGCCGTCCATCTCCTCGTAGATCGGCCGCGCCGCCGCCTGGTCGCGCATGCCGGCAGGCAGGTAGTCGTAGGTCTTGCCGTTGATGTCGTAGCCCACGCAGATCTTCAGGGTCTTGAGGCCATCCAGCACGTCCAGCTTGGTCAGGGCGATACCGGCGATGCCGTTGATGGCCACCGACTGGCGCACCAGCACCGCGTCGAACCAGCCGCAGCGGCGACCGCGACCGGTGTTGGTCCCGACCTCGCGGCCGACGGTGGCCAGGTGCTTGCCGACCTCGTCGTTGAGCTCGGCGGCGAACGGCCCCTCACCGACCCGGGTGGTGTAGGCCTTCACGATGCCCAGCACGTAGCCCGGACCGCGGGGGCCCATGCCCGACCCGGCTGCGGCCTGGCCGGCCACGGTGTTGGACGAGGTCACGAACGGATAGGTGCCGTGGTCGACGTCGAGCAGCGCCCCCTGCGCCCCTTCGAACAGGATCCGGCGTCCGTCGCGGTAGGCCTGGTCCAGCAGGCGCCAGGCCGGCTGGGCGTAGGGCAGGATCTTCGGCGCCAACTCCAGCAGCTGCGCCAGCAGGCCGGCGGCGTCCGCGTCCGGCAGGCCCAGCCCCTTCCGCAGGGCGCCGTGGTGGGCGAGCAGGCGGTCGATCTTGGCGGCCAGCGCCTCCGGGTCGGCGAGGTCGGCGACGCGGATGGCGCGACGGCCGACCTTGTCCTCGTAGGCCGGGCCGATGCCGCGACCGGTGGTGCCGATCTTCTGGGTCGAGGCGGCCTCGCGGGCCTGGTCGAGGTCCTTGTGCAGCGGCAGGATCAGGCAGGCGTTGTCCGCCAGAACCAGCAGGTCGGGCCCGATCACCACACCCTGCTCGGCGATCTTCTCGATCTCGCCCAGCAGGTGCCAGGCGTCGACGACCACGCCGTTGCCGATGACCGACAGCTTGCCCTGCACCACACCGGACGGCAGCAGCGCCAGCTTGTAGACCTTGCCGTCGACAACGAGCGTGTGGCCGGCGTTATGGCCGCCCTGGAACCGGACGACCACGTCGGCGCGGTTGCTCAGCCAGTCGACGATCTTGCCCTTGCCCTCATCGCCCCACTGGGCGCCGACTACGGTGACATTGGCCATGGGTACGATCCTCCCGCCTGCCGGGACGATCCAGCGCGCCCTTCGACAGGCTCCTCGGCGCGTGGACTTGATCAGTTGTGGGCCGCTTCGCAGCGGCCGGGCCGGTGTTTAGCGGGCAGTGCCGGGATCGTCCACCCCCACTCCGCGCATTGGAGAGCGAAGCGCTACCGTCCGCCGCCTGTGACCGAGTCCCAGGAGCGCCCCTGGCCGGTGGGGGCGCGTTCGGTGGCGGCCTTCAACCAGGCGAGGTTGTTCGTCACCTGGTCCGGCGGCAGGTCCTGGCGGGCCAGCTGCTCGGCTTCGGCCAGTCGCCCCTGCAGCCCGACGACCAGCGCCAGGTTCTGCCGGACCCGGGCGTCGGAGCGGGGGGATGCGGCGGCGACGCGCAGCATCTGCTCGGCCTTCGGCAGCTCGCCGCGCGCGGCGTAGTACATGGCGAGGTTGGAGATCACGCCGGGCTCGTTCGGCGCCAGGGCCAGCGCCTGCTGGTGATAGCCCAGCGCCTCGGCGTCGCGGCCGGTCTGTTCCATGGCGACGGCCAGGAGGGCGACGGGCCGCCAGTCGCGGGGCGCGATCGCCTGGGCCTTTTTCGCCGGCTCAACCGCGTAGAAGCCCTGGCCCTTGGCGATCCAGGCGCGGGCCGATTCCATCAGGAGCTCGTAGTGGTCGGGCGCGACGATCAGGCCACGACCGGCGACGTCGGCGGCCTCGTCGGCGCGATCGAGCTGGCGCAGCGCCCGGGACAGGCCCACGGCGGCCTCGACGTCACGGCCGTCGCCCTCCAGCTCGCGCCCCCAGAAGGCGGCGCGGGCCAGCGGGTCCATGCGGGCCGCCTCGGCGCGCTGCTGGGCCGTGGCCTTGGCGCGGGCGGCGGGCGCGGCGGCCGGCGCGGCCAGCGGCTTCGCCGGCTCGGCGGCAAGGGCCGGCGCGGCGAGGAGGGCCAGGACTGTTGCGGCGAGAGCCGGCGTGCGACACATGGGAGGCGAGCCTTTCGCGGATTGCCCGATGAGCTTCCGCGACCCGGCTCAAGGAATCGTTAAGCATAAAATCGAGCCCCCCCGAGCCATGACCGAAGTGCTGCTGACCGCCCCCGAGGGTGAGACCGTCCCCGTCGTCTGCGTCGCCGAGGGGGCGCTGGAGGCCTTGAACGCCTTCGAGGCCGGCCTGGCCGCCGCAACCGAGTTCAAGGGCAAGGCCGGTCAGCTGCTCATCGTCCACGGCGCCGACGGCCGACCGGCCCGGGTGCTGTTCGGGATCGGCGATCCGGCCAGGGCTCAGGCCATGGCCTTCCGCGCCCTGCCCGCGAAGCTGCCGGTCGGCGACTACCGCATTGAGGACGCTCCCGGCCACCTCGACGCCGCTCAGGTCGCCCTGGCTTTCGCGTTGGGCGGCTACGGCTTCGACCGTTACCGCAAGAAGCGGGAGAAGCACGCCCGGCTGGTCGTCGCCCCGGGCGTCGATGTCGCCGAGATCCGCGAGATCGCCCACGCCTGCGCGCTGGCCAAGGACATGGTCAACACCCCCGCCAACGACATGGGTCCGCTGCAGATCGAGACCATCGCCCGCGAGATCGCCGAGCGGCACGGCGCGACGTTCAGCGTCATCACCGGCGACGCCCTGCTGGCGGAAGGCTACCCCTCGGTGCATGCCGTCGGCCGCGCCGCCGACCCGGCCCGCAGCCCCCGGATGATCGAGATACAGTGGGGCGAGGCCGGCAAGCCGCTGGTCGCCATCGTCGGCAAGGGCGTGGTGTTCGACAGCGGCGGCCTGGACATCAAGCCCTCGGCCGGCATGCGCAACATGAAGAAGGACATGGGCGGCGCCGCCCACGCCCTGGCGCTGGGGCGGATGCTGATGGCGGCGAATCTGCCGATCCGGGTCGCCATCCTGACGCCGACGGTCGAGAACGCCATCAGCGGCGACGCCATGCGGCCCGGCGACGTGCTGGACACCCGCAAGGGCCTGACCGTGGAGGTCGGCAACACCGACGCCGAGGGCCGCCTGATCCTGTCGGACGCTCTGACCCGGGCCGGGGAGCTGGAGCCGGTGCTGACCATCGACATGGCCACCCTGACCGGCGCGGCGCGAATCGCCCTGGGGCCGCAGGTGATCCCGTTCTTCACCGACGACGACGCCCTGGCCGCCGACATCGCGGCCGCCGCCAAGGCGGTCGACGACCCGCTCTGGCGGCTGCCGCTGTGGCCCGGCTACGACGAGGCGCTGGACGGCGACATCGCCGACCTGAAGAACGATCCCGACGGCTGGGCCCAGGCCGGGTCAATCACCGCCGGCCTGTTCCTTAAACGCTTCGCCCCGACGTCGGGCAGCTGGGTCCACCTGGACATCTTCGCCTGGAACCCGAAGGGCCGCCCCGGTTACCCGGTCGGCGGCGAGGCCCAGGCGATCCGCGCCCTTTACGCGATGCTGAAGACGCGATTCGGCTAGGTCCCGGGGGGCTGGTCCCCGAACGTGAAAAGGCCGCCCCGGGAGATCCCGGCGCGGCCTTCAGGTCACTTGAAAAGATCAGGCGTTACTTCGCGGCCGGGGCCGGAGCGGCGGCCGGGGCCATCGCAGGCGCGCCCGGAGCGGGCGCGGCGGCGGCCGCGGCGGCGTCACCCTCGGCGGCGGCGCCTTCGGCCGGAGCCGCGGCGGCCTCGGCCGGACGCGGCGCCGGGACGGGGAGCACCGAACCCAGGGTCTGCAGATAGGCGATCATCGCCACACGCTCTTCCTGCTTCTTCAGACCGATGAAGGTCATCTTGGTGCCCGGGACGTGCTTCTGCGGCGCCTTCAGGAAGGCGTCCATCTCGTCGAAGGTCCAGGTCTTGCCGGCGGCGAAGCCGGTGAAGGCGGCCGAGTAGGCGAAGCCCGCGTGCAGGGCCGGCGTCTTGCCGAGCGTGCCGTACAGGTTCGGGCCGGTGCCGTTGGCGCCGCCCTGGGTGAAGCTGTGGCAGGAGGCGCACTTGGCGCTGACGGCCTGGCCGGCCACCGCGTTGGCGGGGTCGAGCAGCACCGTGCCCCAGTCCGGCGCCACCTCGGCGGCGGGACCTTCTTCGGTCGCTTCCTGGATCGCCACGGCGTAGCCGGCCTTTTCCGGCGGCTCCTTGTCGAACGCAATGGTGGTCAGCTCACGCAAACCGAAAATGACGAGCCCGGCCGCCAGCACGCCGCCGGCGATCTTGTTGAACGTCAGATCGCTCATGTCCGCTGTCTTCGTCCTCTGGAAGGCTCCGGGCGGGAGCCGTTGCCAGCGCCTCGGGAATCCCGCGACGCGCCCTGTGTTGCGCCGGGCTCTCTTACACGCTACCGCCCCTCGCGCAAGCCGGGCCCAGGGTCCGGACCGCCTGAAATCATCCGTGTCACGAACCATGAACCCGATCGTCCTGATTCCGGCCCGCATGGCCGCCACCCGACTGCCGGACAAGCCGCTGGCCGATATTGGCGGTCTGCCCATGATCGTGCGGGTCCTGCGCCAGGCGCAGGCGGCGGGAATCGGCCCCGTGGCCGTGGCGGCGGGCGACCCCGCGATCGTCGACGCGGTGCGGGCCGCCGGCGGCCTCGCGGTGCTGACCGATCCCGAACTGCCGTCAGGCTCCGACCGTATCCAGGCGGCGCTTGAGGCGCTGGATCCGAATGGCGCCCATGACGCGGTGATCAACCTGCAGGGCGACATGCCGTTCGTCCCGGCAAGCATCATCGCGGACTGCGCAAGGCTGCTGGCGCAACAGCCCTCCTGCGACGTGGCCACGGTGGTGGCGGCGGAGGCTTCGCCCGCCGACCGGTCCAATCCGGACGTGGTCAAGGCGGTGCTGGCGATGGAGCCGGGCGCGACATCGGGCCGCGCCCTCTATTTCACCCGTTCGACCCTCTACGGCGACGCGGCGATCTGGCGGCACGTCGGGATCTACGGCTATCGGCGCGAGGCGCTGGCGCGATTTATCGCCGCTCCACCCTCGCCCCTCGAACGGCGCGAGAAGCTGGAGCAGCTGCGGGGCCTGGAAATGGGCCTCTCCTACTGGGCCGCCGTCGCCGACGAGGCCCCGATCTCCGTCGATAACCCGGCCGACCTCGAGGCGGCCCGGGCCTGCGCGAAAGACCACGACGCATGAGCGTACTTCCCAAGATCGCCTTCCAGGGCGAACCCGGCGCCAACAGTCACGAGGCCTGCCGGACCTACTTCCCCGACCACCAGGCCGCCCCCTACCCGACCTTCGAGGAGGCGTTCGAGGCGGTGAAGACCGGCGTCTGCGCGCTGGGCATGATCCCGGTCGAGAACTCGATCGCCGGACGGGTCGCCGACGTGCACCACCTGCTGCCCAGCTCGGGCCTGAAGATCATCGGCGAGCGGTTCAAGCCGATCCGCTTCCAGCTGATGGTCAACAGGGGCGTGAAGCTGGAGCAGGTCCAGACCGTCTCCAGCATGGCCATCGCCCTGCACCAGTGCCGTAACAGCCTGAAAAAGCTGGGCGTGAGGACCGAGGCCGTCGGCGACACCGCCGGCGCCGCCCGCGCCCTGGCCCAGAACCCGGACCCGACGCGCGGCGCCATCTCGCCGGCCCTGGCCGCCGACATCTACGGCCTGGACATCCTGCTGCGCGACATCGAGGACGAGCGGCACAACACCACCCGCTTCCTGGTGATGACCGCCGACGCGGCCCCGCCGCCGCCGCCCTTCACCAGCCGCTGCATCACCAGCTTCTGCTTCAAGGTGAAGAACATCCCGGCCGCCCTCTACAAGGCGCTGGGCGGGTTCGCGACCAACGGCGTCAACATGACCAAGCTGGAAAGCTACATGGAGGGCGGCGCCTTCACCGCGACCTTCTTCTACGCCGAGGTCGACGGCCGCCCCGAGGACCGCGGCCTGGCCCTGGCCCTGGAGGAGCTGAGCTTCTTCTCCGAGACCATCGAGATCCTCGGCGTGTTTCCGGCCGATCCGTTCCGGGATCGGGTGTAGGCAATCCAACAACCGGTCATCCTCGGGACAAGCCCGAGGATGACGGTGATTGGTTGGCGCAGCCCCCTTCGCAAACCGCCGGCCACGCTCTAGCCTCCCCGCAAACAGAGCCTGGGGAGGGCGAGACGATGTTCAATGGCGTTCCGTATCTGCAATCGACGCTGGCGGCGGCGATGGCCCTGGTGGCCTGGTCGCTGCTCATCTGGGTCTGGATGTACGCCAAGCGCATCCCGGCCATGGGCAAGGCGAAGATCAATCCGCAGGACGCCCGCTTCCCGGGCTCGCTGAACGCGCTGCCCGACGACGCCCGGCAGGCCGCCGACAACTACAACCACCTGATGGAACAGCCGACGATCTTCTACGCCATGGCGATCATCGCCTATCTGGCGGGCCAGTCGAACGAGCTGACCGGCGCGCTTGCCTGGGGCTACGTCGCGCTACGCGTGCTGCACAGCCTGTTGCAGGTGACGGTGAACGTGGTCGCGGTCCGCTTCCTGCTGTTCACGCTGTCGACCCTGGTCCTGATGGGCCTGACGGTGGTCGTGGCGATGGGCGCGATGGGCTGACGCGGTGCGTCCTTCGACACGCCCGCTGCGCGGGCTGCTCAGGATGACGTGGCCAGAAGACTATTCTCCCACGTCATGGTGAGCAGGCCCGCAGGGCCGTGTCGAACCACGCAGGGCCTGGCCTACTCCTCCGACCAGCTCTTCAGCAGCTGGTGGGCGATGGCCATGGCCGGGGGGGCGAAGCAGCCGTCGTAGCCCCCGGCGACCAGCTGGCGGGCCTCCTCGCGGGTGAACCAGCGCACGGCCTCCAGCTCGGTCTGGTCAGGCCGGGCGTCCTCGCTGTCGACCTCGGCGATCAGGCCGATCATCAGCGAGTTGGGATAGGGCCAGGGCTGGGTCGAGTGGTAGCGCACCGACGTCGCGGTCAGCCCGGCCTCCTCCATCACCTCGCGGGCGCAGGCCTCCTCGATGCTCTCGCCGGGCTCCAGGAAGCCGGCCAGGGCCGAGAACATGCCCTTGGGCCAGATCGCCTGGCGGCCGAGCAGGCATTTGTCGCCCTTGACCGGCAGCATGATCACCACCGGATCGGTGCGCGGGAAATGCTCGGCGCGGCAGGCCGGGCAGGTGCGTTTCCAGCCGCCGTCGGTGACGAGGCTCGGCTCGCCGCAGGCCGCGCAGTAGCGGTGCTTGCGACGCCATTCGAACATGCCCTTGGCCGTGGCCGCGATCGCCGCCTCGCTCGCCGGCAGCAGCAGCGCCACCTGGCGCAGGTCGGCGAACTTGCCGAGGCCGTTCAGCGGCCCGTCGGTCGGGTCCGGCGCGCCCTCCATGTCGACGGCGAAGACGGCGGTGTCCTTCCACAGGCCCATGAACAGCATGCGCTCGTTGCCGCCTGCCAGCTCATTGGTCATGCCCCCGGCGACATAGGCCAGCTGGACCTTGCCGTCGGCGGTCTTCTCGGTCAGCGGCGAGCCGTTCCACAGCGGCAGGCACAGGGTCGAGGGCGCGTCCAGAAGCTCGGCCAGCCAGGCGACGTCGCCGCGCCGCTCGCTGGCCCGGTTCAGGGGATTGCCGGAAAAGGTGTTGGTGACGGCTGAAAGAGGCATGGAGCGCTTCGTGGCTCAGGACGGCGGAGGTGGCAAGTCTCAGAAATCTCCCTCCCCCTTGTGGGGAGGGTGGATCGGCGAGCGCAGCGAGACGAGACGGGTGGGGCAAGCAGCGATCCTCACCCGGCGCTGAAGGCGGCTGCCTGCTTGCCCCACCCTGGTCCGCTGCGCGGACCTGTCCCTCCCCATGAAGGGGAGGGAGGCTTGCACTCGCCCCCCCGATCCCCGATATAGGCCTCGGAGCCGGCGCGGGCGGACGCCTCGCCAACCTGGTCAGGGCCGGAAGGCAGCAGCCACAACGAGTTTCGCTCCGGGTCGCGCCGGTTCCACCTCATCCCATCGCTGAAATGCCGTGCGTCCTTCGACACGCGCTCTGGCGAGCGCTGCTCAGGATGACGTAGGATATCAGCTCAGGATTCTGTCATCCTGAGCAGGGCGCGGAGCGCCCGTGTCGAAGGACGCACTGAACCCGAATGGCCGACACCGACGCCCCGATGGAACCGCCGCCCTGGGAGGAGGATGACGCCCTCCCCGAGCGCGATCCCGACACGGCGGACATCTTCGGCGACCTGGCGCCCGCCCCGGCTCCGGCCCCCGCGGCCGCCGAGGCCCCGGCCGGTGACGGCGCAGCCTACCAGGTGCTGGCCCGCAAGTACCGGCCGCGCACCTTCGAGGACCTGATCGGCCAGGAGGCCATGGTCAGGACCCTGACCAACGCCTTCACCACCGGCCGCATCGCCCACGCCTTCATGCTCACCGGCGTGCGCGGGGTCGGCAAGACCACCACCGCCCGCCTGCTGGCCCGGGCCCTGAACTTCGAGAGCGACACGGTCCACCAGCCGTCCGTTGACCTGACCCACGAGGGCCGCCACTGCCGCGCCATCGTCGAGGGCCGGCACATGGACGTGCTCGAGCTCGACGCCGCCAGCCGCACCAAGGTCGACGAGATGCGCGAGCTGCTGGACGGGGTGCGCTACGCCCCGACCGAGGCCCGCTACAAGGTCTACGTCATCGACGAAGTGCACATGCTGTCGACGGCGGCGTTCAACGCCCTGCTCAAGACGCTGGAAGAGCCGCCGCCGCACGCCAAGTTCATCTTCGCCACCACCGAGATCCGCAAGGTGCCGGTGACCATCCTGTCCCGCTGCCAGCGCTTCGACCTGCGCCGGGTCGAGCCCGACGTGCTGGTGGGGCACCTGGGCGGCATCGCCGAGAAGGAAGGCGCCCGCGTCGACGCCGAGGGGCTGGCCCTGATCGCCCGCGCCGCCGAGGGCTCGGTGCGTGACGGCCTCTCCCTGCTCGATCAGGCTATCGTCCAGGCCGACCGCGGCCAGATCGTCGGCGCGGCCGTGGTGCGCGACATGCTCGGCCTGGCCGACCGGGGCCAGACCATCGGCCTGTTCGAGGAGGTCATGAAGGGCCAGACCGGCGCGGCCATCCTCGCCTTCCGCACCCTGTGGGGCTTCGGCGCCGACCCGGCCCAGGTGATGCTCGACCTGCTCGAGCACTGCCACGGTTCATCGGTGTCCAAGGCCCTGGGCCCGGACGCGCTGCACCTTCCGAAGGACCAGGCCTCGCGGCTGGCGGCCATCGGGGCCACGGCCTCGGCCGGCACCCTGTCGCGGCTGTGGCAGTTGCTGATGAAGGCCTATGAGGAGGTGCGCCGCGCGCCCGATCCCTCGGCCGCCGTCGAGATGGCGCTGATCCGCATCTGCTACGCCGCCGACCTGCCCGGGCCGGA
>JAIYCQ010000041.1 GCA_027487945.1 Caulobacteraceae bacterium
ACCCGAGAGGGTGTCGGCGCCCGAGCCGCCGTTGGTGGTGTCGTCGCCGGCCAGGCCGGACAGGAGGTTGGCGCCGCCGTTGCCGAGGATGAGGTTGTCCAGCGCGTTGCCGGTCCCGTTGATCGCGGCGTTGAACAGCAGGGTCAGGTTCTCGACGCCGGCGGTCAGGGTGTAGCTGATCGAGCTGCGGACCGTGTCGGTCCCGTCGCCGCCGGTCTCGTCGACCACGTCGCCGGCCTCGTTGACATAGTAGATGTCGTCGCCCAGCCCGCCGGTCATGGTGTCGGCCCCGGCCCCGCCCAGAAGCAGGTCGTTCCCGGCCCCGCCGTCGAGGACGTCGTCCCCGCCGAGGCCCTCCAGCGTGTCATTGCCGCCCGTGCCGGTGAGGGTGTCGGCCCCCGCCGTCGGGCCGTCCGCCTCGGCGGTGACGGTGACGGTGGTGGTCTGGCCGCGGACGGTGGTGTTCTCGAAGTAGATTAGCGTGCCGAACTGGTCCCCGACGACAAGATCGAGGTCGCCGTCGCCGTCCAGGTCGGCGAAAGCAGGCGCGTTGAAGTAGTCCACTGTCACGCCGTCGAACGGATTGTCACCGCCGGAGCGCAGGACAAACACCGGGGCCGAAGCCGTGCCGGTGTTCTCGAAGTAGTTCAGGTTGTCGGCGATTTCCCCGACCATGGCGTCGAGGTCGCCGTCGCCGTCGAGGTCGGCGAAGACAGGCGCGCTGTAGTAGCCCACATCGACGCCGTCGAACGGATTGGCCGCGCCGGCGCGCTGGGTGAACCCAGGGGCCAGGGCCGTCCCGGTGTTCTCGTAGTAGAGCAACTCGCCGGTACGGTTGCCCATCACCACGTCGAGGTCGCCGTCGCCGTCGAGGTCCACGAAGGCCGGCGTACCCCTATCTCCGCTGTAGACAGCGCCCTCGAAGATGAAGCTTGGGGCCGTGGACGTGCCGCTGTTCCGGTAGAGGATGGCGGAACTGTATCCGTTGCCGACCAGGAGGTCGAGGTCGCCGTCGCCGTCAATATCGGCGAAGGCGGGGGCGCTGAAGGTGCCTTCATCCATGCCGTCGAACGGATTGTCACCGCCTGTCCGCGCGACGAACACCGGAGCCAGGGCCGTACCGGTGTTCTCGAAGTATAGCAGCGTACCGTAACTCTCCCCGACCACGGCATCGAGGTCGCCGTCGCCGTCCAGATCAGCGAACGTGGGAGTGCTGCGGGAACCCGCGTCCACGCCGTTGAACGGATTGGCCGCGCCGGTGCGCGCGCTGAAGGCCGCCTGGCCCGTAGAGCCCAGGTCATCGCCCGCCGCGTCGGTGATGTTCAGCACCAGATCGCGGCTGGCCGTCGGCGTGTTGCTGCTGTTGGCGTAGGTCAGGTTCTGGATCAGGGCGTCGATGGCCTCTGACGTCGCATTGGCGTTGAAGGTGATGGTCAGGGTCGCGCCGGCCCCGCCGGCCAGGGTGCCGATCACCACGCCGCCAAAGGTGACGTTGGCGCCCGACAGGCCGACCTGGCCCGCGCCGCTGCCCTCGTTGCGGACCGAGACCGTGTCCTCGGCCAGCAGGCCTCTGACGGTCAGGGTTCCGCCGTCGAAGTCGTTGTCGCCGGTGAAGCTGACATCGGCGTCGAGCAGCTGGGGCGTGGCGTTGACGAGGTTCTCGCCGAAGGTGACCGTCGGCGCAAAGCCGGTCAGGCTCATCGGATCGTCGACGGCGGTGATGTCGACATTGACCACGCCCAGCGTCACCGCGCCGGAGCCGTCGTTGGCGGTCACAGTTACCGTGGCGGCGTCATTGCCGCTGGCGTTGAGCGCGCCGGTGTACTGGATCGCGGACGCCGTGTTCAGGAAGGTGTCGATCGCCGAAGCCGTGCCGGTCAGGGTGATCGCGCCGGTTCCGGAGTTCGAGACGGTCACGCCGCCGCCGGTGGTCGCGGTCATCGTGCCCGCCGAGGCGGTCAGGGTGACGGTCAGACTGTCGCCGTCGCCGTCGCCGTCGCCGAGGGTGACCGCCGAAAGGTTCAGGTCGCCCGCCACGTCCTCGGTCACCGTCACGTCGGTCGGCAGGCCGCTCGCGGACGGGGCGTCGTTCTGGGCGGTCACCGTGACGGTGATCACCTGGCCCTGGATCGTGGTGTTCTCGATCAGGATCCCGGCATTCATGTTGGAGATGAGGACGTCCTGGTCGCCGTCCGCGTCCAGGTCGCCCACGGCAGCCTGGTTCAGGAACCAGCCCGTCAGCATGCCGTTGAACGGGTTATCTGCGCCGGTGCGCAGGACAAAGACCGGCGCTGAGGCGGTTCCGGTATTCTCGAGGTAGCGGGTGTTGATCCCGGAGAACGCGGTCACGAGGACATCGAGGTCTCCGTCCCCGTCGGCGTCGATCAGCGCCGGTGAAATGGTTTGGAAGTCGAGGGCGATGCCGTTGAACGGATTGGTCCCGCCGGTCCGCTGCGTGAAGGCCGGCGACGACGCCGTGCCCGTGTTTTCGAAGTATCCGAGGGCGTTCCCCTTGCTCACGACCGCATCCAGGTCTCCGTCGCCGTCGAGGTCGCCGAAGTAGGTGTTGCCGTTGTTCGCGGTCAGGCCATTCAGCGGGTTGGCGGCGCCTGTGCGCTGCGTGAAGGTCGGCGAGGCGCTGGTGCCTGTGTTTTCGAAGTAGCTCAGGACGGTGCTGCCGTCGCCGGCGACCATGTCGAGGTCGCCGTCGTTGTCCAGGTCGACGAGCCTGGGGCTCGACCCGCCGCCAATGCTGACGCCGTTGAGAGGATTGAGACCGCCGGTGCGCAGCGTGAACACCGGACTGGTCGCCGAGCCG
Source organism: Caulobacteraceae bacterium (assembly GCA_027487945.1). Lineage (GTDB taxonomy): Bacteria > Pseudomonadota > Alphaproteobacteria > Caulobacterales > Caulobacteraceae > Caulobacter. The sequence goes on from JAIYCQ010000041.1 coordinate 2,819, forward strand.
GTGTTCTGGAAGTAGGCGAAGCCGCCGTAATCCTGGCCCATGATGAGGTCCAGGTCGCCGTCTCCGTCCAGATCGCCGAGCGTGGCCCTGGTGAGATCCTCGGGCGCGTTCTTGTTGTACAGCGGGTTTCCGGTCGAAGTGCGCAGTGCGTAGGACGACGCGCCGGCCAGGTTCTCGCCCGCCGCGTCCGTGATGTTGATCACCAGATTCCGTGAGGACGTCGGCGCATCGCTGACGTTGGCGTAGGTCAGGCTCTGCAGCAGGGCGTCGATCGCCGTCGAAGTGGCGGCGCTGTTGAAGGTGACCGTAAAGGTCGCGCCCGAGCCGCCGGTCGCCGTGCCGATGGCCGCCGCCGCCGCGCCGCCCGCGCCGTCGGCGTCGTAGTAGACCGTGCCGGCAGACAGGCTGATCGTCGCGCCGCTGGCGATCGACACGCGATCCTCGGCCAGAAGCCCTTTAACCGTCAGGGTTCCGCCGTCGTAGTCGTTGTCGCCGTGGACGAAGGTTACGTCGGCGTCGAGCAGCTGCGGCGTGGCGTTGACGGTGTTCTCGTTGAACGTGACGGATGTCGCCACGTCCGCGAGACTCATCGGGTCGTCGACGGCCGTGATGTCGACGTTGACCACGCCGAGCGTCACTGCGCCTGAGCCGTCGTTGGCGGTGACGGTCACCGTGGCGGCGTTGTTCCCGCTGGCGTTCGATGGGCCGGTGTACTGGATGTTGGAGGCGGTGTTCAGGAAAGCGTCGATCGCCGCGGCCGTGCCGGCGAGCGTGATCGCGCCCGTGCCGGAGTTGCTCACCGTCACGCCGCCGCCCGAAGAGGCGGTCATCGTGCCGGCCGAGGCGGTCAGCACCACCGTGATCGAGCCTGACGTATCGACATCGGTGATCGTCACCGCCGACAGGTTCAGGTTCGAGGCCGTGTCCTCGGTCACCGTCACATCGGTCGGCAGGCCCGTCGCCGAGGTGGCGTCGTTCTGGGCTGTGACCGTGATGATGATCGACGGCAGCCCGGGCGTCGTGTTCTCGAAGTACTTGAAGATGCCGTTGCCGTCGCCGACGACCAGATCCATGTCGCCGTCGTTGTCCAGGTCCGCGAAGGTCGGCGTGCCCGAATGGTCGATGTAGAAGCTGTCGAACGGATTGTCGGCGCCTGTCCGCGCCTCGAACTCCGGCATCGCGGCGGAGCCGATGTTCTCGAAGTAGGTCAGCGCGCTGAACTCATTGCCGACGACCGCGTCCAGATCACCGTCCTTGTCGAGGTCGGTGAAGGCCACCGAGGTCCGGTTCGCCGGAACAAGTCCGCTGAACGAGATGAAGCTGGACGAGAAGGTCGGGCTGGCGGCCGAACCGGTGTTCTCGAAGTAGTAGAAGCCACCGTACAGCTCGCCGGTCACCATGTCGAAGTCGCCGTCTCCATCCAGGTCGGCGAGCGTCGGCGTGCTTTGGCCACCGATGTCGAAGCCGTTGAACGGATTGGAGCCGCCGGTCTGCTGGACGAAGGTCGGCGATGAGGCCGTGCCGGTGTTCAGGAAGTAGCGCAACGTGCCGTCGGACAACCCGACGACCAGGTCCTGGTCGCCATCGCCGTCGAGGTCGGCGAACGTGGGCGCCGGCCGAGTGCTGTTCACCAAGGAATTGAACGGATTCTGGGCGCCGGTCCGGATCGTGAACTCCGGAGCCTCGGTCGAGCCGGTGTTCTCGTAGTAGGCCATCCCTCCGCTCGAGAAGCCGACCACGACGTCGAAGTCGCCATCGCCGTCCACGTCCACCAGCACGGGCGTGACGTCGGAACCCGGATCCTTGTACTGAAGCGGGTTGGCGGCATCCAACGCCTCGGTAAAGGTGATCGCGGGGTAGAGACTGTTCCCCGCCTGATCGGTGATGTTGATCGACAGCGTGCGGGTTTGGGTCGGCGCATCGCTGCTGTTGGCGTAGGTCAGGTTGTCGAGCAGGGCGTCGATGGCGTCCGACGTGGCATTGTAGTTGAACGTGATGGTCAGCGTCCCGCCGACCCCGCCGGCCAGGGTCCCGATGATCACGCCTTCGTAGGTGACATTGGCGCCCGACAGGCCGACCTGGCCCGCGCCGCTTCCCTGGTTCCGCACCGAGACCGTGTCCTCGGCCAGCAGGCCGCTGACGGTCAGGGTCCCGCCGTCGAAATCGCCCTCGACGTCCGTGAAGACGATGGCGGCGTCCAGCAGTTGGGGCGTCGCGTTGACGGTGTTCTCGCCGAAGGTCGGGGCGTCAAGTCCGGTCAGGGAGGGCATGGAAGAACTTCATCTCTACTTGGAGGGGCAGGGCTTCGGGTCGCGAAGACCAGTGTTACCCATTTTGAGTGATGTATAATCAGGCAGTAGCTCATCTCGGTCCGATGCCGAGGGCAGCACTTTTGGCAGTCGACCTAACAACTGAACGGAGTAATACATCACGGCGGAAGGCTTAACGCCCATTAATACCTCGTCAAGCTTTGGCTGCCGCGATTGTGGAACAACGTTCGATGTTTTCGCCGGCGGCTGGCTTTTTTTGGCGGCCCCGAGGCCGCGAGAGCACAGGTGGCGTGACCTAGGCGGAGCTTTGAGCCGGGAACGCGGCCTCGCGCGTCCGGCGCCCGGCCGACCCGCGACTTTCCCGATGCCTTCGACGCGCTTCCGGCCTATGAAGCGATGGACGCTTCCGCGGGGCACGGCTGACCCGCAATCAACGCCGAAGGTGCAAATGGACGACGCCGGTTTCGCCGTTCGCGGCAAGGATATCGCGCTTCTGCGCCGGATCGAGGAACGGGTTCTCTGGCTGGCCAGCTGGACGATCCACAATGGCAACCACCTGCGCGACAGCCGCGACGGCCTCAAGGTCGGCGGGCACCAGGCGTCCTGCGCCTCGATGACCACCCTGATGACGGCGCTCTATTTCGCCGCCCTGCGGCCGCAGGACCGGGTGGCGGTCAAGCCGCACGCCAGCCCGGTGTTCCACGCCATCCAGCATCTGTACGGTCGTCAGACGACGGATCAACTGCAGCGCTTCCGCTCGCTGGGCGGTGCGCAGTCCTATCCGTCGCGGACCAAGGACATCGACGACGTCGACTTCTCGACCGGCTCGGTCGGGCTGGGCGTGGCGATGACCGCCTTCGCCAGCCTGACCCAGGACTATCTGGCGGCCCGCGGCGCGGTGAAGCCCGACGCCATGGGCCGGATGATCTCGCTGCTGGGTGATGCCGAGCTGGACGAGGGCAATATCTACGAGGCCCTGATCGAGGCCTGCAAACACGACGTCCGCAACACCTGGTGGATCGTCGACTACAATCGCCAGAGCCTGGATGCGACGACCTCCGACCGGATGTTCACCCGCTACGGCGAGATCTTCGAGGCGGCGGGCTGGACGGTGATGACCCTGAAGTGGTCGAAGCGCCAGCGCGAGGCCTTTGCCCGGCCCGGCGGCGCGGCGCTGCAGGCCTGGATCGAACACGCCCCAAACGATCTCTACTCTGCCCTGACCTACCAGGGCGGCGGCGCCTGGCGCGAACGGCTCACCGTCGATCTGGCCGACGACGCGGCGGCGCTGAAGCTGATCAGTACGTATGCGGATGAAGATCTGGCCCGGGTCATGACCGAGCTGGGCGGCCACTGCCTCGAGACCGTTCTGGAAGCCTTCGAGGAGGCCGCCCGGGACGACGCCCCGCGCTTCATCATCGCCTACACGGTCAAGGGCTGGCGGCTGCCGTTCGCCGGTCACAAGGATAACCACAGCGGTCTGATGACCCCGGCCCAGATCGCCCGGGTCCGCGCCGACCTCGGCGTGGTCGAGGGCCAGGAGTGGGACATGCTGTCCGGCCTCGCCGACAACGAGCTGAAGGCCATCCGTCGCCTCGTCGAGACCGCGCCCTTCGCCGCCCGCAAGGATGGCCACAGGATCGCCGAGCGGATCGCGACGCCCACCGCTGAAGCGCTGCTCAAGGCCGTCGCGGGCGGAGGCGAGCAGTCGACCCAGGCGGCCTTCGGCAAGGTCATGTTCGAGATCGCCAGGGGCCAGGACCAGTTTGCGGGTCGCGTCGTCACCACCTCGCCGGACGTGACCGTCTCGACCAACCTGGGCGGCTTCGTGAACCGGCGCGGCGTGTTCCACCGCCGGGCCCACGAGGACGTCTTCAAGCGCCACCGCATCCCCTCGGCCCAGGTCTGGACCATGGGCGAGACCGGCCAGCACATCGAGCTGGGCATAGCCGAGAACAACCTGTTCATCGCCCTGGCGGCGTTGGGCCTGTCGGCGCCGCTGTTCGGCGAGCGGCTGTTCCCGGTGGGCACGCTATACGACCCCTTCATCGCCCGCGGCCTCGATGCCCTGAACTACGCCTGCTACCAGGACGCCCGCTTCCTGCTGGTCGCCACGCCCAGCGGTCTCACGCTCGGTCCGGAGGGCGGTGCGCACCAGTCGATCGGCACGCCGCTGATCGGCATGAGCCAGCCCGGGCTGGACAGCTATGAACCGGCCTTCGCCGACGAGACCGCCGTGCTGATGGCCCACGCCTTCGAGCGGATCCAGGCCGATGACGGCGGCGCGACCTACCTGCGGCTGTCCACCCGGGTCATCGACCAGCCCGGGCGCCCGGACGAGGCCTGGAAGGCCGGTGCGGTGGCGGGCGGCTACTGGCTCAAGGCGCCGTCGCCGGACGCGCGGCTGGCGCTGGTCTACTGCGGGGCCATCGCGCCGGAAGCCCTGGCGGCCTTCGAGCAGCTGCTGGAGGACGAGCCCGGCGCCGGTCTTCTGGCGGTGACCTCGCCCGACGTGCTGCACGCCGACTGGACCGCCGCCGGGCGGGCCCGCTGGACCGGCGGCGAGGCGCGGATCTCCACGGCGGAGAGGCTGCTGGGGGCGCTCTCGCGCGACGCCCGTCTGGTCACGGTGATCGACGGCTCGCCCGCCGCGCTGTCCTGGCTCGGCGGCGTGCGCGGCCAGGCGGTCAGGGCGCTGGGGATGGAGCGCTTCGGCCAGTCCGGGGACCTGCCGGATCTCTACGCGACCTATCGGCTGGATGCGGACGCCATTCTGGACGCCTGCGCCGATCTGCTGGTCTGACGGTCGGGCGGGCTGCCTAGACGCTCCAGTCGATGCGCGCGATCAGTCCGTCACGGAACTTGTAGGTCATAGTGGCCTGCTCGTCGGTGAAGATCTTCCCGTCGAGATTGCGGACGATATGGTTGGTCCTCACGCGGCGCCGGCCGTCGGGCAGGGCGGTCATCTCGATGAGGAAGCACTCGGGGCTGAACTGACGGAACTGCTCGGACCACATGGCGAGGATCTGGTCGCGCCCCTGCAGCCGGCCGTCGCTGAAGACATCGGGCCAGTCGGCCTCCGGGTGGATCAGGGCTCTGGCCGCCTCAAGATCCCGGGCGTTGAAGGCGTCGAACAGGGCGACGATCAGGGCGTCGCCGGCGCCCGGGCTGTCCTCGGGCTCGCCCCACTCCATCCGGATCACGGCGTCGCCTTCGAAGGTGAAGGTGTTGTTGGTGATCTCGTCGGTCCAGATCCCGCCGCCCTCGCGCGCCCTGACCACATAGTGGAGGCGGACGAAGACCCGTCCGTCGCTCAGGGTGCGCATCTCGATGGGCGAGGCCTCGGGCGTCACCATGGCGAACTGTCCGGTCCAGTAGGCGGTGAGGGCCTCGCGCCCCTCGACCCGTCCGCCCTCCAGGAAGTTGGGCCAGCTCACGTCGGGGTGCATGGCCGCAATGAGCGTCGCGACATCCCTGTCGTTGAACGCCTGGTACATCCGCTCGAGAAGCGCCAGTCGGTCGCCCATGCGTTCCGGTCAGCCCCCCGGCTTGTAGCCCGTTTCAACCTTCAGATACGCGATCAGGTCGGTCCGGTCCTTGGCGTCCTTGACGCCCATGAACGACATCCTGTTCCCCGGCAGGAACCCGCGCGGATCGGCCAGCCACTGGTCCAGTTTCGCGGCGTCCCAGGCGAAGCCGGCCGCCTTCAGCGGCTCGGAGTAGCGGAACTTCTCCACCGTGCCGGCCGTCCGGCCGAACAGGCCATACAGGTTCGGGCCGGTCATGTTGGCGCCGCCCTCGGTGATGGTGTGGCAGGAGCGGCAGAGCTGGAACTGCTTCTGGCCGTTCGCCAGGTCGCCGGTGTTGTAGGGAGCCGGGAGACTGGCCAGGAGCGCGGCCTTGGCCGGGCTCAGGGTCGCCGCGGGCGCGGCGGCCTTTGCGGTCTCGCCGGCGCTCGCCGACGCCTCGCCCTCCGGGGCGGCGGGCTGCCCGCATGCCGCCAGCGCGGCGGCCGCCGCAATGATCACCAGTCCTGAAGTTACGCGACGCATACCTGTCCTCAATCCCGAAAGCCTGCCGTCTAAGCTACTCCGCCCGGACGACTATTCAATGCCGCGCGGGCCTCGGATGCAGGAAAAATAACGCCGTTCTTCGGGGCCCGGCCGAACGGCGGCGGCAGGAAGGCCGAGGCCCTCGCCAATGGCCTAGTCGGCGGCGCCCGGTCGTCCGCGCATCGCCTTGACCGCGCCGCGGCGCACCTTGGTGTCGACCCGCCGGGCCTTGGCGGCCTTTGACGGCTTCGTCTTCTTGCGCGGCGGCGGCGGCGGCTCGGCGGCCCGGGCTATGAGTTCGACCAGCCGGTCTATGGCGTCGGCCTTGTTGCGCTCCTGGGTGCGGAAACGGTTGGCGGTGATGACGATCACCCCCTCGTTCGTCAGCCGCGATCCGGCCAGCTTCTGCAGCCGCGTGCTGACGTCGTTGGGCAGGGACGGAGAGCGGCGCGCGTCGAAACGCATCTGCGCCGCCGTGGCCACCTTGTTGACGTTCTGACCGCCCGGCCCCGAGGCGCGGATGAAGCTGAAGTCCAGCTCCCCCTCGTCCAGGGCTATGTTCGGAGGAATCTCGATCATGACGGCGGGCGGGACCTGATGGCGGGCGTTCAGCCAGCCCTAGCGCCCGCCGCCCTTGAAGTCTCGTCTAGTCGAAGATCTTCGCGGCGTCGGAGTCGCCGCGCCCCTTCGGATCGGGACCGAAGCGGTTGGTCGCGGGGGTGCCGTCCAGGACGGTGAGCACCAGCAGCCAGAGGCCGCCGATCAGCGGCAGGAAGCTGATCAGGATCCACCAGCCGGTCCGGTTGGTGTCGTGCAGCCGGCGGACGGTGACGGCGATGCTGGGCAGCAGCAGGCCGAGGGTGACGAGGGCCATCAGGCCCGTGGCGGCGGCGCTGTCGGAGTTTCCACCACTCACGATCAAGCCGAGGATGGCGACGGCGATGTAGGCGAGGATCTGGAACAGCACGAACATCCAGTACTCGGCCCGCCTGGCCCGGCCCTGGAAGTCGGCGTACTTCTTCAGCGGCGCGATCATCATTTCCATATCGGTCTCCCCTTGTGCCTCTGCCGCTCCGGCGCGAAGCCGCGCCGGTCGCTCGCGAGCAGGCCTGTCACCCGCCGACCATATCGCGGTTCAGCGATCCGTCTATCGCGGCGTGCGGCGCGACTTCTGGATCGCGGTGTCCAGCGCCTGCAGAAACCGGGACCGGTCGGCGCGGTCGAAGGGGCGAGGGCCGCCGGTGATCTCCCCGGTCGAGCGGATGTGCTCCATGATCGACCGTTGGGCGAGCGCGGCGCCGATGGAGTCCGGCGTGAACGGCTGCCCGTTCGGCTTGATCGCCGCCGCCCCGGACTTCAGCACCCGGTCGGCCAGCGGGATGTCGTTTGTGACCACGATGTCGCCCTTCGTCGCCCGCTCGGCGATCCAGTCGTCGGCGATGTCGGGGCCGGCGTCGACGATCACCCGCTCGATCAGCGGCGAGGCCGGAATCTGCATGAAGCTGTTGCTGACCACGAAGGTCTTCAGCCCGTAGCGGGCGGCCACCCTGTAGGTCTCGTCCTTCACCGGACAGGCGTCGGCGTCGATGAAAATGGTGATGACGGGGGCGCTGGTCACGGACTGTGGATCTTTCGGGATTTCATTGTTCTTTCACGTCGGAACGCGAATCGGCGCAGATCGTTAACGGGCAGACTGGAATCAACGGGAGACCCCCGCCATGCCGCACTTCCTCAAGCGCCTGTTCGCCGACATCGACGCCATTATCTGGACGCTGACGTCGAAGGCGTAGAGCCCCTCAGCAGCGCCGCCGTCAACGTCCCGATCTCCCCCACCGCGTCGCGCGATGCCTGCGAGACATGGGTCAGGTTGATGAACCCGTGGGGTTGGAGCGCGAAGTAGCGCTCCTCGACCGCGACACCCGCATCCCTCAGTTCCGCCGCATAGGTCGTCGCTTCCGGCCGGCAGGGATCGAGCCTGTCGCCGCCGACCACGAGAGTCGGCGGGGTCGCGACGTGTGACCCGCCGAGCAGTGAGTGGCCCTCGCTGGTCGCCAGCTGGGCCCGGATGAACTGTACCGCCAGCCGGCCGACGATCCGGGCGTCCTGCAACAGCGTCGTGGCCCAGACCTCGTCGTCCATGCTCAGCAGCGGATAGATCAGCACCTGGGCGCTGATCGCGCCGGGCGTCCCGGCGTTGACCGCCCGGGCGCCGGCGACGGCGAGATAGCCGCCGGCGGAGTCGCCGCCGACCGCGAGGCGCGTGGCGCCGAGCCGCTCAAGATTGCGCCCCGCCCATTGCAGGGCAGCCACGGCGTCCTCCAGCTGGGCCGGAAAGGCAGCCTCGGGCGCCAGGCGATAGCGGCAGGACAGCACCCGCACCCCCGCTGCGTCGGCCAGCCGAACGCAGAAGGCGTCATGGGTCTCGATGTCGCAAAGGATGAACCCGCCGCCGTGGAAGAACACCAGCATCGGCCCGGCCGCCTCAGCGCCGCGCGGGACGTAGAGCCGGGCGGGCAGGGGGCCGGCGGCGCCCTCGACCTCGAGATTGCGGGTCTCCGCCAGCAGCGGCAGATGACGGTCGCGGCGGGAGAGCGCGAAGGAGACGGCCTTGCGCGCACGATCAACGCCCTTGAGGTTTTCCAGGGCGATGCGATCAGCCAGTCGGGCGGTCAGCGACATGTGAGCATTTGCTCACAAGTGGGTCGGAATGCCAAGGGTTGTCCACGCTGAACCTACGCCAAAGCAAGATTTGCCACGGTGTTGCGGCTGTGTGACCCTTTGAGGACGGGGGCGATCGATCCGGAATGGTTGGGCGTGCTGATCAGCTTGATCGGCGGCGGCGGGATCGTCGGAATTGTCGGCGCACTGCTTAGGCAGCGAGCGCCAGAGCCTGAGAAGCCCGACTCAGTCTCGTTCAGATGGTTGAATGCGGACGGGCGCGAACGGATCGTCCCTGTCCCTGATTAGGCGCCGGAAACTCTGGGCCGGGGCCCGCTGAGAGGCGAATTTGGTTGGTGCCGGCTGCAGGAATCGAACCCGCGACCTTCGGTTTACAAAACCGCTGCTCTACCATCTGAGCTAAGCCGGCCCGTTGCGATCCTGCCTCTGCGTGGAGCAGGGGTGATCAGCGACGCGTCAGGCTCTAATAGCTTCACGGCCTGCGGCTTCGCAATGACCGGTGTGAGGGCGCAGCGACGCTCAGTGAAGATTGGGGTTCACCGGGCCCGTGCCGCCGCAGGCCTTGGCGAGGGAGTTGAAGGCGTTGATGAAGCGCGGCTTCATCGCCGGGTCGCGCACCTGGAGATAGATCACGGCCTCCTGCCACGCGCGGCGGTCGCCGTCGCCGTTGGTCTGCTCAACCCATACCACGTCGCTGCTGGACGAGATCAGCCGCATCATGTTCCCGGCGCCGTAGGCTTCGGCGATGAACCAGCTCATGTGCGAGGTCTCGACCGTCTTGAGATCGCCGGCGATGAAGGTGAAGCGGACGTTGCAGGGGTAGTCGAAGCTCACGAACACGGCTTCGGGAAGCACGCTGCCGGTGAAGGCGCCGTTGTTGCCCATGGTCGCGATCCATTGCGAGGTCTCCGCCGCCGTCTGGGCGCTCGCGGGCCCGGCGACCGCGGCGGCCAGCGTCAGCGTGGCCAGGGCGGTGAGAAGGGGTCGGCTACGCGTCACGAAACCTCCTGTCGCGGACCTCGCGCCGCGGCGCCCGTCCGCCATTTCTGGGTCAGGGAGAAGATGATGATGCCGGTGGCCACCACGGCGATCAGCAGGGTGCAGACGGCGTTGATCTCCGGCGTCACCCCCAGCCGCACCTGGCTGTAGATCCGCATCGGCAGGGTGGTGGCGCCCGGGCCGCTGGTGAAGCTGGCGATGACCAGATCGTCCAGCGACAGGGTGAAGGCCAGCATCCAGCCGGCCAGCACAGCCGGGAAGATGTTGGGCAGGGTGACCTTGAGGAACGACTGCGCGGGCGTACAGCCCAGATCCTGAGCGGCCTCCTCGAGCGCCCGGTCGAAGGTCACCAGGCGCGAGTGCACCACCACGGCGACATAGCTGAGGGTGAAGGTGGTGTGGGCCAGCATGACCGTCCAGAAGCCGCGGTCGAACCCCATGGCCACGAACAGAAGCAGCAGGGCCAGGCCCATGATCACCTCGGGCATGACCAGCGGCGCGTAGACCATCCCCGAGAACATCGTCCGCCCCCGGAAACGGCCGCCGCGCACCAGGGCGATGGCCGCCAGCGTGCCCAGCACCGTGGCGATGGTGGCCGACAGCAGACCGACCCGGACCGTCACCCAGGCGGCGGCCAGCAGCTGCTCGTCCTGCAGCAGGGCCGCGTACCACCGGGTGGAGAAGCCGCCCCAGACGGTGACCAGCTTGCTGGCGTTGAACGACCAGGCCACCAGCAGCACGATCGGCAGATACAGGAACGCGAAGCCGAGCGTGATCGAGACGAGGTTGAACCAGGAGGGGCCGCGCCTCATCGCCCGGCCTCCAGGGCACGCGCCTGCTGGCGCTGGTAGAGCACGATGGGCAGCACCAGGGTGAACAGCAGGATGATGGCCACGGCGCTCGCGAAGGGCCAGTCGCGGTTGGCGAAGAACTCCATCCAGATCGATCGGCCGATCATCAGCGAACCCGGCCCGCCGAGCAGGTCGGGGATCACGAACTCGCCGACCATGGGGATGAAGCACAGCAGGCAGCCGGCCACGACGCCCGGAAGCGAGAGCGGCCAGGTGATCTGCCAGAAGCTCCTCCAGGGCGGCGAGCCGAGGTCGGCGGCGGCCTCCAGCAGGGTGTGGTCCATCCGCTCAAGGGCCGCATAGAGCGGCAGCACCATGAACGGCAGGTAGCTGTAGACCAGCCCGATCTGCACGGCGGTCGGGGTGTAGAGCAGGCTGACCGGGTCGAGGCCCAGCAGGCCCAGGAAGACGTTCAGCAGGCCCTCGGGCTTGAGGATCCCGACCCAGGCGTAGACGCGGATCAGGAAGCTGGTCCAGAAGGGCAGGATGACCAGCATCAGCAGGATGTTGCGCGTCGCCGGCTTGCAGCGGGCCATGCCGTAGGCCATCGGATAGCCGACCAGCAGCGCGATCAGCGTGCCGCCGGCCGCGAATTTCAGGCTGGTCAGATAGGCGTCCAGATAGAGCCGGTCGCTGGTCAGCCGGGCGTACATCTCGAAATCGAGCGCCGCGAAGAAGGTCTTGATGGCCGCCAGGCCGCCGCCCCAGTCGATCTGCGGCGCATAGGGCGGCATGGCCAGGGCGCTGTCCGACAGCGACAGCTTGAAGACCAGCAGGAACGGAAAGGCGAACAGTACGCCCAGCCAGATGGCGGGGAGGATGACCGCCCTCGAACGGGGGCGGGAGGTCACGACGTCAGCACCACGCCGGCGTCGGGATCAAAGCTGACCCAGACCTTGTCGTCCCACCCGATCGGCCGCTCGACGAAGCGCTGGCTGTTGGCGCGGGCCACCCGCACCAGCTTCTCGCCCGGCAGTTCGACGATGTAGTTGGTCCAGTCGCCGGTGTAGCCGATGTCCCAGATCTCGCCGGCCAGCACGTTGCGGGCGCCGTCGGCGGGCGGGTCGAGACTGATGCGCATCTTCTCCGGCCGCACCGCCAGCCAGACGGTCGAGCCGGGATCGGGGCAGTCGTCGTCAAGCACATAGAAGCCGGCCGTGGCGTCCTTCGCCTGCAGGTGCGCCATCGGATGCTCGATGGTTTCGACCCGGGTCTCGAACAGGTTCACGTCACCCAGGAACTCGGCGACATAGCGGGAGGAGGGGGTCTCGTAGATTTCCTCGGGTCGCCCGACCTGGACCGTGCGGCCCTCGCCCATGACGGCGATGCGGTCGGCCATGACCATGGCTTCCTCCTGGTCATGGGTGACGATCAGGAAGGTGACGCCCAGCTCGACCTGCAGGTCCATGAGCTCGAACTGGGTTTCCTCGCGAAGTTTCTTGTCGAGGGCGCCGAGCGGCTCATCCAGCAGCAGCATCTTGGGCTTGCGGGCCACGGCGCGGGCCAGGGCCACCCGCTGTTTCTGACCGCCGGACAGCTGGTCGGGCCTGCGCCGCGCGAAGGGCGTCAGCTTCACCAGGTCCAGCATCTCCAGCACCCGGGCCGCGATCTCGCCCCGGGGCAGGCCTTCCTGCTTCAGGCCGAAGGCGATGTTCTGCTCAACGGTCAGGTGCGGGAACAGCGCATAGCTCTGGAACATCATGTTCACCGGCCGCTGATGGGGCGGCACCCCGGCCAGGTCCTGACCGGCCAGGGTGATGCGACCGGCATCGGGCGTCTCGAACCCGGCCAGCATCCGCATCAGGGTGGTCTTGCCACAGCCGGACGGACCGAGCAGGGCGAAGAACTCGCCCGGGTAGATATCGAGCGAGACATTGTCGACGGCGGCCTGGCCGCCGAACCGTTTGGTCACGCCCTCGAACCGCACCAGCGGTACGGCGTCCGGGTCGTTCCACGGCGCGAAGGTCGAGCGGACAGCGCCGATGTTCAGGCGGCGCCCGCCCCCTTTTGCTTCAGGAGGCTTGGCGGTCTTCCCGGCGCGACCGGGCGCGGGCGGGCGGCTCATTGCCCGCTCATCACCTTGGTCCAGAGACGGTTGACCTCGCGGACCAGGGCCTGGTCCTTGGTCGTGGTCACGAACAGGCGGCCGAACACCTCCGGCGTCGGATAGACGTTCGGGTCGTTGCGCAGGCTCTCGTCCACCAGCGGCGTCGCCGCCGCGTTGGCGTTGGCGTAGGCGGTGTAGTTGGACGCCCGGGCGATGATCGCCGGCCGCAGCATGAAGTCGAGGAACCTGTAGGCGGCCTCGGGATTGGGCGCGTCGGCCGGGATGGCGAAGACGTCGAACCAGACCTGGCTGCCTTCCTTCGGGATGGCATAGCCGATCTCGACCCCGCGTCCCGCTTCCTCGGCCCGGTCGGCGGCCTGCAGGATGTCGCCGCTGTAGCCGATGACGACGCAGGCGTCGCCATTGGCCAAGGCGTTGATGTACTCCGAAGAGTGGAACTTGGTGATATGCGGGCGCAGCGTCAGCAGCATGGCCGTGGCGGCCTCGTAGTCGGCCACCGACCGGGAGTTGGGGTCCTTGCCCAGGTAGTTCAGGGCCACCGCGTACATGTCCTCGGAGGCGTCGAGGAAATAGACGCCGCAGTCCTTGAGCTTCGCCAGGTTTTCCGGCTTGAAGACCACGTCCCAGCTGTCGATCGCCACGCCGGGCAAGCGCTTGGCGATCTCGGCCTTGTTGTAGCCGATGCCCATGGTGCCCCACATGTAGGGGACATTGTACTTCGCGCCGGGATCGAAGGGCTCCATGCGCTGCATCAGCTCGGGCCACAGGTTCTTGCGGTTCGGCAGCCTGGCGAAGTCGAGCGGCGCGATGGCCTTGGCGGTGATGTAGCGCGGCAGGTTGTGGTTGGACGGCGCAACGATGTCGTAGCCGGTCGACCCGGTCAGCACCTTGGTCTCGAGCATCTCGTTGGAATCAAAGGTGTCGTAGACGACCTTGATGCCGGTTTCCTTGGTGAATTCCTCGAGCAGCGCCGGGTCGATGTAGTCCGACCAGTTGTAGATGTGCAGGGTCTCCTGCTTGGGACTGCCGCAGGCAGCCAGCGCCAGGGCCGTCGCCCCCATCGCGAGTGCGGCCCAGCGCCGCGTATGACCCTTGAAGAGCGACATCCCCTACCTCCCCGGCAAACCCTGTCGCCGTTATACGGGCTGCGCGGCGGGGGAAAAGCCCTTCCCGGTCCAAGGCGGTGAAAGGGTTGGGGAATCGCCGTTCCCGGGTGCGGCCTGGCGCCGGCGATCGGCCGTCTGTCCCGGGAGCGCCGGCGGCGTCCGGAGCGGCCGTCCATCGTGGCGCTTCCGCTGGCGCGCCGCCCCCTCTATATCCGCCGCATGGCTCGTATCCTCATCACCTCCGCCCTGCCGTACATCAACGGGATCAAGCACCTGGGCAATATGGCCGGCTCGCAGCTGCCGGCCGATGTGTTCGCGCGCTTCAAGCGGGCCCAGGGGCACGAAACCCTCTATGTCTGCGCCACCGACGAGCACGGCACGCCGGCCGAGCTGGCCGCCGCCGAGGCCGGCCAGGATGTGCGCGCCTACTGCGACGAATGGCACGAGGTGCAGCACGCGCTCGGGCGCGGCTTCGGCATGAGCTGGGACTGGTTCGGCCGCAGTTCCAACGCGCCCAACCATCGCCTGACCCAGCACTTCTGCGAGGCGCTCGAGGCCCAGGGGCTGATCGAGGAGCGGGTCGACAAGATGGTCTATTCCATCGACGACCGGCGCTTCCTGCCCGACCGCTACGTCGAGGGCACCTGCCCGAAGTGCGGCTTCGAGAAGGCGCGCGGCGACCAGTGCGACAACTGCGGCTCGCTGCTGGATCCGGTCGACCTGATCAATCCATACTCCACGGTCAGCGGCTCGCGGAACATCGAGGTGCGCGATACCCGCCACCTCTACCTGCTGCAGAGCCGGATGCAGGAACGCATTCGCGCCTGGGTGGACAGCAAGTCCGCCGACTGGCCGGCCCTGACGCGCGGCATCGCCTACAAGCATCTGGACGAGGGACTGCTGGATCGCGGCATCACCCGCGACCTGGCCTGGGGCATCCCGGTCACCCGGAACGGCGCGCCGCGACCGGGGTTCGAGAACAAGGTCTTCTACGTCTGGTTCGACGCCCCCATCGAGTACATCGGCGCGACCGTCGAATGGTCCGAGGCGACCGGCGGTGACTGGAAGCGCTGGTGGCGGACCGACGAGGGGGCCGCCGACGTCGAGTACGTCCAGTTCATGGGCAAGGACAACGTCGCCTTCCACACCGTCAGCTTCCCGGCGACCATCCTGGGCAGCGAGGAGCCGTGGAAGACCGTCGACAGGCTGAAGGCCTTCAACTGGCTGAACTGGTACGGCGGCAAGTTCTCGACCAGCGGCAAGCGCGGCGTCTTCATCGATGCGGCGCTGGAGATCCTGCCGCCCGACCTGTGGCGCTGGTACCTGACCGCCAATGCGCCCGAGGGCTCCGACACCGCCTTCACCTGGGAGCATTTCGCCCAGACCATCAACAGCGACCTGGCCAATGTGCTGGGCAACTTCGTCAACCGCATCGGCAAGTTCAACGAGAGCAAGTTCGAAGGCCTCGTTCCGGAAGGCGGCGAGATCGGCCCGCTGGAAGAGAAGCTGTTTGCCGATGTCGGCGCCCAGCTGACCGAACTGACCGCCCAGATGGAGGCCATCGAGCTGCGCAAGGCCGCCCAGGCGCTGCGCCAGCTGTGGGTGCTCGGCAACGAGTACCTGCAGGAAGCCGCGCCCTGGACGGCGATCAAGACCGATCCGGAGCGGGCGGCGGTGGTCGTGCGGACCGCGCTGAACCTGTCGGCCCTCTATGGCCGGGTCTCCGCGCCCTTCATTCCGTTCGCGGCCGAACAGATCGTCGGGTCGTTCGGGGAGGCCTGGCCGCCGGTCTGGCCGTCGACCGACGCCAGGGCCGAGCTGACGCGGCTGGAGCCGGGCAGGGCGGTCGCCGTGCCGCCGGTGCTGTTCGCCAAGATCGCCGACGAGCAGATCGCCGACTGGACCCAGCGCTTCGGCGGCGCGGACGCATGACAGCGGCCCGGCCCGTCCTGCGATCGCGCACGGCGGCCGACAGCGCCGCCCTCGCGGCTCGCCTGGCGGCGACCGGCCGGGTGCAGATCCCGGACCTGCTGGAAGACGGCTCGGCGGCGATCCTGCGGGACGAGGCGACCCTTCGCACGCCGTTCCAGACCGTTACCCTCGGCGGCAAGGGCCATGTTGATCTGCCCGCCGCCTGGCTGGAGGGGCTGACACCCGCCCGGCGCACCGACATGGGCCGCGCGGCCCAGGAGGCTGCGACCGAACGCTTCCACTATCTTTACGACAATCATCCGCTGTGGGACCTGGACCAGGCCGGTCGCCTGGACGGCGTCTGGAAGTCCTGGCTGGCGTTCGCCAACAGCGAGGCGTTCCTCGCCCCCATGCGCGAGATTACCGGCGAGCCGCGTATCGCCTTCGCAGACGCCCAGGTCACCCGCTACCGCCGCGGCCACTTCCTGACCGCCCACGACGACGGCATCGAGGGCAAGAACCGCTACTTCGCCTATGTGCTGAACCTGTCGCCGCGCTGGAAGATAGAGTGGGGCGGCCTGTTGATGTTCCATGGCGACGACGGCCATGTCGCCGAGGCCTTCCTGCCGAACTTCAACAGCCTGAACCTGCTGAAGGTCCCGGCGTTGCACTCGGTCTCCCAGGTGTCGCTGTTCGCCGGCGACGACCGGCTGGCGATCACAGGGTGGCTGCGCGGGCGCTGAGCGCCCGGCCGCTTGCTAGTGGCCGCCCGGCTTCTCGGCCGCCAGGGCCTCTGCGGCGCCCGGTATCTGCTGCAGACAGGTGTCGCGAACAGTCCCGGCCTTCTCCACCCCGCAGCCATGCCCGAGCTCCTTGGCCTTGATGTCGGCGAAGTCGGGCATGACGGCGTTGTAGCTGTCCACCTGCAGGGCGCGCACGACGACCTGACGGTGGCCCTCCCACATCATGTTCAGCGCGACATACAGCACGGCGATCAGGCCGATGTAGCCGATCCAGCGATAGCGGTGCAGCAGCTTGGCGATGTAGGTCGCCGCCACGCCCATCAGGGCGATCGACAGCAGCAGGCCGAAGACCAGGATGAAGGGGTGCTCGCGGGCGGCGCCGGCCACCGCCAGCACGTTGTCCAGCGACATCGACAGGTCGGCGATCAGGATCTGGGTGAAGGCCTGACGGAAGGTCTTGGGCTTGGTTCCGGCCCGGGGCTGGGTGGTCGGATCATTGTCGAGCACCGCCTCGGCGTCGGTCTCCGCGGGCGCGGCCTGTTCGCTCAGCTCCCGCCACATCTTCCAGCACACCCAGAGCAGCAGGATGCCGCCGGCGAACAGCAGGCCGATGATGCCGAGCAGCTGGGTGGTGATCAGCGCAAAGCCGATCCGCATGACCACGGCGGCGATCAGGCCGTAGAGGATCGCCTTCTTGCGGTCCTTCTCCGCCAGGCCGGCGGCGGCGAGGCCCACGGCGACGGCGTTGTCGCCGGCCAGGACCAGGTCGATCATGAGGACTTGCCCGAGGGCGATCAGCGGGCCGGAGAGTTGTTCTAGCATGTCGCCTCAATGCGACAGCCGGCGGACTCGTTCAAGAGGCCGCCGGCTGCGTTTCTGTCGGACGTCCGGCCGTCGTGTCAGGCGTGGGCCGGTTCGCGATGGTGATCGTCGGCCGCCGGGGCGTGTTGGCCGTGGCCGTGGTCGTCGTGACCGTGACCGTCGGCTGCGGCAGCCCCGTGGCCGTGGTCGCCATGGGCATGGGCTTCATGGCCGTGATCGTCATGGCCGTGGGCGGGCTCCGGGTGGTGGGCCACCGGGTGGGCCTCGTGGCCATGGCCGTGATCGGCCGCGTGGCCGTGGTCGCCGTGCCCATGGCCGTCATGACCGTCGGCCGCGGCGGCGTGGCCGTGATCGTCATGGGCATGGGCGTCATGGCCGTGACCGTCATGGCCGTGACCGTCATGGCCGTGGGCGGGCTCGGGATGGTGGGCCACCGGGTGGGCCTCGTGGCCGTGGCCGTGGTCGGCCGCGTGGCCGTGGTCGCCATGCCCATGGCCGTCATGACCGTCGGCCGCGGCGGCGTGGCCGTGATCGTCATGGGCATGGGCATGGGCGTCATGGCCGTGATCGTCATGGCCGTGGGCGGGCTCGGGATGGTGGGCCACCGGGTGGGCCTCGTGGCCGTGG
>JAIYCQ010000009.1 GCA_027487945.1 Caulobacteraceae bacterium
GGGGGTCGGGCGCGGCACAGGGGTCGGCGCCGGGGTGACCGGGCGCGGCGCGACGGCCGGCGGCGGCGCGACCGGCTGCGGACGGGGCGCAGGGGCCGGGGCCACGGGGCGCGGACGGGGGGCGGGCTGTACCGGCGCCGGCTCCATGACCGTGATCGTGCGGGTGGTCGGACCGGCATCCTTGACGCCGGGCGGCAGCTTGATCTTCTGACCGACGCGGATCGCCGAGGTCGAGGCGAGGTCGTTCTCTTCCGCCAGCGCTGTCGCGGACACGCCGAACCGGCGACCGATGGCGATGAGCGTATCCCCGCTGGCCACCACATAGGCCTTGGCGCGGCTCGCCGGCCCCTTGAGCACCTGGCCGGGCTTCAGGCGGTAGGGTTCCTTCAGATCGTTGATCTTCGCCAGCTCCGCCCGGGTGGAGCCCATGGCGCGGGCGACGGCGTCGAGCCCCTGCCCTTCCTTAACGGTGTAGGTCTTCGGACGTCCGTCGACATCGACGACCTTGCCGGGCGCCAGGGTGACCGTCCTGGTCACAGGCACCATGACCGGCTCGGGCGGCGCCTCGTACTGCGGCTCGGGCTCGGGCTCCGGATAGGGATCGGGCGCGGTGACCGGCGGCAGGGCCGAGGTTTCGACGGCGGCCGAGGACGCCGAAGGCGCGGTGGCGGGCAGCGACGCGGACTCCACCGGGGTCGACGGCATGGCCTCGGCGATCACGTCGATGTCGCGGTCGGGAGCCTGGACCGGATAGGCCGGGCGCGGGGCCTGCGGCGAACCGGCCGGGGCGCGGCCGGTCGAGTACTGTGGCGTGGCGGCGCAGGCGGTCGCGAGCGTGGCGGCGGCGGCGACCAGGGCCGCCCGGATCATCAAGTTGGTCATCGCCGCTCCGTTCGATTAAGCGCGAATGAATCGTGCTGACAGCCTTAAGCCCGCGTTAAGCACGGGCCAGCTTCCGGACATGTTCTTGTCAGCCGACCTTCTGGGCGGATTCGAGGCGCAAGGCCCGCATCGCGCTGCAAAGTCTGTGAATTGTCAGAGCTCCCGGGCCACGCCATCGAGCAGCGGCACGAATCGGACATCGCCCAGAAGCTCCACCTTGAAGCCGCCCTGCCCGTCCCCGGCGTAGCGGCGCAGGCTCTGCACAGGCCCCTTGCCGATCGGCGCGACCAGCACGCCGTTGGGCTTCAGCTGGGCCAGCAGCGCCCTGGGCTCTTCCGGCGCGGCGGCGGTGACCATGATCCGATCGAACGGCGCCTGTTCGGCCCAGCCGACACCGCCGTCGCCAAACCGGGTGATCACATTGATGAGACCCAGGGTGCGGAAACGCTCCTCGGCCTCCTTCATCAGGGTGCGGTAGCGCTCGACCGTATAGACCAGCCGCGACAACCGGCTGAGGACGGCGGTCTGGTAGCCGCTGCCGGTGCCGATCTCCAGCACCCGGGCCCGGGGCTCGATGGTCAGGGCCTGGGTCATCAGGCCGACGATGAACGGCTGGCTGATGGTCTGGCCACAGGCGATGGGCAGGGCCGAGTCCTCGAACGCCCGTTCCTTGAACAGATCGGGCGTGAAGAGCTCCCGCGGCGTACGCTCGATGGAGTCGAGCACGCGCGGATCGGTGACCCCCTGCGAGCGGAGGGCGAGGATGAGGCGCGCCATGCGCTCCCGGGGCGTGTCCTGCGGCTCGCTCATCCAACCCTGGGCGGCGCGCCGCCCAGCAACCCTTTCAGCTTGTGGACCGTCTCCATGTGGGTCAGGTCGATGTGCAGCGGCGTGATGGAGATCTTGCCGCCGTAGACGGCCTTCAGGTCCGTGCCCTCGGCCGGTCGGGACAGCTGCCCCGAGAAGCCCATCCAGTAGTAGTTGCGGCCGCGCAGGTCGGTGCGCTTGTCGAGCGTGCGGATGTGGGTGTCGCGGAAGCCCTGGCGAGTCACCTCGACCTCGGTCACCTCGGCCGGCGGACGCGAGGGGAAGTTGACGTTCATGACCACATCGGCCGGCCAGCCGACCTCGATCAGCCGTGCGACGATCCCGGGGCCGAAGTGCTCGGCCGTTTCCCAGTAGGGAACGACCTCGTCATGGAAGGCCAGCATCGACTGGCTGAGCGCGATGGACGGGATGCCCAGCGCCATGCCCTCGATGGCGCCGGCGACCGTGCCCGACAGGGTGACATCCTCGGCGATGTTCTGGCCGCGGTTCACGCCTGACAGCACCAGGTCCGGCTTCGCGCCGTCGATCAGCTCGCGCACGCCCAGCAGGACGCAGTCGGTCGGCGTGCCCTCGACGGACCACTTGCGGTCGGCGACCTTCCGGACGCGGATCGGGTCGGCCAGGGTCAGGGCCCGGCTGGCGCCGGACTGCTCGTATTCGGGCGCCACGATCCAGACGTCGTCGGTCAGGGCTCTGGCGATCTTCTCCAGCGTGACGAGCCCCTCGGCATGGATGCCGTCATCGTTGGTGAGGAGGATGCGCATCAGGCTGCCGGCTCCAGGTGCGTAACCCCGCCCATGTAGGGGACCAGCGCGTCGGGGATGGCAATTCGACCGCCCTCGTCCTGGTAGTTTTCCAGCACCGCGACCAGGGTCCGGCCCACGGCAAGGCCCGAGCCGTTCAGGGTATGCATGAACCGCGTACCCTTCTCGCCCTTCTTCTGGCAGCGGGCGTCCATGCGCCGGGCCTGGAAGTCGCCGCAGTTGGAGATCGAGCTGATCTCCCGGAAGGTGTTCTGCGACGGCAGCCAGACCTCGAGGTCGAAGGTCTTCTTCGCGGAGAAGCCCATGTCGCCGGTGCAGAGCAGCATGGTGCGGTAGGCCAGGCCCAGCTTCTCCAGCACCATCTGGGCGCTGGCGACCATGTGGTCGTGCTCGGCCGCCGACTGCTCGGGCGTGGCGATCGAGACCAGCTCGACCTTCTGGAACTGGTGCTGGCGGATCATCCCGCGCGTGTCGCGCCCCGCAGACCCGGCTTCCGAGCGGAAGCAATGGGTCAGGGCGGTCAGGCGCAGCGGCAGGTCCTCCTCCGAGGTGATCGCCTCGCGGACGAGGTTGGTGAGCGACACCTCGGCGGTGGGGATGAGGTAGTGATCACCCGTTGTGCGGAAGAGATCTTCCTCGAACTTGGGCAGCTGGCCGGTGCCGTACAGGGCGTCCGACTTCACCAGGACCGGCGGGCTGACCTCGATGTAGCCGCGTTCGGTGGTCTGCAGATCGAGCATGAACTGGCCGAGCGCGCGTTCCAGCCGGGCGACGCCCTTCCTGAGCACCACGAAGCGCGAGCCGCTCATCCTCGCGGCGGCCTCGAAATCCATGCCGCCCAGGCCCGCGCCGAGGTCGACGTGGTCGCGGGCGGTGTTCATCCGGCGCGGCTCGCCGTGGCGGCCGGTCTCGACGTTGCCGTTCTCGTCGGCGCCCGCCGGGACCTGCGGGTCGGGGATGTTGGGCAGGGCCTCGAGCAGACCGCGCAGGTCGCCGCCGGCCTTCGCTTCCGCCTCGGCCTGGCTGGCCATCTCGCCTTTCAGCGCCTCGACCTCGGCCATCAGGGCGGCGGCCTTGGCCTCGTCCTTCTGCGCCTTGGCCTGGCCGATCTGCTTGGACGCGTCGTTGCGCCGCGACTGCGCCGCCTGCACGGCCGTCTGGGCGGCGCGCAGGTCGCGGTCCAGCGTCAACAGCTGGTCGACCAGCGCCTGCGCGTCCTCGCGGCCACGAGAGCTCCAGCCCTGGACATACAGGGCGGGGGTTTCGCGGATGGCCTTGATGTCGTGCATGGGAAGAGCGCCGGCAGGATTGAGGCGCTTTCTCTAGAGCGCGTCGGGGGCTTCTGGAAGCCCCGCCCCTCCTCGGAGGTCGGCGGCGGCTCCCCTTTTCCGCTCCGCTCATCCGCGAGGATGAGCGGGATTGGGGGGCTTCAGGTCGTGACGATATCCGTGCCCGCGGTCGCGTCCTCGCGCAGGCGGCGGCGCTCCATCAGCCAGACCAGCCAGATCGACACCTCGTAGAGCAGGCAGATCGGGATCGCGAGCATCAGCTGGCTGATCGGATCGGGCGGGGTGAAGATGGCTGCGACCACAAAGACGCCGACGATGGCGTAACGGCGGATCTCCCGGAGGAACTTGCTGGTCACGATCCCGGCGAGGCCGAGCAGGGAGAGCACCACCGGCAGCTGGAAGCAGAGACCGAACGCGAGCAGCAGCGTCGTCACGAGGGTCAGGTAGTCCGACACCTTGGGCAGCAGGGCGACATTGACCGTGTCGGTGGTCACCTGCTGGCTCAGCGAGAACCACATCACGAACGGCAGCATGACGTAATAGACCATCGCCGCTCCAAGGCTGAACAGCATCGGCGAGGCCAGCAGGAACGGCAGGAAGGCCCGGCGCTCGCGCTTGTAGAGGCCCGGCGCCACGAAGGCGTAGATCTGCCAGGCCAGCACGGGGAAGGTCAGGATCACGGCCCCGAAGCCGGCCATCTTCAGCTTGGTGAAGAAGAACTCCAGCGGCGCGGTGAAGATCATCTCGACCGTCCTCGAGTCCATGGCCGGGACATCCTTCAGCCCCACCATGACCAGCAGCAGGTCGAACGGCCCGTGGCTGACGCCGGCCTTCTGGGCCGCGATCAGGGCCCCGGCCTTGACGAAGGGCTGCAGCAGCACGGTGTAGATGTCGTCGGCGAAGCCGAAGCAGACGCCGAAGCCGACGATCAGCGCGCCGACGCAGATGATCAGCCGCTTGCGCAGTTCCACCAGGTGGTCGAGCAGCGGCGCGCGCGAGGCCTCGATCTCGGCTTCGTCGGGTTGGTAGTCGCTGGTCACGAGACGGTTCCGGTCTTGGCCTTGCGCGGAGCACGGGGCTTGCGGGCCGGCGGTGCGGCGGTCTCCTCCACGATCGCGGCGGGCTTCGGTTTGGCGGGCGCCCGCTTGCGCCTGGGCTTGTCGGCGGCCGCGGGCGCGGCTTCGGGCTCGCCGTAGGCCTCGGGCTGCCAGGCCATGGCCGGGCTGACCTGCAGGTCACCGCCCCGAAGTCCCGCGTCAATGTCGGCGAACACCTGGTCGACACTGGCGTCGCGCGGCCCGTCGGGTGTCTGCAGCGGATCCATGAACTGGCCGGTGCGCAGGGCCTGGACCTCGCGTCGCAGCTCGTCGAGCTCGGACTGGCGGGCCATTTCGTCGAAGCTGGCCCGGAACTCGTTGGCCATGCCGCGCGCCTTTGCCATCCACTGACCCAGCTTGCGCAGGAGCAGCGGAAGGTCCTTGGGCCCGACCACGATCAGGGCGACCGCGGCGATGACAAGCAGTTCTGTGGCGCCGATTTCAGGAAGCATCACGCGGCCTTACGCCCGCGCCGATGGCGCGATCAAGGGCTTCAGTTGATCGCCAGCCTCAGCTGACAATCTTGTCCTTCTCGGACTCGGCGCGGGGCAGCGGCTGGGCCGGCGTCTCGTCAACCTTGTCCTCGGTCTTCAGACCATCGCGGAAGGCCTTGATGCCCTTGGCCGCGTCGCCCATCAGGCCGGACAGCTTGCCCCGGCCGCCGAACAGCAGGGCGACGAGCGCCAGCACGATCAGCCAATGCCAGATGCTAAATGAACCCATCGTCCGGGTGCTCCTTCAGGCCGCGGGCGTCCCTGCCACGCGGCGTGGTTCAACTGTGTCGGCCTATATAGGCGTTCGCGTGGCCGCTGGCCAAATTAAAGGCGTGTGAGGTTCGTCCACATTGTTGCGTCCTTCGACACGCCGCTTCGCGGCTGCTCAGGATGACGTCGCTGGAAAGCAATCAATCCACGTCAGGCTGAGCCGCGCCGCAGGCGCGTGTCGAAGCCCGCACGGACTACTCCTCGCCCCCAACGTAGTCCTGCACGAACTCCGGCGTGTCCTCGCCCCCGCCCTCGAAGTCCAGCGCGTCCTCTTCGTCCAGCGGCGGACGCGAGGGATCGGGCACCTCGAAACCGGGGGGCAGGTCCAGGCCCAGCAGGCCGGAGGCCTTCATCTCCGCCATGCCCGGCAGATCGGCGAGGGTCGCGAGGCCGTAGTGTTCGAGGAACAGGTCGGTGGTGCCGTAGGTCACAGGCCGCCCCGGCGTGCGCCGGCGGCCACGCATTCGGACCATCCCCAGCTCCAGCAGCACGTCGAGCGTGCCCTTGCTGGCCTGGACGCCGCGTACGGCCTCGATCTCGGCCCGGGTCACCGGCTGGTGGTAGGCGATGATGGCCAGGGTCTCCTGGGCGGCCTTCGACAGGCGGCGCGGCTCGTCGCGCTCCTCCGTCATCAGGAAGGCCAGATCCGTCGCCGTCTGGAACCGCCAGCGGCCGGCCACCGGGACCAGCTCCACGCCCCTGCCCTCGCAACGCTGGCGCAGCACTTCGAGACCCCAGGCCACGTCCGCGCCTTCCGGCAGGCGGCGAGCCAGATCCTCGACCGAAAGCGGCTCCGCGGCCGCGAACAGCAGCGCCTCCAGCGCCCGCTCGATCTGGGTGATCTCGGTCATGCGCTCACCCCCTCGCCCGCCGGCGGGGCCTTGAGCTTGCGGAGGTAGATCTCGGTGAAGGCTTCCAGCTGCCGCGCCTCGATCACCCCCTCCTTCACCAGCTCAAGGCTGGCGGACAGGGTTGAGGCGACATAGCTGGCGCGGCTGGGGCCATCCGGGTCGCGCGCCTCGGGCGCCACGCCGCCCATCGGCGTCCAGACCGTGAACTCGTGGACCATGCCGCGAAGCCGGTCCCGCGCGTCTTCAAGACCGTAGGCGACGGGGATATAGGGGCGGTAGCTGCGGTCCGCCTCCTTGCGGCGCTGACCGATGTAGGCGCTCATCAACTGGTAGAGGTCGCCCTCGACGCGGTTGGAGGACAGGATCTTCACCGCCTCCGGATCGCCGCGGGTGAAGACGTCGCGCTTCAGCTGCGGCCGTTCGCGCAGGGCTTCGACAGCGCGGCGCATGGCGTCCAGCTTGGCGAGGCGGAAGGCCAGCTGGGCCGCGACTTCCTCGGCCGGCGGTTCCTCGGCCTTGGGGCGCTCGCTGCGCGGCAGCAACAGCCGCGACTTCAGGTAGGCCAGCCAGGCGGCCATCACCAGGTAGTCGGCGGCCAGCGAGAAACGCAGACGCCGGGCCTGTTTGACGAACTTCAGATACTGGTCGGCGAGCCGGGTCACCGACAGCTGTAGCAGATCGACCTTCTGCGTCCGGGCCAGGGCAAGCAGCACGTGCAGCGGGCCTTCGTAGCCATCGACGTCGATGATCAGCGCGTCCCCGTCCTCGGCTGCGTTGGAGGCGGCCTGGAAGTCGAGGTCCGGCTGGAAGGTCGTGTCCGTCATCCGTCGAACCGCCCTTCAAAGGCGGCGGACAGCCGGGCGCGGCCCTCGGCGACGTCGAAAGGCTCCGGAACGCGCGCCAGCCGGGCCAGGGCGGCGTCGGCGCGGCGGCGGGCGTCGCCCTTGAGTTTGCGGCAGCCTTCGACCACGGCCTGCATCTCGTCCATGTCGCCGTTGCAGTGCAGGACCACGTCGCAGCCGGCGGCCAGCGCCGCCTTGGCCCGGGCCTTGAAGCCGCCCTTCAGCGCCTTCATCGACAGATCGTCGGTCATCAGCAGGCCGTCGAAGCCGATGGCCCCGCGCGTCACCTGACTGATCACCGTTCTGGAGGTCGTCGAAGGCCGTTTGGCGTCGATCGCCGTGTAGACGACGTGCGCCGTCATCGCCATCGGCATATCGGACAACACCCGGAACGGCGCGAAGTCACGGGCGTCGAGCTCATCATAGGACGCGCCGACCACCGGCAGCTCCATATGGCTGTCCGCCATGGCGCGGCCATGTCCCGGGATGTGCTTGATGACCGGCAGCACACCGCCGGCGATCAGACCCTCGGCCGCGGCGCGGCCCAGCGTGGCGACGGTTTCGACGTCCTGGCCGTAGGCGCGGTCGCCGATGATCTCGTGACCGTCCGGCGACGGCACGTCGAGCACCGGCACGCAGTCCACGTTGATGCCGAGGTCCAGCAGGTCATGGGCCATCAGCCGGGCGCCGAGCCGGGTGATCTCCCGCCGGACCAGCGGGTCGTTGGTCGGAAGGTCGCCATAGGCGCGGCCGGGCGGATACCTGGACCAGTGCGGCGGGCCCAGACGCTGCACGCGGCCGCCCTCCTGGTCGATCAGGATGGGGGCGCGCGGGTCATCGACGGTCTCGCGCAGCGACGCCGTCAGGGCGCGGACCTGTTCCGGCGTATCGATGTTGCGCCGGAACAGGATGAAGCCCCAGGGCCGCACCTCGCGGAAGAAGGCGATTTCCGCCCTGGTCAGGGCATGGCCCTGGCAGCCGAGGATGACGGCGAGCCGGCTCACTTGACGAAGCAGCTCTTTCCCGCCGCCTTCAGGCGGTCGCAGAAGGCCGTCGCATCGGCGCGGCTGGCGAAGCCGGTCACCGACGTGCGAAACAGCGTCTTGCCGTCCTTCTCGACGGTTTCGACCTGCTTGCCCTTGCCGGCCGCCATGCCCGGCGAGACGGCCGCGGCGTCGTTCCAGCCGCGGTCGGCGAGCGCCTGGGACGAGAAGGCGCCGATCTGGACCATGGCGGCGCCGCCCGTGGCCGGTGCGGGTTTCGGCGCCGGCGGCTTCGGCGTCGTGGTCGTCGGGGTCACGGGCGTGACGGGCCTCGGCGGCGTGGCGGGCGTGGCGGGCGTTGCGACCGGCAGCGCGGGACGCAGCTCGGCGGTGGTGGGCGCCGTGGTCGGCGCAGGACGCGGCAGCACCGGCTCGGGTTCCGGCGCGAACGTCGGCGCATCCGCCACGCCGCCGTCGTCGGTGTGGATGGTCAGGCCCGCGGCAGGATCGACCGGCGGCTGGTCATCGGCCTTGGGTTCGACCTTGGCGGTCTCGACGGCCGCGCCGACCGGCTGCGGCGCATCATCGGCGCCGCGAAGCCCGTCGCGATAGAGCCAGACGCCGGCGCCGACGATCAGCACCAGCAGAATGACGGCGCTGATCAGCAGGATGGACGAACCACCCCCGCCGCCGCGCACCGGCCGGCGGGCGTCGAACGAAAGCGGGGAGTCGGTGGGCGGCGTGTAGGCGCCGCGATCATGGTCGGACATTTTCAGACAGGCTCCAGGGAGCATCGTTGCGGGCGCAGCGGCGAATCGCGCGCCGACGGCGTCCAGTCTATCGAACGGAAGCTCCGGATCGCCAGCGACCTGACGCCGGCGCTTGCATCAGGACCAGGCTTCGAGCTGGAACAGCTTCCGGTGCTCTTCGATGGCGTATCGGTCGGTCATGCCCGCGATGTAGTCGCAAACCACACGGGCGCGGCCGATTTCGTCGCGGTTCTGCGACCGGGCGAACCATTCGGTCGGCATGACCTCCGGCTCGCTCATGAACAACGAGAACATCTCGGCGATAATGCGGCGCGCCTGGCTGCGGGTGCGGTTCACCTTCCAGTGCCGGTACATCCGCTCCATCAGGAAGGCGCGCAGCCGGGCGAGATCCTCGTTCATGTCCGGCGAGAAGGCGACCAGGGCGTGGCCGAGCGCCCGGACATCGTCGGGCGAGGCGACGCCGCTGTCGCGCGCCCGGCGCAGCGTCTCGCCCATCACGTCGTCGATCATCGCCCCGATCATCCGGCGGACCGCCTCCAGCCGGGTCAGGCGATCATCGAGGTCGGGGCGCTCGGACCGGACGCCATGCAGGATCGGGCCGATCAGCGGGACGTCTAGAAGCTCGTTGAGCTGGAACAGCCCGGCCTGCAGACCGTCGTCGACGTCATGGTTGTTGTAGGCGATGTCGTCGGCCACAGCGGCGACCTGCGCCTCCGCCGAGGCCCAGGTCCCGAGCTTCAGATCGTAGCTGGCGTCGAACTGGCGGACCATGTTCCACGAGGGGCGGGACAGCTTCTCGGTCACGGGACCGTTGTGCTTGATGATCCCTTCCAGCGTCTCCCAGGTCAGATTCAGGCCTTCGTAGTCGGGGTAGCGGTGCTCCAGCTTGGCCACCACGCGGAAGGTCTGGACGTTGTGGTCGAAGCCGCCGAACGGCTTCATGCTCTCGTCGATCTGGTCCTCGCCGGCGTGACCGAACGGCGGGTGGCCGAGATCGTGGGCCAGGGCGATGGTCTCGGCGAGGTCATTGTCGAGGCCGAGCGCGGTGGAGAGCGAGCGCGCGATCTGCGCCACCTCCAGCGAATGGGTCAGGCGCGTGCGGTAGTGGTCGCCCTCGTGGGCCACGAAGACCTGGGTCTTCTCCTTCAGCCTGCGAAAGGCCGTCGCGTGGATGATCCGGTCACGGTCGCGGGCGAACGGAGTCCGCGTCCGGCTTTCGGGGCCGGGGTGCTGTCGTCCGCGCGAGGCCGTCGGCGTCTCGGCGTAGGCGGCCCTGGCCGGCGGCTGAAATGGAGTGGACATTCGTCGGTCCTGCGTTGCGCCCCCTTCCCTGACGGCGCGGGGTTGCACATATATGAAGCCGCAGAGTTTTCCACAGCCCTGAGTGACCCCTTTGACCCCCACGCCCGTCACCCTGTCCGAACAGGCCGCCCGCCGGTTGCACGCCATCGGCGCCGCGGAAGGACGTTCGGTGATGCTGCGCGTGGCCGTGGACGGCGGTGGCTGCTCCGGCTTCCAGTATCGCTTCGACCTGGTCGAGGACGCCGACGCGGAGGACCTGCGGGTCGAGCGTGACGGCGCGGCCGCTCTGGTCGACCCGATCTCCCTGGCCCTCCTGGCCGGATCGGAGATCGACTTCGTCGACGAGTTGGCCGGCGCCGAGTTCCGCGTCCGCAACCCCAACGCCAGGTCCAGCTGCGGCTGCGGCGTCAGCTTCTCGATCTGACACCCGCTTCCGAAGGGGGTGCCGCCATGTTCAAGGCAATCATGTTGGCGGCGACCATTGTCGCCGGCCCCGTCGAGACCGCCGTGGAGATCCCGGGCGGTCTCGCACCGCTGAAGGCGACGGTCCTGTCCCCGCCCGGCGGGCCGCGCGCGGCGGTCGTCATCCTTCCCGGATCGGGCCCGACCGACCGGGACGGCAATAATCCCCTGGGCGTGCGCGGATCGACCTATCGCCTCCTGGCGGAGGGGCTGGCGGCCGAGGGGATCGCAAGCCTTCGGATGGACAAACGCGGCATGTTCGCCAGCGGACCGGCCGCGACCGATCCGAACGCCGTAACGGTCAGCGTCCTGGCGGCTGACGCGAACGCCTGGGCGGGAGCCCTGAAGCAGAGGACGGGTCTGCGTTGTGTCTGGCTGCTGGGCCACAGCGAGGGGGGACTGGTCGGGCTTATCGCGGCGGCCGGTGACAATCCGGACCTGTGCGGGCTGGTGCTGGTCGCCGCGGCCGGGCGACCGCTGGGGACGGTCATCCGCGAGCAGTTGCAAGCCAATCCGGCGAATGCTCCCCTGCTTCCCCAGGCGTTGAACGCGATCAGCGAGCTGGAAGCGGGCCGCCGGGTCGACACCGCCGGGATGCACCCGGCGCTGCTCCCGCTGTTCAGGCCGGCGGTCCAGAGCTTCCTTATCGAGTCATTCCGGCAGGATCCGGCGGCGCTGGCCGCAGCTGTCGGCAAACCGATCCTCATCCTTCAGGGCGACACTGATCTCCAGGTGTCCGTGGCCGATGCCCGGGCGCTGAAGGCGGCCCAGCCCTCGGCGACGCTGGTCATCCTGCCCGGCGTGAACCATGTTCTGAAGGCCGCGCCGCTGGATCGAGACGCCAATCTCGCCACCTATGCCGACCCTGCACGGCCATTGGCGCCAGGCGTCGTCGAGGCCATCGCCGACTTCGTGAAGCCCTAGCCCGGGATGAACTGAAGCACGATCGTCAACAGCAGGCCCCAGATCAGCGGGGCGGTCATCGAAGCCCAGGTGAGGCGCTCCCGCCGCCGTCGCCAGAAGATCCAGGCCGCCAGCGGTGCGACCAGGCAGACGACCCAGAAGGTGATCATCAGGAAGAAGCCCAGCCAGGCCAGCGGATTGAGCAGGTTTCCTCGAACATCGAAGACCAGCGGCGAAAACAGC
Source organism: Caulobacteraceae bacterium (assembly GCA_027487945.1). GTDB lineage: Bacteria > Pseudomonadota > Alphaproteobacteria > Caulobacterales > Caulobacteraceae > Caulobacter. Next base: position 11,981 of record JAIYCQ010000009.1, read on the forward strand.
GTGCCGACCGCGGCGAGCGGGGCTATGCCGACGCAGACCAGCGTCGCGAGGATCAACAGAATGAACCTCGCGCGTTGATCACGCTCCGCTACGGTCTTGAGCCGCCCCGCCATGGTCCCTAGCCTTCTCCCCTCGCTACGGAGCCGTCAATGCGACTCGCCACCTGGAACGTGAACTCGGTCAACGCTCGCCTGGAAACGGTGCTGGCCTGGTTCGAGGCGGCCTCGCCCGACGTGGCGGTGCTGCAGGAAATCAAATGCGTCGACGAGAAGTTCCCGGCCGAGGCGTTTGAGCGCCTCGGCTACAATGTCGCGGTCCACGGCCAGAAAACCTACAATGGCGTGGCGATGCTCTCGAAGACGCCGTTGGAGGACGTCCGCAAGGGTCTCCCCGGCGACGAGACCGACGAACAGGCCCGCTCCATCGAGGCGGTCGTCTCCGGCCCGCCGCCGGTGCGGATGATCGGCATCTACCTGCCCAACGGAAACCCTGTCGGCACGGAGAAGTTCGCCTACAAGCTGGCCTGGATGGAGCGCCTCAACCGTCATGTCCGCTCACTCCTGCCGCTGGAGGAGCCGATGGTCGTCGCCGGCGACTACAACGTCATTCCCGACGAGCAGGACGTCGAGAAGCCGAAGGACTGGCTCGGCGACGCCCTTTTCCAGCCCGAAAGTCGCGCCGCCTGGCGCGCGCTGCAGAACCTCGGCCTCACCGACGCCTACACGGCCGCCGACGGCGCGCCGGGCGGCTACACCTTCTGGGATTACCAGGCCGGAGCCTGGCCTCGGAACAACGGCATCCGCATCGACCATGCCCTGCTGTCGCCCCAGGCGGCCGACCGGCTGGTGCGGGTGGACATCCACCGCGATGTGCGCGGCGGCGACAAGCCGTCAGACCATGTCCCGGTCGTCGTGGAGCTGAACCTGTGATCAAGCTGACCTTCTGCCTCATCCGCCTGCCGCATCTGACCCGCGAGGCCTTCCAGGACTACTGGCTGAACACCCACGGCCCGCTGGTGGCCAGCGTGCAGGCGCCGCTGCGGATCCGCCGCTATGTCCAGCTGCACAGCTTCGACCCGGCGGTCAGCGTCGACTCCCGCGCAAGCCGCGGCGGGCCCGAGCAGTTCGACGGCGTCGCCCAGCTGTGGTGGGACAGCTTCGACGACATGGCCCTGACCGCGCAGGATCCCGCCGCCCGCGAGGCCGGCCGCATGCTGCTCGAGGACGAGAAACGCTTCATCGACCTCGCGAGGTCGCCCCTGTGGTGGGGCGAGGAGAAGGTCATCATCGGCGCCTGACCATGGAGGGCGCTGACGACCGCCGGGACTCCCGCTAAGGCTCGTCCCATGACGGACATGTGGCGCCTTCTGATGATGCTGGCCCTGGCCGGAACGGCGGTGACGTTCCTGGGCAGTCTGGCGCTGTGGTGGCACAACGACGAGCGCCGGATCCGCCGCGCCCTGCAAAGGGTGCTGCGGAGCGAGCCGGAGTCGATGATCATCACCCAGGGCCGCGGTCGAGGCGCAGGCTTCTCCTTCGCCTCGGGCCTGATCGCCGTGGCCTGGGACCGCGGCGAGTGGTGCCTGATCTACCGGATCGACGAGGTCATCGGCGGCGAACTGATCATCGACGGCCAGGTGGTGGCCAAGGCATTCCGGGGCGAGCCCAGGCGCGCGCTGGAGCAGGTGGTGTCCTCAGCCGGTCAGGTCACGCTGCGCCTGCTGTTCGACGATCCGAAGTACCCGGACTTCGAGCTCGACCTGTGGCTGCGCGGCGACGAGGCCCGGCGGGACGACTGGTCGCCACGCGCGGCCATCGGCGAAGCCAACCGCTGGCTGGCCAGGGTCGAGGCCATCGTCCGTCGGCCGGCCCGGCCGCAGGCTCCGGCTCCGGCTCCGGCTCCGGCGCCGGTGATCGCCGCGCCGGCGCCCGCCGCCCCGGCCCGAATGGCGGCGACGGCGCCCAAACCGCAGCCCCGAAAGCCGTCGCCGCCGGCCGGGGACGACGACGGACCGCCCTGGGACGGCGAGCCTGAGTTCGACTTCGGCCCGGAGGACGACGCCGGGGACCGCGACCGCGCTGATTGACAGTGTAAAGCTGGCAGCGCACCCTGCCCCTCGTCATCCTGGGGAGGAACGTCATGACCGCGCTGATCGCCGCCGCCGTATTCTTTGTCCTGCTGCACCTGCTGGTCTCCGGCACCGCCCTGCGCGGGGTGCTCGTCGGGATCATCAAGGAAGGCCCCTACATGGGTCTGTTCTCGCTCGCCTCGGTCGGTGGCATCGTCTGGCTGTCAATGGCCTATGGCCAGGCCAGGGGGCTGGGACCGGTGTTCTGGGACCTGGGGCCCGGGGCGCGCCATGGCGGCGTGCTGATCATGCTGCTGGCCCTGCTGCTCGTCGTTCCGGGCCTGCTCACCCCCAACCCGACCAGCGTCAAGCAGGAGGGGACGCTGGACCGGCCAGACGCCGTCAAGGGCATGCTGCGTATCACCCGCCACCCCTTCCTGTGGGGCGTCGCGATCTGGGCGTTCGGGCACCTGCTGTCCAATGGCGACCTGCCGAGCGTGATCCTGTTCGGCTCCATGCTGGCCCTGGGCGTCTTCGGCACGGTCAGCATCGACGCCAAGCGCAAGGCCGCGCTCGGCGCCAAGTGGGACGCTTTCGCCGCACAGACCTCCAACATCCCGTTTGGCGCCATCGTGACCGGTCGCCAGAAGCTGTCGCTCGGCGAGATTGGCTGGTGGCGGCTGGCGCTGGCGGTGGCGATCTGGGCGGCGCTGCTCTTTGCCCACCCGATGCTGTTCGGCGTCTCTCCGCTGGGTTGATGCGGCGGGCCGACAGGGCGATGCTGGCGCAGCCTCAGGGAGCCGCCGTGATGAGATCCGCCTTCGTCCTCTCCGCCCTCGTGCTGGCCGCGCCGTCCTTCGCCCTGGCGCAGGGCCAGCCGCTGCGGCTGCTCAATCCGGCGGACACCAACCGCGACGGCGTGGTCTCCGACGACGAGCGCGCCGACGACCTGGCGAGGAAGGCCGCCGGAGTCCAGGACCGGCCTGGCCTGCCGGTCTCTTCCCCGAGGGCGGGCGGCAACGACACCATCATCATGGGCCGGCCAGGCGCCCAGCCGGGAGACGACACCGGCGCGGCCGGCGAACCTCCGGCCGCAGCCAGCGACTTCGAGCGGTCTGTCGAGACCCGCATCCGCAAGGACCGGGACGACTGACGACCGCCCGCCGACGCCGTCCAGACCTCAGCGCTCGACCTGGCTCACGTCCCGAACCGCGCCGCGCGCGGCATTGGTCGTCATGGCGGCGTAGGCGCGCAGGGCCGGGCTGACCTCGCGCTTGCGGTCCAGCGGCTTCCAGGCGTCCTTGCCCCGGGCGACCATCGCCGTCCGGCGCTCGGCGATCACCGTGTCGGAGACCTCCAGGGTGATGCCGCGGTTGGGGATGTCGATCAGGATCGGATCCCCGGTCTCGACCAGGGCGATCAGGCCGCCCTCGCCGGCTTCCGGCGACACGTGGCCGACCGAGAGGCCCGAGGTGCCGCCGGAGAAGCGGCCGTCGGTGATCAGGGCGCAGGCGGCGCCCAGACCCTTCGATTTCAGATAGCTGGTCGGATAGAGCATCTCCTGCATGCCGGGGCCGCCCTTGGGGCCCTCGTAGCGGATGACCACCACATCGCCCGCCTTGACCTTGCCGGTGAGGATGCCGCTGACCGCGTCGTCCTGGCTCTCGTAGACGCGGGCCTGGCCCCGGAAGGTCAGGATCGAGTCGTCGACCCCGGCGGTCTTCACGATGCAGCCCTCGGGCGCCAGATTGCCGAACAGCACCGCCAGACCGCCGTCCTTGGAGAACGGATGCTCGACCGAGCGGATGACCCCGGCCTCGCGATCGGTGTCCAGCTCCTCCCAGCGCGAGGCCTGGCTGAAGGCGACCTGGGTCGGCACCCCGCCCGGCGCGGCGCTGAACAGGTCGCGGGCCACCTGGCTGTTGCTGCGGCCGATATCCCAGCGGGCCAGGGCGTCGGCCATGGTCGGGGCGTGCACCGTCGGCTGCGTGACGTCGATCAGGCCGCCGCGCTCAAGCTCGCCCAGGATCGACATGACCCCGCCGGCCCGGTGGACGTCCTCCATGTGAACGTCGTTCTTGGCCGGGGCGACCTTGCAGAGGCAGGGCACGCGACGCGACAGCCGGTCGATGTCCGCCATGCCGAAGTCGACCCCGCCCTCCTGCGCGGCGGCCAGCAGGTGCAGCACCGTGTTGGTCGAGCCGCCCATCGCGATGTCCAGGCTCATGGCGTTCTCGAACGCCTCCCGGGTGGCGATACCGCGCGGCAGGGCCGTCGGGTCGTTCTGCTCGTACCAGCGCTGGCACAGGTCGACGACCAGCCGGCCGGCCTCCTTGAACAGCGCCTCGCGGTCGGCGTGGGTGGCCAGCACCGAGCCGTTGCCCGGCAGCGACAGGCCCAGGGCCTCGGTCAGGCAGTTCATCGAATTGGCGGTGAACATGCCCGAGCAGGAGCCGCAGGTCGGGCAGGCCGCCTTTTCGATCTCGGAGACCTCGGCGTCGCTGTACTTGTCGTCGCCGGCCACGATCATGGCGTCGATCAGGTCGACCTTGCGGGCCACGCCCTTGATCTGGACCTTGCCGGCCTCCATCGGACCGCCGGAGACGAACACGACCGGGATGTTCAGCCGCATGGCCGCCATCAGCATGCCGGGCGTGATCTTGTCGCAGTTGGAGATGCAGACCATGGCGTCGGCGCAGTGGGCGTTGACCATGTACTCGACGCTGTCGGCGATCAGCTCGCGGCTGGGCAGCGAATAGAGCATGCCGCCGTGGCCCATCGCGATCCCGTCGTCGACGGCGATGGTGTTGAACTCCTTGGCCACGCCGCCGGCCGCCTCGATCTCGCGCGCGACCAGCTGGCCGAGGTCCTTGAGGTGCACGTGACCCGGCACGAACTGGGTGAAGCTGTTGGCCACGGCGATGATCGGCTTGCCGAAATCGCTGTCCTTCATGCCGGTGGCGCGCCAAAGGCCCCGGGCGCCGGCCATGTTGCGGCCGTGGGTGGAGGTGCGTGAGCGAAGGGCGGGCATGGGAGGCGTCTCATCGTGGCGAAGACGTGATCCTAGCGCGCTTCTGATCGAGGCCGAAATATATTACCCAGCGCGCATAAGGTCGCTGGAGATATGACATGGACATTCGTCAGCTGCGCCATTTCCTCGCCGTGGCGCAGACCCTGCACTTCGGCCGGGCCGCCGAGCGGCTGGGCATGACCCAGCCGCCGCTCAGCCAGTCGATCATGGCGATGGAGCGCGACCTGGGCGCGCCGCTGTTCGTGCGCACCAAGCGCAGCGTCGGCCTCACCGCCCTGGGCGAGCAGTGGCTGCCGCATGTCCGGGACGCGCTGGCGGCGGTCGAGGCCCTGCCGGAGACGGCCCGGCGGCTGCGGGACGGCCGGATCGGCTATCTGTCGCTCTCCTTCGTCAGCACCGCCGACTACAATGTCCTGCCCGATCTGGTGCGCCGCTATGCCGAGGCCTGTCCGGAGGTCGACATCCGCCTGACCGAGGCGACCAGCGATGTGCAGATCCCGGCCGTGGCCGCCGGCGAGCGGCACGCCGGCATCATCATCCCGCCGCATGACCGCCCCCTGCCCGCCGGCCTCGCCTACCGGCGGCTGGTGTCCGAGCCGCTGGTGGCGGCCGTGCCCGCGGCCTGGGTCGCGGACGGACGGCTGGCGGCGGACGACGGGATGCTGGCGCCGGAGGCCGTCATCGCCGCGCCGGTGGTGCTGTTCCCGCGCGGCGTCGCCCCCGCCTTCCACGACCTGGTGACCGGCTACTTCGCCGCCCACGGCGGGACGGCGTGGATCGTCCAGGAGGCGATCCAGATGCAGACCATCATCAGCCTGGTCTCGGCGGGCCTTGGCGTGGCGCTGGTTCCCGCCTCGCTGCGCAACCTGGCCCGGGCGGGAGTTCGCTACCTGGACCTGGTCGCGCCGCCGATCCTCGAGACGGGTCTTGTCTGGCGCAGCGACGACGCCGCCCCGACACTGCGCAACCTGCTGGCCCTGCTGGACAGCCCGGGCTGAGCGGTCAGGCGGTCATGAACCCTTCGGCCAGCCGCTGGGCCGGCGTCAGCGGGTCGATGGGCAGGTCGCCCATGTTCGACAGTATGGCCACCGACATCGCCGCCTCGGGGATGACCATGACGATGGACCGGCCCCCGATGATGCTGCCGGCGTGGTGGTAACGCAGGCGGCCGGCCGGATCGCGGTCGATGCGCCAGCCCAGTCCGACCTGCACCGGCGCGGGCTCCCGGCTCGGGACAACCGGCCGGAAGGTCTCCTCCAGCGCGGCCAGCGACAGGTAGCCGGGATTGAGCAGCGCATCGCCGAAGCGGGCGATGTCGCTCGCCGCGCCCAGCAGGCCGCCGCCCGCCCATTTGTAGGCCGGGTTGACCAGCGGCGCCGGGCCGATCTGACCGGTGTCCCAGGACCGGTGGTAGCAGCGCACCCGGTCCGGCACCCGGGCGCCCACGACGTCGGGCCCGACGGACTGCAGATCGAGCGGGCGGGTGACCTCGCGCTCGACCAGATAGGGGAAGCTCAGCCGCGTCGCCGACTCCAGCACCGCGCTCATCAGGGTGTAACCGAAGGTGCTGTAGTTGAAGGCCTCGCCCGGAACCGACAGCAGCGTGTCGTTGATGAACAGCGACAGCGCCTCGTCGGTGTTGCGGTAGGTCCGCTGATCGATGGCTCCGCCCGGGCGGCGCGGGTCGTGGTCGCTGCCGAGGTAGTGGCGGATGCCGCCGGTGTGGGCCAGCAGCTGGCGCAAGGTGGTACTGCGGTGCGCGACCGGCAGGCTGGGGCGGTACTGGCCGATGGGCGCGTCCAGGTCGACGACGCCACGCTCGGCCAGCCGCGCCGCCACGGCGGCGGCGATGACCTTGGACACGCTGGCGAGGCGATAGCGGCCGGCGGTTGTGGCGGGACGCTGCGCCTCCACATCGGCCCAGCCGAACGCCTCGGCCCAGACCAGCCGGCCGTCCTGGACGACGGCGGCCGACAGGGACGGCATCCGCGCCGCCTCCATGATCTCGCGCGTGACCGCCCGCCCGCCCAGCACGCCGGGCGACGGCGGCGCGGCCGATCCGGTCGCCCCCGGACGGTCCGCCGCGAAGGCGCGCAGCGGCGCCGCCGCGCCGGCGAGCAGCGCGGCCGACAGGCCGACCAACGATCGTCTGGACAAGTTCACCCTGCGAAACCCCGACTTCAGGGCACAGATACGCACGAACCGGGCCAACTCAAGTGAAACCCTTGTGAGGAAGCGGTGCAGGGGGCCGTTGCCCTGTTGCGGGCTTCGACACGCGACCTGCGGTCGCTGCTCAGCATGGCGTGGGTGGGTAGCCCTCAATCTACGTCATCCTGATCCACCCGCGCGGCGGGCGTGTCGAAGGACGCACGGCTTCGCCGCCTCACGGGGGTTGGCCCTGAAGGTTGGGGAGGTGTTGCGGAGCGCTCCGGTCTTGCCCGGATGTCTGTTTGTGCAAGATGCAAGAGTGGCAAGACCGTCACGCTCCGCGAAGGTCGTTATCCGGAAGCTTCCGCTCGGCAGCCGTATTCGGGCTTAGCCGGAGCGCCTCCGACGGGCGGGCAAGGCAGCGGCCTCGTCCCGGACCCCGGCAGTAACCCC
>JAIYCQ010000012.1 GCA_027487945.1 Caulobacteraceae bacterium
CGGATCTCGAACTTCTCGCCGGCCGGGACCAGCTTCACCGCCGTGCCCGGCACCGGCAGGCCGATCATCCCGCCGCGGCCGTTCAGCCAGTGGATGTTGCAGGCCGTCGGGCCGGTCTCGGTCGAGCCGTAGCCGGTGGCGAAGGTGATGCGCTCCCCGCAGATGCGGATGGCTGCCGCCTGCACCCGGTCGATGATGCTCTGGGCGATCGAGGCGCCGCCGTACTGCAGCACCCGCACCCGCGAGAAGAAGGTGCGGGCCAGGTCGTCGTCCTTCTCCAGCTCGGAGACGAACAGGCCCCAGCCGGCCGGGACCATGTTGTGATAGGTCGGCGCCACCTCGCGCAGGTTGCGGACCGTCTCGGCCATCTTCGCGGGAGTCGGCTGGCCGGCGTCGATGTAGAGGGTTCCGCCCCGCTGCAGCACCATGTGCAGGATGGCGTTGGCGCCCAGGCTGTGGCTCCAGGGCGCGGCGTTGACCACCACCGGCGGGTCGGGATCGTCGAAACAGGCGGCGATCTGGGCGGCGTTGATGGCGATGTTGCGATGCAGGCCGATGACGGCCTTCGGTCGCCCGGTCGAGCCGGAGGTCAGCAGCAGCTTGGCGGTGTCGTCCGGCTGCGCCACCGAGGGCGTCGGGGCTGAGGTCAGCAGGTCGGCGAAGACGACGTCGCCGGGCCGGGCGTTGGCGCTGGCCACCACCGGCAGGCCCTTGATGAACTCCGCCTCCAGCGCCCCGGCGAAGGCCGTGGCGTCGTCGGTGTAGACCGCGTCGGGCTTGAGCACGCCGCAGGCGTAGGCCAGCCGCGACAGGTCCGCGCCCGCCAGCCCGTACTGCGGCGAGACCGGCGCCACGGCGGCGCCCAGGCTCATAGTGGCGTAGGAGATCAGCGCGTGGTCGACGCCGTTGCGGGCCAGGATCAGCAGGCAGTCGCCACGCTTCAGACCCAGCGCCTGGAGCCCGCCGGCCAACGCCGCCACCTGCTCCGCCGCCTGGGCGTAGGTCACCGTGCGCCAGCCTTCCCCGTCCCGCTCGGCCAGCCAGACCCGATCCGGCGCCTCGACGCTCCAGCGGTCCAGCGCATCGAGTGTGGTCAGGTAGGTCGTCGCGAACGGCGTCGGGTTGGCCAGCACGAGCGAGCCGTCGTCGCGGCGCTCGATGTCGAGCCGGCGCGGCGCATAGCGGGCGTCGCGGAAGGGGGCGAGGGCGAGGTCAGGGTTTCCGTCCATGGGCGCGGTTATCGGGCGCCGCCCCGGCGGGCGCCAAGGGGAAAGGCTGACGTTCCGCGCGAGTCGGCCCACCATCGCCGTTGAAACAGGGAGCCTGGCCATGCCGAACACCAAACTCTTCGGACGCATCATCGCGGGTCTGGCGGTTCTGGGGCTGCTGCTGTTCGGGCTGGTCAGCTGCGGCACGACGGTCGAGCCCGGCAATGTCGGGGTGAAGATCCGCACCCTCGGCGGGGCGGCGGGCGTCGACCGCCAGCCGCTGTCCTCGGGCTGGCATTTCAAGGGCATCGGCGAGCGGATCGTCGAGTACCCGGTCATCCAGCGCACCTACAGCTACACCCGCGAGCCGGACGAGCGGGGGCCGGAGAACGAGGAAATCGCCTTCGCCGACAACACCGGCCTGCCGATGACCGCCGACGTGGCCATCACCCTTCAGGTCAATCCGGCCTCGGCGCCGAAGCTGTACGAGACCTACCGCCTGACGTTCGACCAGCTGCTGGACGGGCCGATCCGCAACGACGTCCGCTCGGCGATCGCCGCCGAAGCGGAGCGGGTCAATGTCGACGCCCTCTATTCCGGCGGACGTCAGCTGGTCATCCAGCGGGCGCTGGCCCGGGTGTCGGCCAGGTGGGCGCGGCACGGGGTGACGGTGACCCAGCTCGACTGGATCGGCACCATCCGCTACCCGGACGTGATCCTGCAGGCGATCCAGGCCAAGACCCGCACCGATCAGGAGACCCTGACCGCGCGCGCCCAGGTCGCCAAGGCCCAGGCCCAGGCTGAAGCCCAGATCGCCGCCGCCCGCGGCCAGGCCGAGTCGATCCGCATCATCAACGAGGCGCTGGCCGCCAACCCGCGCTACGTCGAACTGAAGGCCGTGGAGAAGTGGGACGGCAAGCTGCCCCAGGTCACCGGGGCCGGCGGCGCGCCCTTCATCAACCTGCGCGAACCGCCGCGCTGACGGCGTCGCGGCGCCGGGCGAGGTAGAGCCGCTCGGCCGGCGGCGGCCCGAGCGCCAGCGCCGCGTCGAGGGCCGCCAGCGCCTCAGCCGGCAGGCCGGCCTGCTCGCACAGCCCGGCCCGCGCCGCCTGCCAGGGCAGCCAGTCTTCCAGATCGCGGTCGGTGCGGATGTCGCCCAGCGCGGTGAGCCCCGCCTCAGCGCCCCGCGCCATGCCGACGGCCACGGCGCGGTTGACCGCCGTCACCGGTCCGGGCCGCAACAGGATGAGGGCGTCATAGAGCGCGGCGATGGTCGGCCAGGGCGTGGCGCCGGTCTCGCGTCGCGCGAGATGGGCGCCGTGGATGGCGCCCATGATCCGATACGGGCCCGTACTTTTTTCGCCCGCCGCGCGATCCAGCAGCCGCGCGCCGTCCGCGATCAGCCGCTCGTCCCACAGCACGACCTCCTGCTGATCCAGCGGAACCATGGCGCCGCTGTCGTCCAGCCGGGCCGGGCGGCGGGCCTCGGCGAAGCGGACCAGCGCGGCCAGGGCCAGCACCTCGGGATCGTCGGGAAGTAACTCCGCAAGCAGTCCCGACAGCCGCAGCACCTCGGCCGCGAAGTCCGCCGCATCGCCGGCCAGGGCGGCGTCCTCGTAGGCCTGGGCGTAGGCGATCTCCAACGTCGCCAGCACCGCGCCCAGCCGCTCGCGCCAGGCGGCGCGGGTCGGGATCTCGAATGGAACCCCGGCGGCGGCGATCTTGGCCTTTGCCCGGGTGATCCGCTGAAGCATGGCCGATTCAGCGACCAGGAAGGCGCGGGCCAGCCGCGCTGTCGACAGGCCGCAGACGACCTTCAGGGTCAGGGCGGCGCGCGCCTCGGGCGCCAGCGCGGGGTGACAGCAGACGAAGATCAGACGCAGCCGCTCGTCGGGTATTATGGGCTCGTCAGCCTGCATGGCCAGATCCTCCGGCGTCGGGTCGGGCGGCGGCGGGTCGTGCAGCGCCTCGGCGCGGGTGCGGGCCCGCCGCGTGGCGTCCAGCCCCCGCCGCAGCGCCGCCCGCCACAGCCAGGCGGCCGGATCGCGCGGCGGATCGGCCGGCCAGACCGCCAGCGCCGTCAGCGCCGCGTCCGAGAAGGCGTCCTCGGCCAGGTCCAGGTCGCGGAACCGCGCCGCCAGGGCCGCGACGACCCGGCTGCGCGCCCCGGCAATGGCCCCGCCGAGGTCCAAGGTCAGTAGATCATCACCGGCCGCACCTCGACCTTGCCGCCGGGCACGACAGGCACCCGCCTAGCCCAGGCCAGCGCCGCGTCGAGGTCCGGCACATCGATCAGATAGTAGCCGCCCAGCTGCTCCCTGGTCTCGGCGAACGGGCCGTCGTGCAGGCTCTGGCCGCCGGTCGCGTCGGTGACGACGGTCGTCGCCGTCTCCACCCCCTGCAGGCCGTCACCGCTGACCATCTGACCGGACTCGCGGAGTTCGGCCGACAGGGCCATGTGCTTGGCGACGACTTCCGACAGGAAGGCCTCGCTGGCGTTGGCGTAGGGCTCGTTCGGCTCATAGATCAGAAGCATGTACTGCATGGCGGTCTCCCGGGTCTCTGCGGCGCCCGATGCGCCGTCCTGGGGAAGAGACGCGCGGGCCGGCCGGGATTCGACAGGGACCAGGGAAAAATGTCGAGCCCTAGCCCGCCAGCGTCTCGGCGAACCGCACCGGTTCGCCCGCGCCGTGCAGCACGATCTCGTCGTCGCGCATGACCACCTTGCCGCGCACGATGGTCGCCACCGGCCAGGCCTTGGCCTCGAAGCCGTCGAAGGGGGTCCAGCCGACGCGGCTGGCGGTGTCGGCGTGGCGGATGGTGCGACGGGCCTTGAGGTCGACGATGGTGAAGTCGGCGTCGTAGCCGACCGCCATCCGGCCCTTGTCGGCCAGGCCGAACACGCGGTTCACCCCATGGCTGGTCAGGTCGACGAACCGCTCCAGAGTCATCCGGCCCTCGACCACATGGGTCAGCATCACCGGCACAAGGGTCTGCACGCCCGGCATGCCCGACGGCGAGGCCGGATAGGGCCGCGCCTTCTCCTCGGCGGTATGCGGCGCGTGGTCGGAGCCCAGCACGTCGGCGACGCCCAGTGTCACCCCCCGCCACAGGCCGGCCCGGTGCCGGGCGTCGCGAATCGGCGGGTTCATCTGGGCGTAGCCCTTCAGCCGCTCGTAGTCCTGCGGCCCCTCCAGCGTCAGGTGCTGGGGCGTGAGCTCGACGCTGGCGACGTCCTTGTGCAGGGCGAGGAACTCGATCTCCTCGGCCGTGGTGACGTGCAGGACGTGGATGCGCTTGCCCAGCCGCTGGGCGATGCCGACCAGCCGGCGGGTCGACATGATCGCGCTTTCCGCGTCGCGGACCTCCGGGTGGCTGGTCCAGTCGCCTGTGCGGGCGAGCGGGCGACGGTCCTCAAGCCGGTACTCGTCCTCGGAGTGGAAGGTGCCGCGCCGGTTGATGCTGCTCAGCACCGCCTCGACCCCGGCGTCGTCCTTGATCAGCAGGGTGCCGGTCGAGGCGCCCATGAAGACCTTGATGCCGCAGCAGCCGGGCAGCCGCTCCAGCTCGCCGAGGAACCGGGCGTTCTCATGAGTGCCGCCGACGTAGAAGGCGTGGTCGCAGCTCATCCGCCCCTTAGCCCGGCGCAGCTTGTCGGCCAGGGCGTCAGGGTCGGTGGTGGTCGGCTCGGTGTTGGGCATCTCGAACACGGCGACGACGCCGCCCAGCACCGCGCCATTCGCGCCGGTCTCGAGGTCTTCCTTCCACTCCAGGCCCGGCTCGCGGAAGTGGACCTGGCTGTCGATGACGCCGGGCAGGACGGTGAGACCCGTTGCGTCGAACACCTCGCCTGCAGAGGCCTGTGACAGGTCACCGATGGCGACGATCTTGCCGCCGCGAACGCCGACGTCGGTGAATCCCCGCCCGGCGTGGTTCACCACCTCGCCGCCGCGAATGATCAGGTCGTAGGTCTGGGTCATGGCACAGCTCCGCTGGGATCGAGCCGTTCTACCGCCGGATGCCGGACGCCGCATCCTCAATAGTCAGGGCCAGCTGCGCTCGGGTCGCCTGTCGAGGCCGGCGCGGCGGCTCAGGACGACTGCGCGTGCCGGCCCGCCGGATTGTCGGGCAGGACCCCACCCGGCGCCGCCATCCGCTGGGCGGAGTCCATCGCGGCGGAGGCCGTCTCCGCGAGCAGCGCCGTCGCCGCCGTCACCACGGTGTCGACCGGCAGGTCCATCATGTGGCCGATGGTCTGGTTGAGGCCGGGATCGACGTCCTTGAACTGCTCGAACGTGCGCGGCCCGCGCACAGCGCGGCAGTGCGCCCCCCACGGGGCGTAGAGGCGGTCGTCGGACGGACCGAACAGGCCCAGCGTCGGCGCGCCCGCGGCGGCGGCCAGATGCATCAGGCCGGAGTCGTTGCCGATGAACAGCCGGGCATGTCTGAGGCAGGCGTGGGCGGTCAGCAGGTCGACCTGGCCCGTAAGGTCGATGATCCGGTCGCGCGGCATCGACCGGGCCAGCGATTCGACGTAGCGCACATCGTCCGGCCCACCGAGGATCATCAGCCGCCCGCCCGCCATCGGCCCTTCGGGCGACAGCAGCTCATGGGCGACGCGGGCGAAACGCTCGATCGGCCAGGTCTTGCCCAGCCAGTTGGCGGCCGGCCCCATCGCAAGGATCGGGCCGCCGTCGCCGACCAGTTCCTCGGCCCGGGATTCGATCTCGTCGCTGGTGAACAGGAAGGGGGCCGGCGCCTCATCCTCGGGCAGGGTCAGCAGGCGGGCTGCCTCGATCACCTTGTGAACCGGTTCGCCCTGGCTCTTGCGGTGCACCGCCCGGCGGTCGCGCCGCAGGAAGCCGGACAGGCCCGAGCCGCGCATATCGATCACCAGGCTCCACCGGGTGTGGCGCACCTGGTTCCAGAGCCGGAACCAGTGGCCCGACCCCTTCTGCTTTTCCATCACGATCAGAGCGTCGAGGTTCGGCACATGCGTGAAAAGCGGCGCCGCGGCCGGGCCGACGGCGATGGTGAACCGGGCGCCGGGCGCCTCGTCGGCGAGCTTCTTCACCAGCCCGGACGCCAGGACGGCGTCGCCGATACGGGTGGGGCCGACGAAGAGAATCGGGAACGGGCGGCTCGTCATCCGACGGACTATACCCCGCCTGACGCGATCCGGCTCCCTCCGTGCGCAGAGGTCGCAGGCGGCCATGGCCGATCCCCGTGACGCCCCCTATATCAGGGGCGTGACCAGCGCCCCCTCATACGCCCGCCTCGACAGCCGCGCCCTGATCGCCGTCACCGGCCCCGACTGGCGCAGTTTCCTGCAGGGACTTCTGACCCAGGACGTGGAAACCCTCGTCGAGGGTGAGCTGCGCTTCGCCGCGCTGCTGACGCCCCAGGGGCGGCTGATGTTCGACCTCTTCGTCCTCGGCGAGTCGGGCGGCGCAGTGCTGGACGTCGCCGCGGAGCGGCGTGAGGCGATCATTCTGCGTCTTTCGATGTACCGGCTGCGGGCGAAGGTGGAGATCATCGCCGACCCGCGCGGCGTGAGCGCGATGTGGAAGGGTTCGGCACCCGGCTTTGTCGACGATCCTCGCCTGCCCGCCCTCGGGCTGCGCGGCTACGGGGCTCCGCCGCCCGCCGGCGCTGTCGAGGCGGACGAGGCCGCCTGGGACGCCCACCGCCTCTCCCTCGGGGCGCCGGGCCCGGCCGACTGGGGCGTGGAGAAAACCTATCCCATCGAAGCCGACTTCGACCTGCTGAACGGCATCGACTTCAAGAAGGGCTGCTTCGTCGGCCAGGAGACCACCAGTCGCATGAAGCGGCGGGGCCAGATCAAGACCCGCATGCTGCCGATCACCTTCGAGGGCGCCCCGCCGGCTCCGGGCGCCGAGGTGCTGGCCGGGGAGCTTCGCGCCGGCGAGGTGCTGTCGGGCGTGTCGGGCCGGGCCATGGCCGCGCTCCGGCTGGACCGCATCGACGGCGCGGCGCTGACGGTGGACGGCCGACCTGTCAGGGTCGAGCGCCCCGACTGGTTCACCGCGTAGGCAGGGCCCGCTCCAACGCCTCCAGGCGGGCGCGGAGCTTCTCCAGGTACTCGCGCTCCTCGCCCTCGGACAGCTCCAGACGCTCGCCGACCTCCGCCAGCGCCGCCTCCAGGCTGCCGGCGAGACGCACGGTCTGGGACGCTTCGCGGAACTCCAGGGCCGGGCAGGCGCCGCCGAACCGCCACCAGCGCGCCTCGCCGGTCTCACCGGTCAGCACGCACCGTCGGTCCGGCGCGAGGCTCAGCCAGATGACGGCCCGGAAGTCGTCCAGCGCCGTGCCCGCAAAGTCGGCGTGGCCGAGCAGGCCGTCGCTGGCGTCGGTGGTGTCGATGGTCTGCAGGCCGGGCCGAACGACGATGGGACTGGCGTCGCCGATGCGCTGCATGGCGTTGATCGCCTGCGACAGCATAAGGGCCTTGTCGCGGGCCGAGGCGTAGAGG
Organism: Caulobacteraceae bacterium; assembly: GCA_027487945.1. GTDB lineage: Bacteria > Pseudomonadota > Alphaproteobacteria > Caulobacterales > Caulobacteraceae > Caulobacter. The sequence continues at coordinate 7,702 of JAIYCQ010000012.1, forward strand.
GTGAACCGGTCGCTCACCCGGCTGATCGAAGGCCAGAGTTCATCGAACTCCCGAACCCCGACATCCGGAGCCGCGAAGACAATCTCATCGAACATCGGGGCGCGGCGGGGACCCGGCTCGTCGAGCAGCTTCAGCGCCGCCATGAGCGGCCGGTTGCCCATGGAGTGGGCGACCAGGTGCACGCGCGTCGCGCCGGTGGTCTGGACCACGTCCCGCAGGAAGGCCGCCAGGGCCGAGGCTTCGGCCGGATTTTCGGCCTCGTCGGCGTCCCGCCAGTAGGACAGCACCCCGCCGGCCGAGGGCCAGGACCACATGATCGGCGCCCCGTCGAGCCGAAGGTCCGCCGCGAGCTGGGCGGTGCGCAGCGAACCATCCTCGAAGGTGGTGTTGAACCCGTGGATGAAGACGAAGACCTCCTTGCGTTCCGATCCGGCCACGCGGGCCGCGACGGCGCCCAGGAAGGTCCGGCGGTCAGTGACCGGCGTGACCTTCGTCAGAATGAAGTGCTTGTCGGGGTCCGGACGGAACTCCAGCGTCCAGATGGAGGGGGTCGGCAACTCGCCGATCTCGCGGTCGCGAGGCACCGAAACGACGGCCGTGCCGTACTCCAGAGAACCGCGCCTGCCGCCGTAGAAGTTCACGGCGCCCGTCCGGCCCGTCCGCTTGCGGCTGGTGGCGTAGAAGATCTCGACCAGGTCGAACTTCGGCTCCTCCGCTTCCACCACCGGCGGCGGTTCGGCGGTGACCGGCTGCTCACCCTCAGGCGCGCCGGCGCCGGGCTCCAGGTCGCCGGGCTCCTCCACGACCGGCGGCGGCGGCGGCGGTGGCGGAGGCGGCGGTGGCGGAGGCGGCGGTGGCGGAGGCGCTGCCGCCGGCGGTGGTGGAGGAGGCGGCGGTGGCGATGAGGGCTTGGGGGCGGCAGGGCGAGGCGCGGGGCTGATGACCGGCGGCGTTGGCGCAGGCGCCGGAACCACCGAGGGCGGCCGCGGAGCGGGCTGGGTGACCGGCGCTGGCGGAGCGCCCACACCGCCTTCCATGTCGTCCAGCCGGCTCCACGCCTGACGTTGCAGTGTCTCCAGCTCGCTCCAGGGGCCCATGTCGCCACCGGTCGCGCGGCGAACGTTGGCAAGCGCCCAGCCCAGTGACAGGGACGCCGCCTGCGGATCGGTCGGCATCTGCAGGACCGCCAACCGACGCAGCGGCTCGACCATCTCAAGACTCGCCGGTCCCCAGGTCCGCTTGGCGATGGCGACGGCCCGGTCGGCGGCGGCGATGGCGCTGGCGGTCCGGCCCCGGGCAGCCAGGGCCTCGGCGATGTCGAGCAGCATGCCAACCGCCGCCCGCGGGTCGATGGCGGCGACGCTGGCGATCAGGGCCTCGTCGGCGGCGGCGCGTTCCAGCGCCACGGCGTCTCGCCGCTGCAGGGCGGAGGTCGCCTCGCCCAGGGTCATCGGCGCAGCCTGTGCGGCCCCGGCGGCGAGCGCCAGACACCCCGCCAGTACGGCGATCAGAAACCGCTTCATCAGCCTGCTCCCCCGAGCCCCAATTTGTTCGGGAACCCTAGCAGACGGCCGCGCACGGCCACTAATCGGTTCAACCGGCGTCATGCTAAGAGGAGGACATGACCACGCCGACTCGCTGCACTTGGCCGGGCGCCACGGACGCCCAATACCTCGCCTATCACGACGAGGAATGGGGTGTGCCCGAGTACGACTCCCGCGCCCTGTGGGAGAAACTGGTGCTCGACGGGTTCCAGGCCGGGCTGGCCTGGATCACCATCCTGCGCAAGCGCGAAGCCTTCCGCGCCGCCTTCGACAACTTCAACCCGGAGAAGGTCGCCCGCTACGGGGCTGAGGACCGGGCGCGGCTGATGGCCGACGCCGGCATCGTGCGCTCCAACGCCAAGATCGACGCCGCCATCGGCGGGGCCCGCATCTGGCTGGACATGCGCGATCGCGGCGAGGATTTCAGCGACTTCCTGTGGGACTTCGTCGGCGGCCAGCCGATCCAGAACCACTGGCCCGACATGAAATCCGTGCCGGTGAAGACGCCCGAAGCCGAGGCGATGAGCAAGGCGCTGAAGGCCAAGGGCTTCAAGTTCGTCGGGCCGGTGATCGTCTACGCCTTCATGCAGGCCACCGGCATGGTCAACGACCACCTGACCGGCTGCTTCCGCCACGGACCGGTGCAGAAGATCGGCCGCTGATGCCCGACTTCCAGCTTGAGATGGCCTGTCCGGGGCCCGTCTGCGGCGTCGACGAGGCCGGCCGGGGCCCCTGGGCCGGGCCGGTCTGCGCGGCGGCTGCGATCCTGGATCCGGCCACGGCGCCAGCGGGGCTGAACGACTCCAAGAAGCTCTCCCACCTCAAGCGCGAGGCGCTGGAGAGCGAGATCAAGGCCCGCGCCGTCGCCTGGTGCGTCGGCTGGGCCAGCGTCGAGGAGATCGGCGAGCTCAACATCCTGCAGGCCACGGGACTGGCCATGCGCCGCGCCGTCGAGGGGCTGTCGGTGACGCCGGCGTTCGCGCTGGTCGATGGAAACTACCGCTTCCGCCTGCCTTGCGAGATCAGGACCGTGGTCAAGGGCGACAGCCTGTCGGCCTCCATCGCGGCCGCCTCGATCCTGGCCAAGACGGCCCGCGACCGGCTGATGGTCGAGATGGACGCGAAGTTCCCCGGCTACGGCTTCGCGGCCCACAAGGGCTACCACGCGCCGGTCCACGTCGAGGCGCTGAAAGCGCTCGGCCCGAGCCCGATCCACCGCCGGGGCTGGGCGCCGATCCGGGACCTGTTTGCGGACTGATCTTCCTCCTCGCTCCGGAGAGGAAGCGCCCTCCTCAAATCCCCATCTGCCGGGCCGCCAGGTCGCGCATGATCTCCTCGGACCCGCCGCCGATCGCGTTGACGCGGACCTCGCGGTAGATGCGCTCGACGCGGCCGCCGCGCATATAGCCGGCGGCGCCCATGACCTGCATGGCCTCGCGGGCGCAGTACTCCATGGTCTCGGTGGCCTGGACCTTGAGCAGGGCGATCTCGGCGATGGGCTGCTCGCCCTGCTCGATGCGCCAGGCCAGGGTCTCGAGCCAGGCCTGGGTGGCGCTGATGCGCTTGAACATGTCGGCCAGCTTGTGACGGATGACCTGGTGGTCGGCGAGCCGCTTGCCGAAGGTCTTGCGCTCACGGGCCCAGGTGATGGCGTCCTCGAGGCAGACCTTCGAAAAGCCGATGGCCCCGGCGCTCATGCCGATCCGCTCGCCGTTGAAGTTCTGCATGATGCCGGAAAAGCCCATGTTCTCCTGGCCGATCAGGTTCTCGACCGGCACCCGCACGTCGTCGAAATAGAGGGCGGCGGTGTCGGACGCCCACCAGCCCTGCTTCTTCAGCTCGGTGCGGGAGAAGCCCTCACGCTCGCGTTCGATCAGTAGCAGGGAGACGCCGCCGGCCCCCTCGCCGCCGGTGCGGACGGCGACCGTGTAATAGTCGGCCCGCATGCCGCTGGTGATGAACATCTTGGAGCCGTTGACGACGTAGTGGTCGCCGTCCAGCCGGGCGGTGGTGCGCAGGTTGGCGACGTCGCTGCCGCCCGAGGGCTCGGTGATGGCCAGGGCCGAGATCTTCTCGCCGGACAGCACCTGCGGGATGATGCGGTCCTTCATCTCCTGGCTGCCCATCCGCCGGATCGGCGGCAGGCCGATGCCATGGCTCATCAGGCTGGCGTTGACCCCGCCAGCGCCGTGCCGGGCCATCTCCTGGCTGGTGATGATCGACATGAAGGGGTCTGACGGCACGCCGCCGTACTCCTCCGGCCAGCCGAGCCGCAGCAGGCCGACGTCGGAGGCCTTGCGATAGAGCTCGCGCGGAAAGGTCCCCGACTCATCCCAGGCGTCGACGTGCGGCATGATCTCCGCCTCAACGAACCGGCGCAGCGTGTCGCGCCATGCGCGGTGATGCTCCTGGTAGAAGGGGCTGAGGCGGCTCTCGGTCAGCGGCGCGAGCGGGTCGGACATCGGCGTCTCCTGCGACGCCTCATGCGACGGGCGTCTTTGCCGCCGATGTTTCCGCGCTTCCGCTGGGGTAGTCGAGAGGGTGTCGCGGGAGATTGGCAGACTTGGCGGGCGGCCGAGGAAGGCCCGCGCCACAGCGCGATGGTCGACGCCGATTAACCCCTCGCTAACCACGTCGCGGAACGAGCCCTTAACCCTGAATCGCCGAGATTCCTTGGACTCTCTCGTGTTCAGGGGCCTCACATGGCGTTCGGGTCGGAAACCATCATTCTCGGCGATTGCATCGAGGAGCTGAAGAAGCTCCCGGACGGCAGCGTCGATCTCGTGTTCGCCGACCCGCCCTACAACCTGCAGCTCGGCGGCGACCTGCTGCGGCCGGACAATTCCAAGGTCGACGCGGTCGACGACCACTGGGACCAGTTCGAGAGCTTCAAGGTCTACGACGCCTTCACCAAGGCCTGGATGGCCGAATGCAAGCGCGTGCTGAAGGACGACGGCGCCCTGTGGGTGATCGGCAGCTACCACAACATCTTCCGGGTCGGCACGGTGCTGCAGGACCTCGGCTTCTGGGTGCTGAACGACGTCATCTGGCGCAAGTCCAACCCGATGCCGAACTTCAAGGGCACCCGCTTCGCCAACGCCCACGAGACCCTGATCTGGGCGGCCAAGAGCAAGGGCGCCAAGCGCTACACCTTCAACTACGACGCCATGAAGATGGCCAATGACGAGGTGCAGATGCGGTCCGACTGGACGCTGCCGCTGTGCACCGGCGAGGAGCGGATCAAGGGCGCCGACGGCCACAAGGCCCACCCGACCCAGAAGCCCGAGGCGCTGCTGCACCGGGTGATCCTGTCGTCGACCCGCCCGGGCGACGTGATCCTCGATCCCTTCTTCGGCATGGGCACCACCGGCGCCGCGGCCAAGCGGCTGGGCCGCCGGTTCATCGGCATCGAGCGCGAGAGCGAGTATGTCGCCCACGCCAGGGAACGCATCCGCAAGGTGATCCCGATCGCCCCGGCCGACCTGGAGGTCATGGGCAGCAAGAAGTCCGAGCCCCGCGTGCCGTTCGGCACCATCGTCGAGGCCGGCCTGCTGCGTCCGGGCGACACCGTCTGGTGCCCCAAGGGCCTGCGCAGCGCCAAGGTCCGCGCCGACGGCTCGCTGGCCGTGGGCGACCTGACCGGCTCGATCCACAAGGTCGGCGCCATGATCCAGTCCCAGCCCGCCTGCAACGGCTGGACCTACTGGCACTTCAAGTCCGACAAGGGCCTGGCGCCCATCGACGTGCTGCGCAGCAAGGTGCGGGCGGAGATGGCGGCCTAGGTCTTGGGTGGTTCGACACGCGCCTTCGGCGCTGCTGACCATGGCGTAGAGGGTGACCTTCTGATCAGGTCATCCTGAGCAGCCGCGAAGCGGCGTGTCGAAGGACGCAAGGCTTCAAACCAGCCGCCCCAGCCCCGCCTTCGCCGCCTTCAGGAATACGCTCGGCAGGGCGCCCAGCCCTTCCCGCGCCGTCCACTCGGCCTCCATCGCCCCCTCGGCGCGAAACACCCGCAGGGTAAGCGAGAAGTGGGTGAAGACGTGGTCGATTTCGCCGGCGTCATGCCAGTCGGCAGCGACCGGGGCGGCGGCGCGAGCCTCCTCAGCCGCCCACGGATGGCCCCGCCAGTCCGACGTCGGCAGGCCCAACATGCCGCCCAGCAAGCCCTTCGGCGGCCGCCGCACCAAGGCCACCTCCGCGTCCCGCGTCAGCAGATACGCCACCCCGTAGCGCCGGGGCCGATCCGCCTTCTTCGTCTTCCTCGGAAAGCTCTCCGGGTCACCGCGCGCCAACGCCGCGCAGAACGCGGAGACCGGGCAGCGGTCGCACAGGGGCGACTTCGGGCGACACACGGTGGCGCCCAGATCCATCAGCGCCTGGGCCCAGTCGCCCGGCCGGTGGGCCGTGACCAGCTCCCCCGCCAGCGCCTTCAGCACGGGCTTGCTGTCCGGCATCGGCGCCTCGACGGCGAACAGCCGCGACATGACGCGCTCGACATTGCCGTCGACGACATTGGCCTCGCGGTCAAAGGCGATGGCGGCCACGGCGGCGGCGGTGTAGGCGCCGACGCCCGGCAGCGCGCGCAGGCCCTCCTCCGTGTCCGGAAACACCCCGCCATGCTCGGCCGCCACGGCCCGGGCGCAGGCCAGCAGGTTGCGGGCGCGGGCGTAGTAGCCCAGCCCCGCCCAGGCGGCCATGACCTCGGCGTCGGGCGCGGCGGCCAGGTCGGAGACGGTCGGCCAGCGCTGCGTGAAACTGAGGAAGTACGGCGTCGCATGCGGCACGGTGGTCTGCTGCAGCATCACCTCCGACAGCCAGACGAAATAGGGGTCTGTCCGCCGCCCGCTCCCCGGCGGCGCGCGCCACGGCAGCGTCCGCGCGGCGGCGTCGTACCAGGCCAGCAGGGCGGCGCGGAGGGCGGGGGTGGTCATGGGCATACCGTTACCCCCTTCCCCCTGGAGGGGGGAAGGGTCGGGGATGGGGGTGGGGACAGTGAAGGTGACGCCCGCAACAAGAACCACCCGGAGCGGCGCCGCTGGCCACCCCACCCCCATGCGACCTGCTTCGCAGGCCACCTTCCCCCCTCCAGGGGGAAGGGCGTAAGAAGCCCTATGCGCCGCCGCCTGCCCACGCTCGAGGAGACCGTCCAGATCCTGGCGCGCCGTCGCACGCGGCCGGCGCCCCGGCCGACGCCGCCGGCGGCCGGGCGTGCTCTGGCGCCGGTCCTCAAGCAGCTGGAGGAGCGGTTCGGCCAGGGGCCGGGCCAGCTGCAGCGCAAGTGGAAGGAAATCGTCGGCGAGACCCTGGCCCGCCACACCGAGCCGGTGAAACTGACCAAGGCGCGGGGCAACGCGCCCGGGACGCTGGAGCTGCGTGTGTCCGGCGCGGCGGCGGCCATCGTCCAGCACCAGGCGCCGGAAATCCTGCAGCGGGTGTCGCTGATGCTCGGCGAAGGGACGGTGGGCCGGCTGCGCATCATCCAGGGGCCGGTGCGCGCTCACGCCGGACGCCCGCAGGCGAAGCGGCGTCGCCACAAGGGCCCGCTCGACGCCGCTGCCGAGAAGACCCTGGCCGAGGGGCTGAAGGACCAGCCCGAGGGCTCGCTCAAGACCGCCCTGACGACCCTGGGCCGGGAGATCCTGCGCGGCCGCGACGGTTGACTCCGGGCCCACGACAGGCTGTAGCGCCACGGAAACGCCGCGTTCCCGAGGCCTAGGGAATCGGGCTTAGATCGCAGATTGCTTCAGGGGGACTTTCCGCCATGCAGACCCTTCACCGCCGCACCCTTCTGGCGCTGGGCGCCAGCGCGCTCGCCCTGGCCGCCTGCAACGGCGGCGGCGGCGCGGCCGTCTCCGCCGACGACATGAGCCTGGGCGACGCCAACGCCAAGGTGACCGTAGTTGAATACGCCTCGCTGGCCTGCGGCCACTGCGCCGAGTGGAACAAGACCGTCTTCCCTGAATTCAAGGCCAAGTACATCGACACCGGCAAGGTGCGGTACGTGTTCCGCGAGTTCATCACCGCTCCGCCGCAGCTGGCCGTGGCCGGCACCCTGCTGGCGCGCTGCACGGGCAAGGACAAGTATTTCACCGTCATCGATGCGGTGTTCCACGGCCAGGAAGAAATCTTCCGCACCGGCGACATCCGCGGCGTGCTGCTGCCGATCGCCCAGTCGGCCGGTCTCAGCGAAGAGGCCTTCATGGCCTGCGTCAGCGACGAGAAGGCCATCAACGCCCTCAACGACAAGGTCCAGAAGTATGCGAAGGAGGCCAAGATCGAGGGCACCCCGACCTTCTTCTTCAACGACGACAAGTACGGCAACGGCCTGACCATGGCCCAGATCGATGAGGCCTACGCCAAGGCCCTGGCCAAGGTGAAGTAGGAGCCGACTCCGACACGTGCAGTTCCAGAGGCTCCGCCTTTCCGGGTTCAAGTCCTTCGTCGATCCGACAGAGTTCAGGATCGAACCCGGACTCACGGGCATCGTGGGGCCGAACGGCTGCGGCAAGTCGAACCTGCTGGAGGCCCTGCGCTGGGTGATGGGGGCCAACTCCGCCAAGGCGATGCGCGCCGGCGGCATGGACGAGGTGATCTTCAACGGCACTGGCTCGCGCCCCGCGCGGAACCATGCCGAGGTCACCCTGACCATCGACAACAGCGGCCATACCGCCCCGGCGCAGTTCAATGACCATGCCGTCATCGAGGTGGTCCGCCGCATTGATCGGGGTGAGGGCTCGACCTACCGGGTCAACGGGCGCGAGGTGCGGGCCCGCGATGTGCAGCTGCTGTTCGCCGACGCCTCGACCGGGGCCAACTCCCCGGCCCTGGTCCGCCAGGGCCAGATCAGCGAGCTGATCGCAGCCAAGCCGCAGAACCGCCGCCGCATCCTCGAAGAGGCCGGCGGCGTCAGCGGCCTGCACACCCGGCGGCATGAGGCGGAGCTGCGGCTGCGGGCGGCCGAGACCAACCTCGGTCGCCTCGACGACATCATCCGCGAGCTGGACGCCAACCTGAACCGTCTCCGCCGCGAGGCCCGGGCCGCCGAAAAGTACCGCAAGCTGTCGGCAGAGATCCGCGCCGTGCAGGGCGCGGTCCTGTTCGCCCGCTGGAGCGAGGCGCGTGACACGCTGGTCCGCGTCGAGGCCGAGAACACCGAGTCGATCCGCGCCGTCGAGGACACCGCCCGCGCCGCCGCCGCCGCCCTGACCGAGGCGCTGAAGGCGGAAGAGGCGATCAGGCCGCTGCGCGAGGAGGAGACGGTGGCCGCCGCCGTGCTCAACCGACTGGCCATCGAGAAGGACCGTCTGGAGCGCGAGCATGAGACCGCCGCCGCCGAGGTCGACCGCCTGACCGCCGAGCTGGCCCGTATCGACGCCGACGCCGCCCGCGAAGCCCAGATCGTCGAGGATGCCGGGGTGGCGCTGGAACGGCTGGCCGCCGAGCTGGAGGTGGTCGAGGCAGAGGTGGCCTCCGCCCCCTCACGTCTGCCCGAGCTGCAGAAAACGCTGGCGGAGGCCGAGGAGACCCGCGCCAAGGCCGACCGCGAGGTCGAGAACCTCGCGGCCGGGGTCGCCGCCGACGAAGCCCGCCGTCGCGCCGCCCAGGCGAGGCTCGCCGATGCTGAAGGGCGCCTGAACCGCACCGTCCGCGCGCTGGACCAGGCGAAGGCCGACCGCGCCGCCGTCGGTCCCGCCGTGGATCCGCAGGCCGAGCAGGCCGCCGCGACGCTGGCCGCCGCCGAGGCCGCCCTCGCCGCCGCCCGCGCGGCGCAGGAGGCCGCCGAAACCGACCGCAGCGACGCCGCCCGCGCTGAAGGCGCCGCCCGCGACGCCGCCCGCCAGCTGGAAGACAGGCTCGGCCGGTTGAAGACCGAGGCCCGGGGCCTGGCCCAGCTCTCCGCCCCGCGCGGCAAGACCGGCTTCGCTCCTGCCCTCGACGCCGTCACCCCTGATCGCGGCTATGAAGCCGCCCTGGCCGCAGCGCTGGGCGACGATCTGGAAGCGGCCCTCGACGCCAAGGCCCCGGCCTACTGGGCCGGCCGCGAGACGGACGGCCCGGCCTGGCCGGACGGCGCGACGCCGCTGGCCCCGCTGATCAAGGCCCCGCCCGCCCTGGCCGCGCGGCTGGCCTTCACCGCCCTGGTCGAGCGCAAGGACGGCGAACGCCTGCAGAGGGGCGGCCTGCCCGCCGGCGCCCGGCTGGTCTCCCGCGAGGGCGACCTGTGGCGCTGGGACGGATTCACCGCCCGGGCGGAGGCGCCGCGCCCGGCCGCCATCCGGCTGGAGCAGCGGACCCGGCTGGCCGAGGTCGAGGCCGAGATCGAGGCCCTTTCGCCGGAGGCCGAGGCTGCGCTGGAGGCCCACAAGGCCGCCCGCGCCCGTATGCTGGCCGGGGAGGACGCTGTCCGCGACGCCCGTCGCAAGCCGCCGGAGGCCGAGCGCGCGCTGCAGACAGCCCGGCAGGCCGTCGAGCGGCTGGCCCACGAGGCCGCCCGCCGCGACGCCCGCGCCCAGTCGCTGGATGAGACCATCGCCCGCTTCGAGGCCGAGAAGACCGAGGCCGAGGCCGCCTTCGCGGCCGCCCGCGCCGATGCGTCGGACGACGGCGCGGCCGAGAACCTGTCGCCGATGCTGGACGCCGCCCGCGCCACGGCCGTCGCCGCCCGCGAGGCCGCCTCGCAGGCCCGCGCCGCCGTCGACATCGAGACCCGCGAACGTGACGGCCGCACCCGGCGGCTGGACAGCCTGCGCCGCGACCGCGACGACTGGGCCCGCCGCGCCGCCGCCGCCGCGAAGCGCACCGAGGCGCTGGCCGAGGCGCGGGTCACCACCAACGCCAATCTTGAAGCCGCCCGCGAGGCGCCGGCAACCCTGTCGGTCAGGACCGGGAAGCTGCTCGACGAGTACGCCGTCGCCGAGGCCCGGCGGGCGAAGTCGAGCGATGCCCTGGAGCAGGGTGAAGCCGCCCGTCTGACCGCCGACCGCGCCGCTCGCGCCGCCGAGGCCGCCGCCGCCCAGGCTCGCGAGCACCGCGCCGGCCTCGCCGCCCGGCTGGACGCCGCCCGCGAACGCTTCGGCGAGATCGCCGGCAACATCCGCGAGAGCGCCAAGATGGAGCCCGAGGAGCTGGGCCGCTCGATCGCCGACGAGGCCGTCGCCATCCCGTCCAACGCGGGCGGCGTCGAGGCCCACCTCTACAACCTCGAACGCGAGCGGGACGCGATCGGTCTCGTCAACCTGCGCGCCGAGGAAGAGGGAACCGAACAGTCCGCGCGGCTGCAGACCATGAAGACCGAACGGGCCGACCTGACCGGCGCCGTGGCCAAGCTGCGCGAGGGCATCGAGGAGCTGAACGCCGAGGGCCGCGAGCGGCTGCTGGCTGCCTTCGACATCATCAACGGCCACTTCCAGGCCCTCTTCCAGGCCCTGTTCGGCGGCGGCCAGGCCGAGCTGCGGCTGATCGAGTCCGACGACCCGCTGGAGGCGGGCCTGGAGATCTTCGCCTGCCCGCCGGGCAAGAAGCTGTCGACCATGAGCCTGATGAGCGGCGGCGAGCAGGCCCTGACCGCGTCGGCCCTGATCTTCGGCGTCTTCCTGGCCAACCCGGCCCCGATCTGCGTGCTGGACGAGGTCGACGCGCCGCTGGACGACGCCAACGTCGACCGCTTCTGCTCGATGCTCGACGAGATGCGCAAACGCACCCAGACCCGCTTCATCGCCATCACCCACAACCCGGTGACCATGAGCCGCGTCGACCGCCTGTTCGGGGTGACCATGGCCGAGCGGGGCGTGAGCCAGCTGGTCAGCGTCGACCTGCAGACGGCCGAGCAGCTGGTGGCCTGACGCACGGGAGAGATCCATGGACGCCGCACCGCCCCCTCCCTCCGCCGTCCACGCCTGCGCGCCCGACGCCATCAAGCGCGGGCGGACTCTGCTGAACCTCCACTTCAACGACGGCCAGCCGGGCGACGCGCCCCGGGTCGACATCGAGGACACGGTAAAGACCCTGGCGCCGGTCAAGGCGCTGAAGGGCAAGGGCCGCTTCGATGTGCTGGAGGTCTGGGGCTACATCTACAAGGCCGAATACCGGATGCGCTTCCTCTACGCGCAGATCCCCGACGCCTGCGTGCTGATGGGCCAGGAGATCCTGGAGGCGTCGGATCCGTACTAGCCTTCGTCTCCCTATAGGGAGAGGATTACTGCGGAAACGGCCCCGCCCGCGTCAGCGAACTCGCCGGCGTCTTGCCGATCTTCTCGCCCACCCACCGGGCGGTCTCGATGAGCTTGCCGAGGTCGTACCCGGTCTCGAACCCGGCGCGCTCCAGCATGTAGACCAGGTCCTCGGTCCCGATGTTGCCCGTCGCGGCCGGGGCGAAGGGGCAGCCGCCGAGGCCGCCGACGCTGGCGTCCAGGACCGACACGCCGGCCTCGACCGAGGCGTAGGCGTTGGCGATGCCAGTATTCCTCGTGTCGTGGAAATGCATGCGCAGCGGGATGGCGCCGATGACGGCCTGCACCGCCTCGACGCGCTTTCGCACCACCCAGGGGTCGGCGACGCCGATGGTGTCGGCCAGGGCGATCTCGGAGACGCCGGCGGCGGCGGCTTCCCTTACGATGGCCACGACCTGGTCCTGGCTGACCTCGCCGTCGAACGGGCAGCCGAAGGCCACGGAGACCGTGACAGTGATTGGCGGGCCGCCCTCCAGTCCACGCCGGGCGGCGATCGCCTGCATGCTGGCCACCTGTTCGGCGACCGAGGCGGCCTGGTTGCGGATGCCGAAGCCGTCGCTGGCGCAGACCACGACATTGGCCTCGTCGCAGGCCGAGGCGACGCAGCGGTCCCAACCGCGCTCATTGAGCACCAGGCCGATGCGCGAATGGCTGTCGGTCCCGGCCAACTCGGCCATCATCTCCTCGGCGAAGGCCATCTGCGGCACCCGCTTGGGATTGACGAAGCTGACCACCTCCTGACGACGGGCGCCGCAGGCGTCGAGGCGGCGGATCAGGTCGAGCTTGTCGGCGGCGTCCAGCACCACCTTCTCGTTCTGCAGCCCGTCGCGGGCCCCGACCTCGACGATCTCGATGAAGCGGCTCATGGGGCGGTCTCCGGCAGGGCGGCGGCGGGGCGAACAAGCTTCTGAGGCTCGCCGCGATAGAGGGTCAGGCTCATCTCGTCGCCGTTGGAATAGTTCACGCCGGAGATGGTCTTCACCGGCCGGGGCGTCAGGCCCGCGGCGCGCAGGGCGGCCAGGAAGGCGGCCTGTTCCTTCTTTTCGATGACGGCCGGACGCCCCTCGACGATGGCCTTGACCGCCTCCGCCGGGCCGCCGAGGCCCGTGGTGGTGCCCAGGGCGAAGACCAGGCTGGGTTCGGCGTAGCCGGCGACCTCGACAGGCCCCGGGACGACGCCTTCCTTGGGCGCCAGTTCGCTGCTGGCCAGGGCGAGGTTGACCCGCTGCGACAGCCAGAGCGGTTCCATGCGCGGGGCCAGCTGGCCGAAGAAGGCGGCGTGGGCCAGTACGCCGACCACGCCCGCCGCGATCAGGGCCCGCCCGGCCGCCTGACGGAAGATCAGCACGCCGCCGACCAGCGCCGTGGCGAGGAACAGGCCGGCGGTGACGATGGTCCAGAAGAGGTCCCCGCCCCCCTCGCCGTAGACGACCATCACCCCGATGCTGATGGCCGCGAAGGCCAGGGCCGCATAGGCCAGCACCGCCGTACCGGCGATGCGGCTGATCCGGCCCAGCGGCTCGCGCAGGGCGGCGGCCATCAGCCAGCAGAGGGCGCCCATGGCCGGCAGGGTGTAGTGGACCAGCTTGGTCGGCAGCAGCTCGAACATCAGCCAGGTCGGAATCAGCCAGCAGAGGGCGAACCGCACGCCCGGCTCCGCCCGCGCCTTCCAGCCCAGCACCAGCCCGGCCGGCAGCAGCAGGGCGGCGGGGAACAGCAGCATCGGCGAGAGCAGCAGATGATAGCCGAAGATTCCGCCATGCCGCTCATGCCCCCCGGCCAGCTTGGGCGCCAGGTCGCCGCCGATGGCCGCGCCCCAGAAGGCGCCGTCGCTGGCGACCGTGATCGCCCAGGCCCAGGGGCCGAAGATGGCCAGCACAAGCACCGGACCCCAGCGCCACCCGAGGTCCTTCATCCATCCGAATCGATTGGCCCGGGCCTCGATCGAGTCCCACGCGCCCAGCGCCACCATGGCTATCAGCGCGACCAGAGGCCCAACCGGCCCCTTGACCAGGGTGGCGACCCCGATGGCCAGCCAGAACAGCAGCTGCGTCCGCCAGCCGGCCGGCGCCCCGCCCCGGGCCGCGCCATAGAGCCGGCCCAGCGCCGCCAGAGCCAGGGTCGTGGTCCCGGCCAGCACGGCGTCGGTCTTGGCGATGAAGGCCTCGCTCGACAGCAGGAAGCTGGCCCCCATCATCGCGCCGGCCAGCAAACCCGCCCTTGGCCCGAAGAAGGCGGCCGCGCCCCAGGCGCAGGCGGCGGCGGCGAGGGCCGCGCCCAGCAGCGAGGGGATGCGATAGGCCCGGATGTCACGGTCGGCGGCGTCGGACAGGGCCGCGACGCTGATCGCCTGCAGCCAGTGGATGCCGACCGGCTTCTTGTCCCGCGACTGGTCCTGGTAGTTGATCGAGACGTAGTCGCCGGTCTCGAGCATCTGCGAGGTCGCCTGGGCGAACCGTGATTCGTCACGGTCGAGCGGCGGAACGGCCAGCAGGCCGGGAAGCCCCGCGATCATGGCGATCAGGGCGGCGAGGAGCGGTCCGCGCCAGCCGCGGCTCCACTGGTCCAGACGGGATTCGAGCGTCATGCGCCACCTGATAGCACGATCCTTACGTGCGACGCCTTTTCGGCTATGAAAGGGCATGACTGAAAAGACTCCGGCCCCTCGCCGCACACCGGCCGCCAAGGCCCCCGCCGCCCCGGCTACGCCCGATTTCTCCGTCGTCGTCCCGGTGTTCGACGAAGGCGGCGCCGCGCCCGCCCTGGCCCGCGAGATCGCGGCGGCCTTCGGGGCGCGCAGTTACGAAATCGTCTTCGTCAACGACGCCAGCCGCGACAACACCCTCGCGCTGCTGACCGCGCTGAAGGCGGAGATCCCGCAGCTGCGCGTGCTGTCGCACCAGAAGAACGCCGGCCAGAGCCGCTCGGTCCGCAGCGGCATCCTGGCGGCCCGCGCGCCGATCATCGTCACCATGGACGGCGATGGCCAGAACGATCCCGCCGACGCGCCGCGCCTCGCCGAACGGCTGAAGGCCGCGCCGGAAAAGCTGGCCATGGTCGGCGGCGAGCGGGTCAAACGCCAGGACAGCAACGCGAAACGCTTCGCCAGCAAGTTCGGGAACGGCGTGCGCGGCTGGCTGCTGAAGGACGGGGCTCTGGACACCGGCTGCGGCCTGAAAGCCTTCCGGCGCGAGGCCTTTCTGCGCCTGCCCTATTTCGATCACATCCACCGCTACCTGCCGGCCCTGATGATCCGCGAGGGCTACGAGATCGCGTTCGAGCCGGTGAACCACCGCCACCGCGAGACCGGCGTGTCGAAGTACACCAACTTCGGTCGGCTGAAGGCCAGCGTCAGCGACCTGCTGGGCGTGCTCTGGCTGCAGTCCCGCTCGCGGCTGCCGGGAAGCGTCGACGAGGCCTGACGGCGATGCACGCCCGGCAGGCGAGTCCCCTTCACCCTGACGGTGAATGCGGTTAACCCTTGCTAACCGGGTTATCCGGGTTTCGGGGGAGGCCCTTGCCGATGTTCGCCGCGTTCCCGCTGCTGGCCTTGCCGGTGCTGGTCTACAACCTTGTCGCCATCACCCTTGTCGGAGGCTTCGGCTCGACCGTCGCCACCCAGCGCTTCACAGAGCCGCTGTTCACCATCGCCATGACGTCCGGCTCGCCCTGGCCGATCAGCCTGGGCGACCTGCTGCTGGCCTTTGCGCTGGTGGTGCTCTTCATCGAGCTTCTGAAGTCGACGACCAGCCGCCGGATCGCGATCATCAACCACTCGCTGTCGATGATCCTGTTCATCGTCTGCCTGGTTGAGTTCCTGCTCGCCCCGGCCTTCGCGACCTCGATCTTCTTCCTGATGACGCTGATGGTCCTGCTCGACGTTCTCGCAGGCTTCATCGTCACCATCATCGCCGCCCGCCGCGATATCGACCTGGGCGCCGGGGGCGAGGCCGGCTGATCCTGCCTAGGTCAAGGCCGTGAACAGCAGGGCGACGGCGAAGATGTCGAAGGCGCGGACGATAAAGGACACCGGCGGGGACTCCTGGTTCGGATTCACCACTGGTTAAGCAAGACCGGCGCCAGTCTGGACCGCGATGGCACTCTTCTTCGATCAGGACTGGTTCGCCGCCCGCCTCGCCGAGCGCGGCCTGTCGCGCACCGTGCTGGCCGCCGCCGCCGGCATGACCGAGGGCGAGCTGGCGCTGGCCTGGAAGGACCAACGCGAGCTGTCGGCGCGGGAGGTGGGGATCTTTGCCGAGCTCCTCGGCGTCGAACCGGCAGAGATCGCCGACAGGGCCGGGGTCTCGACCCCGACGCCGGGAGGCGACCCGATCGCGCGGATCGCGGCCCTGGAGCGTCAGGTCGCAGAACTGCAGACCCGCCTTGCGCGGCTCGAGCGCGGCGCGCGCTGAGGGATACCGCCTAGATTTCGGTCTTCTTCAGGACGCCCTTGGGCGGCCGCCGGTCAGAGGGGCCGGAGTACTCGGTCTCAAGATAGGCCGAGCGGGCGGCGTCAAGCACCGGTTGCCCGCCACGCAGGCCGCGCTTCTGTCCCGACTGACCGAACAGGTGAGCCGCGAAGGCGGCGAAGCCCTCCGGCTTGGGCGGCGGCGGGGTGGCGGCGTCCGGCTCGGGCGCCGCGATCACCGCCGGCAGGTTGGCGCCGCCGGCCGGCGCCTTGCGCGAGACGTCCTCGGCGCGCCTGGCGGTGTGCCGGCGCTCTCCGTAGGGGCGCGTGGGGTCGATCGGACCGGTCATGTGGGCAGCCTACCCCCGGTCCGGTAAACAAAGGATGGGTCGGGGTCAGCCCTTGGACGCGAGCTTCTCGAGCTGGGCCTGCATGGCGGCCATCTGCTTCTTGAGCTCGTCGAGCGGCTCGCCCTCCCCGGCCGCGGCCGGCGCGGCGGCCTCGGCGGTCCGGGCGGGCTCGCCCGGAGCGGCGGCGCCCTGCGGGAAACCGAAGGGCGAGAACATCTTCATCGCCCGGTCGAACAGCACCATGTTCTGGCGAATCTGCTCCTCGTAGGCGCTGAGCCCGGCGGCCCCCATGGTGGCGTTCGGCGCCATGGCCCCGAACTGGGTGCGGAACCGCTCCTGCTGCTTGGCGAAGCTTTCCAGACTCATCTCCAGATAGCTGGGCACGAAGGCCTGCATCTGGTTGCCGTAGAAGCCGATCAGCTGGCGCAGGAACTGGATGGGCAGCAGGTTCTGGCCGCCGCCGCGATTCTCTTCCTCGAAGATGATCTGGGTCAGGACCGAGCGGGTGATGTCCTCGCCGCTCTTGGCGTCATAGACGACGAAGTCGACGCCTTCCTTGACCATGTCGGACAGGTGCTCGAGCGTGACGTACGAACTGGAGGCTGTGTTGTAGAGCCGACGGTTGGCGTATTTCTTGATGACGACGCGCTCGCCGGCGCTTTTTGCTCCGGCTGCATTTTCGCCGGTCTCGGCCTGATCGGACATTTCCATTCCCTGTAGGTACGCTTCCCGCGCTCTTTGGCGCCGCACTATCGCGGAAGCGAAGGCATGGCGCCAGTGGCGGTTTCCGCGCGCGGCATGTTGCACTGCAAAATCAGCAGGTGACGAACCATATCCGACTATGCAAGGTGCCCCCACGTAACAAAATTGAGCGCCGGAGCCCTTGAGGCCTGACGCCGCGCAGGGAACGACGGAGACACTGCCCCATGACCGACATCGTCATCGTTTCGGCCGCCCGCACGCCCGTGGGCTCGTTCAACGGCTCGCTGTCGAGCCTTCCGGCCCATGAGCTAGGCAGGATCGCCATCCAGGCGGCGGTGGAGCGGGCCGGCATCGCCCCCGCCGACGTCGACGAGGTGATCATGGGCCAGGTGCTGCAGGCCGGCGCCGGCCAGGGCCCCGCCCGCCAGGCCGCCGTCAACGCCGGCATCCCCGTCGAGAGCCCGGCCTGGAGCCTGAACCAGCTGTGCGGCTCGGGTCTGCGCGCGGTGGCCCTCGCCGCCCAGCAGATCGCCGACGGATCGGTCAGCATCGTGGTCGCCGGCGGCCAGGAGAGCATGAGCCAGTCTCCCCACGCCGCCCACATCCGCGACGGCAAGAAGATGGGCGACCTGGGCTTCCAGGACACCATGATCAAGGACGGCCTGTGGGACGCCTTCCACGGCTACCACATGGGTCAGACGGCCGAGAACATCGCCAGCCGCTGGCAGATCACCCGTGAGGACCAGGACCGCTTCGCCGTCGCCTCGCAGAACCGCGCCGAGGCCGCCCAGAAGGCCGGCAAGTTCGCGGGCGAGATCGCTCCGGTGACCATCAAGGGCCGCAAGGGCGACACCGTCGTCGAGAACGACGAATACATCCGCCATGGCGCCACCTACGAAAGCATGTCGGGCCTCAAGCCCGCCTTCACCAAGGACGGTTCGGTCACCGCCGCCAACGCCTCGGGCCTCAATGACGGCGCGGCCGCCCTGGTGCTGATGAGCGCCACGGAAGCCCAGAAGCGCGGCCTGACCCCGCTGGCCCGCATCGCGTCCTGGGCCAGCGCCGGCGTCGAGCCCGAGATCATGGGCACCGGGCCGATCCCGGCCATGAAGAAGGCGCTGGAGAAGGCCGGCTGGTCGGTCTCCGACCTCGACCTCGTCGAGTCCAACGAAGCCTTCGCCGCCCAGTCGCTGTCCGTCGTCCGTGAGCTGGGCCTCGACCCGGCCAGGACCAACGTCAACGGCGGCGCCATCGCCATCGGCCACCCGATCGGCGCGTCCGGCGCGCGCATCCTGACCACCCTGCTGCACGAGATGAAGCGCTCGGGCGCCAAGAAGGGGGCCGCGACCCTCTGCGTCGGTGGAGGCATGGGCGTCGCCATGTGCGTCGAAGCCGTCTAGTCTTCAATAAAATCAGAAACTTAGCGACAGGGAAACACCATGAGCAGGGTTGCATTCGTCACGGGCGGAACGCGCGGCATCGGCCGCGCCATCGTCGAGCGTCTCAAGGCTGACGGCATGAAGGTCGCCGCCGGCTACTCCGGCAACGACGAAGCCGCCGCGGCCTGTGCCCGGGAACTCGACGTGATGGTCGTGAAGGGCAATGTCGGTTCGTTCGAGGACTGCCAGCGCGCCGCCGCCGCGGTCGCCGCCGAGCTCGGCCCCATCGACGTGCTGGTCAACAACGCCGGCATCACCCGCGACGGCTTCTTCCACAAGATGACCTACGAGCAGTGGTCGGAAGTCATCCGCGTCAACATGGACAGCGCCTTCAACATGACCCGCCAGGTCATCGACGGCATGCGCGAGCGCAACTGGGGCCGGGTGGTCAACATCAGCTCGATCAACGGCCAGAAGGGCCAGGTCGGCCAGACCAACTACTCCGCCGCCAAGGCCGGCCTGATCGGCTTCACCAAGGCGCTGGCGCTCGAGAATGCCAAGAAGGGCATCACCGTCAACGTGATCTGCCCCGGCTACATCGACACCGAGATGGTGCAGGCCGTGCCGGAGAACGTGCTGCAGGGCATCATCGCCGGTATCCCCGTCGGACGCCTCGGCAAGGGCGAGGAAATCGCCGACATGGTCGCCTACCTGTCGGGTGAACGCGCGGGCTTCGTGACCGGCGCGACCTTCACCCTGAACGGCGGCCAGTACCTGGCGGCCTGACCGGTTGAACAGGGGCGTCGCCACGCTTGTGCGACGCCCGCAACCCGTCCAAGAATCGCCCCAGTCGCCGTGCATGGCTTGGGGAATGGCGAGGACGAGTATCCGGCATCCTGAGGTCGCGGTTGTATTCGCGGCCCTGATCACGCTGCTTCTGGCTGCGTCGCCGGTCCGTGCCCAGGACTCGCTGCGGGACCTGCTGTTCGGCGACAAGCCCGCAGAGGGCCAGCGCCGCGCCCCGCCGCCGCCGGTGGCCCGCTATGTCACCGAGACCGGCGAGGGCTTTATCCTCGATCGCAGCACCGGCAAGCCGCTGCTCAAGTTCGAGAGCAGCTACGAGGTCTGGGTCCTCCAGCCCGAGGTCGGCCCCCGCGGCGACATCAACTACAAGAACGACCTGGGCCAGCTGATCCTGCGGGCCACCAAGCTGGGCGGCTTCACCCTGTTCACCCGCAAGCGGCCCAGTGGGGCCGCCGCCGAGGTGGCCGGGCCGGTTCAGCCCCTGCGCCTGAAGCCCGTCAGTCCCCTGGCCCTCTACCAGCTGCTGAGGATCGCCAGCACCCGGGCCAGCAAGGCCGCCGGCCGCACCATCGGCTTCGAGGCCGACGCCTCGCCCGCCTCCTCCGCCCTCATCGCCGACGCCTCGCTGGTGGTCTCCGAGGCCATCGTGCGCCTGTCGCAGTCACCGGGCGGCCAGCCGCAGCTGGCCAGGATCGGCAAGGTCGCGATCGTCGAGGGTGCGAGACCCTCGGTGGTGCTGAAGAACGGCGTCCTGCTGATCGTCGTCGCCCCCGACCAGGGCCTGTCCGGCCGCCCGTCGTCTGAGCGGATCCTGCAGGTCGCGTTCCGGTAGCCCCGGCTACGGCGAGACGCCCGCTTCCAGCATCTCGAACCCCTCGAACACGAAGCCCGGCGCCACGGTGCAGCCGACCAGGGTCCAGTCGCCCAGCGACCTTGCCTTCTGCCAGACGCCGGTCGGCACGACGGCCTGGGGGCGCTCCCCGGCGGCCAGATCCAGGCCCAGCCGGTGCTCATCCTGCCCGATGGTCAGCAGCAGCGGCGCACCGGCGTAGTGGTGCCAGACCTCGGCGGCGTCGACGCGGTGCCAGGCGCTCTCCTGTCCCGCCTCCAGCAGGAAGTAGATGGCCGTCGAGGCGCCGCGGCCCTCCGGCCCCTCGTTGTCGCGGAAAGTCTGGCGATACCAGCCGCCCTCGGGATGCGGCTCCAGCCCCAGCAGGGCGATGATCTGCGCCGGCGTCATCCCTTGAAGCTGTCCTTGGCCGCCCGCACGGCGCCGAAGGCCTCGGCCGGGTCGGCGATGTCGGGGCGCAGAAGCGGAGCGCGCAGGAAGGGGTTGGTGGCCTTCTCGAGGCCGATGGTGGTCGGCACCGTCCACTCACCGCGCTCGCGGGCCGCGAAAATGGCGTCCGTCCGCGCCTTCAGGCCCGGGTCGGCGTC
This sequence comes from Caulobacteraceae bacterium, assembly GCA_027487945.1. Taxonomy (GTDB): domain Bacteria; phylum Pseudomonadota; class Alphaproteobacteria; order Caulobacterales; family Caulobacteraceae; genus Caulobacter. Next base: position 28,555 of record JAIYCQ010000012.1, read on the forward strand.
GACCGACAGCGCGAAGCGGGCGTTGGAGGCAGTGTATTCGTGGGCGCAGTAGACGGTGACCGCGTCCGGCAGGGCAGCCAGCTTCTGCAGGCTGGTCCACATCTGCTGCGGCGTACCCTCGAACAGCCGGCCGCAGCCCAGGGTGAACAGGGTGTCCCCGACAAAAGCCACGCCGTCGGCGGCGGCGTAGAAAACGATATGGCCCAGGGTATGCCCGCCGGTGTTGATGACGGCGAAGGTGGTGTCCCCCAACTGCACGGCGTCCCCCTCGTCGACGACGCGGTCGGGCGCGGTCCCGATCCGCTCGACCTCGGCCGGACCGACGACCGTGCAGCCGGTCTCGGCCTTCAGCCGCGCGTTGCCGCCCGCGTGGTCGGGGTGCCAGTGGGTGTTGAGCACCATGTCCAGCGACCAGCCCAGCTTGCCCAGTTCGGCGAGGATGGCCTCGGCGTCGGGCGTGTCGATACAGGCGACCTTCCCGGTCGCCTCATCGCGCACAAGAAAGCCGTAGTTGTCGGACAGGCAGGGGAACTGGTGGACGGTTAGGGGCATGGCTGTGCTTTCGTTGCGTCCTTCGACACGCCAGCGTGCGCGGGCTGCTCAGGATGACGTAGTCTGTAGCTATACACCGGTCCACGTCATCCTGAGCAGGCCCGAAGGGCCGTGTCGAAGGACGCAAGGCGCCGGAACGTGGCATAGGAAGTTTCATGCGTCGTGACGTCCTCGAGCTTCGCGCCTTCTACGCCTCCGCCCGCGGCCGCGCGGCGCGGGAGATGGTGGCGCGCAAGCTGAGCGAGGCCTGGGGCGATCCGCGCGGGCTGGAGTTCCTGGGCCTCGGCTATGCGACGCCCTACCTGGAGGCGGTGCGCGAGCGGGCCCGGCGGACCATCGCGGTGATGCCGGCCGCTCAGGGGGTGGAGGTCTGGCCCGCGGTGGGCCGCAACCTGGCCTGCCTGGCGCCGGAAACCGCCCTGCCCCTGCCCAACGCCATGTTCGACCGGGTCGTCTGCGTCCATGCGCTGGAGGAGGCCGAGGACGCGGTGGCCATGATGCAGGAGGTCTGCCGCGTGCTGTCGCCGACCGGCCGGGTCTTCGTCGCCGTCGCCGCTCGCAACGGCCTGTGGTCCAACGCCGAGGGGACGCCCTTCGGCCACGGCCGACCCTGGAGCCGCAGTCAGCTGGAGGCGGTGCTCCGCGCGGCGGACCTGGAGCCGTCCGGCTGGACCCGCGCCCTCTACGCCCCGCCCTTCGCCTGGACCGCCCGCTGGGCCGAGGGCTTCGAACAGGTCGGCGCCTGGCTGTGGCCGCCGTTCGCCGGGGTGATCCTGATGGAGGCGGTCAAACAGACCTTTGCCGTGAAACCCCGCGCCTCGCGGGCCCGCGCCCGGGTGTTCGCGCCCGGCGTGCTGGCGCCCGCGCCCGGCGGGGCGCCCGCCGGAAAGGCGCCCGCCGGAAAGGCGCCCGCCGGCGCAATGCGACAAGCCCCCTTGGCCAGCGAGCCGGTTTCGCCGTAGATTTTGCACTGCACCACGCCTCCGCGCGGTGGGAGAGTTGTCCGATGAAGATGATCGTCGCCATCATCAAGCCCAGCCGCCTCGACGCGGTGCTCGACGGCGTTACAGAGGCCGGCGCCTCCGGTCTGACCGTCACCGAGGTGCGGGGCTACGGGCGACAGAAGGGCAAGACCGAGGTCTATCGCGGCGCCGAGTACGAGGTGAAGCTGCTGCCCAAGGTGAAGCTGGAGATCGCCGCCTCCGACGACCTCGTCCAGCCGATCATCGACGCCATCATCCGGACCGCCAACAGCGGCAAGATCGGCGACGGCAAGGTCTTCGTCATGGACCTCGAACAGGCGCTGCGCATCCGCACGGGCGAGGCGGGCGCGGCGGCGATCGCGGGGTAGGCAGCCTCTCTTCCTCTCCGGAGCGAAGCGAGCGGGGACATCAGGGTCCCGCTGAACCCTCCGCCCCCTTCGCGCATTGAACCCATCGCAGCTACAAGGGGCGGCATGGGCGGCGATACGATCCTGCGAGACGGCGACACCTGCTGGCGGACGAGCCGGGCAGACGCCCTGGCGTTCCTGGTCGACGGGGCGGACTATTTCGCTGCGGTGAAGGCTTCGATGCTCACCGCCAGGCGGTCGATCTGGCTGCTGGCCTGGACCTTCGACGCCCTGACCCGGATGCAGCCGGACAAGGTCGAGCGCAGCGGCTCGCCGGAGACGGCTGATCGCCTCGGCCTGTTGCTGCGCCGGATCTCGGCGCTGAACCCGGGACTGGACGTGCGCATCCTCTGCTGGGACATCCCGGCGGCCATCTCCGCCTCGCAGGGCTTCGCCGTGCAGCGGGCGGCGGCCTTCTTCAAGGGTTCGAAGGTGCAGTACCGGCTGGACAAGAGCCTGCCCAACAGCGCCTGCCACCACCAGAAGGTCATGATCGTCGACGGCCGGCTGGTCTTCATCAGCGGCGGCGACCTGTCGACCGACCGCTGGGACACCTGCGACCACGACGACGCCGACCCGCGCCGCCGCCTGCCCAACCTGCGCCGCTATCCCGCCCGGCACGACGTGGCCACGGTGATGGAGGGGCCGATCGCCCGGGACTGCAGCCGGCTGTTCGCCGAGCGCTGGGAACGCTCCGGCGGGGGGCGTCTGGGCGTGCCGGCCCCGGACTATTCCGAGGAGTCGCCCTGGCCGCGCGGCGTCACGCCCGACCTGATCGGCCAGACCGTAGGCCTGGCCCGCACCGAGCCCAACTGGAAGACCCACACCCTGGTGCGCGAGAATCTGCGGCTGCACCTGGCCACCATCGCGACGGCGCGGAAGACGCTCTACATCGAGAACCAATACCTGACCGCCCCGACCATCGTCGAAGCCCTGCGCCGGCGGCTGGCCGAGCCGGACGGGCCGGAGATCGTCAGCATCGGGCCGGAGTCCAGCCCCAGCTTCTTCGACCGGATGACCATGGACAGCGCCCGGCTGGCGGCGATCGAGGCCTTGAGCGCCTCGGATGTGCACGGGCGGTTCAGCGCCTGGACCCCGCGGACGACGGCGGGCAAGCCGATCATCGTCCATTCGAAGGTGACCATCGCCGACGACGTCTTCCTGCGCATCGGCTCGGCGAACCTGAACAACCGCTCGCTGGGCCTGGACACCGAGTGCGACATGGCCATCGAGGCCGAACGCGGCGAGGCCGGTGCGGAGACGCGCGCGACCATCGCCACCTTCCGCAACCTGATGATCGGCCACTACCTCGGGCGCAGCCTGCTGCAGGTCGAGGCGGCGATGGAGAAGGCCGGGACGCTGGCCGGCGCCATCGCGGCGCTGGACGCCTCGCACCATCGTTTCCGCCGGGTCAGGCCCCGACCGCTGGACCCGGTCGAGCGGTTCATCAGCGACTGGAGCCTGGGCGACCCGACCACGCCGGGCGACGCCTGGCGGCCCTGGGTGCGGCGGCGCTGCCTGCGCGAACAGGTCGGCCTGGTCGACGAGTTCATGCCGCCGGCGACGGCGGAATCTCCAGCTCCACCACCAGCGGCAGATGGTCCGACGCCGCCCGCGCGCGCGCGTCGAACGGTGATTCCACCCGTGTGACGGTGACCGCCCCGGCCACGAACACATGATCGATGCGCATGAAGGGAAAGCCCGACGGGAAGGTCGCGGTCGGCGCCCGCGCCCCGCCCGCCTGGGCGTCGCGGATGACCGAGGTCAGCATTCGGTAAGTCTTCGACACAGGGCTGGCGTTGAAGTCGCCGAGCAGCACGGCCGGGGCGGTGAAGGCCTCCGACGCCATCCAGTCCTCGCCCATCAGCGCGGCCGCCTGGAGCTGCTGTTCGCGCGGGACCAGGCCCAGATGGGTGTTGATGACCTGCAGCTCGACCCCGCCGCCGATGTCGACGGCCACCCACAGGGCGCCACGCGGCTCCAGCCCCCGAAAGCGGGGCAGCCCGGGCAGGCCGCCGGTCCGGACCAGCCGCTCGGGCAGTGCGGTCAGGATGGCGTCGCCGTAGCGCTCCTCCTCGACGGACATCGCCGGATGAAAGTGCGACTTCATGCGCAGCAGCTCGGCCAGCCGGTGGGCCTGGTCGACGTGGCCGGTGCGGCGGCGGCCGACGTCCAGCTCCTGCAGCGCAACGATGTCGGCGTTGCAGGCCGCGATCACCTCGGCCACCCGTTCCACGTCGAGCTTGCGGTCGGTCCCGACGCAGCGATGGACGTTGTAGGTGGCGAGTCTGACCTTCATGCCCCGAAGAGATCGCCCGGCGGCCCGTCCGGTTCCACAGGGCCGTCGCGGCGGCCGAGCAGGAACAGCGCCGCCTCGGCCCGCCAGTTCTCGATCGCCTTGCCCGGATCGATGGCGCGGGCCGCACGCCCTTCCGCCAGCGCCACGCTGGCCTCGATCCGCAGGTCGAGGTCATCGACCAGCGCGTTGAAGTCGGCGAGGGTGCAGAGGTGAATGTTGGGCGTCGACCACCAGGGCTCGGGCAACGAGCGGGTCTCGGGCATCCGCCCATGGCGCAGCAGCGACCAGCGCACGCGCCAGTGACCGAAGTTGGGGAAGCTGACCACGGCCCGGTCGGCGATCCTCATCAGCTCGCCCAGCACCTGCCGGGGGTTGCGGGTCGCCTGCAGGGTCTGGGACAGGATGGCGTAGTCGAAGGCGCCGGTCGGGAACTGCTCCAGGTCGCGGTCGGCGTCGCCCTGCATGACCGCAAGGCCCCGCGCCAGACAGGCGGACACACCCTGGGGGCTGATCTCGACCCCGCGGCCGTCGATGTCCTTCTCGTGGGTCAGCAGCTCGAGCAGTTCGCCGCCGCCGCAGCCGACGTCGAGCACCCGGGAGCCAGGCCGCACGAGCCGCAGGATCTCGCGGAAGTCCTCGCGCACCACGGTCATCGCAGGCCCCGCGCGCCGTCGACGGCGTCGAGGAAGCCGGCGAGGGCCGAGTCCATCACCGGTTCGTCGAGCAGGAAGGCGTCATGACCCTTGTCGCTCTCGATCTCCACGAAGCTGGCGCGGGCCCCGGCGGCGTTCAGGGCCCGCACGATGTGCCGGCTCTCCGCCGTCGGGTAGAGCCAGTCGGAGGTGAAGGACAGCACGCAGAACCGAACGTCACGCGCCTTGCGGAACGCCTCTGCCAGCACCCCGCCGTACGGCGCGGCGAGGTCGAAGTAGTCCATCGCCCGGGTGATGTAGAGGTAGCTGTTGGCGTCGAAGCGGTCGACGAAACTCGCTCCCTGGTGTCGAAGGTAGCTCTCGACCTGGAAGTCGGCGTCGAAGCCCCAGGACAGGCCGTCGCGCTGAAGCTCGCGGCCGAACTTCCGCTGCAGGGCGGCCTCGGACAGATAGGTGATGTGCGCCGCCATGCGGGCGACCGCGAGGCCTTTCTCCGGCCTGGAGCCATGCAGGGCGTAGTCGCCGCCGCGCCAGTCCGGGTCGGCCATGATCGCCTGGCGGCCCACCTCGTGGAAGGCGATGTTCTGGGCGCTGTGGCGGGCGGCGGAGGCGACGCAGACAGCGCTGAACAGCCGCTCCGGATAGGAGGCCGCCCACTGCAGAACCTGCATGCCGCCCATCGAGCCGCCGACCACGGCCTGCAGGGTGCCGATGCCCATGGCTTCGATCAGCATCGCCTGGGCGCGGACCATGTCGGCGATGGTGATGACCGGGAACGACAGGCCCCAGGGCTTGCCGGTCGCGGGGTTGAGGCTGGCCGGCCCTGTGCTGCCCATGCAGCCGCCGACGACGTTGGCGCAGACGATGAAATGCCGCGCCGGGTCGAGCGGCTTGCCGGGGCCGACCAGGCGCGTCCACCAGCCGGGCTTGCCCGAGACAGGGTGCTTGCCGGCCACGTGCTGATCCAGCGTCAGGGCGTGGCAGATGAGGACGGCGTTGGATTTGTCGGCGTTCAGGGTCCCGAAGCTGCGCCAGGCGAGCTCCAGCCCCTCAAGGCGGGCGCCGGAGTCCAGCACGAGCGGCTGGGAGGGCGGGAACACCCAGGTTCCGCCATCCTCCTGGATCGCCTGCGTCTCGGCCGTAAGGGTCATGGAAGGCCTTGGACCGTCGCCGGCGGTCTCTGTCAACCGGCGGCTTCCTGCGAAGCAGCGTCGCGGCTAAGACAGGGCGGATGAAACGTCTGATCCTCATGCGCCACGGCAAGGCGGAACGCAGCAACCCCGGCGGCGACTTCGAGCGCGCCCTGACCGACCGCGGCGTCACCGACGCCGCCCTCATGGGCAGGCTGCTGGCCGATGAGGGCCTGACGCCGGACCTGGCCCTGGTCTCCGCCGCCCGCCGCACCCAGCAGACCTGGGGCGCCGTCTCGGGTGCCTTTCCGTCCGCGAAATCGGTGTCCCTGCGCCCGCTCTATCACGCCGAGGCGGACCGGATCCTGTTCGAGATCGAGGCCCACGCCGACCAGGCCGACACCCTCATGGTCGTGGGGCACAATCCGGGCCTGCACGAGCTGACCATCGGCCTGCTGCGCCAGGGCGGGGCCGGCTCGGCGCTGATTGCGCGGGCCGAGAGCCGGTTTCCGACCTCGACCGTGGCGGCCTTCACCGTCGATGAGGCCGGACGCGCCGCCTACGACGGCCTGTTTTACGCAGCCGACCACGGCGGAGGCGGCGGCGAATGACCCGGGTGTACAAGCTGCTGGGCCGCGCAGAATGGGCCGCCGCCGAGGCGAAGGGCCTGTTCGAGGGCTCCGCCGTCGATCTCGCTGACGGCTATATCCACTTCTCCACCGCCGCCCAGGCGCCGGAGACCGGCCGACGCTACTTTTCCGGCCTCGCCGATCTGGTGATCGTCGGCTTCGAGGCCGAGGCGCTGGGCGCAGACCTCAAGTGGGAAGCCTCGCGCGGCGGCGATCTGTTTCCACACCTCTACGGTCCGCTGCCGACCGCCCTGGCGGTCGAGGTTCGGGCCGTGGCGCTCGCCGCCGACGGCGCGCCGATGCTGGACGGACTGGTTCCGTGAGTCTCCACGACCTCGCCGCCCGCGCCCTGCACCTGCTCGATCCCGAGGACGCGCACCGCGCCACGATCGCCGCCCTGCGGCTCGGTCTCGGCCCCGTGGACCAGGGGCCTGACGACCCGATCCTGACCGCCTCCCTCGCCGGACTCAACCTGCCCTCGCCGGTCGGGCTGGCCGCCGGGTTCGACAAGAACGCCGAGACTCCGGACGCCATGCTGCGGGCCGGCTTCGGCTTCGTCGAATGCGGCACGGTCACCCCCCTGCCCCAGGCCGGCAATCCGCGCCCGCGCCTGTTCCGCCTGAGCGAGGACCGGGCGGTGATCAACCGCATGGGCTTCAACAACGCCGGACTGGACACCTTCGCCGCCAACCTGGCGGCGCGCCGCCACCGGGGCGTGGTCGGGGCCAACATCGGCGCCAACAAGGACTCCGACGACCGCATCGGCGACTACGTCAGCGGTCTCCGGCGCCTTTGGGGCCAGGCGTCCTATTTCACGGTCAACATCTCCTCGCCCAACACGCCCGGCCTGCGCGCACTGCAGACGAAGGCGGCCCTGGAAGACCTGCTCGGCCGGCTGGATGAAGCCCGGCGTGCGCTGGCGACCGCGGGCGGCGACGGCCCGGTCTTCCTGAAGGTCGCGCCCGACCTCGAGGACGGCGAGATCGAGACGATCGTCGAGACCGTCGCGGCCTTCGGCCTGCAGGGGATCATCGTGTCGAACACGACCGTCTCGCGGCCCGGGACGCTGCGCTCGCCGCAACGGGACGAGACCGGCGGCCTGTCCGGCCCGCCACTGATGACCCTGTCCACCCAAGTGCTGGCCCGCTTCCATGCCGCCAACAGCAGCGGCCTGGCCCTGATCGGCGCGGGCGGCATCGCCTCCGGCGCTGATGCGCTGGCCAAGATCCGGGCAGGGGCCTCGGCGGTCCAGGTCTATTCGGCCATGGTCTTCGAAGGGCCTGGCATGGTGGTGCGGATCAAGCGCGATCTGGCCGCCCGCCTGCGCGCCGAAGGCTTCACCTCGGTCGCCGAGGCTGTTGGCGCGTGAAGACCCCGCGAATGCCCCTTGCGCATTTCGCTCAGCACGCGAACGCTTCCGGACTCGCCAACCCGGCGATGGTGAAGTAGCGCTTGAGAATGGCCGACGTCTCGCCGCCCTCGACGGAGACGCCCGCACCGGCTGACCGGCCCTCGCGGCGCTGGTTCTGGCCAGGCGGCCTGTCGGCGCGCCTGCTCGCCCTGACCATCCTGTTTGTGGTCGGTGCCGGGCTGCTGGTGCTGCCGGCCACCCTGGCGACCTTTGAGGAGCAGTGGCTGCTCGACCGCATCCGCGCCGCGGAGCTGGCCTCGACGATCGCCGAGGCCGACCCCGGCCGGAAGGTCACAGCCCCGGTCCGCCAGCAGATGCTCGAGAACGCCGGCGTGGTCTCCGTGGCCATCCAGACAGACGGCATGCGCCGCCTGATCCTCGCCGCGCCCCGGGACCTGCGCGACCCCTACCTGGTCGACCTGCGCACCCAGAAGCCGATCAGCTGGATGACGGCCCCGTTCAAGACCATCTTCGGCGGCCGGGATCGCATGGTGCGGGTCATCGCCGAGCCGCGGTTCCGCTCCGGCGAGTTCATCGACATCGTGATGCCCGAACAGCCGCTGAAGGAAGCGCTGCTGGCCTATCTCGGCCGGCTGGTGATGATCACCCTGTTCGTGTCGCTGGGCGCCGGGCTGGCCGTCTACCTGGCCCTGAACGCCTTCCTGGTCCGGCCGATGCAGAAGATCACCCTGGCCATGGAGCGGTTTCGCGCCGATCCGGAGAACCCGCAGGCGCGGGTCGTGGTCTCGGGCCGCCGCGACGAGATCGGCCGCGCCGAGGCCGAGCTGGACCGGATGCAGTCGGACCTGATCGCCGCCCTCAACTCGCGTGCCCGGCTGGCGGCGCTCGGCGAGGCCGTGGCCAAGATCAACCACGACCTGCGCAACATGCTGACCAGCGCCCAGATCGCGTCTGACCGCCTCGCCGCCATAGGCGATCCCAAGGTCGCCCAGGCCATGCCGCGCCTGGAGCGGGCCCTGGACCGCGCCATCACCCTGGCCACGGACGTCATGGCCTACGGCAAGACCGTCGAGGCGCCGCCGGCGCTGCAGGTGCTGGCGCTGCAGGCGGCGCTGGACGCGGCGGCAGAGGACGCCGGCCTGAGCGAAAGCGGCGTGCGGCTGGTCGACCGGCTGGAGCCGGAGGTCCAGGTCAGCGCCGACCCGGACCAGCTGCACCGGATCCTGGTCAACCTGCTGCGGAATGCGCGCGAAGCCCTGCCGGGCGACGGGGGGCAGGTCCAGGTCGCGTTGCGCGAGGAGAACGGCGCCAGCGTGCTGCGCCTGTCCGACAATGGCCCCGGCCTGCCCGAGCGGGCGCTGGCCCACCTGTTCCAGCCGTTCACCGGCTCGGCGCGGCGCGGCGGCACGGGTCTGGGCCTCGCCATCTCGCGCGAACTGGCCCAGGCGCACGGCGGCGACCTGACCCTGGTCCGGACCGGCCCCGATGGCACGGTGTTCGAGCTGACCCTGCCCGGCGCGCCGGCCTCGCAGGCGCCGGTCAAGCCGAAGCGGACGCGGGCGAAGAAGGCGGAAGCGTAGCTTCCGAGGGATCTCATGTACTGGATAGACGGGATGAAGAGCGGTCGACTCTGCACCGCCGCACGACCGCGCGCCGGCGACTGGCTGGAGGACGAGATTGCTCTCTGGAGCAGGAGCGGCGTGGATCACATCGTGAGCCTGCTGGAACGCGATGAGATTGAGGATCTCGACCTTGGGGACGAGGCCGCAGCATGCATGCGCGCCGGACTATCGTTCAGCAGCTATCCGATCCCGGATCGCGGCCTGCCCTCTTCGCTGGAGGAAGTTTCCCGCTTGGTGGAGGCGCTTTCGGGCGACCTGGCCGCGGGGCGCGGTGTGCTGGTCCACTGCCGAGCCGGCATCGGTCGCTCGTCGATGATCGCCGCCGCAGTCTGCGTGTTCGCCGGTGCAACGCCCGCGGAAGCCTTCCAAAGAATCTCTGCGGCGCGTGGCTTGCGGACACCCGATACCGACCAGCAGATCCGTTGGGTCGAAGCGTTTTCGGAGCGTCTGTCCGGTCAGGCCTAGTCCGCCGCCCTGGCCACGCCCTCGCGACGGTCATCGGCCGCCCCTTCCAGCACGCCGCCCGGACGGACGATCACGCCGTGCAGGCCGCTGTTCTCACCGCCCGGGCTGAAGGTGATGCCCCGGGCCTTCAGCGCCTCGACGACGCCCTCGGGATAACGCTCCGCCTCGCTGGAGAAGCGGTCGCCGCGGGCCACGAGGTTGGGCAGGTTGAAGGCCTCCTGCAGCGGCAGCTCCCAGTCGAACACGCCGACCATGGCCTTGAGATTGTAGGACAGGATGGCCGTGCCGCCGGGCGAGCCCAGGGCCGCAACCAGCCTGCCGTCGCGGTCCAGCACGATCAGCGGGGCCATGGACGAGCGCGGCCGCTTGCCCGGCGCCACGGCGTTGGCGGCCGGGGTCCCGTCGGCCTCGACCGGCGAGAAGCTGAAGTCGGTGAGCTGGTTGTTCAGGAAGAAGCCGCCGACCATGCGTCCCGACCCGAACACGCTCTCGACCGTGGTCGTCATCGAGACCGCATTGCCCCAGCGGTCGACGATGACGAAGTGCGAGGTGCCCGCCGGCTCCAGCGTGCGGTCGGGCGCCCGGACAGGCGCGCCGGCGGGCAGGCCCGGCTTCGGGGCCGGTCCGGCCCGGTCGCCGACCAGGGCGGCGCGGGCGGCGACATAGTCAGGGGCCAGAAGCCCGTCGATCGGCGTCCGGGCGAACGGCTCGTCGCCGACGTAGCGGTCACGGTCGGCGTACATAAGCCGCTCGACCTCGGCCAGCCTGACCCAGGCGACCGGATCGGCCGGCGAGCGGTCGGCGATGTCGGTGTGTTCCAGCATCATCAGCCCCTGCAACAGGGCCACGCCGCTCGACGGCGGCGGCGCGGTGCAGACGCGGTAGACGCGGTACGGGCGGCAAAGCGCCGGCGCGCTGCGCGGGCGGTAGCGCTCGAAGTCGGCGGCGGCCAGCGTGCCCGGCAGCGGCGCCTGGCCCGCCCGGGCGATGACGGCCTCCGCGAGAGGTCCGTCGTAGAGCGCCTGGGCGCCGCCCTGGGCGATCATGCGGATCGTCCGGCCGTAGGCGGCGTTGATCAGCCGGTCGCCGGCGACATACCGGGTCCCGTCCGGCTTGGTGAAGTAGGCGATGACGTCCGGGGCGGCGTTCTGCGGCACGCGCGGCGAGGCGATCATCCCGGCCAGCCGGGGGCTGACGATGAAGCCCTCGTCGGCCAGGCGCCCGGCCTCGGTGAACAGCGACGCCCAGGGCCGCTTGCCGTGACGCTTCTGCACCTCGCCCAGCATGGCCACCGCGCCGGGAACGCCGGTGGCGCGACCGCTGAGCACCGCCTCGACATAGCCAAGCGGCTTGCCGTCCGGGCCCATGAACATGTCGGGCGTCGCGCCCGTCGGGGCCGCCTCCCGGCCGTCATAAGCGGTCACCACGCCACTGCGGGCGTCGTAGTAGATCATGAAGGCGCCGCCGCCGAGGCCGCTGCTCTGCGGCTCCACGAGACCCAGGACCGCCTGCACCGCCACGGCCGCGTCTGCGGCCGTGCCACCCTCGCGCAGGACCCGCAGCCCCGCCTCCACCGCCAGGGGGTTGGCCGCCGAGACCATCCCGGGCGAGCGCGGCGCCGCGGTCGCGACGGTCGGAGCGCCCGGCGCTGAAGGTCCGGGAAGAAGGGAGCAGCCGCCGAGAAGCAGCGCGACGACAAGGGCAACAGGACGCATGCGAACTCCGCGACAGGCCGCGCTACAATAGGCATAGGCCCGCGCAGGGAAAGCCCCGGCCATGGACAAGTTCCGGGGCGCGTGCGAGTCGAATGGCCATGAGCGCCGCCCGTCCCGGACCCCGCAACCTGATCACCGACGTGCCCGGCCTGGCGGTCGGGCAGGCCCATGACGAGACCGTCCGCACCGGCGTCACCGTCATCCTCCCGGACGACCGGGCCGTCTGCGCCGTCGACGTGCGCGGCGGCGGGCCCGGCACGCGCGAAAGCGACGCCCTCTCGCCCGAGGCCCTGTCGGACGCGGTCGACGCCGTCGTCCTGTCCGGCGGCTCGATGTACGGGCTGGCCGCCGGGGACGGCGTCGCCGCCTGGCTGGGCGCCCAGGGGCGGGGCTACCGCGTCTCGCCGCTCCCCGAGGTTCCGCCCTCGCCGATCGTGCCGGCGGCCATCCTGTTCGATCTCGCCAACAGCGGCGACAAGCGCTGGGGGCTGGAGCCGCCCTATCGCCGGCTGGGCATCGCCGCGGCTGAGGCCGCCGGCCCGACTTTCGAGCTCGGCCTGGCCGGCGCTGGCTACGGGGCCAAGGCCGGCGCGCTCAAGGGCGGCACGGGCTCGGCCTCCATCCTCACGCCGGACGGCTACGTGGTCGGCGCCCTGGCGGCGGTCAACAGTCTGGGCTCGGTCGTGGGCGGCGACGGCCTGACCTTCTGGGCCGCCCCGTTCGAGATCGACGGTGAGTTCGGCGGCCGCTCGCCCGCCGGTCTGTCGATAGGCCCCGACGACTGGGGGCTCGCCAAGGCTGCCCCCGCCGTCCGGGAGAACACCACCATCGCCTGCGTGGCGACCAACGCCACCCTGACGCCGGTGCAGGCGCGGCGGGTGGCGATCATGGCCCAGGCGGGCCTCGCCCAGTCCATCCGCCCGATCCATTCGCCGTTCGACGGCGATGTGGTCTTTGCCCTGTCGACCGGGCGACTGGACCTTGGCCCCACGCCCGAGCGGATGGTGATGCGCATCGGCGCCCTGGCCGCCGACTGCCTGGCCCGGGCGGTGGCGCGGGGCGTCCACGAGGCGGCGACCTTCCCCGGAATCGGCGTTCCCGCCTGGCGTGATCTACCCGGGCGGTGACCGCCGGAAAAAACCGCCCCGGACGGGTTGCCTTTCGCAAAGACCGCGACTAGGTTCCGCGCCCTCGCCGGAGCCCTACTTGGCCCCGTCGCAGTGCGCGCCCGTAGCTCAGCTGGATAGAGCATCAGACTACGAATCTGAGGGTCGGACGTTCGAATCGTTCCGGGCGCGCCATTTTATCTAATGAAATCAATACGATCCCGATGCGCCGGTTGGGGACTTCTCCGCCCGGGTAACGCTTGGGGTAACACCGCCTCTGTAACACCCTTCAGAAGCAAGTTTCTCGCGCCCGCGCGCCCGCGCGCGCTCGCCTGCGCGCGTGAGAGCGAACCGAGAGCGCCAAGCCGAGAGGCAGGGACCGACAAGGCGTAACCGTGACCGACATTGTCACATAAGGTGCCGATGTGAC
>JAIYCQ010000048.1 GCA_027487945.1 Caulobacteraceae bacterium
CCATAGCCCATGGCCTGGTCCTGCAGGTCGCACTCGCCGCCCTGGTCGCAGATCGGGCAGTCCAGCGGGTGGTTGATGAGCAGGAACTCCATCACCCCTTCGCGGGCCTTCTTCACCATAGGCGTGTTGGTGAAGATCTCCTGGTTCTCGGCGGCCGGCAGCGCGCACGACGCCTGGGGCTTGGGCGGTCCGGGCTTCACCTCGACCAGGCACATGCGGCAGTTGCCGGCGATGCTGAGCCGCTCGTGGTAGCAGAAGCGCGGAATCTCTTCCCCGGCCAGTTCCGCGACCTGCAGAACCGTCATCCCGGGCTCGAACTCGACCTCTACGCCGTTGACCTTGGCTATGGGCATCTCGTTACTCCGCCGCGATCAGCGTGGCGCCCTGGACGTGGGGCTTGCCGGCGCGATAGCTGGTGATGCGGTCCTCCACCTCGTGGCGGAAGTGGCGGAACAGGCCCTGGATCGGCCAGGCGGCCGCGTCGCCGAGGGCGCAGATGGTGTGGCCCTCGACCTGGGTGGTGACGTCCAGGAGCGTGTCGATCTCCTTCATGTCCGCCTCGCCGGTGGCCATGCGCTCCATCACCCGCCACATCCAGCCGGTGCCTTCGCGGCACGGCGTGCACTGGCCGCAGCTCTCGTGCTTGTAGAAGTAGCTGAGGCGGGCGATGGCGCGGACCAGGTCGGTCGACTTGTCCATGACGATGACGGCGGCGGTGCCCAGGCCCGACTTCAGCTCACGCAGGGCGTCGAAGTCCATCGGCAGGTCTTCGCACTGTTCCGCCGGGATCATCGGCACCGAGGAGCCGCCCGGGATCACGGCCTTGAGGTTGCCCCAGCCGCCGCGGATGCCGCCGCAGTGGTCTTCCATCAGCTGACGGAACGGGATGCTCATCGCCTCTTCGACGTTGCAGGGCAGGTTCACGTGCCCGCTGACGCAGAACAGCTTCGTGCCGGTGTTGTTGGGCCGCCCGAAGCCGGCGAACCAGCCCGCGCCCCGGCGCAGGATCGTGCCCACAACAGCGATCGACTCGACGTTGTTCACCGTGGTCGGCATGCCGTAGAGGCCGGCGCCGGCCGGGAACGGCGGCTTGAGGCGCGGCTGACCCTTCTTGCCTTCCAGGCTCTCCAGCAGCGCGGTTTCCTCGCCGCAGATGTAGGCGCCCGCGCCGTGGTGGACGTAGCAGTCGAAATCCCAGCCGTGGACGTTGTTCTTGCCGATCAGCTTCGCTTCGTAAGCCTGCTTGATCGCCGCCTCGAGAACCTCGCGCTCACGCACGTATTCGCCACGGATGTAGATGTAGCAGGCGTGGGCCTGCATGGCCCGCGAGGCGATCAGGCAGCCCTCGATCAGCAGGTGGGGATCATGGCGCATGATCTCCCGGTCCTTGCAGGTGCCCGGCTCGGACTCGTCGGCGTTGACGACCAGGTAGTGGGGACGGCCGTCCTTCACCTCCTTGGGCATGAACGACCACTTCAGGCCGGTGCCGAAGCCCGCCCCGCCGCGACCGCGCAGGCCGGAGTTCTTGACGTTGTCGATGATCCAGGCCGGACCAGCGTCCAGCATGTCCTTCGTCGCGTTCCAGCAGCCGCGCTTCTTCGCCCCCTCCAGACCCCAGTCATGGAGCCCGTACAGGTTGGTGAAGATGCGGTCCTTGTCTTCGAGAATGCCGACCATGATCTCAGACGTTCGGATTGAAGGGATTGGCCCGGCGCCATTGGGCGCGCCGGAAAATGACGTAGATAAACAGGACCCAGCCCAGCGTGATGACGCCGTAGCCGACCCAGATCGCCATGCCCGGCCAGCCGGCCGCGAAGCGGGCCGGAAGCACCATGGCCGCCCCGACCAGGATCATCAGGAAGCCGACCAGGCGTTCCTTGCGATGCAGGCCGCGCAGGGCGTCGATGTAGGCCATGCGCCTGCCCAGCAGCTCGGCTTCGTTCGTATCAACCATGGGCATGCCCCATGACTCCGCTCACCCCGGCAAACGCCGGGGCCCGGTAGCGAGCGCGGGACAGGGGAAGGCTCAAGCCGGGGACTCCGCCTTGGCCTTCTTCGCCTTCTCGGGCGCGTTGGGCAGCTTGATCTTCTTGGCGGCCGAGCCGTCGTACAGCTTGGGGTCCAGCAGGGTCTGGATCTTGCCGTGCGGCTCGGAGGCGCCGCGACCGACATAGGAGCCGGGCTTGGGCGACTTGCCGGCGGCGAAGTCGTCGAGGATCTGGCCGAGGGTCTCGGGCGTCAGGTCCTCGTAGTAGTAGTCGTTGATCGCGGCCATCGGCGCGTTGGAGCAGGCGCCCAGGCACTCGACCTCTTCCCAGCTGAACTTGCCGTCGGCGGAGAGGTGGTTCTTCGGGCCGATCTTTTCCTTCAGCACCGTCTTCAGGTCATTGGCGCCGCACAACATGCAGGGCGTGGTGCCGCACAGCTGCACGAAGGCGACCTTCCCGACCGGCTCCAGCTGGAACATCGTGTAGAAGGTGGCCACTTCCAGCACCCGGATCACCGGCATGCCCAGCAGCTCGGCGATGGCGCGGATGGCGGGCTCGGAGACCCAGCCTTCCTGCTTCTGGACCAGCCACAGGATCGGAATCACCGCCGACTGGCGGCGCTCGGCCGGGTACTTGGCGATCCACCACTGCGCCGTCTTCAGCGTGTCCTTGCTGAAGTCGAAGCTGGCAGGCTGGTCCTTGGCGAGACGACGGACGGACATGCGTCAGGCTTTCACGAAATCGACGCGGGCGATCTTGCCGTCCGCGAAGCTGTAGATGGCGGCGACCTCGAAGGGCGTCGCGTCGGGCGAGCGGAAGACCCGCTCATGGTCGATGACGGTGTTGCCGATGACCACGCGGCCGACCAGCTCGGCGCGGTTCTGCGGGAACTGCGCGAACAGGCCCTCGTAGCGGGCGCGATAGTCGGCGATGCCGCGCAGGTTCGGCTCGGCGTTCAGGTCGGCCACGACCACGTCGTCGGCGAAACAGGCGCAGTGGGCGTCCAGGTCCTGGGCGTTGTAGGCGTCGAGCTGGGCCTTGGCGAGGTCGAGCGGGCTCACCGGTCGATCTCCCCGAACACGATGTCCAGCGAGCCGAGGATGGCGCTGACGTCGGCCAGCATGTGGCCGCGGTTGAGGAAGTCCATGGCCGCCAGGTGCGGGAAGCCGGGCGCGCGGATCTTGCAGCGGTAGGGCTTGTTGGTGCCGTCGCTGACCAGGAACACGCCGAACTCGCCCTTGGGCGCCTCGACGCAGGCGTAGACCTCGCCCGGCGGGGTGCGGAAGCCCTCGGTGTAGAGCTTGAAGTGATGGATCAGCGATTCCATCGACGCCTTCATCTCGGCGCGGCGCGGCGGCGAGATCTTGTTGTCAGTGGTCATCACCGGGCCGCGCGTCTTGCGCAGCATGTCGCAGGCCTGGCGGATGATCTTCGTCGACTCGCGCATCTCCTGCATGCGGCACAGGTAGCGATCGTAGCAGTCGCCGTTGACGCCCAGCGGGATGTCGAACTCGAAGTCGTTGTAGTTCTCGTACGGCTGGTTGCGGCGCACGTCCCAGGCGATGTTCGAGCCGCGGACCATGACGCCCGAGAAGCCCCACTCGATGGCGTCCTCTTTCGTCACCACGCCGATGTCGACGTTGCGCTGCTTGAAGATGCGGTTGCCCGTCAGCAGGGTCTCGAGGTCGTTGCACATCTTCGGGAAGGCCACGGCCCAGGCGTCGATGTCCTCGACCAGCGCGTCGGGCAGGTCCTGGTGGACGCCGCCGGGCCGGAAGTAGTTGCTGTGCAGACGAGCGCCGCAGGCGCGCTCGTAGAAGACCATCAGCTTTTCGCGCTCTTCAAAGCCCCAGACGGGCGGCGTCAGGGCGCCGACGTCCATGGCCTGGGTCGTCACGTTCAGCAGGTGGTTCAGGATCCGGCCGATCTCGCTGTAGAGCACGCGGATGATGCGGCCGCGGATCGGAACATCAACGTCCAGCAGCTTCTCGATGGCCAAGCAGAACGCATGTTCCTGGTTCATCGGCGCCACATAGTCGAGGCGGTCGAAGTAGGGGATGTTCTGGAGGTAGGTGCGGGCCTCCATCAGCTTCTCGGTCCCGCGGTGAAGCAGGCCGATGTGCGGATCGACCCGCTCGACCACTTCGCCGTCCAGCTCCAGCACCAGACGCAGCACGCCGTGCGCGGCCGGGTGCTGCGGGCCGAAGTTGATGTTGAACTTGCGGACCGGGGTTTCCGGGATCGCCGGGATGTTGGACGCGTCGTCTGCCATGATCAGCGCCCCGCCTTGTCGTCGCCCGGCAGCGCGTACTTGGCGCCTTCCCAGGGGGACAGGAAATCGAACTGCCGGAACTCGGCGATCTTCACCGGCTCGTAGACCACCCGCTTCAGCTCGTCGTCGTAGCGGACCTCGACATAGCCGGTCATCGGGAAGTCCTTCCGCAGCGGATGGCCGTGGAAGCCGTAGTCGGTGAGCAGCCGGCGCAGGTCCGGGTGGTTCTCGAAGAAGATGCCGTACATGTCGAACGCCTCGCGCTCGAACCAGTTGGCGGCCGGGAAGATGTCGGCCACCGACGGCACGGCGGTGTCCTCGTCGGTCTGCACCTTCAGGCGGATGCGGTGGTTCTTCACCAGGCTCAGCAGGTGGTAGACGACGTCGAAGCGCAGCGGGCGCTCGGGGTAGTCCACGCCGCACAGGTCGATCAGCTGGTGGAACCGGCAGTCGGGATCGTCGCGCAGCTGGGTCAGCGCCTGATGCACGCGGTGCGCCGGGCCGGTGACGGTCAGCTCGCCGTAGGCGATCTCATAGCCGGTGATGGCGCCGGCGCTGTTGGCGACAATCGCCTGACCGAGGGCGTCGAGGTCGGTGCTCATCGCTCGATGGTCCCCGTGCGACGGATCTTCTTCTGCAGTTGCAGCACGCCGTAGACCAGCGCCTCGGCCGTCGGCGGACAGCCGGGGATGTAGATGTCCACCGGCACGATCCGGTCGCAGCCGCGCACGACGCTGTAGCTGTAGTAGTAGTAGCCGCCGCCGTTGGCGCAGCTGCCCATGCTGATGACGTAGCGGGGCTCGGGCATCTGGTCGTAGACCTTGCGCAGCGCCGGGGCCATCTTGTTGGTCAGGGTGCCGGCGACGATCATCACGTCGCTCTGGCGCGGGCTGGCGCGGGGCGCGAAGCCGTAGCGCTCCAGGTCGTAGCGCGGCATCGAGGCCTGCATCATCTCGACCGCGCAGCAGGCGAGACCGAAGGTCATCCACATCAGCGAACCGGTGCGGGCCCAGGTGATCAGGTCATCGGCCGCGGCCGTGACGAAACCCTTGTCGGCCAGCGCCTGCGAGACGCCGTCGAAATAGGGATCATGGAGCTTGGGGTCATAGCCCTCGACGGTCGCGCGACCGGCGGAGCCAGCGGGAACGATCACTCCCATTCCAGGGCGCCCTTCTTCCATTCGTAGATGAAGCCGACCGTCAGCACGCCCAGGAAAGTCATCATCGACCAGAAGGCGAAGACGGTCTGTTCCACAGGTAGCTTGAGCAGCGTGACCGCCCAGGGGAACAGGAACGCGACCTCAAGGTCGAAGATGATGAACAGGATCGAGACCAGGTAGAACCGGATGTCGAACTTCATCCGGGCATCGTCGAACGCGTTGAACCCGCACTCGTAGGCCGAGAGCTTTTCGGGGTCCGGCGCCGACGGGCCCAGGGTCGCCGAGGCGACCGTGAACAGCACGCCGAGAATCGCCCCGATCCCGAGCAGGATCACGAGCGGCAGGTACTGGAGGAGAAAGGCGTTCATGGGTGTTCCGGGAAGGAGTCGGGCGCCTTGTAGCCCATGCCCGTGGGGCGTTCAAACGGCAGGCATATGTTGAGAACCGTTATCATCACTGTGCACGACTCTTGCCCGCCGCCGAACACCGTGCAGTGTTTCGAGTCGTGAGCAAACGCCCAGTCGCCCTTCGAGTCCTCGACGCTGTCGAACGCCTGGGCGACCGGCTGCCCGACCCCGTGTTCATCTTCCTGTGGCTGATCGGCGCCCTGGTCGTGTCGAGCATCGTCTTCGCGGCCATGGGCGTGACCGCGGTCAACCCGGTGACGGGCGAAACCCTGGCCGCCAAGAGCCTTCTCGCGCCGGAGAATGTACGCACCCTGCTCACCGAAATGGCCAAGACCTTCACGGGTTTCGCGCCGCTGGGGCTGGTGTTGCTGGTCATGCTGGGAGCCGGAGTCGCCGAGCGCGTCGGCCTGCTGGCCGACACCATCCGGGGGCTTGTCGCCGCCTCGCCGGTCAGCCTGCTGACCCCGATGGTGCTGATCATCGGTCTGCTGTCGAACCACGCCGCCGACTCCGGAATCGTCGTGCTGCCGCCGCTGGCCGCCGCCGTGTTCGCCGCAGCGGGGCGCCACCCCATCGCGGGCCTGGCGTGCGCCTATGCCGCAGCCATTGCCAGCTTCGCGGGCAATCCCCTGCCCGGCCAGTTCGACGCGCTGATTCTCGGCTTCACCGAACCGGCCGCCCGGCTGCTCGATCCGGACTGGACCGCCAATCTTGCGGGGAACTGGTACTTCACGATGGCCGGGGCGATGGTCTTCACCCTGGTGGGCTGGTGGGTGACCGACAGGGTCGTCGAGCCGCGGCTTGGCCCCTGGACCGGCGCCCGGTCCGAGGCCGAGGGCGAACCCGCGCCGGTCGTACAGCGCGGCGCACTCGGCCTGGCCGGGCTGGCGGCGCTTGCGGTGATCGCACTCTGGGCGGCGCTGGTGCTGTTGCCGGGCGGCCCGCTGAGGGACACGACCGCCGAGGGGCCCGCCCAGTGGACGCCCTTCTTCCGGTCGCTGATCTCGGCCTTCTTCCTGCTCTTCATGCTGGCCGGTTGTGTCTACGGCATGCGGACCGGCGCCATCCGCAAGGACAGTGACGTGGTCCGCCTGGCCGCTGACTCGATCGCCGCCATGGCGCCCTACATTGTGCTCGCCTTCGCCGCCTCGCACTTCATCGCCATGTTCAGCTGGTCCAATCTCGGCGCGATCACCGCCATCAACGGGGCCGGCGCCCTGCGCGAGTCGGGCCTGCCCCTGCCGCTGATTCTCGTCGGGGTGACGATTCTGGCGGCCTTGCTCGACATGTTCATCTCCTCGGCCTCCGCCAAATGGGCGGCGCTCGGGCCGGTCATGGTGCCCATGCTGATGTTGCTCGGGGTCAGCCCTGAGATGACCACCGCCGCCTACCGCATGGGCGACTCCAGCCTGGTCATCGCCTCGCCGATGAGCGCCTACTTCGTGCTGCTGCTGGGGTTCGGGCGGCGCTGGATGCCGGGGCTCGGCGTCGGAGGGCTGATCTCGATCCTGCTGCCCTACGCCCTCGCCTTCTTTGTTTCGGGCATGGTGATCACCGGGGCCTGGGCGCTTCTGACCCTCGCGACGGGGCCGGTCGCGCCTTTTCACTATCTCCTTCCGCAGTAGCTGTTGACAGTCCCGGAGTCGGGACCTATCAGACGCCCCTCGCCGCAGGGCGAGCATCTTTGCGGGTGTAGCTCAGTTGGTTAGAGCGCCGGCCTGTCACGCCGGAGGTCGCGGGTTCGAGTCCCGTCACTCGCGCCATTTCCCCAGACATCAAGTCTTCCCGTCCGGGCGCGATAGCGTTCCCGCAGGCGCGTCGACGCGCCATGGCCAAAGGCCGTCGGCGCCCCTCACCTCCCCTTCCCGACCCATGGGACCGGCCCGCCCCGTCGCGCCGCCTCGCGGCCTGCGACCGGCCGCCTTCGATTTATAAATTGAACACGTTCATTTATTGTGCGACGTCCATGGTCGAACAAGCGGCGGGAGCACGGCATGCGCAACAGGGCCACGATCGACGACGTCTTTGCGGGCAAGTTCCTGCAATCGGTGAACACGCCGCTGGACTACGGCGTCTATCACCTGTTCCACGACTGGTGGGCCGAGGCCCCGCAGGAGGCGATCGACGCCTACTGCCGGGAACTGGCCTCCATCCCCGAGGCCGAGCCCCTTCTGCGGGAGCGGTTCATCTCCGAGCCCCTGTCGCTCGAACGGCTCGCGGCCTGCGCGCCCGGCACGCTGGGCCACGCCTACCGGGCCTTTATTCTGGAGAACAGGCTCGAGCAGAATCTCGGCCGCAACTACCGGCAGTTCAACGAGGAGCTCAGTCGCTCAGGCACGCTGGACCGCCTGCCGCCCGATCTGAGCTACATGATGGTGCGCGGGTTCCAGATCCATGACTTCCTGCACGTCCTGACCGGCTACGAGGCCACCCACTACGGCGAGCTCGCCCTGGCGGCCTTCTACCTGGCCCAGCTGCGCTTTCCCTACCACGCCATGCGGGTGGCGGTGACCACGGCGCATATGGCCTTCCTGCGCCCAGGTCTGATCGTCGAGGCGATGGATGCCTTCGTCGACGGCTGGAGCTATGGTCGCGCCGCCCGTAACCTCAATTTCGAGCGCTGGGAGGATGAGCTGGACACGCCCCTGGACGCCCTGCGGAGCCGCATGAACCTCGTCCGGCAGGCGCAGGCGGCCTAGGCGCGGATGCCCCGAAAGCCGGCGACCGACGAACAGCGCGAGGCCGTGCGCAGGCGACTGCAGGCCGCCGCCTCCGCGCAGTACGCCGCGTTCGGCGCCGGCGGCGTTTCGGCCCGGGCGATCGCCGAACGCGCCGGGGTCAGTGTCGGCACGCTCTATACCTATTTCGGAAGCCTTCAGGGCCTGATGCAGTCCCTGTGGATGGAGCCGCTTGACCGGATCAACGTCCGCTTGACCCGCACTGCCCAGGCCCACGCCGATCCGGTGGAACGCCTTCGCAAGCTGTTGGAAGCCTATGTCGAGGTGGCGACCGGCGCACCGGAGCTGTTTCGCGGCGCCTTCCTGTTCGTACGGCCCGAGTCGCTGGAGAAGCCGCCGAGGGACGCGCTGGAGTCCGTCGTGTTCGGCGCGCTGCTCCTCGCTGCGATCGAGGAGGCCCAGGCCGTCGGGCGCATCCGCACAGGCGAACCCCGGCGACTGGCGCAGCTGGCCTGGTCGGCGGTGCACGGCAGCCTCGCCCTGCCCGTCAACTTTGATCGGCTGGACCTCGATGCCGGACAGGCTGTCGCCGCCGACATGATCACGGCCATCCTCCACAGCCTCGAGCCGGCCGTCTGACCGGCTGTGTCGGCCGCCGCCCGGGATTAGGTCTTGCGGCCGGGGGCGGCTGCTTTAATCCGGCTCCGGATGATCGAATCGACCGATGAGACCCTGCGGGACCGTCAGGTCGCCGCCCTGTGCTATCGCACCGCCCCACGCCTGGAGATCCTGCTGGTCACCTCGCGCGAGACGCGCCGCTGGGTCACGCCCAAGGGCTGGCCGATGGCCGGCCGCAGCGACCCCGCCGCGGCGGCGGTCGAAGCCTTCGAGGAGGCCGGCGTGGACGGCGTAATCGCGGAACGGTCGCTGGGCGCGTTCAGCTATGAGAAGGTCCTCAAGACCACCGAAATCCGCCCCGTCAAAGCGGCCCTCTATCCGCTACAGGTCGTCGTGCTGCGCGACGACTGGCCCGAGAAGGGCCAGCGGGAGCGCCAGTGGTTCACGCCGGCGGAAGCGGCCGAGGCGTTGCAGGAGCCGGATCTGGCGGCGCTGATCCTCAGCCTGCCGGAGCGCCTGGGCATCGGCTGAACACCTACTCCTCGCCCTTGCGGTCCTTCCCGTGCCCGCGCCGGGCCAGGGCCTCGCGCAGAAGCACCTCGAGCTGCGCATTCACGCTACGCAGCTCGGCGGCCGCGAGGCGCTCGACCGCTTCGAGCACCTCGGGCCTGACCCGCATCAGAAACGCGCGCTTGCCGGGACTGGCCACGACCTAGCCGTAGAGCGTGCCGGTATTGAGCACGGGCTGGGCGTCGCGGTCTCCGCAGAGCACCACCAGCAGGTTGGAGACCATGGTCGCCTTCCGCTCGTCATCCAGCTCCACCACGCCGCGCTCGCTGAGCTGGATCAGCGCGCTCTCGACCATGCTGACGGCGCCGATGACGATGGTCCGGCGGGCCGCAAGCACCGCCTCGGCCTGCTGACGCCGCAGCATGGCCCCGGCGATCTCGGGGGCGTAGGCCAGGTGCATCAGGTGAGTCTCGTCGATGGCGATTCCGGCCACGGCGACACGGGTCTGCAGGTCTTCCTTCAGGCGCTCGCTGACAATCTCGGCGTCGGCGCGCAGCGTCGGCTCCTCCTCCTCGGCGTGGTCATAGGCGTAGTGTCGGGTGACCTCGCGCAGGGCGGTCTCGATCTGGATGTTGATGAAGGCGGCGTAGTCGTCGACGTCGAAGAGCGCCTGGGCCGAGTCCGCGACGCGCCAGACGACGTTGGCGGCGATCTCGATCGGATTACCGCGCTTGTCGTTGACCTTCAGCGTCTCGCTGGTGACGTTTCGGACGCGCAGGCTGACCTTCTTGCGGCCATACCAGGGCAGCACCCAGCGCAGGCCTGTGGTCCGGTCGGTGCCCTTGTACTCGCCGAACAGCGTAATGGCGCAGCCCTCGTTCGGCTGCAGCGAGTAGAAGCCGGCAAGCCCCACCGACGCGACGCTGATCACGAAGATGCCGGTCAGGCCGATCGTCTCCATGCCGTCGACCTTGACGTAGGTCACCAACCAGATGCCGGCCACGATTATGGCCAGCAGCGCCAGCAGGATCAGCCCGCCGTTGGCGCCGCCGCCGACCCGTTCCTCGGTCCGGTTGATGCTCAGATGTGCCGCCATGTCGCCCTCCAGAAGTGGTAGCAAAGTGATATCACTTTTGCCCGATGCGTCAATCGCCCTTGCGGGCCCCCGCTCCCGGCGGCTACGCCGGACCCAAGGGGGATCCCATGGCCACAATCCTGTTCACCACCTGGGAAGGCGGCGGCCACGTGCAGCCGATGCTGCTGGTCGCAGCGGGCCTGCGCGCGCGCGGCCATCAGGTGCTGGTGCTGAGCGACGCTTGCAACGCCGGCGATGCAGCGGCCCTGGACCTGCCCTTCCGGCCCTGGCGGCACGCGCCGTCCCGGCCGGACAAGACCGCCGCCAGCGACCTGCTGCGCGACTGGGAGGCCGACAACCCCATGGAATCGGTCTCGCGCCTATGCGACCGGATCATCGCTGGCCCCGCCGCCCTCTACGCCCGCGATGTGCTGGAGGCGCTCGACGCCGCCCCGTTCGACCTGGTGGTCAGCCAGGAGCTGCTGTTCGGGCCGATGATGGCGGCGGAGAAGGCCGGCGTGCCGCTGGCCCTGTTCTGCGCCAATGTCTGGCCCTTCCCCACCCTGCCCGGCCTGCCGCCGTTCGGGGCCGGGATGGGACCGGCCGAGAACGACCAGGACGCCATGCTGCACCAGATGGTCGGCCAGACCACGCGGACCATCTTCCAGATGGGCCTGCCGGCGCTGAATGCGGCGAGGCAAGACCTGGGCCTGCCGGCGCTGGCGGACCTGTTCGATCAGCTGGCCGTGGCGCGACGGATCCTGCTGGGCACAAGCCGGGCCTTCGATTTCGCGCCGGAGCCGCTGATTGAGCCGTTCGCCTATGCGGGCCCCTATGTCGGCGACCCGGTCGGGGTCCAGGCCTGGACGTCGCCCTGGCCGGCCAACGACGAAAGGCCGCTGGTCGTCGTCACGTCCTCCAGCCTCTACGAGGCGCAGGAAGACCTCCTGAAGCGCACCATCACCGCCCTGGCCGCCCTGCCGGTCCGCGCCGTGGTCACCCTCGGCCCCGCGCTGGCCAGAACCGACTTCCGGGGCGCGGACAATGTGCTGGTGGTGGCCAGCGCCTCGCACGAGGCCCTGATGGCCAGGGCGGCGCTGTTCGTGACCCACGGTGGCCACGGCTCGGTGATCCGGCCCCTTATGGCCGGATTGCCCGTTCTGCTGCTGCCCGGCCTGCGCGACCAGCGTGACAACGCCAGACGGGTTGTCCACCGCGGCGCCGGCCTGATGCTTGAGCGGGACGCCGCCCCGTCGGCCATCGCCGAAGCCGTGCGCACGCTGCTGGAGGACCCGGGCTACGCAGCGGCCGCCCGGGCGCTGGGCGAGGCCATCGCTACGGACGCCGCCGCCCGCAGCGCGGAAGACCTGATCGAGGCCCTGGTCTAGGCGGGCTTCAGTCGATAATGGCTGACGCCCCATTCCTCCCCGCCGCGATGGCCAAAAAGGCCGGCGGTGGCGAGGAAGAACAGCCGCCAGCGACGGCGCCAGAGCTCGGCGTCGGCGCCATAGACCTCCCGCATGATCCGGCGGACGGCGACGTCCTCGCGGTCCATGTTGGCCAGCCAGTCGAGCGCTGTGCGCTCGTAGTCCCGGCCGCTCCAGCGCCAGTCGGCTTCCAGTGTGAAGATGTCGCCAAAGTCGCGGATCAGGTCGTGGCTCGGCATGAAGCCGCCGGTGAAGAAGTAGCGCCCGATCCAGTCGGACGGGTTCTCGCTGGCGAACCGGTAAGGCGCGGTGCGTGACGAGAAGACGTGAAGGAACAGCCGGCCCTCGGGCTGCAGCCAGCTCCGCACGCGACCCAGCAGCTGGGCCCAGTTGGCCATGTGCTCGAACATCTCGACCGAGACCACCCGGTCGAACCGGCCCTCCGGCTCGAAGACATTGGCGTCGGCGGTCACCACGGTGAGGTTCGACAGCCCCCGGGCCTCAGCCCGGGCCTGGATGTGCCCGCGCTGACCATGCGAGTTGGACACCGAGACGATGGTCGCATTCGGATAGCGTTCCGCCATCCACAGGCTGAGAGAGCCCCAGCCGCAGCCGAGCTCGAGAATCCGCTGCCCGTCCTTGAGGTCGGCATGCTCGCAGGTTTCGGCCAGCGCCGCTTCCTCGGCCTCCGCCAGCGAGTCGCCTGCCCCGTAGAGGCAGCTCGAGTATTTCAGGCGGGGGCCGAGGACGCGTTCGAAGAACTCCGGCGGCAGCTCGTAATGCTGGTCATTGGCGGCCTCGACGTGCTCGGCGATCGGGCGGGTGCGCATGTCGGTGGCGAAGCGCGTCGCAGCGTCGGCCGGCAAGGCCAGCAGCTCACGCCGCTGCCCCTCGACAAGGCGGGAGATCACAGCGCGGCGCAGCCCGTCCGGCGCGGGCAGCCCCTCGGCGACCTGAATGGCGGCGGCGAGCAGGCTCATGCGACGTCCTTTCGGGGCGGCAGGGGGACAAAGACCGAAACACGACGCTGATAGGCCCGGTAGGCGTCGCCGCGGGAGCGAACCATCGCCGCCTCCAAGGGCGGAACGCCTGAACCCTTGATCAGCAACAGGGCCATGAAGGCGGGCCCAGCCAGCGCAACCCAGCCCCAGGGCCAGGCCAGGCCGATGGCGATGACCGGCCAGGCCATCCAGACCAGCCACTCGAAGAAGTAGTTGGGATGCCGCGACCAGCCCCAGAGTCCGAGGTCGCAGACCTTGCCGTGATTGGCCGGTTCGGCCTTGAAGCGCGCCAGCTGGGCGTCGGCCAGCCCCTCCCCGCCAATCGCCAGCAGCATGAGCGCCACGCCGGCGGCGTCCTGCCAGCCCAGCGGGCCCGGCCGGTGTGCGGCGACCATGACGGCAACGGCCAGCAGAGCGCCAGACAGCGCCTGCACCTGCAGGAAGCTGAACATGCGTCGGTCGAGATCCTTGCCCCACTCCTGCCGGAAGCGGGCGTAGCGCGGGTCCTCGGCCGGTGAGGCGGCGACCCGCCGCAGGAGGTGGGTGCCCAGCCGTAGCGACCAGGCTGCAACAAGGCCCGCCGCGAGCCACTGACGCGCGCCCGGCGCCGCGCCGGCGACCGGCCAGAGCGCGAGGGCCAGCCCGGCCGCGCCGGTGGCGTAGCTCCACCAGACATCGGTCCAGCCGCCATTGCGCCGGGCCCTCTGGAAGGCCCAGGCGGCAGCCATGACGAGGCAGAGACCAGCGGTGACGGCGAGGACGGGAAGCAGCATTCCCCGACTACGCGCGGCGCGGGCGATTGGATCGGTGGGGTGGAGTCACGGCGCGCAGCACACCGAGGCGCGGCAGCTTTAGCTGCCCGGTCGGCCTGTCAGGGTGAAGCGCACGGCGGTGCGCGAAGGCTGGTGGGCGGCGACGGGTTCGAACCGCCGACCCTCTCGGTGTAAACGAGATGCTCTGACCAGCTGAGCTAGCCGCCCTTGTGGAGGCCTCATAGCGGTGAAGCGGCTCCTGGAAAAGCGAAGAGGCGGTCGCCCCCAGGGACGACCGCCTCCTCAAGTCTCGAAAGACTGCCTGTACGGCTTAGCCGTTCAGCGTCGTCTTCAGGCCTTCACCCACCTGGAAGCGGGCGGTCTTCGAAGCCGGACGGCTCACGGTCTCGCCAGTGCGCGGGTTGCGGGCGGTGCCCGCAGCGCGGTTGACCGCCTTGAACGTCCCGAAGCCCACGAGGCGAACGTCATCGCCCTGCTTCAGCGAGGCGGTGACCGCGTCGACGAAGCTTTGCAGAGCCGCAGCGGCTTGCGTCTTGTTGAGACCAGCGCCATCGGCGATGGCGGCGACCAGTTCGGCCTTGGTCATAGAATTCTCCCAGCCAGTGTTGTGCGGCGCGGCGCTCCCGTTCCGGGCGAGCCGTTCGCGTGCAAGGGATTATGGCGGATGGCGCCCCTCCGTCAAACGAAAGGCCGCCCGGAAAACAGCCGGACGGCCCTTATTATCGTTGATAACTTACGTTGGGTGATCGCTAGTGGGTGATCACCGCGTCGGAGTCGCCTTCATCGGCCTTCGCAGCTGCAGCAACGATGTCGTCCGAGTCGGTCCATTCGATCGGCGTCAGCGGCCCGGTCAGGGCCAGGGCCAGAACCTGGTCGATGGTCGAGACCGGGATGATCTCGAGGCTCGCCTTCACCGTTTCCGGCACGTCGGCGAGATCCTTTTCGTTCTCCTCGGGGATCAGCACCGTCTTGATGCCTGAGCGCAGGGCCGCCAGCAGCTTCTCCTTCAGGCCGCCGATGGCGGTGACCCGTCCGCGCAGGGTGATCTCGCCCGTCATGGCGATGTCCTTGCGGATCGGATTGCCCGTCAGCACCGAGACCATGGCCGTGGCCATGGCCGCGCCGGCCGAGGGACCGTCCTTGGGCGTGGCTCCATCCGGAACGTGGACGTGGATGTCGGTCTTCTCGAACACCGAGGGCTTGATGCCGAACGCCGGCGCCCGCGAGCGGACATAGCTGTTCGCCGCCGAGATCGACTCCTTCATCACGTCCTTGAGGTTGCCGGTGATCGACATCCGGCCCTTGCCGGTCATCTTCACCGCCTCGATCGTCAGGATATCGCCGCCGAACTCGGTCCAGGCCAGGCCCGTAACGATGCCGACCTGGTCCTCGGCGTCCGTCTCGCCGTAGCGGTACTTCTTGACGCCGGCGTACTTGGCCAGCCGCTCGTCATCGACGGTGATGGACTCCACGTTCTCCCGCGACAGGTCGCGGACGACCTTGCGCGCCAGGTTGCCCAGTTCCCGCTCCAGCGACCGCACGCCGGCTTCCCGCGTGTAGTAGCGGATCAGGTCGCGGATCGCCTTCTCCGGCACGATGAACTCGGCGTCCTTGAGGCCGTGATCCTTGGCCAGCCGCGCCAGGATGTGGCGCTTGGCGATCTCCACCTTCTCGTCCTCGGTGTAGCCGGGGATGCGGATGATCTCCATGCGGTCCAGCAGCGGCTGGGGCATGTTGAGGCTGTTGGCCGTGGTCACGAACATCGTCTGCGACAGGTCGTAGTCGACCTCGAGGTAGTGGTCCGCGAAGGTTCCGTTCTGCGCCGGGTCCAGCACCTCCAGCAGGGCCGAGGACGGATCCCCGCGCCAGTCGCTGCCCATCTTGTCGATCTCGTCGAGCAGGAAGAACGGGTCGACCGCCTTGGCCTTCTTCATCGACTGGATGACCTTGCCGGGCATGGAGCCGATGTAGGTGCGGCGGTGGCCGCGAATCTCGGCCTCGTCACGCACGCCGCCGAGGGACAGGCGCACAAACTCGCGGCCGGTCGCCTTGGCGATCGACTTGCCGAGCGAGGTCTTGCCGACGCCCGGAGGGCCGACGAGGCAGAGGATCGGGCCCTTCAGCGAACCGGTCCGCGCCTGGACCGCCAGGTACTCGAGGATGCGCTCCTTGACCTTCTCCAGACCGTAGTGGTCCTCCTCGAGGATCGCCTCGGCCTTGACCAGATCGATCTTCTTGGGCTTGGCCTTGCCCCACGGAATGGACAGCAGCCAGTCGAGGTAGTTGCGCACCACGGTGCTCTCGGCCGACATCGGGCTCATGTTGCGCAGCTTCTTGAGCTCCGCCTCGGCCTTGGTGCGGGCCTCCTTGGACAGCTTGGTCTTCTTGATGCGCTTTTCGAGCTCGATGAGTTCGTCGCGCCCGTCGTCCTGGTCGCCCAGCTCGCGCTGGATCGCCTTCATCTGCTCGTTCAGATAGTACTCGCGCTGCGTCTTCTCCATCTGGCGCTTCACGCGCGAGCGGATCTTCTTCTCGACCTGCAGGACGCTGATCTCGCCCTCCATCAGCGCGAAGACCTTCTCAAGGCGCTTCACGATGTCGAAGATTTCCAGCAGCTGTTGCTTGTCGGCGATCTTCACCGACAGGTGCGCGGCGATGGAGTCGGCCAGCTTGCCCGCCTCGGCGATCTGCGGGATCGAGGCCAGGGCCTCGGGCGGGATCTTCTTGTTGAGCTTGACGTAGTTCTCGAACTGCTCGGCCACGGCGCGGGACAGGGCCTCGGCCTCGTGGGCCTCGCCGCCGTCCTCGTCGATGATGGCTGTCTCGGCCTCGTAGTAGTCCTCCCGACCGGTGAACTTCACCACGGCGGCGCGGTCCTTGCCCTCGACGAGCACCTTCACCGTTCCGTCCGGCAGCTTGAGCAGCTGCAGAACGGTGGCGATCACCCCGACGTCATAGATGTCGTCGGTGGCGGGATCGTCGTCCGCGGAATTCTTCTGGGTAGCCAGAAGGATCTGCTTGTCGGTGCGCATCACCTCCTCGAGGGCGCGCACGGATTTGTCGCGCCCCACGAACAGGGGAACGACCATGTGGGGAAACACCACGATGTCCCGAAGCGGCAACACCGGAAGCGTACGGATGTCGGTCATACCAATCTCCTTGGCGCGGCCCGGGATCGGCGCCGCGCTCCGGTCCCCGGAGGACCGGTCTTGTTACGGATATGTGGCCGCTTCGCAGGCGCATTCAAGCGCAGCGGGAGTCGCGCGGCGAACGGCCCCACACACGGACGCGTGATGCCGGGGCCGCCACGCGGAGCCGCTAGCCCTCGACCGCGTCCCGCGTCGCCCCGACCCGCTGGGCCAGGGCCGCGCCCATGAACTCGTCCAGATCGCCGTCGAGAACCCCTGCTGTGTCAGAGGTTTCCACCCCTGTCCTCAGGTCCTTGACCATCTGGTAGGGCTGCAGGACGTAGCTGCGGATCTGGTGGCCCCAGCCGATGTCGGTCTTCTGGTCCTCGAGCGCCTGGGCGGCGGCCTCGCGCTTCTGCAGCTCGACCTCGTAGAGGCGGGCCCGGAGCATTTTCCAGGCTTCCTCGCGGTTCTGGTGCTGGCTTCGGCCGGCCTGGCAGGCGACAGCGATACCGGTCGGGATGTGAGTCAGACGGACGGCGGAGTCGGTCTTGTTGATGTGCTGACCGCCGGCCCCGCTGGCGCGGTAGGTGTCGGTGCGCACATCGGCCGGGTTGATCTCGATCTCGATGGTGTCGTCGACGACCGGGTAGACCCAGGCGGAGGCGAACGAGGTGTGGCGCTTGGCCGCCGCGTCGTAGGGGCTGATCCGCACCAGACGGTGCACCCCGGCCTCGGTCTTCAGCCAGCCGTAGGCGTTGGGGCCCTTCACCTGCAGCGTGGCCGACTTGATCCCGACCTGCTCGCCGCTGGTCTCCTCGACCAGGTCGACGCTGTAGCCGTGGGCCGTGGCCCAGCGGCTGTACATGCGCAGCAGCATGTTCGCCCAGTCGCAGGACTCGGTGCCACCGGCTCCGGAGTTGATTTCGACATAGGCGTCGTTGCCGTCCGCCTCGCCGGACAGGAGGGCTTCCAGCTCGGCCTTGGCGGCGCGGGCCTTGATTTCCGTAAGCTGCGCGCGCGCGTCCTCAAGCGAGGCCTCATCGCCCTCGGCGTCGGCCATCTCTGCGAACTCGACCGCGTCGGACAGGTCGGTCTCTATGGCCTTCACCGCATTGATGCGGTCCGCCAGCTGCTGACGCTCGCGCATCAGCGCCTGGGCCTCGGCAGGCTTGTCCCACAGTGTGGGGTCTTCGGAACGAGCGTCCAGCTCGTGGAGACGTCTTAGTGCGACATCCCAGTCAAAGACGCCTCCTGAGCAGTCCTGCGGACTGCTCGATGTCAGCCTTGGCGGCCTCGACATCCGGTCTCATGAAATCACCCTGTGTGGTTCGAAGCGCGGGGAATAGGCCGCCCGCGCCGTCAATACAATCCGCTCAGATCGTCGGGGATCCGCGGGCGCGCCGGGGCGGGCGGCGGCGGGGCGGGCTGGTCGCTGCGCAGCTTTCCTTCCGGCCAGGCCTCCTGGTACGAAACCGGCCCCTCTGTGCGGGGCGCGATGACCGCCGCCTTCGGCTCGCTACCGGGACGGAACGCCTCGCGCTGACCGCCGACCGTCATGAACTTGGCGGTCTTCGGCGCCACGAACGGCGACGGCGGCAGGGCCTTCAGCGAAGGCTCCTGCATGAAGTTGATGAAGATGGGCAGGGCCGAGACACCGCCCGCCTCGCCCTCGCCCAGCGGGCGGTTGTCGTCGAAGCCGACGAAGACGCCGACCACGATGTCCGGGGTAAAGCCGACGAACCAGGCGCTCCGGTACTCGTTGGTCGTGCCTGTCTTGCCCGCGACCGGGCGGCCCAGGACCCTGGCCTGGGTGGCGGTGCCGCGCTGGACGACGCCCTCGAGCATCGAAGCGATCTGGAAGGCGGTGACCGGGTCGATGATCTGTTCGCCGGACGGCGGGATGCGCGGGCTCTCCTCGCCGTTGAACCCGGCGACGCAGCCGCGGCATTCACGCTGGTCGGAGCGGTAGATGACCTTGCCCTCGCGGTCCTGGACCAGCTCGATCAGGTGCGGCTGGGCCATGCGGCCGTTGTTGACAAAGGCGGTGTAGGCGGCGGTCAGCCGGAAGGGCGTGGTCTCCCCTGCCCCCAGCGCCATGGCCAGCACCGGCTGCATCGAGCGGACAATGCCGAACTTCTCGATCAGGGCGACGATCTTCTTCATGCCGACGCTCTGGGCCAGTCGAACGGTCATGGCGTTGCGCGACAGCTCAAGCCCGCGGCGCAGGGGCATCGAGCCGTAGTACTTCTTGTTGTAGTTCTCCGGCGTCCAGTCCTCGCCGTTGACGCCGCCCTTGAAGGTGATCTGGGCGTCGGTGACGTAGCTGGCGGGGGTGAAGCCACCCTCCGGCTCCAGCGCGGCGGCATAGACGAACGGCTTGATGGCAGAGCCGGGCTGCCGCATCGCCTGCGTGGCGCGGTTGAAGTTGGACAGCGAGAAGGAATAGCCGCCCACCATGGCCAGCACCCGGCCCGAGCGCGGCTCCATCGCCACCAGGGCGCCATTCACGGCCGGAACCTGGCGAAGACGATAGCCGGACCCGCTCTCGGCCGGCTCGACGAAGATCAGGTCTCCGACCTTCAGGCCCTTGCCGGCCCGGGCCCATGCCACGTCCTCCGCGACGAGGGTTCCGGTGGGATAGTCCTTGGCCGGGCGGACGCGCACGCCGCCTTCGACGCTCTCGACCACGGCGGCGCGCCAGCCGCGGCGCTCCGACGGCGGGGTCTTCTTCAGCGCCACCTTCTCCCAACCTTCGGAGAAGTCGGTGGTGGCCCACGCGCCACGCCAGCCATGACGGCGGTCGTAGTTCTCCAGCCCATCCATCAGCGCCACCCGCGCGGCCGTCTGCAGGCGCGGATCCAGGGTGGTGCGCATGTAGTAGCCGCCTTCCATCAGGCGGTCGTCGAGCGTCGCCAGTCCGCGGCGGCGGACCTCCTCGACGAAATAGTCGGCGTCCTTGTACTTGGCGCGGGACGGCGCGGCCTGGACCTTCAGGTCCTCCTTCATCGCCGCCTCGGCGGCGGCGCGGCTGACCCAGCCCGACTCGGCCATCTGGCCCAGCACCCAGTTGCGGCGGCCGATGGCGTTCGCCTTGCGACGGATCGGATGATAATTGTCCGGTCCCTTGGTCACAGCGGCCAGATAGGCGCTCTCGGCCAGGGTCAGCTCGCTCGGCGCCTTGCCGAAGTAGTTGTAGGCGGCGGCCCCGACGCCATAGGACCGGTAGCCCAGCCAGATTTCATTCAGGTAGAGCTCGAGAATGCGGTCCTTGGTCAGCGTCTGTTCAAGACGGCGGGCCAGGATGGCTTCCTTCAGCTTGCGGCCGACCGTGGCGTCGCTGGTCAGCAGCACGTTCTTGGCGACCTGCTGGGTGATGGTCGATCCGCCCTCGAGCCGCCGGCCCTGCACGGCGTTGAGGACGTTCTTGGCCATGGCCCGGCTGAGGCCCTGCACGTCCACGCCGCCGTGCTGGAAGAAGTTGCGGTCCTCCGCGGCGAGGAAGGCCTGCACCAGCTGGGGCGGGATCTGGTCATAGGGCACGAAGATCCGGCGCTCGCGCGAGAACTCGCCGATCAGCGTGCCGTCCCAGGCGTAGACGCGCGTCGCGGTCGGCGGGCGGTAGTCGGCCAGATCGCCGGCGTCGGGCATGTCATGGAACAACCAAGCAGCGTAGATCGCCAACGCGAACCCCGCGATGGCGATGACGCTGAGCGCGGAAACGCCGACGACGGCCACCCAGCGCTCGGGCGGCTCGTCGAACGGCCAAAGTCGGCGGATGGCCTTCTCAAGCATAGGGCCTGCTTAGCCTGACTGGCGACGGGCGCCAACGGCCCTGAGCTAGCGGCTGGCCACCTTCGCGTCACGCGCGAACCAGGCGTCGATGGCGTCGGCCACCGCATCCATCAGGCGGGCGCGCTGACGGGGATCGGCCAGGGCGCGCTCGTCGTCGGGATTGTTGATGAACCCCATCTCCAGGAGCACCGCCGGGACGTCCGGCGCCAGCAGGATGGCGAGGTTGGCGTCGCGATGGCTGCGGCGAAGCAGTTCGGTCTCGTCGCCGATGTGCTCGAGCAGCATCTCGGCGAACACCGCCGAGCGATTGCGGGTCGACCGCTGGGTCAGGTCGAGCAGGATCTCACTGACCGTGCGATCGGCGCCGAGGCTGGCCGGCATCAGCCAGTCGTCCTTGCCCAGCACCGAGGCGACCCGTCGCTCACCCTTTTCCGACAGGGTGTAGACGCTGGCCCCGCGAACGTCGGCCGAGGGGCCCGAGTCGGCATGCAGCGAGATGAACAGGTCGGCGTCGGCGGCGCGGGCGATCTTCACCCGGCCGTCCAGCGGCACATAGGCGTCGCCGGTGCGGGTCAGCACCACCCGGTAGCGGCCCGACTTCTCCAGCCGCGCCTTCAGAGCCCTGGCGGCGGCCAGGGTGATGTCCTTCTCGTGGGTCCGGCTGCCGATCGCGCCGGGATCCTTGCCGCCGTGGCCGGCGTCGATGACCACGACGCGCGGTCCCTTGCGCTCCGGCGCACGGGTGATCACCGCGCGGGGACGGGTCGTTGCCGCCGCCGTGGTCGAGACCGGCGTCAGCCCGGTCGCCGGCCCCGCGCCGGGACGGGCCTTGAGGTCGATGACATAGCGGTAGCTCTTCACCCCGTCGCCAGGCGGCAGCAGGAATCGGCGGCGCACCTCGGCGTCACGGGCCAGTTCGAGGTTGAGGCGGGCCGAGCCGCCGCCCCGCTCGACGTGCCAGCGCCGGACCAGCCCCTGGCCGCCGCCGCGCAGGTCGGCCGGTGCATCGATCCTCGGCAGCGACACCACAACGCGGCCGTCGGCGCCGTCCGACACCAGCTTGCCGACCACAGAGCGATCAAGATCGACGACGACGCGAGTCTCGACCTGGTCTCCGCCCAGCCTGACCTTGAGAAGTCCCGGAGCCGTGGCGCCCTGGGCGACAGCGGCGACGCAGAAGCCGGACAGAGTCAGGCCGGCGAGCGCGACCACGCCCTTCCAGCCCGCCAGAAATCCGCCGGCCCTGAACGCCTGCATTCTACAGCCCCACTCACCGCTTCGCGATTTGGCGTTCAGTATCGCAGGCGCGGCGTATCGAATTGGTTAAGGCTTCTCAAACGCCGCGTGGCGCTTTCCTTTTGAGGAGGGATGAGGCTAATGTCCTCCCTGCGCGCCGACCTCGCGATGACGAGGAGTCTCCGCGCACGAACGTTTAGAGGCCGCGCGTCCGGCCCCCGCCCTCCGGCGGAGACGCACCATCCGATCCCGCGCAGACCATTGCGCGACAGGGAAAAACCTTATGGGCAGCGCAAACGCCCCGGCCTGGCATTCGCCCCTTCGTATCGCTGACTGCGACGCGACGGACGGCCGCGCGGAGCGCGCCTCCACCACAGACCGGCGACCGGGCCAAGGCTCCGCTGCGCGCCGGGGAGACAGATTCAATGACAAAGAAAATGCTTATCGACGCGGCCCACCCGGAAGAAACCCGGGTCGTGGTCGTCGATGGAACCCGGGTTGAAGAGTTCGATTTCGAGTCCCAGGCCAAGAAACAGCTTCGCGGAAACATCTATCTGGCCAAGGTGACGCGGGTTGAACCCAGTCTCCAGGCCGCGTTCGTGGAGTATGGCGGCAATCGCCACGGCTTCCTGGCCTTCAACGAAATCCACCCCGACTACTACCAGATCCCCCACGCCGACCGAGAAGCCCTGCTGCGCGCCCAGGCCGAGGAGGACGACGAGCCGGTCGCAAGCCGTGGTCGGTCGCGGAGCGCATCGGTCTCGGAAGGCGATGAGGACGAGGACGAAAGCCCCGGCGGTTCGGACGACGAGGACGATGTCGTCGAGGAGGAGCTGGCTCGCCGCCGTCGCCGCCTGATGAAGAACTACAAGATCCAGGACGTGATCCGCCGCCGGCAGATCATGCTGGTCCAGGTCGTCAAGGAAGAGCGCGGCAACAAGGGCGCGGCCCTGACCACCTACCTGTCGCTTGCCGGCCGCTACGGCGTCCTGATGCCCAACACCGCCCGGGGCGGCGGCATCAGCCGCAAGATCACCACGGCGACGGACCGCAAGAAGCTCAAGACCATCGTCCAGAGCCTGGACGTGCCCAAGGGCATGGGCCTGATCGTCCGCACGGCGGGCGCCAAGCGCACCAAGACCGAGATCAAACGCGACTACGACTACCTGCTGCGCGCCTGGGAGAACATCCGCGAGACGACGCTGCACTCGATCGCGCCGGCGCTGATCTACGAGGAGGAAGACCTCGTCAAGCGCACGATCCGGGACCTGTTCGACAAGGACATCGACGCGGTCTGGGTCGAGGGGGAGCGCGGCTACCGCGACGCCCGCGACTTCATGCGCATGCTGATGCCGGCCCAGGCCAAGAAGGTGCAGGCGTACCGTGAGGCGACGCCGCTGTTCGTCGCCCACAAGGTCGAGGGGCACCTGTCGCAGATCTACACCCCGACCGTGCCGCTCAAGTCGGGCGGCTATCTGGTGATCAACCAGACCGAGGCTCTGGTCGCCATCGACGTCAACTCCGGCAAGTCGACCAAGGAGCGCAACGTCGAGGCCACGGCGCTGAAGACCAACCTGGAAGCGGCCGAGGAAGCCGCGCGCCAGCTGCGCCTGCGCGACCTGGCCGGCCTGATCGTCATCGACTTCATCGACATGGATGAGTCGAAGAACAACCGGGCCGTCGAGAAGAAGCTGAAGGACGCCCTCAAGGACGACCGCGCCCGCATCCAGATGGGCAAGATCAGCGGCTTCGGCCTGATGGAAATCAGCCGCCAGCGCCGGCGCTCCGGCGTGCTCGAGGGCACCACCCACGTCTGCGAGCACTGCCAGGGCACCGGCCGGGTCCGGTCGACCGAATCGGCGGCGCTCGCCGCGCTCCGCGCCGTCGAGCTGGAGGCGCTGCAGGGCGGCGGCGAGGTGACGCTGAAGGTGTCGCCGGCCGTCGGCCTCTACATCCTCAACGAAAAGCGCGCCTACCTGACGCGTGTGCACCAGACGCACCACCTGTTCGTCACCGTGCTGATCGATCAGACCCTCGGTCAGGCCGACCACGAGATCGAGCGCACCGCCAGCGGCGAACACTCGCTGCATGCGCCGGAGCTCTACGTGACGCCGGCCGTCGCCTACGCGCCGGAGGATGACGACGACTTCGTCGACGAGATCGAGGAAGACGAGGAAGAAGACGAGGACGAGGACGAGGACGACGCCGCCGGGAGCGACGCCGACGATCTCGACGACTCCGAGGCCGCCGACTCCGGCGACGGCGCCGAAGCCCGTGACGATGGCGACCGTCGTGGTCGCGGCCGCCGCAACCGCCGCCGTCGCGGCGGGCGTCGCGACGAGGGTGACCTCGAAGGCGCCGCCGATCTGCCCGAACGCGAACTGGCCGAGGGCGAGACCGAGACCGAGGAAGAGGCCAACCAGCGTCGCCGCCGACGCGGTCGTCGCGGCGGTCGCCGCATGCGTGACGACTCCCGCCCGCAGGACGGTTTCTCCTGGACCCGGCCCCGCGTGCCGTTCGGCGATGATCCCTTCGTCTGGCACGACCCGGCTGTGCTCGCCGAAGGCGGCGGACAGGGCCCGCGTCCCGAGCGCGCCGAGCGTCCCGAACGGGCTGAACGACCGGCCGCCGAGCCCGTCGCGACGACCGCCGCGGCGGACGAGGAGCGCAGCGAACGCGGCCGTGGCCGTGGACGCGGCAGAGGCCGTGGACGGGATCGCGATCGCGGCCCGCGCGCCGAGGCTGTGCCGACAGAGACCGATGCCGTCGCCGAGGTCGAGTTCGTTGCGACGGAGGCCGCTCCGCTCGTGGAGAGCGACGTGAGCGTCGCCGAAGCGCCCTCTATCGACGCCGCGGCGCCGGCCGAGGACATCTGGGTCGAACTGCCGAGCACCGATCAGGCGCCCGCCAAGAAGCCGCGCCGGCCGCGCAAGCCGAAGGCCGCCAAGGCGGACGACGTCGAGGCTGTGGAGGCTGTCGCCGAAGCGCCGGCCGCCGAGGCTGTCACGGCCGAAGCGGAGCCCGCCCCTGTCGCCGCCGCCGAACTCGAGCCAGAGCCTGCGCCCTTGGTTGAGGCCGTGGTGCAGCCCGAGCCGGTCGTGGTCACGCCTGACCCCGCCGAAATCAGCGCGCCGCCCGAAAAGCCGAAGCGCGGCTGGTGGCGCCGGGGCTGATCGGTGATTACACTTTGAGGGCAAGCGCGGGGGCGCGAACCGGAGAGTACCGAGGCATGACCTCAAGCCGGACCACACCGCGGGCGTTCCGCATCGCCGTCAGCGCCCTTGCGCTGGCGGCGATGACCCTCACGCCGATCACCCAGTCCTGGGCTCAGTCGGGGCGTGGCCCGACCCTGCTGCGCGATACGGAGATCGAGGAGATCCTGCACCGCCAGTCGGATCCGATCTTCGCTGCGGCGGGGCTCAATCCAAAGGATGTGCGAATCCTGCTGGTCGGCGACGGCACGCTTAACGCCTTCGCCACCCAGGGGCAGCAGATGGGGCTGAACACCGGCCTCATCCTCGAGGCCGCGACCCCCAACGAGCTCAAGGGCGTCATCGCCCACGAGACCGGCCACATCGCCGGCGGCCACCCGATCCGGTCGGGCGAGCTGACCCGCGCGGGCCTGCGGCCGATGCTCCTGACCATGGGCCTGGGCCTGCTGGCGATCATGGCCGGCGCGCCGGACGCAGGGGCCATGGTGATGGCCAGCTCCGGCCAGATGGGCACCCTGGGCGCCCTGGGCTACAGCCGCGAGCAGGAAAGCCGCGCCGACCAGGCCGCCGTCGGCTTCCTGGAGCGCACCGGCCAGTCCGGCGCCGGACTGGTCGAGTTCTTCGACAAGTTCCGCTACCAGGAGGTCTTCGCCGAGGCCCGGCGCTTCCCCTACTTCCGCAGCCACCCGCTGTCGTCCGAACGCATCGAGCTGCTGCGCAACCGCGTCGCCGGCCAGACCCATTACGCGACGAAGGATTCGCCGGAGGCGATCGCCGAGTTCGAGATCATGAAGG
This sequence comes from Caulobacteraceae bacterium, assembly GCA_027487945.1. GTDB lineage: Bacteria > Pseudomonadota > Alphaproteobacteria > Caulobacterales > Caulobacteraceae > Caulobacter. Next base: position 26,075 of record JAIYCQ010000048.1, read on the forward strand.
CCAAGATCGACGGCTTCATGAACCCCGCCGCCGCCCTCGTCCGCTACAGGGAGGGCGACACCGGGGTGCCGGCCCGCTACGCCCGCTCGATCGCCTACTACCAGTCGAGGGAGCCGGACCGGGCGCTCAAGATCCTCGACGGCCTGCTGCAGGAGTTTCCGGAGAACCCCTACTTCTGGGAGCTGAAGGGCCAGATCCTGTTCGACTACGGCCGCATCGCCGAGGCGGAGGCCCCACAACGCCGTTCGGTCGAGCTCAAGCCGGACGCGCCGCTGCTGCGGATCAACCTGGGCCAGACCCTGGTCAACCTGGACGACCCGAAGAAGCGCGACGAAGGCATCGCCGAGCTCAAGCGCGTCACCCAGCTGGAGCAGGACAATCCCGAGGCCTGGCGCCTGCTGGCCGTCGCCTACGATCGCCGCGGCGACGAGGGCCTCGCCCGGCTGGCCACCGCCGAACGCTACTTCGCCTATGGGGCGCTGAACGAATCCCGCGCCTTCGCCATCCGCGCCCGCCAGCTGCTGGACCGCTCCAGTACAGACTGGGTGCGCGCCACCGACATCGTCATGGCCTCAGACCCGTCCGACCAGGACATGCGCGCCCTGTCGCGCGAGGCCAGCGGCGGCTGAACCTTCAGGAACCCCTTCGTATGCGTCTCGTGATCATCGCTGCGCTCGCCCTGACCCTCACCGGCTGTGGCCAGCCGAAGGTCGAACCTGAGTTCGGCGCGAAGGTGCGCGCCTATCTGCTTGAAAATCCGGAAGTTCTCGTCGAGGTCTCCCAGGCGCTGGAGGCGAAGCAGCAGGCCGAACGCGCCGAGAAGGCCAAGGCCAGCATCGGCCCCAACCGCGCCCGACTCGAGCGCGACGGCCGGGACCATGTCCTCAACCCGGACGGCCAGGTCACGGTGGTCCAGTTCTTCGATTACAACTGCGGCTACTGCAAGGTCATCGCGCCGGAGATCCTGGAGATGGCCCGCACGCGGCCGAACGTCCGCTTCGTGTTCAAGGACATGGTCATCTTCGGCCCCTCCAGCGAGTACGCGGCCGCCGCCGCCTCGGCGGCCCGTTCGCCTGCGCAGTTCTCTTCGATCCACAATGCGATGATGACGGCCAAGCCACTGGACCAGGCGGCGGTGGATCGCATCCTGACGGCCCACGGCATCAGCCCCGCGTCCGTCCGCGCCACCATGGCCGGCGACAAATGGCAGGGCTACGTCCGTGACGTCCGCGCCCTGGCGCAGGAGATGGGCATCGACGGCACCCCGGCCTTCGTGGTGGGCGACAACGTCGTCCACGGCGCCGACCCCGACTCGCTCAAGGCCGCCATCGCCGCCGAGTTGCGCCGCAAGAACAAAACGACCTGACGGCGGCGGAACCGCCTAGATCAGCCCGGCCAGCGGCGAGCTCGGATCCGCGTACATCCGGCGCGGCATGCGCCCGGCGAGGTAGGCTTCGCGGCCGGCGATGACGGCGTGCTTCATGGCTGTGGCCATGCGGATTGGGTCCTTGGCCTCGGCGATGGCGGTGTTCATCAGGATGCCGTCGCAGCCCAGCTCCATGCCGATGACGGCGTCCGAGGCCGTGCCCACGCCGGCGTCGACCAGCACCGGCACCTTCGCCTGCTCGACGATGAGCCGCAGGTTGACCTTGTTCTGGATGCCCAGGCCCGAGCCGATCGGCGCGCCCAGCGGCATGATGGCGGCGGCGCCGGCCTCCTCCAGCTTGCGGCAATAGACGATGTCGTCAGTGCAGTAGACCATCACGTCAAAGCCCTCGGCGACGAGCAGCTTCAGCGCGCGCAGCGTCTCCTCCATGTCCGGATAAAGGGTCTTGGGGTCGCTCAGCACCTCCAGCTTGACCAGCGACCAGCCGCCGGCCTCGCGCGCCAGCCGTAGCGTCCGCACCGCCTCCTCGCCGGTGAAGCAGCCGGCGGTGTTGGGCAGGTAGGTGAAGCGGTCGGGCTTCACGAAGTCCATCAGCAGAGGCTGGCTCGGGTCGGAGATGTTCACCCGCCGCACCGCCACCGTGACGATCTCGGCCCCGGCCGCCTCGGCGGCGGCGGCGTTGGTGGCGTAGTCCTTGTACTTCCCCGTCCCGACGATCAGGCGCGAGGTGAAGGTGCGGCCAGCGACGGTCCAGGTGTCGGCGGGGGTGGTGTCGGAGGTGGTGTCGAGGGGGGCGGTCATGGAGAGCGGTTTACGCCGGGACTCGGAACGGGGGAAGGCCACCCCACCGTCTGCACCGAATCTGCACAACAGCGGTTCGCCCCCTGCACCCCTGCCCCGTTGACGCTGCGCACCAGCGGCCGATGATGCTCCCCATGCAGCGCTCGATCCTGATCGTCGATGACGACCCCCACATCCGCCAGCTTCTGGCCTTTGCTCTCGCCAAGGCCGGGCTCGCCACCCGCGAGGCCGAGGACGGCGAGGCGGCGCTGGCGGCCGTGGCGCAACAGCGGCCCGACCTGGTGGTGCTGGACATCAACATGCCCCGGCTCGACGGCCTGGAGGTCTGCCGCCGACTGCGGGCCCAGGGCGACCTGCCGATCCTGTTCCTCAGCTCCCGCGACGACGAGATCGACCGCGTGCTGGGCATCGAGCTGGGCGCCGACGACTATGTGGTCAAGCCGTTCAGCCCGCGCGAGGTCACCGCCCGCGTCCAGGCCATCCTGCGCCGGGCCGGCGGCGCCAAGGCCGTCGACGCCGAGGCGCCGGCCGCCCCGGTGGTGCGCGGCCGGCTGACCCTGAACCTGGACGGCTGGAGCGCCCTGTGGGACGAGCAGGAGGCGGCGCTGACCGTCACCGAGTTCGGCATCCTCAGGACCCTGGCCGCCGCCCCGGCCAAGGTCTTCACCCGCGACGCCATCATCGACCGCCTGCACGGCCCCGGCTTCGCCATCACCGACCGCACCATCGACAGCCACGTCCGCAACCTGCGCGGCAAGTTCACGGCGCTGGGCGGGCATGACGTGATCGAGACCCGGGCCGGGGTCGGCTATCGCCTCGGCGCCTGCACCGGCGCGCGGGCGTGATCGCGGCGGCCAAGGAGTTCATCAAGGGGCACTGGCCGCGGCTGCGCCTGCGGACCATCCTGCTGATCGTGCTGCTGGTGGTGGCCGCCATGCCGGTGGCCGGCATGGTGCTGCTACGGGTCTACGAGAACACCCTGGTGCGCCAGACCGAGGTCGAGCTGGTGAGCCAGGGCGCCGCCCTGTCGGCCACGGCCCAGGCCCTGTGGCCCGGCGCCGGGCCGCCCGCGCGCGCACCGGACAAGGCGGCGCCCGGCTACTACCGCCCCGAAAGCACAGGCATCGACCTGTCGGGATCGCCGGTTCTGCCCTCACGCCCCCGGTCGGCCTTCACCGGCACGCCGGCCGATCCTGACGCGCTGGCGGTGCTGCCGGCCCTCGGTCCGATCCTCGACGAGACCACCCGCACCACACTTGCCTCCGTCGTGGTGATGGATCGTAACGGCCGGGTGGTCCTGGGCCTTGGTGAGGGGCGCAGCCTCGCAGGCCTGCCGGAGGTCAAGGCAGCGCTGGCCGGCAAGCCGCTGACGGTGATGCGGCGGCTGTCGGACTACCGCAAACGCTATGACTTCGAGTGGCTGAGCCGCGCCTCCGGCATCCGCCTGCACCACGCCCGGCCCATTGTCGTAAACGGGCGTGTCGAGGGCGTGCTGCTGCTCTCGCGCTCGCCCCGGGCGCTGTTCCGCGGGCTGTACGAGGATCGCGGAAAGTTCCTGCTGGGACTGGCCGGGATCATCGTCATCCTGGTGGTGCTGTCCGGGCTGGTCTCGCGTGGCATCACCCGACCGATCGAGGCCCTGAGCCGCGCCTCGCGCGATGTGGCCTCCGGCGCGGGAGACGTCCCGGCGACTCCCCGCACGGCAGCGGTCGAGATCCGGCAGCTCTATGAGGACTTCGCGGTCATGGCCGCCGCCATCGCGCGGCGCTCGCGCTATCTGCGCGACTTCGCCGCCGCCGTCAGCCACGAGTTCAAGACCCCTCTGGCCGGGATCACAGGCGCGGTGGAACTGCTGCAGGACCACGGCGCCACCATGGCGCCCGCCGATCGCCAGCGGTTCCTCGGCAACATCGCCGCCGACAGCGGTCGCCTGAACCAGCTGGTCACCCGCCTGCTCGATCTGGCGCGGGCAGACATGGCGAGACCCGAGGCCGGCGTGGCCGTCGAGGCGACGCCCTCGGCGCTGCGCGTGGCCGATGCGTTGGGCGGACGCGGCATGGCGATCACCCTGGCCATCCCGGACGGGCTGCCGCGCGTCGCCGCGCCGGAAGCGACGCTGGACACGGTGCTGACCGTGCTGGTGGAGAACAGCCGCCAGGCCGGGGCCACAGCCCTGACGGTCACGGCCTCGGCGCGCGACGGTCGGGTACTGCTGGCGGTGACGGACAATGGGCCGGGCGTGGCGGAGGGCGACCGCGAGCGGCTGTTCGAGCCCTTCTTCACCAGCCGGCGCGCCGAGGGCGGCACAGGCCTGGGCCTGGCCATCGCCCGGTCGCTGCTCGCCGCCGGCCAGGGCGAGATCCGCTGCGAACCGTCGCCCGAGGGGGCGAGGTTCGTGGTCTCGTTGCCGGCGGCGGAAGACTAGGCGGCGGAGTCGGCGGCGGCCTTGGCGGCGGCCTTGGCGGTAGGCTTGCCGGCCGTCAGCGCGCTGACGGTGACTTCACCGATCTCGACCTTCACGCCCAGGAAGGTCATGCCGCCGTCGAAGCTGATCTCGTTCTGGGCGACCTCATTGCTGCGCTTGAGCAGCGAGGCGTCGCTGTGCGTCAGGTGCAGCAGCATCGCCTTGCGCTTGACGCCGCGGCCTTCGGCTTCGGCGATGGCGGCGCGCAGCTCGGAGACGGCGTCACGCTTGCGCATGGGCGGGGTATAGCGGCTCAGGGCCGGGGTCGTCTGGTTCATGTCAGGTCGCCTTTCTCCCCCGACGCCCCGCGACGCGGGTCGAGTGTCGGGCAGGACGGCGGTCTGGCGAGTCGCCGGCAGGGCTCGTGAAAGAGCGTGGAACTTTTCTAGCACGACTCCGCCCGACGCGCCGCACACAAACGAAAAACGGGCCGGCGTGAGCCGACCCGTCATCGTCGTTCAACCGGGGGCGAGGACTACTCGGCCGCGCCCAGTTGACCGGCGGACATCTTGCCGCTGCGCTGGTCGCGCTCGAGTTCGAAGCTCAGCTTCTGGCCTTCGTAGATCGAACCGAGCGACGAGCGCTCAACCGCCGACACGTGCACGAAGACGTCGCCGCCGCCGGCGTCAGGTTGGATGAAGCCGAAGCCCTTGGTGGCGTTGAACCACTTAACAGTACCGGTAGCCATTATGTAATTGCCTTGCAGAAAGTCGGTATCACGGCCCGCAAGATGCGGCCGCACGATCAAAACTCTTGTGAGAAGAGAGATTTGCGTGCCGCCTTTGGAGGCCGCTCGCGAAACTGGTCGAGCCAGAACAATTTTGACGGCCTCAATGGGTCATCTATTACACTGGCGCGCAAGCCGTTTGATTGAAAGAGACCGGAAGCGGGACCCGGACCCGTCGGGCCGGGGTCGCTGCTAGCGCTTCGACGGCGCGATTCCGACCGCGCGATACAGGGCGTCGGGCTCGAAGACGACGCCGTCCTTCAGGACCATCACGCCCTTGCGCAGGTCGCCCAGGTCGCGGGACGGATCGCCCTCGACCAGCAGGAGGTCTGCGGCCTTTCCGGGCTCGATGGACCCGAACCGTCCCTCGGCCCCGACCACCTTCGCCGCGCCGAGCGTGGCCGTGTAGAGGGCGTCGGCCGGGCTCAGACCGGCCGCGACATAAAGCTCGAGTTCATGCACCAGGGTCAGGCTGGCCGCGCCGCCGTCGGTTCCCGCGACGATCGGCACGCCGGCGTCGTGCAGCCGCTTCAGGAACTGGCCCATACGGGCGTAAGAGGCCACGAACCGCGACCGCTCGTCCTCGGTCGTGGCGAACCCCGACCCGGCGAGGCCCCGCCGCACGACCGGCGGCAGGCGGTCGGCGACGCTGGCCATGCTCGGCGCCGACGCGCCGCGGCGGCCGGTCAGCGCATCCTCCATGGCGGCCATGGTCGGGTCCAGGGTCGTGCCGCGCTCGCGCAACAGCGCGACGAACGCGATCACCGCGGGGGAGTCGAGATCCAGCGCCGCGCCCTGCTCGCCCACGGCGGTGAAGCGGACCGGGCTGTTCGTCCTGGCCGCCACCTCCGGGCCGAGGAAGTTGAGCACCCAGAAGTTGGCGTGCTGCACCTCGTCGTAGCCGGCCACCACGACTTCCTCCATGGTCATGCCCGCAGGCACATGGCCGCTAACGCGCAGGCCGCGCGCCTTCGCCGCCGCGATCAGCACCGGCATCAGTTCGGGCTTGATCGAGCTATAGAGCTTCACCTGCGGATAGCCCCGGTCGGCCCAGTCGGCCACAACCCGACGGGCGTCCTCGGGCGTGTCCACCAGCGCCTTGGTCGGACCGGCCAGCGGGCCCTTGCCGTCGATGATGCCGGCCATGAAGACGCGCGGCCCGATCAGATCGCCAGCGTCGAACGCGGCCTTGCGGGCCGCGAGTTCGTCCGGGTCATTGGCCAGATCGCGCACGCTGGTCACGCCGGTGGCGATGTCGATCAGCCCGGCAAAGTCGGACGACAGATGCACGTGCATATCGAACAGCCCGGGGACCAGCGTCCGCCCCTTGCCGTCGATCACCTCGGCGCCGGCGGGAATCCGGGTGGAGCCGGCCCGGCCGACCGCCTCGATCGCGCCGCCGCGCACGATCACCGTCATGCCTGTCCGAAAGGCCCGGGCCTTGGCGTCGTAGAGCCGCACGTCCTTGAAGGCGATCGCGCCGGTCAGCTTGCGGCCGAGGGTCGCGGCCTGGGCCACGGCCCGGGCGCGGAGGATCTCGTTCTGAGCGGTCGCCAGCGCGTCAAGGCTGCCGACGAGGTCCTTGCGGGCCACCGACAGCCAGCCGCTGATCTCGGCGAGGAGCTCGCCCTGGTAGTCCAGCCACAGGGGCCGCGCGTCGTAGCCGAGGCCGCTCACAAGGTAGAGCGTGGCCTCCAGCGGGCCGTCTGCCCCCTGGATCGTCTGCTCGCCGGCCGCCTCGATGCGGGCGGTTCCGCCGGGCAGCAGGGCCAGTTCACCGCCGGGCGCGCGACGCAACGCCCGGGCCAGCGCCGCGCCGGTCTCCGGGTCGGCCTGGTTGGCGAGATAGAAGGCGGTCGCCGGACCGCTTCCTCCGTCCGCGTCGCTCTTCCAGTTGATGGTGTCGCCGGTGCGGCTGGCGGTCTCCGCGACCGGCGTCCTGTAGTAGCTGAGGCCTTCGACGGTCAGAAAGATCGGCAGACCGTCGGCGTCGACGTTCATCCGGGTGGTCATCTCCGGGCCGCGACCGCGATCGACGAAGTTGAAGACGCTCTCGCGAAGCCCGGTGCGGTCTGACCGCACCATCATCGCGCCGCGCTCCTGCCCGGCGATGAAGACGGTGTAGTCGCCGTCGGCGACGGCGGGACCGGCCAGCACGGACAGCAGTCCGATCCCGGCGATGAGGCCGCGACGCAGGGCTCCAGACAGTCCGGGCATTCAGCCTCCCCCGATAAACGTCACGATCTCGAAGCGGTCGTTTTCGAGCACCGGTGTCGCAGCATGCAGGCTGCGGGGCACAATCTCGAGGTTGCGCTCGACGGCGACCTTGCGGGTCTCAAGCCCGAGGGCCGCGACCAGATCGGCCACGGTGGGAGCGTTCTCGACGTCCCGCTGCTCGCCATTGACGAAGATGCGCATGGTCCTGCGCTTGTGACCCCGGCAAAGCAAAGATACAAGGGCCGCGAAACGACGGCGGGGCCTCATGGGCAAACCCATCCATGTGCTGAGCGGGCCGAACCTCAACCTGTTGGGGACCCGCGAGCCGGAAATCTACGGACACGAGACGCTGGCCGACGTGCAGGCGCGGTGCGAAGCCCGCGCCGCCGTGCTGGGTCACACGATCCTGTTCCGGCAGTCCAACCACGAAGGACAGCTGATCGACTGGGTGCAGGAAGCCCGCACCGACGCCTCCGCGCTGATCATCAACCCGGCCGGCTATGGTCACACCTCCGTGGCCCTGCTCGACGCGCTCAAGACTCTCGCTATACCGATCATCGAATGCCACCTGTCGAACCCGGCCGCGCGCGAAGCGTTTCGTCGGGAGACCTTTGTTTCACTCGCCGCCACCGGAGTCGTCTCTGGCTTCGGGGCCGCAAGCTACGAACTGGCGGTGCAAGCCGCCGCCGGCCTGATCGGCGCCCCGCGCGCCTCGGCCTGACCTGAAAACCCTAAGGTAGACGCTTATGACCACGCCCAAGGCCGTTCCCGAGTCCGGCGACGCCGCCCAGACCATCGACACCAAGGTGGTCCGCAAACTGGCCGACATCCTTAAGGACACCGGCCTCACCGAGATCGAGGTCGAGACCGGCGGCCTGAAGATCCGCGTCGCCCGCGAGCTGACCGCCGCGCCCGCCGCCGCCGTCTACCAGCCCGTGGCCGCCGCGCCCGCTCCGGCCACGGCCGCCGCCCCTGCCGCCGTCGCCGCGCCGGTTGCGGAAGCCGCCCCGACGGTCGCCGCCGGCGACAAGGTGAAGTCTCCGATGGTCGGCACCGTCTATCTCGCCGCGCAGCCGGGCGCCGATACCTTCGTCAAGGTCGGACAGTCGGTCGCCGAGGGCCAGACCCTGCTGATCGTCGAAGCCATGAAGACCATGAACCCGATCCCCTCGCCGCGCGCCGGCAAGATCGTCGAGATCCTGGTGTCTGACGCCCAGCCCGTCGAGTTCGGCGAGCCCCTCGTCATCATCGAATAGGCCCCGCCGTGTTCGACAAGATCCTGATCGCCAACCGCGGCGAAATCGCCCTGCGGGTCCACCGCGCCTGCAAGGAAATGGGCATCGCCACCGTGGCGGTCCACTCCGAGGCCGACGCCAACGGCATGTGGGTCCGGCTGGCCGACGAGAGCGTCTGCATAGGCCCGGCTCCCGCCGCCAAAAGCTACCTGAACATCCCATCGATCATCGCCGCCTGCGAGATCACCGGGGCCCAGGCCGTCCATCCCGGCTACGGCTTCCTGTCGGAGAACGCCCGCTTCGCCGAGATCGTGAACGCCCATGGCTTCACCTTCATCGGGCCCAAGCCGGAGCATATCCGGATGATGGGCGACAAGATCACCGCCAAACAGGCCGTGAAGGACGCCGGCATCCCGGTCGTGCCAGGCTCCGACGGCGGGGTGACGACCGAGGAGGAGGCCTTCGAGGCCGCCGCGAAGATCGGCTTCCCGGTGCTCATCAAGGCCGCAGCGGGCGGCGGCGGGCGCGGCATGAAGGTCGCAGCCACCCAGGAGGAGCTCTACGAGGCGGTCTCCACGGCACGCTCGGAAGCCCGTGCGGCCTTCGGCGACGACACCGTCTACATGGAACGCTACCTCCAGACCCCGCGTCACATCGAGCTGCAGGTGGTGGCCGACAGCCACGGCAACGTGGTGCACCTGGGCGAGCGAGACTGCTCGCTACAGCGCCGCCACCAGAAGGTGCTGGAAGAAGCCCCTTCCCCGGCGCTGAGCGCCGCCGAACGCGCCGCGATCGGCAAGGTGGTCGTCGACGCCATCCGGGCCATCGGCTACCTGGGCGTGGGCACCATCGAGTTCCTGTGGGAGAACGGCGAGTTCTTCTTCATCGAGATGAACACCCGTCTGCAGGTCGAACACCCGGTTACCGAGGCCATCACGGGCATCGATCTGGTCCGCGAGCAGATCCGCATCGCCGCGGGCCTGCCGCTGTCGTTCACCCAGGAAGATGTCACCTTCGACGGCCACGCCATCGAGTGCCGGATCAACGCCGAGAACGCCCGCACCTTCACGCCCTCGCCCGGCACGATCACCGGCTTCCACGCCCCCGGCGGCCTGGGCGTGCGGCTCGATAGCGCCCTCTATGACGGCTATTCGATCCCGCCCTACTACGACAGCCTGATCGGCAAGCTGATCGTCCACGGCCGCGACCGCGACGAGTGCATCGCCCGCACCCAGCGCTGCCTGAACGAGATGGTGGTCAGCGGCGTGGAGACGACCATCCCGCTGTTCCAGGACCTGTTGCAGCAGGCGGACATCCGCAACGGCGACTACAACATCCACTGGCTGGAGAAGTGGATCAAGGCGCAGGGCTAGCCCCGCGATCGGGGACACGCACTGAAGTGCATGTCCCCGCCCCGTGCGGTATCAACCCTCCATGGCCCATGACGTCTTCGACCTCGAGGAACTGCTCGCCTGCTACCGGCGCGGGGTGTTCCCGATGGCCGACGCGCGGGAGGACGAGCGGGTCTTCCTGATTGATCCGCAGCGGCGCGGCGTCATCCCGCTCGACGGCTTCCATGTCTCGAAGCGACTGGCGCGTACGGTGCGGTCAGACCGCTTCGCCGTGACCGTGGACCAGGACTTCCACGCGGTGCTTGAAGCCTGCGCCGAGGCTGCGCCCGGGCGGACCGAGACCTGGATCAATCACTCCATCCAGAACATGTACGAGGCGCTGCACCGCCAGGGCCGGGCTCACAGTGTCGAGGTGCGGCTGGACGGCGTCCTGGTCGGCGGCCTCTACGGCGTGTCGCTGGGCAGCGCCTTCTTCGGCGAGAGCATGTTCAGCCGGGCGCGGGACGCCAGCAAGGTGGCGCTCGTCCATCTGGTCGCGCGGCTGATCGCCGGCGGCTACCGCCTGCTCGACACCCAGTTCCTGACCGAACATCTGACGCAGTTCGGGACGGTGGAGATCAGCCGACAGGTCTATCGCCGCCGGCTGGACGCGGCGCTGGCGGTCGAGGGTGACTTCTACCGCTTCGATGGAGCCGGCGCGGCCGCCCTGCAGGAGATCAGCCAGGCGTCATAGACCGGATGCTGCAGCGGGTTGAGACCGGGCGAGGAGGCGAACATCCATCCGCGGAACACCTGCCGGGGCGCCGGGGCGGCGCGGCCGGGCGCCGCCTTGGGCTGGGAGTCGATGGTCATGTAGACGGCCGAGTCCGGCTGCTCCTCGTCGGCGGCCGTCGTCTCACAGGCACGGACCGTGATGATCAGGGTCTTGTACCGGATCGGCTGGCCCACCGGAGCCTCGAACTTCAGCGACTCGGCGGTGACCTTGTCGATGGCCTGGATAATCGCCGCGCCGCCACGGACGCGCGGCTGGGCGGTTACGGGCTTTTCGGCGGCCTTGGGTTTGGCGGCCGCCTTGGCGGGCTCTTCCGCTGTGATCGGCGCAGCCGTCGGGGCGGGCGCGGCGGGCTGCACGGGCGGCGGCTCCTCGGCCGCCGGCGAGGCCGGCTCCGCGGTCGACCCTGCCGGGGTGGCGGGGACCGGCGCGTTGGCCGGTTGCCGGGCCTGCGCCAGGCCCGCGGCCGTCACCAGCGCCAGTCCGGCCAGAAGGGTCAGCTTCAGCCGCATGGAGAGGATCCTATTCCGGCGTCCAGGCCTGGTAGTCGCCGGTGGCCTTGTCGCGTTGGCCCTCGCCGCTGATCGAGCCCTTCGGACGCCAGGCGTGGACCGTACCGGTCAGATTGGGACGATGTTCCTTCTCCCAGGCGCGACGCGGCAGCGGCTGCGTTGTGGGCGGCTCGTCGAAGGTGTAACGCAGCCAGCCGTGCCAATCGGGCGTCACCTTCGAGGCCTCGGCATAGCCGTTGTAGATCACCCAGCGGCGCTTGCGCCCCTTGTCATAGCTGTCGCTGTCGTCGCGCGCCTCATAGTACCGGTTGCCCAGTTCATCCTGGCCGACGAAGACGCCGCGGCGTCCGATATGGAACTTCTGGCCGATCGTGGCGCCGTTCCACCAGGTGAAGATCGCTTTTAGCACGCGCTGATCCGGTATTTCTGCAGAGCACGCCAGGCGAAAGTGGTAGCCGGTTTCGCCGCCCGACGTGCTCGAATCTGAGGAACCTGGAGCCTTCGGCTCCGGGCTGTTGAGGCGCGCGGACCATAGCCTCTGACCCGCCCGGCGTCCAGCGCGCCGCCCCGCAACATCTTGTGGATGCGACACCACAGGCACGCCATATCTATTGCCCGCCCTCAGCCCGGTCTCTAGCCTTGGCGGAACCTGTGCAGGAGAGTCGGGCCCATGCGTTTTGCGAGGCGGCTGGCGAAGAGAACGCCCCTCGAGCTGGAGTTGCGGACGGTCGAGACCGCCGACGCGTTGCACGGGGTGCTCGCGCCCCGCGGCTGGACCAACGCACGGGTCGAGGCCTGGCTGGACTGGGCCGAGACGGCGACCACCGACGACGGCCCGCCGACCCGGGACGGCCTGCTGGCCGGCGGCCCGGAGCGGTTCGCCGCCGCTGTCACGCAGCAGGCCGCCGCCCTGGGCGCGTTTGACCGCAAGCCGGACGGCTCGGCCTTCCAGGCGGAACTGCAGACCATCCTCTCGCTGGGCCTCGCCGCCTTTGGCTCCGGCCGCCCCCTCGACGGCGGCGCGGAGATTCCCGTGATCGGAACGCCGGCCTTCACCCTGGCCGTCCGGCGGCTGATCGCCCAGACCGAGGGACGGTCTCAGGCCGTGCGAGCCGCCGCCTTTGTCGGCGAGCGGCTCCAAGCGGTGGCCGACGCGGTCCGACGCTGCGAGGGCGATCCCGCGGCCTGCGCCGATCCGGCCGGCAATCCGGCCCTGGCCCGCGCCGCCCTCGCCGCCCGCGCCGCCGGGGCGGGCGACGACGCCATATCAGACGCCATCGCGCTGGGCCGCGCCGGCGACGCCCCCGACCCGGTCTGGCTTGACCTGCCGCCCGTCCCCGGACTGGTCGCGGCCGCCGCCCCGGCGCAGCTGGGCGTCGAACAGGCGACAGCCGGCTGGCGCACCGGCGCCCTGACCCTGGCCCGCGACCTCGAGACCGCCCGGCGCCTGCGAGACGCCATGGCCGGCCCGCGCGCCGCGCTCGACGTCCGCGCCCTGGCCGGAGACGCCGAGGATCTGGCCCAGGCGGTCCGGATCGTCGGCCTCGCGTTGAAGACCCTCGCCGCCGGCGCGGGCGCTGTCCCGGCCATGACCCTGGCCGGCGTCGCCGAGCACCTGATGAGCCAGGGACTCGCCTATGGCTCGCCGGACGGCCGAGAGGCCGCCCGGGTCCTGTGGGCCGGCGCCGTAGAGGCCGCCCGGGATCTGGACGCGGCGACGCCCGACCTGCCCTCCCTCACGGTCCTGGCCCTGGACGACGCCGAACTGGCGCTCAGGCTGGGCGGACCAGGCCTGGGCGCCTCGCCCCTGCCCGCCCTGACCACCCTGGCCGAGACGGCGGACGGCGCGGTGATCCGCGTGCTCCCCGCCGCCGTGCTGGACGGGCTCACCGCGCTGGGCGCCGACCTCGACGCCGCCCGCGTCCATGCTCTCGGCCACGGCACGCTGGAGGACGCCCCCGGCGTCGGCCACGCCGAGCTGCAGCACTGCGGCTTCACGCAGTACGAAATCGAGGCCGCTGAAGGGCAGCTGCCGTTCGCCGCAACCCTGTCGGAAGTCTTCGCGCCCGGCGTCATCGGCGTCGGCTTCGTCGCTGACGTGCTGGGGGCCTCGGCGGAGGCGGCGACAGGCGGATCGTTCGACACCCTGGCCTTCGCCGGCTTCACCCGCGCCGATGTCCGCGCCGCCGGGCGTTACGCCCTGGGCAGCGGCGACCTGACCGACTGCCCGGGCCTGGACGAGGCGGCCCGCGCTGTCTTCGCCGCGCCGGATCTGACCGCGCGTCTGGCGATGGCCGCGGCGGTCGAGGCCGCCGGCGCTCTGCCTTCCGTGATCGACCTGGCCCTGCCCTTCAGCGCTACGCCGGCGGAGGCGCTGACGGCGCAGGACGCCGCCGTCCGGGCCGGTGTCGGGGCCTTCCGCATCCGGCGCGAGGCCGCGCCCGCCAACTTCGCCCTCACCCTGCCGGAGCCCGAGGCCCCGAAGGCGCCGCGCGTCGAGCCGACGGTTACCGAGCGGGTGGTCGAGAAGATTGTCGAGGTCGAGGTGGAGCGCAGCCGCCGCAAGCTGCCCGACCGCCGCAAGGGCTATATCCAGAAGGCGGCCGTCGGCGGCCACAAGGTCTATCTGCACACCGGCGAGTATGACGACGGCGAGCTGGGCGAGATCTTTATCGACATGCACAAGGAAGGCGCCGCCTTCCGCAGCCTGATGAACAACTTCGCGGTCTCGATCTCGATCGGGCTGCAGTACGGCGTGCCGCTGGACGAGTTCGTCGACGCCTTCGTGTTCACGCGCTTCGAGCCGGCCGGTCCGGTCACCGGCAACGACTCGGTCAAATCGGCGACCTCGATCCTCGACTATGTGTTCCGCGAGCTGGGCGTCAGCTACCTCGGCCGGGACGACCTCGCCAACGCCGACCCCGGCGAGTTGAACGCCGACGGCCTCGGCCGTGGCAAGGCCGACAACGACGCCGCGCCTCTGGTCGCCCACGAGATCGAGCCGCAGCCCGCCTCACGGTTCATCTCCAAGGGCTTCGCCCGCGGCGCCGCGCCGGACAACCTGGTCTTCCTTCCCTTCGGCGGCCGCAAGGGCGAGATCCACGGCGAACTGCTGCAGCGCGCCGCCGGCGTCTGCCCCGCCTGCGGCGACCTGGCCGTGATCGGCGGCGTGTGCGGGGCCTGCGGATCGCAGGGGGACTGACCGCCCTGCGACCTTAGACACGCGCCGGCGGCGCTGCTCAGAAGGGCTTGGGTGGCGAGCCTCCCTTGCTCAACACGCCTTTAAGCTTGCACCGTTAAGGATGGCAGCCGCCATCGACCGGAAAGCCGCGCCGCCATGACCCGTCTCGCCCTCCTCGCGCTCGCCGCCCTGCTCGCCGCCTCGCCGGCGGCGGCCCAGAACGCCGGACAGATCGCCCGGGTGAAGGCCGGGGCCAGCTGCCCGGGCTGCAACCTGTTCCAGGCCGAGCTGTCGGGGCTGGAGAAGACCGGCCAGAACCTGTCCGGGGCGCGGCTGCGCCAGGCCGATCTCAGCCTGGTGGTGATGAACGGCGCCAGCTTCGCCCGCGGCGACCTGCGCGACGTCAACGCCTATGGCGGCGTGTTCGGCGGGGCGAGCTTCGCGGGCGCCAACCTGACCAACGCCAGCTTCGTCGGCGCCTATCTGGTCGGGGCCCGGTTCGGCGGCGCCAACCTGTCGGGCGTCAACTTCAGCGGAGCCGAGCTGGACGGCGCCGGCGGTCTCACCCAGCGCCAGCTGGACGGGGCCTGCGGCGATCAGGCCACCCGGCTGCCGCGCGGCCTTCGCATACCGCTGTGTCGCTGAAATCCGAAGGGTTACCGCGATTTAAGTGGAAGTCCGGAAGTCGACAGGCCAAACGGACAATCAGATTTCTCCGTCCGGAGCCGCCTGCCCCCTGATGACCCGTTTCGGCCTCGCCCTGTCCCTGTTCATCCTGACCGGCGCTGTCACGGCGACGCCGGCGCAGGCGATGATCGGTGAAAAGGACATCGCCCGGCTGGTGTCGTTCGGCGGCGCCTGCGCCAAGTGCGACCTGACCGGCCGCCGCCTGACCAATGCCCGGTTCGCCGGCGCCAACTTCGCAGGCGCCTCGCTCGTCAACGCCGACCTGCGCGGGGCGACCTTCCTGCAGTCCAGCTTCCAGGGCGCCAGGCTTACCAACGCCGACCTGCGCGGCGCCGAGATCATCGCCAGCAACTTCACCGGCGCGGACTTCGCCAACGCCTCGCTCGACGGCGTGGAGGCGCCGGGGGCCAGCTTCGTGCGCGCCAACCTGACCCGCGTCACCGCCCGGGGCGCCGAAATGCCGGGCGTCAATCTGTCCTACGCCATCCTGACGGCCGCCCGGTTCACCGGGGCAGAGCTGGTCGGCGCGCGCCTGACCCATGTCGACGGCCGCGACGCGGACTTCGCCGACGCGGAGCTGTCCGGCGCCCTGCTGGTGTCCGGCCGCTTCGACCGGGCCTCCTTCCGGGGCGCGGACATGGACGGGGCCCTGCTCTCGGGCGCGACCTTCACCGGGGCCGACTTCCGGGGGGCGAGCCTGGACGGGGCAAACCTCGCCGGCGCCAACCTGACCGGGGCCCGCAACCTGCGCCAGGACCAGGTGGACGGCGCCTGCGGCGATGAGAAGACCCGGCTGCCGGCCGGCCTGAAGATCAAGGCTTGCGGCAATCGCCGCATGATCATTGTGCGCGATGCGATAGTCCATCCGCCGGCGCCGCCGGCCATCCCCGCGCCGCCCAAGCCGCCCAAGGCCTCGCCGCCGGCCCCGAAATGATCATCGTCGGACAATAGGCGCCAGTGCCCGGGGCGCCGCGTCCGGCGCCCTTGAGGGACATCGGTCGCTGTCCCCGACGCTAATGTCGCGCGAAGGGTCGGGGACAGCGACCGTCCCGTTCCGGAAGCAGCCCCCGAACAGACCGCCCTATTTGATCGGCGGGGCGAGCCGGATGTGCAGTTCCTTCAGCTGACGCTCCTCGACTTCCGAGGGGGCGTTCATCAGCAGGTCCTGGCCCTGCTGGTTCAGCGGGAAGGCGATGACCTCGCGGATCGCCGTCTGGCCGGCCAGCAGCATCACGATGCGGTCGATGCCGGGGGCGAGGCCCCCGTGCGGCGGCGCGCCGAAGCGGAAGGCGTTCAGCATGCCGCCGAACTGCTCCTCGACCACGTCCTGGCCGTAGCCGGCGATCTCGAAGGCCTTGAGCATGATCTCCGGCTTGTGGTTCCGGATCGCGCCCGAGCAGAGCTCGTAGCCGTTGCAGACGATGTCGTACTGATAGGCGAGGATGGACAGTGGATCCTGCGTCTCCAGCGCCTCCATCCCGCCCTGCGGCATCGAGAAGGGGTTGTGGCTGAAGTCGACCTTCTTCTCTTCCTCGCTCCACTCGAACATCGGGAAGTCGACGATCCAGCAGAAGTCGAAGCGGTCCTCGTCGATCAGCTTCAGCTCCGTACCCACGCGGGTGCGGGCCGCGCCGGCGAACTTGTAGAAGACCTTGGGGTCGCCGGCGACGAAGAAGGCGGCGTCGCCCTGGCCGAGCCCCAGCTCGGTCATGAGCGCCTGGGTCGGTTCCTGGCCGAGGTTCTTGGCGATCGGGCCGCCCCAGCCGCCCTGGTCCTCGGACCAGAAGATGTAGCCCAGGCCCGGCTGGCCCTCGCCCTGCGCCCAGCTGTTCATGCGGTCGCAGAAGGCGCGGCTGCCGCCGGTCGGGGCCGGGATGGCCCAGACGGCGTTCTTGGCGTCGGCGCCCAGGATCTTGGCGAACAGGCCAAAGCCGCCGTCGCGGAAGTGGCCGGAAACCTCGGCCATCTTGATGGGGTTGCGGGTGTCGGGCTTGTCGCTGCCATACCAGGCGATGGCGTCACGGTAGGCAATGCGCGGGAACGGGTACGGCGTTACCGGCTTGCCGCCCGAGAACTCCTCGAACACGCCGTGCATGACCGGCTCGATCGCCGCGAAGACGTCCTCTTGCGTGACAAAGCTCATCTCGACGTCGAGCTGGTAGAACTCCAGCGACCGGTCGGCCCGCAGGTCCTCGTCGCGGAAGCAGGGGGCGATCTGGAAGTAGCGGTCGAAGCCCGACACCATCAGCAGCTGCTTGAACTGCTGCGGCGCCTGCGGCAGCGCGTAGAACTTGCTGGGGTGCAGGCGCGAGGGCACCAGGAAGTCGCGCGCGCCTTCCGGCGAGGAGGCGGTGAGGATCGGCGTCTGGTACTCGAGGAACCCCTGCCCGACCATGCGGTGGCGGATCGAGTGGATGACCTTCGACCGCAGCACGATGTTCCTGTGCAGGGTCTCGCGGCGCAGGTCGAGATAGCGGTGCTTGAGCCGGATCTCCTCGGGGTAGTCCGGCTCGCCGAACACCGGCAGCGGCAGCTCGGCCGCCTCCGACAGGATCTCGATGGACGAGACCCGGATCTCGACCTCGCCGGTGGGCAGGTTGGCGTTGATGGTCTCGGCCGAGCGGGCGACCACCTCGCCGTCGACGCGGATGACGCTCTCGGTGCGCACCCGCTCAATCAGGTCGAAGCCCGGCGTGGTCGGGCTGATCACCAGCTGGGTCAGGCCGTAGTGGTCGCGCAGGTCGACGAAGACCAGGCCGCCGTGGTCGCGCTTGCGATGGATCCAGCCCGACAGCCGCACATTGGCGCCGGTGTCGCCGCCACGGAGCTGACCACAGGTGTGAGTGCGATAGGCGTGCATGATCTCAAGACATCTTCTGGCGGCTCGAAAGCCGGATTCCGGGAGGCGCGGAAGGGCGCATGAGGACGCCGGAAAGTCAAGGATTCGGGGTGGGCCTGTTCGGCAGCACGCACCGCTTCGGCAGGCGTCCCGGAGCTGTCACCGCCCCTCACATGAGCGAAGATGAGGTCCAAACGTCCACAGCCCTGCCCCGCCTGTCCACGCCTGCCGGTCGTCGCCCCGTCGCCGCCGTCGCCATGCATGCTAAAGCGGTCCGGTGACCTCCCGCCCCCGCCAGCTGACGATGCCGCTTCTCGCCCAGCCGCTGCACACGCGGGCGGCGTTCGTCGAGTCGGAGGCCAATGCCCAGGCGCGGACGATGCTGGACCGCTGGCCGGCCTGGCCGGGCGGCGTGCTGACGCTGGTCGGACCGGAGGGCGCCGGCAAGACGCATCTGGCGACGATCTGGGCGGCGGAGGCCGGCGCGGCGCGCTACAGCCCCGGCGATGACCTGACCGCACTCGCCGGCCGGCCGGTGCTGGTCGAGGACGCCGACACGTTCGGCGAGGGGACGGGCGATGAGGCGCTGTTCCACCTCATCAACCGCGCGCCGGGCGACGGCGGCCTCCTGCTGACCGCCCGGACGCGGCCGGCGAGCTGGACGGCCGCCCTCCCCGACCTGCGCTCGCGGCTGAACGCGCTGACCGTGGCCGAGATCGGCGAGCCCGACGACGCCCTGCTGATCGCGGTGCTGGAGGCGCTGTTCCGCGAGAAGCTGCACCGCCCCGCGCCGGAGCTCTACGAGTACCTTCTCAAGCGGATGCCACGCTCGGTCGCCGCCGCCCGCGAGATGGTCCGGCTGCTGGACCAGGCCGCCGGCGAACAGGGCCGCCCCCTCAACCGCGCCCTGGCCCGGGAGGTGCTGGACCAGACGGCGGACCTGTTCGAGGACTGAGCCCGAAAGCCTCCCCACTCCCGGCGCCTTGCACAGATCCCGGAAAGCCGTCGAAACTCCCCCGGCGAGGCCAGCCTGCAGGGCGGGGGGACGACATGGACCAGGATGGGCGCGAGCCGTTCCATTACATCGAGTATCGCGCCCTGCGGGACGAGATGCTGATCAAGCTGACCCAGGTCGGCCAGATCTATAACTTCTTCTTTGTCTCGGTCTTTGCGACCGTGGCCTGGCTGCTCGTCTACGCGGAGAGCCTGAGCGGCCCGCTTGCGCTGGCGGGGGCGTGGGTCCCGTTCCTGGTCACCCACTATTTCGCCGCCCACCGCAAGGACCACAGCGACTCCATCCACGCGATCGGGACCTATCTGGCGGCGCTGGAGAGCCGTTTCGCGGACCCCGACCTCGGCTGGCAGAGGACGGTCCGGGTGAAGGACGGGAAGCCGGTGAAGCTCTATTGGCGCACGCGCGCCATCTTCCTGTACGCGCGGATCGCGACTCTCCTGTTCGCGCTCTACTATGTCATCGCCTATGGTCGGCTGCTTGACGGCGTCGACCTCCCGGCCATGCTGGGCCGGCTGCCCGGGCTCTGACCTTTCAAGCCCACCTCCGCCTCCCAAGGACGCCCCATGCCCGACGCCATCGGCTACGCCGCCACCTCCGCCGACAGCGGCATGAGCGCCTTCCACTTCGAGCGGCGGGCGCTGCGGCCCGACGACGTGCGGATCGACATCCTGTTCTGCGGCGTCTGCCACAGCGACCTGCACACTGCCCGCAACGACTGGGGCGGGACAATCTATCCCTGCTGCCCGGGCCACGAGATCGTCGGCCGGGTCAGCGCGGTCGGCCCGCAGGTCCGCAGATTCCGAGAGGGCGACATGGCGGCGGTCGGCTGCCTGGTCGACAGCTGCATGGACTGCGACCAGTGCCGCAAGGGCGAGGAGCAGCTGTGCCGCAACCGCTCGACCGGCACCTATAACGGCAAGGACCGGATCACCGGCGACCTGACCTTCGGCGGCTACAGCGACCATATCGTGGTGCGCGAGGCCTTCGTGCTGAAGATCCCGGACGGCATGGACATCGCCCGGGCCGCGCCGCTGCTCTGCGCCGGGATCACCACCTGGTCGCCGCTAAGGAAGTGGAATGCGGGTCCCGGCACGCGGCTCGGCGTGGCGGGCCTGGGCGGCCTGGGCCACATGGCCGTGAAGCTGGGCGCGGCTCTGGGCTGCGAGGTCACCGTCATCACCGGCTCGGAGTCCAAGCGGGCCGACGCCCATGCGCTGGGCGCGAAGCATGTGCTGCTGTCATCGGACAAGGACGCCATGCGGGCGGCGCGCAACGGCTTTGACCTGATCATCGACACCATTCCGGTGGCGCACAAACTGCAGGCCTGTCTACCGCTGCTCGACATCGACGGCTCGCTGGTCATCGTCGGGGCCATCGACGAGATCCCGCCCTTCCACAGCGGCCTGCTCCTCGGCGGCCGCCGCCGGGTCAGCGGCTCGCCGATCGGCGGCATCGCCGAGACCCAGGAGATGCTGGACTTCTGCGCCGCCCGGGGCGTGCTGCCCGAGTGCGAGATGATCACCATCCAGGAGATCAACCACGCCTACGCGCGGATGGAGCGGTCGGACGTGAAGTATCGTTTCGTGATCGACATGGCCTCGCTGGCGAAGGAGCGGACGGCGGCCTGAGTCTGGCCCCGTTCCCCTGCCCCCGTCGACAAATCCGTAACACGCCGGCTGTAACACCCCCGTCATGACCCTTGCCGCGACCGCTGTGGCGCGCGACAAGACGCCGGACCGGACAGGGACCTCATGACGGACGCCGCGACGACAGCCTCCAGCGATCAGGCGGGCCCCGCCCCGGCCCCGGCCGGCCCGGCCCTGGACGAGGAACTGCTGGCCTCGCCCGAGCGGTTCTTCAATCGCGAGCTCAGCTGGCTGGCCTTCAACCGCCGCGTTCTGGAAGAGGCCGAGAACCCGCGCCATCCGCTGCTGGAGCGGCTGCGCTTCCTGTCGATCAGCGCCAACAACCTTGATGAATTCTACATGGTGCGGGTCGCCGGGCTGAAGGCCCAGGTCCGCGAGGGCGTGCGCGTGGTCAGCCAGGACGGCCTGTCCGCCCCCGAGCAGCTGCTCAAGGTCGACGCCTCGGCCAGCGAGCTGATGGCCGACCAGCAGCGGATCTGGGTCGAACTGCGCGCCGCGCTGGACGCCGAGGGAGTCCGCCTTTTCGACGCCAAGGATGTGTCGGCCGGTGATCGGCGGAAGGCCGAGGACATCTTCCTCAACCACATCTTCCCGGTGCTGACGCCGCTGGCCATCGACCCGGCCCACCCCTTCCCCTTCCTGCCGAACCTTGGGTTCGCGCTGGCCCTGAAGCTGCGCAAGCCGGACGGAAAGGAGCTCTACGCCCTCGTGCCGGTGCCCTCGCAGGTCCGGCGCTTCTGGGAGCTGCCGCCAGAGCCCCGCGGCCGCAAGGGCGAGGTGCGCTACATCGCGCTCGAATCGCTGCTGATCCTGTTCATCGACCACCTGTTCCCCGGATACACGGTCGAGGGCCGCGGCCTGTTCCGCCTGATCCGCGACAGCGACATCGAGATCGAGGAAGAGGCCGAGGATCTGGTCCGCGAGTTCGAGGCCCAGCTCAAGCGCCGCCGCCTGGGCGGCGTGGTCCGGGTGAAGATCCAGACGGCGATGCCGCAGGACCTGCGCGAGTTCATCCTCGAGAGCCTGCACGCTGCCCCGGACGACGTGGTTCTGATCGACGGCAAGCTGGGGCTGGCCCAGATGAGCCAGATGATCCCGGACGGCCGGGCCGACCTGAAGTTCAAGCCGTTCACGCCGCGATTCCCGGAGCGGATCCGGGATCACAACGGCGACTGCTTCGCCGCCATTCGCGAGAAGGACATCCTGGTCCACCACCCGTTCGAAAGCTTCGACGTGGTGGTCCAGTTCCTGCGCCAGGCGGCGCGAGACCCCAATGTGCTGGCGATCAAGCAGACTCTCTACCGCACCAGCCAGAACAGCCCGATCGTCGCCGCCCTGATCGAGGCGGCGGAGAACGGCAAGAACGTCACCGCCCTGGTCGAGATCAAGGCGCGGTTCGACGAGGAGAACAACCTGCGCTGGGCCAAGGACCTGGAGCGGGCCGGCGTCCACGTCGTGTTCGGCTTCGTCGAGTACAAGACCCACGCCAAGCTCAGCCTCGTGGTCCGCCGCGAGGGCGAGACCCTGCGCACCTACTGCCACTTCGGCACCGGCAACTATCACCCGCAGACCGCGCGGGTTTACACCGACCTGTCGCTGTTCACCTGCGATCCGGCCCTGGGCCGGGACTCGGCGCGGTTGTTCAACTTCATCACCGGCTATGCGGTGCCCGAGCGGCTGGAGAAGCTTAGCTACAGCCCCGAGACCCTGAAGACCGACCTGATCGCCATGGTCGACGCCGAAGTCGCCAACGCCCGGGCCGGCAAGCCTTCGGGCATCTGGGTCAAGCTGAACGCCCTGGTCGATCCCGAGGTCATTGACGCCCTCTATCGCGCCAGCCAGGCCGGGGTGCCGATCGACCTCGTGGTGCGCGGCATCTGCTGCCTGCGGCCCGGCCTGAAGGGCCTGTCGGAGAACATCCGCGTCAAGAGCATCGTCGGTCGCTATCTGGAGCACTCGCGGATCGTCGCCTTCGCTAACGGCGGCGAGATGCCGAGCGCGCGCAGCAAGGTCTTCATCAGCTCCGCCGACTGGATGCCGCGCAACCTCGACCGCCGGGTCGAAGCCCTCACGCCCGTCGACAACCCCACGGTCCACCAGCAGGTGCTGCAGCAGATCATGGTGGCCAACCTCAACGACGAGGCCCAGAGCTGGACGCTGGACGCCGAGGGCGGCTACCACCGCGACCCCGCCTGGGACAAACCCGGCGCCTTCTCGGCCCACGAGTACTTCATGACCAACCCAAGCCTGTCAGGCCGAGGCCAGAGGGTGAGAGACCTGCCGCGGGCATTTGATCATGTTGGCCCGCGTCGCTAGCACCCTCGCCCTGGAGAGCCGCGTGCGGGAGCAGCGCGACGCCGCCGTCATCGACGTCGGCTCGAACTCGGTGCGCCTGGTGATTTACCGCATGGAGGGCCGCGCCCTCTGGACGGTCTACAACGAAAAGGTGCTGGCGGGTCTGGGTCGGGACCTGGGTGTCACCGGCGCCCTCGCGCCGCAGGGGGTCGAGCAGGCCCTCGCTGCGCTGCGCCGCTTCCGCGCCGTGCTCGACGCCGGCCGGACGCAGGACATCTTCACCGCCGCGACCGCCGCCGTGCGTGACGCCGCCGACGGCGCGGCTTTCGTCGACCGCGTGGCCGCCGAGACCGGCCTGCGCCTGCGTGTTCTCAGCGGCCAGGAAGAGGCCCGCTATGCCGCGCTCGGCGTGCTGGCCGGCGCCCCAGACGGCGAGGGCGTGGTCGGAGACCTCGGCGGGGCGAGCCTGGAGCTGGTCAGGCTGGGCGCGAGCGGTCCGGCGGAGGGCGCCACCCTGGCGCTTGGCCCGTTCGCCCTCGACGGTTTCAAGGGCGAGCGGCTTCGCGCCGAGGTCCGGGCGCGACTGGCCCCGCACGCGACCCGCTTCGCCACCCGCACCTTCCAGGCGGTCGGCGGCGCCTGGCGCAACCTGGCCCTCATCCACATGCGGCTGGCCAACTACCCGCTGCAGATCGTCCATCAGTACGAGATCAGCGGCGCCGACGCGCTGGCCACAGCCCGGTTCATCTCGCGCCAGTCGAAGGCTTCGCTGGAAACCATTGAGGGTGTTTCCAAAAAGCGGCTGGAGACCCTGCCTCACGCCGCCATGGTGCTGGAAACCCTGATCGAGACCCTCGGCGTCGAGCGGATCGTCATCTCCGCCTACGGCCTGCGCGAGGGTCTGCTGTTCGAGGCCATGGCCCCGGAGGTGCAGGCGCTCGATCCCCTGATCGAGGGCTGCGCCGCACTGAACGCCCGCCAGGGCGTCGACGAGACGCTCGGCCCGACGCTGGAGGCCTGGATGGCCCCGGTGTTCGCGGCCCTGCCCCCTGTAATGGGAAGCCGCGAGGGCGTGCTGCGCGCCGCCGCCTGCCGGCTGGCCGACCTCGGCTCCCGGCTGCACCCCGACCACCGCGCCGATCTCGTCTTCGAGCAGGTGCTCAGGGCGCCCATCGCCGGCCTGCGCCATGCCGAGCGGGGTTTCCTGGCGGTGGCCGCCTTCGCACGCCACAGCACAGCCTCGTCCCTGCCGGAGGGCGCAACAATCACCCGCCTGCTCACCGACGCCCAGCGGCGCCGCGCCCGGGCCATCGGGGCCGCAATCCGCCTGGGCAGCGACCTGTCCGGCCGCAGCGCCGCCCTGCTGACGCAGTCACGTCTGGGTCTGCAGGGCGGCCGGCTGACCCTGACCGCCATCGACGGCTGGTCCGACCTGCTGCTCGGCGAACAGACCACGCGCCGCGCGACGACCGTCGCGGGCCTCCTCGGCCTGCCGCTGGAAGTCCGCCGGGTCTGACGCCCGCGCTGGCCGAACGCTTCGGCGCCTGGGCGAGGGGCCACCGGGCGCCCGACGCGACGCGCAGCAATCCCTTTTCGTACAAGGGTTTGAAACGCCTGTTAACTGAACGCCGTTCGTGTGACAGCCCTCCGGAACGGGCGTAGCGTCCTCCCGAGAGATTGTTTGGGAGGCACCTCAATGTGCTGGAAACACGCCGGTCTCGTCAGCGCCATCGCCCTTATGGCGGCGCTCGGCTCCACCCCCGTAGCGGCGTCGTCGACGCCCGACGACGACGACGCCGCCGTCGGTGCAATCGTCGTCACCGGGTCGCTCCGGGTGCGTCAGGGCGGCGCCCAGGACATCGGCCATTTCCGCGGCGAGGCGGAGCGCAAGCAGATTCCCTTCCCTGACAGCATCACGCCGGAGGGCCTGATGGGAACCTACGACCTGCAGATCGGCGCCGCCGCTGACTGCACCCGGCTGTTCTGCCTGACGACAGAGGCGATGCGCGCCGGTCTTGCCGGCAAGCCCGACGACCGCCTGTTTGTCGGCCTCGGCTTCAACACCAACATCGACGCCCGGGACTGGTCGCGCGCACCGCTGAACCTCGTGGCGGTGGTCGACAAGTCCGGCTCCATGAGCGGCCAGCCGCTGGATCTGGTCCGCAAGAGCCTGCGCCAGGTGGTGAGCCAGTTGCGGCCCGGCGACCAGATCAGCATCGTGCTCTACGGCGACACCTCCCATGTCCATCTGGCCCCGACGCCCTTCACCGCGGCGTCGAAGGCGGAGATCCTGAAGAGCATCGACGGGATCCAGAGCGCCGGCTCCACCTTCATGGAGGCAGGGCTCAAGGTCGGTTACGAAACCGCCTTCGCCAGCCAGGAGGCGTTCAAGGGCTCGACCCGGCTGATGCTGTTCACCGACGAGCAGCCCAACGTCGGCCGTACCGACGCCGCCAGCTTCATCGGCGTGGCGCTGGAGGCGAGCCGCCGCAACGTCGGCCTGACCACAATCGGCGTCGGGGTGCAGTTCGACGCAGCCCTCGCCACCAGGGTGTCCAGCACCCGCGGCGGCAACCTCTTCTTCATGCGCGACGAGGCCGGCGTGAAAGCGGTGTTCGAGGCCAAGCTCGACACCATGGTCAGCGAGCTTGCCCACGATCTGCGTATCGAGCTGAAGCCGCATCCGGGCTACCGCGTCTCGGCCGTCTATGGCGTGCCGGGCGAGATCCTGAGCGAACTGCCCGAGGGCGCGGTGGCGATCACCGTACCGACCGCCTTCCTCAGCACAGAGGGCGGCGGCGTGTTCTTTACCCTGGCCAAGGTCTCCGCGGCCGAGTTCCTGCCCGAGCCGGCGGCGCCGCCGGGATCCGCCCTGGCACAGGTCAGCCTGTCCTACATCACGGCGAAGGACGGAAGTGCGATGCGCGACACCACCACCGTCGCCGTCCCGGCCGATACGCGCCCGGGCGACGGCCTGCAGCTGGCCCACACCCTGGTCGACGAGTTCCTCGCCCTGCGCCAGGGGACAGAGCAGTTCCACGCCGGCGACGAGGAGGCCGCCTACCAGACCTTCCGCGCCCTCTCCGCGCGCCTGGAGAGCAATCCCGACGCGCGGCTTGAGCCCGAACGGGACCTGGCGCGACAGCTGCTGGCCCAGACCGCCTTCCTGTCGGGGAACAGCGACGAGGCCCCTCCCGGCGTGAGGGCGATGGCGGTGGTCGGCGAATGGGAGGTGACCCGCATCAACGGCGAGATCGACCTGGCCAGGGGTGACCGGCTGCTGCTCGACGACGGCGACTGGGCGGAGGTCGTCCGCAAGCGCGGACAGCGTCCCGACGACGAAGGCGAGAGCTACGCGGTCAACGACACCCAGCTGCTGCTGGCCGACAGCCGCATCACCTTCAACTACGAGGTCGCCCGCGACCGCCTGATCCTCATCGAACGCCGCAGCGGCGTGCGCGTGGAGATGAAGCGGGTGGCGGCGCTGGAGGAGTAGGGGTCACGGGAGCGGAGCGTGGGGTCCGCAGCAGCCGGCTCCACGCCCCTGACCCGTCGCATCGACGCCCGGGAGTCACGGCTGACGTCTATGGCGGGGCAAGGGTTGCCACCGTGCTTCGCCGCAATACAGTGACGTCGCACAACAACAGGGCTGGATGGGGCATGGCTCTCAGGGTGACGATTTCCAGGCGCGCCATGCTGACGACCGCGGGGGCCGGCGCTGTGCTCGGCGGGGGTTGGCTTGGGGCTGACGCCATCAGGCGAGACCGGATAGAGGCCGGGGTGCTGCCCTGGCTGACGGCCAATGCCCACCCCTTCGATATCTCAAGGCCGGACTCGATCTGGAGCCCCGCCCTGTCGAGGGCGTTGGCCGGCGCGCGCATCATCGGTCTTGGCGAAGCAACCCATGGCAGCCACGAAGACGCGGCCGTCAAGGCGGCGATCATCAAGGGACTGGTCTCGGACGGCGCGATCAAGGCGCTGCTGCTTGAGGTGAATGCGCCAGGGGGGCGTGAACTCGACGCCTTCATCCGCGGTGGAGCAGGTGATCCTTTCGAGCGACTTCGCACCGCGAAGGTCTTCAGGGTCGTGAAGACACGCGCACTCGGCGACCTGCTCGGCTGGCTGCGCGCCTGGAACCGGACAGCGGCGTCACCGGTGCGCCTGTTCGGCATCGATTGTCAGGCCAGCGCAGAAGACGCTGCGACCGCCCTTGAGGCGTTGCGCGCGACGGACCGCGCGGCTGCCGACGGTCTGGCGGCGCGCCTCCGGCCGATCGTCTCCGAGGAGGCCCGAAAGCTGCGCTTTCCGGCACTGATCAAGTCCCTCACCACGGCACAGTTGCTGGAAGCCATGACGGCGCTTGAGGACCTTGAGAAGGCTCTGGCGCGATCGGGCGGGGGTCGCGATGCCCTGTACGCCGCCCGGACGGCCTGGCAGGGGCTGAAGGCGTTCGAGCTCGAGACGTCCGACGGCAAGATCGCGGGGGACGTCGCCGCCTACTACTCCCGGCGCGACGGATTCATGGCGGACAACGTTCTCAACTCGCCGACGGACGGCGCAGCCGCGCTCTGGGCCCACAATTACCATGTCGCGGGTGGTCAGGCCGCAGGCATGACGCCTACGGGCGGGCAGTTGCGACGGGCCCTGGGCGATGCCTACCGTTCAGTCGTCGTCGAGTACGGGGCAGCACGTTTCAACGCCGTGCCGGCCGCGCCGTTCGGGCCCTATCCGGACGCCTCCGAACCGACCGAGGTCATTCACTGGAAGGGCCTTGGAGGCCGCCTTGCGTCGATCATGGACAAGGTCGGCGGAGAGGCCTTCTGGGTATCGCTCCGGGACCTTCCCAAGGACGATGCCGGCACGTCCTGGCGCAGCCTGCCCTACAGGCTCGACTGGCCAGGGTACGCCGCCACGCCCTGGCAGGCCTTGTCCTTCCCCGTCTCCACGCCCGTCCACTCGCTGTTCGACCTGGTCGTCTTCTTAGGGCGCATGACCCCGTCGCGCCCGGTTTGACGCACGCCGGGCCTTGCCCGGGCTCAAGTCTGAAACGTAAAGGCGGCAGGCCTCCCCGGTTGGACCGCGGTTGGACAAGGATGCTGTACGGGGCCGCGTCGGATCTGTTCGAGAAAGGTCTCGCGGATTCCTGCCCCCGGCCCTACCCCGCCGGCATCGTCCGCTCGCGCACGGCGATGCGGCCCAGGATGCCCTTGACGATCAGGTCCATCGGCTGGCCCTCGCGGTAGTCGGCGGCGGCGACGAAGTTGACGCGGTCGTCGCTGATCAGACGGTGGAGCTTGGTCTGGTCGCGCGGCTCGGTGCGCGGGTCGTAGGCGGCGATCGAGTGGCCGCCCTTGGTGTGCATCATCTTCATGGTCGGCACGTCGGTGTCGCCGTCGCCGATGAAGATCATCCGCTCGAAGGGCACGGGGCGATCCTCGTCGGGCACATAGCGGTTGATGCGCTCGTGCTCCCAGTTGTTGTGCACGCCCTTGTTGATGCGGAACAGGTACTGGGTCTTGGTGGTGTAGTTGATGCCCACGGCCGGCCACACCGCCTCGTCGGCGTCGTTGTAGACATACTTGCTGGCGAAGACGTGCTCGAACCGGTGGGCGATCGGGCAGCCGGCGATCATCTCGGCCAGGCCGCTCGACAGGATGAAGTGCTGCACCGTCAGGCCGTAGTCGGCGCCGAACGCGTTGATCCGCTCGAACCAGCTCTCGTCGCGAAGGCCTTCGAACAGCGCCACGTCCCGGCCGTGGTCCTGCAGCAGCCGGCGCGTGACGTTGATGCCCTTCTCGCGGGCGGTCTGCAGCATAAGCTGCATGTACATCAGGATGTCGTCGCCGTCGGAGCGGATGGTCTGCGGCCTGACCGTGTCGTTCCAGAACTCGGCCGGCGTCATCCCCAGGGCGGGGATGAAGCTGGTCTCCTGCATGTTGCCGCGGGCCAGGGTGCCGTCGAAGTCATAGATGATGGCGGTGGTGCGGACGGGCCCCATCTGAAGCTACCCCGCCGCCGCTTTCGGCGCCCGGCGCACCTCGACCACCCGCACGCGGGCGCCGTCGAGAACCAGGGCCAGCTCGCCACGCTTGAGCTTCAGGGCGTCGGCCCCGAAGGCGTCCTTGCGCCAGCCCTGCAGCGCGCCGACGTCGGCGTTGTCGTCGTTGGCGATCTTCTCGAGGTCCGAGACCGTGGCGATCAGTTTGGAGGCGACGCCCGCGTCCTCCGACCGCGCCTTGAGCAGCACCTTGAGCAGCTCGACAATGGCGCCGGCGGCGACGTTCTGCGGGCCGCGCTCGCGGTCGATCTTGGGGGCGTAGCCTTCCGGGTCCTTCAGCGCTTCCTTGATGGCGGCGATCAGGTCCGGGCCGAACTTGCTGCCCGAGAAGCCCTTGGGCACGCCGCGCAGGCGGTCTATCGCGGCCGCGTCGGTCGGCGCCTGGGCGGCCAGCTCGTCGATGGCGTCATCCTTCAGGATGCGGCCGCGCGGCTGGTCGCGCTGCTGGGCCGTGCGCTCGCGCCAGGCGGCGACGGCCTTGAACACCGCGAGGTACTTCGCAGTGTGCTTGCGCGGCTTGAGGCGCTTCCAGGCGTTTTCCGGATCGACGTCGTAGAGGGCCGGGTCAGTGAGGGCGAGCATCTCCTCCTCGACCCAGGCCATGCGACCGCCCTTGAGCAGGCGGTCGCGCAGCATCGGGAACAGCTTCGCCAGATGGGTGACGTCGGCCAGGGCGTAGGTCAGCTGGCTGTCTGCCAGCGGGCGGCGGGCCCAGTCGGTGAAGCGGCTCGACTTGTCGAGCTCGATCTTCAGCATCTGGCGGACGAGGGCGTCATAGGCGATCTGCTCGCCAAAGCCCGCGGCCATGCCGGCGACCTGGGTGTCGAACAACGGCCGGGGCATGGCGCCCAGGTTGTTGAAGATCTCCACGTCCTGACGGGCGGCATGGAAGACCTTGAGCACCGTCTCGTCGCGCAGGATGTCGAGAAGCGGATCGAGGTCCAGACCCTCGGACAGGGGGTCGATACAGGCTTCGGCGCCATTGGGGGCGGCGACCTGGATGAGGCAAAGCTTGGGCCAGTAGGTCGTTTCGCGCATGAACTCGGTGTCCACGGCGATAAAGGGCTGGCCTTTCAAGGACTTGCAGAAATCCGCCAGTTCGGCGGTGGTCGTAATCGGCTGCATCGGCTAGCTATAGCCCCGCGCGGGGCCGAGTCTGCAAGAGGCAAGGCCATTTCCGCTGCATTTTCATACCTTAACTCGCCGCGAAGACGCCCCATGACCGATCGGCCGAACGGCCTCACCTACGCCCAGGCGGGCGTCGACATCGACGCCGGCAACGCCCTCGTCGAGGCCATCAAGCCGCTGGCGAAGGCCACGGCGCGTCCTGGCGTGGCCAGCGGCCTCGGCGGCTTCGGCGCGCTGTTCGACCTCAAGGCCGCCGGCTACGAGGACCCGCTGCTGGTCTCCACCACCGACGGTGTCGGCACCAAGCTGAAGATCGCCATCGAGACCGGCCTTCATGACACGGTCGGCATCGACCTGGTCGCCATGTGCGTCAACGACCTGCTGGCCCAGGGCGCCGAGCCGCTGCTGTTCCTGGACTACTTCGCGACCGGCAAGCTGGATGTGGCGACAGCGACGCGCGTCGTGGCCGGGATCGCCGAGGGCTGCAAGCTGGCGGGCTGCGCCCTGGTCGGCGGCGAAACGGCCGAGATGCCGGGCATGTACGCCGACGGCGAATACGACCTCGCGGGCTTCAACGTCGGCGCCGTGAACCGCGACGGCGTTTTGCCGAAGCTGGAGACCCAGCGGGCCGGCGACGTGCTGATCGGCCTGGCCTCCAGCGGACCGCACAGCAACGGCTATTCCATGGTCCGCAAGGTCGTCGAGCGCTCGGGCCTCGCCTGGGACGCACCCTGCCCGTTCGCCGAGGGCCTGACCCTGGCCGAGGCGCTGATGGCGCCGACGCGGATCTACGTGAAGTCGACCATGGCCCTGATCAAGGCCGGCAAGATCAAGGGCCTCGCCCACATCACCGGCGGCGGCCTGATCGAGAACCCGCCCCGGGCCATCGCCGAGGGCCTCGTCCCGCGCTTCGACTGGAACGCCTGGGAGATGCCGGCCGTGTTCCAGTGGCTGCAGGCGACCGGCGGCATCTCCGGGCACGAGATGCGCCGCACCTTCAACTGTGGCGTCGGCCTGCTGCTGATCGTCGGCAAGGATGTTGCGCCGGAGGTGCTGGCCGCCCTCCTCGAAGCGGGCGAGGACGCGTTCGTGTGCGGCGAGCTGGCTGCGGGATAGCGCTGTGAGGCCTTGCGTCCTTCGACACGCACCCTGCGGGTGCTGCTCAGGATGACTATCCTGATAGTCATCCTGAGCAGCGCGCAGCGCGTATCGAACCACGCAACGCGGTTCGGCGCATGACCGAGCGCGCCAAAGTCGCCGTGCTCATCTCCGGCCGCGGCAGCAACATGACCGCGCTCATCGAGGCGTCCAAAGCCCCCGACTGCCCCTACGCGGTGGTGCTCGTGCTCTCCAACAAGCCCGAGGCCGAGGGTCTGGTCCTGGCCGCGGAGGCCGGCATCCCGACCCTGGCCATCGACCACAAGCCGTTCGGCGCCGACCGCGAGCGGCACGAATGCGCGCTCGACGCGGCCCTGCGCGAAGCGGGCGCCGAGTACGTCGCCCTGGCCGGCTACATGCGGGTGCTGACGCCGTATCTGGTCGAGGCCTGGGCCGGCCGGATGATCAACATCCACCCCTCCCTGCTGCCGAAGTATCCGGGCCTCGACACCCACCGTCGCGCGATCGAGGCGGGGGACAAGGAAGCCGGGTGCACCGCGCATCTGGTGACAGCGGGCGTCGACGAGGGGCCCGTGGTCGATCAGGCGGTCGTGCCCGTCCTGCCCGGCGACACGCCCGAGACGCTCGCCGCCCGCGTTCTGGCCGCCGAGCACGCGCTGTACCCGCGCGCGCTGGCCGGGCTGGTCGCCCGCTGATGGCGCGCCTCCGCGGCTGCGAGATCTGCCGCCGCCAATGGCTGGTCGACGGCCGCCTGCCCGACCGCCTCGGCGCCAACGCCGGCGGGGCTGTGCTCTATCGCTGCGAGGCCTGCCAGGCCTGGTGGGAGGAGACTCCGCGCGGGACGCAGGTGATCACCGACGTCGAGGCGCGCGAGAGCTATCCGCGGGTCATGGATCAGTCGTAACCGTAGACCGTGTTCGGAAAGCCGTTACCGCGGAGCAGATCGGCCGCCAGCAGGTGTCGGGCTCCATACTCGCGCCCGTACCTGGCATTGAGTTCGGTGTACCAGATGTTTCGACGCCGTGTCATCTCGGCGAGCAGCAGGCGCCATTCGGTAGCGGAATTCTGCTGCACCAGGCGGTCGACCGCAGTGCAATCAGGCTCGATGGGGAGCTGGATTTCATGCCGGCCCCAAGCCTTGCCCTGCCCGAGCATGTCGAGATAGTCCATCCGCGCAATATCGGACATGGCCACAACGGTAGGCTCGTTGAGGCCTTCAGCGAGAATGGCGGTGAGGTTCGCCGTGCGCGCCTCGGTCGCCGCCCCGGTACAGGCCGTGTCCCAGTTTGGGGTGGATCGCGCGGCGATGCTCTCGGCCTTGATGGTCTGGATCGCCGAGGAGAGCGCTGCCGCATCGCCCGCGATCCAGGCGTCGATGGCAGGGGTCAACCGGGCCGCAGCGACACCCTCGCCGAACGTCAGTTGCGACGCTGGAGCCGCAGCCGGGACAGGTCCGCTGCCGGAACAGCCGGCCAGAAGCGCCGCCAGAGCCAGGACCCGCAGGTCATGCAAGCTCAGTTTCATGTCGTGGCCGCCCATCGTTGCGCCTTGCTCGGGACGTCCGTAGCGGAGAGCAACTAAACGGGTGTTTAACCGCCCTCTCCTCCCTACATCCGTTCGCCCGGCAGACGGCTGGCCTGCTTCACCCAGGCGATGAGCCTGGCCTCGTCAAGCGCGTCGCCTCCGTGGATGTGCAAGTAGCGCGTATCCTGGACCTTGGCCGCGACGGGCGGCGCCGGATCCAGCGCGGCGCCGCGCAAGAACGCCACCTTCACGTAGCGGGTGAAGACGTGGAAGCTGAGAAACCAGCAGCCCTCCTCGACGCCATACAGGGGCGTGTTCCACTTCACCGCCTTGCTCACCCCCGGAACGGCCGCTTCGATCAGCGCGTCCAGCTGACGCCCGACCGCCTGGGTCCAGCCGGGCATGGCGTCGATTTAGGCCTGCACGGGGGCCTCGCCATAGCCCTTGGCGATCTGCGGGTTGCCGCCCGAGAGCAGATTCGGCGCCTGCCGGGACCCCGCCTTGCTGACGCTCATCCGATCCTCCTGTCCCGCACCGCGAGCAGCGCAGCGACCGCCGCGCAAACGCCGGCGCCGACCCACAGCGCCGCGCCGCCGATCCTGGCATAGCTCAGCGCGCCCAGCACGGCGCCCATGGTCAGCGACATCCAGAGCATCAGGAAGGGCGCGAAATCCCAGACCGGACCGCCGCGCAGGGCGGCGGCGATCCGCTGGCCCATGCGGACCAGGGCCCCGGTCATGTAGGTGACGCCGATGGCGATATCGCCATCGCGCTGGAAGACGGCGTTCAGCGCGCCCATGGCCAGGGCGGCGAAGGCCGCGGAGACAGGGCTGCCCTGGCCGGCCAGCCCGGCGGCGATCGACAGCAGGGCGGTGACCAGCGTCAGCACGGACACGCGCCGCCAGCGCCACCATTCCGGCGCGGCCAGCACGCCGCCGATCACGCCAAGGACGAAGAGTGCGATCAGTCCTCCGGCCGTCGCGACGACCGTCAGATCGCCCAGAGCCGCCCCCACGCCAAGTCGGGTCGAGTTGCCGCTCATGAACGAAACAAAGAAGCCGCCGAGTTGCAGGAACCCGACGGCGTCAATGTAGCCGGCCAGAGCGGCCAGCAGCGCCGCCAGCAACAGAGCAGGTCTGCTGTAGCGGCGCATTTTCGTTTGGCCTTAGCCGACGATGTCGGCGTCGGTGAAGAACTGGGCGATCTCGATGCCGGCGTTCTCGAGCGAGTCCGAACCGTGGACCGAGTTCTCGCCGATCGAGAGGGCGAACAGCTTGCGGATCGTGCCGTCGGCGGCCTGCTCGGGGTTGGTGGCGCCCATGACTTCGCGGTAGCGGGCCACGGCGTTGTCGCCCTGGAGGACCTGGACGACGACCGGCTCGGCGGTCATCTGGCCGACCAGCTCACCGTAGAACGGGCGCTCAGCGTGAACTTCGTAGAACTTCTTCGCCTGGGCTTCGGTCAGGCGGACGCGGCGCTGGGCCACGATGCGCAGGCCGGCGTCTTCGATGACGGCGTTGATCTTGCCGGTCAGGTTGCGGCGGGTGGCGTCGGGTTTGATGATCGAGAAGGTGCGTTCGGTCATGGCTAGTCTGGGAGCCTTACACAGAGTTGGTGTTTTGAGGGTCGCGGGCTTATAGCGGCGGGCCCTCGATCCGCCAACCTTTGTGACGACCTAACCGCTTCATGCTTCAAATCAATGACCTGACCTTCGACGCCTGGGGGCGGCGCTTCTTCGAGAAGGCCGGCGTTTCGCTGCCGCCCGGCTCCAAGGTGGGTCTCGTCGGCCGCAACGGCGTGGGCAAGTCGACGCTGTTCAAGCTGATCATGGGCGAGCTGGCGGCCGGCGGCGACGAGATCGTGCTGCCGAAGAATGCCCGCATCGGCCAGGTGGCGCAGGAGCACCCCGCCACACCGGTCTCGCTCATCGACACGATCCTGGAGGCCGACGAGGAGCGCCATACGCTTCTGACCCGGCTGGAGACCGCCGATCCCGAGGAGATGGGCGACATCTGGACCCGGCTGATCGAGATAGACTCCGACTCCGCGCCGGCCCGGGCGGCGGAAATCCTCGCGGGTCTGGGCTTCAGCGTCGAGGACCTCGAGCGGCCCATGGCCGAGTTCTCGGGCGGCTGGCGCATGCGCGTCGCCCTGGCGGCGGCGCTGTTCAGCGAGCCGGACCTCCTGCTGCTGGACGAGCCGACCAACTACCTCGATCTCGAGGGCGCCATGTGGCTCGAGGCCCGGCTGAAGAAGTATCCGCATACCGCGCTGATCATCAGCCACGACCGCGAACTCCTGAACAACAGCTGCACCCACATCCTCCACCTGGCCCAGGCCAGGCTGGAGATCTACACGGGCGGCTACGACGCCTTCGAGAAGATGCGGGCCGAGAAGTCGCGCCTGCAGCTCTCGGCCAAGGCCAAGCAGGACGCCGAGCGCGCCCACCTGCAGGCCTTCGTGGAC
Source organism: Caulobacteraceae bacterium (assembly GCA_027487945.1). Classification (GTDB taxonomy): domain Bacteria; phylum Pseudomonadota; class Alphaproteobacteria; order Caulobacterales; family Caulobacteraceae; genus Caulobacter. Next base: position 61,500 of record JAIYCQ010000048.1, read on the forward strand.
CGCTTCAAGGCCAAGGCCTCCAAGGCCGCCCAGGCCCAGTCGCGGATGAAGCGTCTGGCCAAGATGGAGCCGGTCGCGACGACCATCGAGGAGCGCGTCGCCCCCTTCACCCTGCCCTCGCCGCCCCGCCCTCTGGCGCCGCCGCTTATCCGGCTGGAGAAGGCGAACGTCGGCTACGAGGAAGGCCGCCCGATCCTGCGGAATCTGAACCTGCGGATGGATCTGGACGACCGCATCGGTCTGCTCGGCGTCAACGGGGCCGGCAAGTCGACCTTCGCCAAGCTGATCGCCGGAGCGCTCGGCGTACAGACCGGCGAGCTCCACAGGGACCGCAAGATGCGGGTTGGCTGGTTCCACCAGCACCAGATCGAGGCCATGGATCCGGAGGACACGGCGCTGGAGATCATCCGCCGCGCCATGCCGGACGCCACCGAGTCCTCGCGCCGCTCGCGCCTCGCCCAGTTCGGCCTGCCGTTCGAGAAGCAGGAGACGACGGTCGAGAACCTGTCCGGCGGCGAGCGTGCCCGCCTGCTGCTGAACCTGGTGGCGATGGATGCGCCGCACATGCTCATCCTCGACGAGCCGACCAACCACCTGGACATCGACAGTCGCCGGGCTCTGCTGGACGCACTCAACGAGTACGAGGGCGCGGTCATCCTGATCACCCACGACCGGTCGCTGATGGAGCTGGTCGCCGACCGGCTGTGGCTGGCCGCCGACGGCTCGATCAAGCCCTTCGACGGCGACATGGACGACTATGCGAAGTTCGTGATCGACCGGGCCCGCGTCGCCGCCCGCGCGCCGACCCAGGTCAAGCGCGAGGCCGCCGCCGCGGCGCCGGCCGCGCCGCCGGCCGCCCCGAAGCCTGCCGCCGGCATGGCCGGGCCGCTAAGGCGGCGGCTGGAGGCGGCAGAAGCCGTGGTCACGCGCACGACGAAGGCGCTCGAGGAGATCGACGCGGTGCTCGCCGACCCGGGGATCTACGTGAAGGACCCCCGCAAGGCCGCCGAACTCGGCCAGAAGCGCCTCAAGGCCCAGGCCGCCGTCGACAAGGCCGAGGCTGAATGGATGGACATCGCCGAGCAGCTGGCGGCGGTGGAAACGGCTTAGGGCAGCTCCTTCCACCGTCATTGTCACCCTTGTGGCGAGGACCCCGTCCTCGGCTCAACGGCTCGTGGCGAAGCAGGCGCCGCCTAACCGCACTTCACCTCTGTCACGATACCCGTCTCGGCGTCGAAGACGATGTTCAGCCGGTCGGGGCGGTAGTCCATTGTCACCGGGCAGGTGGTGCAGGCCACGCGCCGCTTCGACGGATCGGTGGGCACCGGGATTTCACTCCGATTGCGGCCGACCAGATACTGCAGCTCGCCCGATTTGCAGGAGTCCTCCGGCGGCGGCGGGGGCAGCGGCATGGTCGGCGCTTCGGTGACGCGCGGCGGCGGCGGCGGCGCGGGGGCGGGCGTCGAGGCGCAGGCCGACAGGGTCAGCACCGCGGCGAGCGTGGTCAGCTTGCGGATCATGCCTTTTTCTCCCATCCGCGCTCGGCCTGCTGCCAGTAGCTGACCGGCAGGCCCTGCGCCTTGAACGTCTTCCACCGGACGCGGGCGGCGGCGAGGGCCGCATCGTCGCGACCATCGAACAGCACGATACACCGCTCATGGGGCGACAGGTCACCCGGTTCGGCGTCATCGATCAGGAAAAGGGCATGGGCCCCGTTCGGGTTGTCCTGCCCGGTGGTCAGCAGGATGGGCTGGTGATCGGCGAAGGGCTCGTCGGCCGTGCCGTGCGCCAGGAAACTGTCCTCGCGATAGCTCCACAGCCAGCCGTCGAGGTGTTCTATCCGGTCAGCTCCGGCGGCCCGCACCAGCGCCCGCCAGCCCCGCTTGAGCGTCTTGTCCAGCAGGTCAGGCAGCACCTGGTCGAGCGACGAGCGCTCCAGATGGTAGAACCAGACCTCGCAGGGTGGATTGCTCAAACTCATTGCGTCCTTCGACACGGCCTTTCAGGCCCGCTCAGGATGACCGGATTTGTGGGCAAGACAAACCCGGTGACATCAACCCCTCCAAGTCATCCTGAGCAGCGCCGAAGGCGCGTGTCGAAGGACGCACCGAGCCGGATCAGACCTCGTACTTGTCGGTGACCATCTGGTTCAGCAGGCGAACGCCGAAGCCGACCGCGCCGTCGGGGATGGTCGGGACCGTCGAGGGCTTCTTCCAGGCGGTGCCGGCGATGTCCAGGTGGGCCCAGGGAACGCCGTTGACGAACTTCTGCAGAAAGAGGGCCGCGGTGATCGAGCCGCCCGCCCGGCCGTTGCCGGTGTTCTTCAGGTCGGCGACCATGCTCTCGATCTGCTTGTTGTAGGCGTCCGGCAGCGGCAGCCGCCACAGCGCCTCGCCGGAGGCCTTTGACGCCGCCAGCAGGTTCTCTGACAAGGTGTCGTCGTTGCTGAACAGCCCCGCGTAGTCGTTGCCGAGCGAGATGATGATCGCGCCGGTCAGCGTGGCGAGGTCGACCATGAACTGCGGCTTGAAGCGGTCCTGGCAGTACCAGAGGGCGTCGGCCAGAACGAGGCGGCCTTCAGCGTCGGTGTTGATGATCTCGATGGTCTGCCCGGACATCGAGGTGACCACGTCGCCGGGGCGCTGGGCGTTGCCGTCGGGCATGTTCTCGACAAGGCCGAGAATGCCAATGGCGTTGACCTTGGCCTTGCGGCCGGCCAGGGCGTGCATGAGGCCGGCCACGGCGGCCGAGCCGCCCATGTCCCACTTCATGTCTTCCATGCCGTCGGCCGGCTTGAGGCTGATGCCGCCGGTGTCGAAGGTCACGCCCTTGCCAACGAAGGCGATCGGCTGGCTGTCGCCGCCGTTCTTCCACTGGATGACGACCAGCTGGCTGTCGCGGATCGAGCCCTGGCCGACGCCGAGCAGGCTGCCCATGCCGAGGCGCGCCATCTCGGCCTCGCCGAGCACCTCGACCTCGAGGCCCAGCGATTCGAGCGCCTTGACCCGGCGTGCGTACTCGGCCGGGAACAGCACGTTCGGCGGTTCGGAGACCAGGTCGCGCGAGAAGTAGATAGCCTCCGCCAGCGCCTTGAGCGGGGCGAAGGCGGCTTCGGCGGCGGCGACGTCGTCGGTAATGACCGTGACCACCTCGATCGAGGGCTTCTTCTCGGCCTTCTCGGTGGTCAGGTACTTGTCGAAGCGGTAAGCGGCCAGAAGCGCGCCGAGCGCGGCGCGCGCGGCCTCTTCGGCGCCGGCCAGCGCCACATGAAGGACCTTGGCTCCGGACAGCTTCACCGCGCCATAGGCCTGCGCCGCGAACCGCTCGGCCGCTTCCCCGCCCATGCCGGCGGCGGGGCCGGCGCCGACGGCCAGCAGGCGCTGGACGTCCAGGCCGGCCGGCGCGATCAGCTCTACGGTCTGGCCCGGCTTGCCCGCGAAGCGGGGCGCGGCGGACAGGGCGCGGGACAGCCCGCCCGACGTCGCGGCGTCCATGGCCTGGGCTGCCGCGGACATCTGCCCGTTCTCGAAGACCATGACGGCGACGGCGCCGCCGGAGGGAAACCGGCCGGCGTCGGAGGCGACGAACTCGATGCGCATGGAACGCTCCTGAAAGTGGTTGGCGCGGCATAGTCCAACCCGCGTCGCGAGGGAAGCGCGGGCGGTTGTTTCCGGGGCCTTCGGGGGTATAGAACGGACCACCCCTGATTTGGGGTTTCCCCGACCCCTCCACGGGCCCAGCTTCCCCCAATGCGTCTGATCGAGCGCTATCTTTTCCGCCAGCTGCTGACGCCGACCCTGCTGGCCACCGCCGCGCTGGGCGCCGTCGGTCTGCTGAGCCAAAGTCTCGGGCGGCTCGATATCATCATCGAGCAGCGCCAGACGGCGTGGGTCTATCTTCAGGTCATCCTGCTGGCGATGCCGCAGCTGATGAACCTGATCCTGCCGATCGCGATCTTCGTCGCCGCGCTTGTGGCGCTGAACCGGCTGCAGTCCGACCATGAGCTGGTGGTCTGCCAGGCCGGCGGGATGAGCCGCTGGCGCCTGATCTCGCCGGCCGTACGGCTGGCGACGCTGGCGGTCCTCGTCGGGCTCATCGTCAATCTGTGGGTCCAGCCGGCGTCCTACCGCGCGATGCGCGAGATCGTCTCGGCGGCGCGCAGTGATGTGGCCGCCACCCTCGTGCGCGAGGGCGAGTTCTCCGAACCGGCCCCGCGGCTGACCGTGTACGGCCAAACCGTCGATCCGGACGGCAAGATCCGCAACCTGTTCATCCATCACCGCAAGCTGGATGGCGGCGCGACGACCTATACGGCCCGGGAAGGCCGCATCACCGAGCGCGGCGGCAAGCCGGTGCTGGTCATGCGCAACGGCTCGAACCAGGAATTCTCCACCACCGGCGTCCTGAACTACCTGTCGTTCGAGGAGTACGCGCTTGAACTGGCGCCGTTCCTGAGCGCCTCCGACAGCGTCACCTACAAGGCCTCCGACCGCTATCTGCACGAACTGTTCAGGCCTGACCTGACCCAGGAGTATGAGAAAAAGAACCGCGACAAGCTGCTGGCCGAAGGGCACTCGCGCCTCGCCTCGCCGCTCTACAGCCTGGCCTTCATGGCGCTGGCCCTGGCGGCGGTCCTGGGATCGAGCTTCAGCCGTCTCGGCTATGGCCGGCGCATTGCGGTGGTTGGGGCCGCGGCGGCCGGGGTGCGCATCTTCGGCTTTGCGGTTCAGGCCGCCTGCGAGGACACGCCGGCCCTGAACCTGCTTCAGTACCTGATCCCGCTCGCGACCATGGCCTGGGGATTTGGCCAGCTGTACCGTCCGGTCCAGCGGCGGTCGGGATGGCGCGAATGGTTGCCGTTCGGCCTGACGGGAGCGCGTGAGAAGCCCGCGGCAGGGGTGGCCGTATGAATCTGAGTGTCGGACGACTCGAACGCTACGTGCTGTCGCGCACCCTGCTGGGCGTGGCCGGCGCCCTGGCGGTCATCGGCTCGGTCATCCTGTTGATCGACTTCGTGGAGGTGTCGCGCACCGTGGGCGGACGCGGCGACGCCGGCTTTCCGCGCCTGCTGTGGCTGACGCTGCTGAAAGCCCCGTCGACCATCCTGACCCTGCTGCCGTTCGCCTTCCTGTTCGGAACCCTGGCGGCGTTTGTCGGCCTCAACCGCCGCAGTGAGCTGATCGCCATGCGGGCGGCCGGGGTGTCGGCCTGGCGCTTCATCCTGCCCGCCACCGGGGCGGCCTTCCTCGTCGGCGCCGTGACCATCGCGGCGCTTAACCCGCTGACGGCGATGCTCGGCGCGCAGTTCGAACAGTCCCGCGACGCGGTGCTGGAGGAATTCCAGACCTCGACGCCGAAGGACACATGGCTGCGGCAGGGCGACGACTCCTCCCAGGTGGTGATCCGCGCCCGGTCCCACGACCAGGTCGACGGCACGGTTCGGCTGAAGGACGTTTCGATGTTCGTCTACCGTATCGTCGCCGGCGGCGGTCTGGAGTTCTCCCGCCGGATCGAGGCGGACGAAGCGCGCCTGATGCCCGGCTACTGGCAGCTGACGGGCGTGCGCGAGGCGGCGCCCGGGGCAGGCTCCGTCCGCTCCGAGACCCTGTCCATCCCCTCTACGCTCGACGAACAGGCGGCGATCGAACGCTTTACGACCCCCGAGGCGATCGCCTTCTGGCGGCTGCCGGCGACCATCCGCGGCACGGAGGCGGCCGGCTTCTCCGCCCTGCCCTACCGGCTTCGCCTGCACCAGCTGCTGGCCACGCCCATCCTGTTTGCCGCCATGTCCCTGCTGGCGGCCGCCTTCTCGCTGCGGCTGATGCGTCTGGGGGGCCTGGCCGCCCTGGCCGGTTCCGGCGTGGCGCTGGGCTTTCTGTTCTTCTTCTTCAACCAGTTCTGCGGCGCCCTGGGCAAGGCCGAGATCGTGCCCGCCTTCGCCGCCGCCTGGGCCCCGCCGCTTCTGGCGCTGTTATCGGGACTGACGTTGCTTTGCTATACGGAAGACGGTGGAATCGTGCGGGGGCGCGTCGCCGGGAGGAAGACCGTCGCATGACGACCACCAGACGAGCGCTGACGGGGGCCCGGGGGCGCCGAGTCCTGCTGGCCGGCGTCGCCGGCGCGGCTCTGACGGCCGCCGCCCCGGCCCTGGCCCAGGACTTCGCCGCCATTCCCACAGCCCCGCCGACGCCGGCCCCTGTCGCCGACGGCCTCGGCGAGGCGGGCTTCTACCTGGAGTCCGACACCCTCATCCAGGACGACGGCGCCCAGGTCGTCACAGCCGAGGGCGACGTCGAGGTCCGCTATCGCGGCCGCACCCTGCGCGCGCGCTCCCTCGTCTATGACATGCGAAAGGGCCTGATCACCGCGCGCGGCGAGGTGGTGATCATCGATCCGACCGGCGCGGTCACCTTCGCCGACGAGATGGTGCTGGACGAGGAGATGCGCGCCGGTGTGGCGCGCGGCTTCTCGGCCCGCCTGCAGAACAACGTCAAGCTCGCCGCCAGCACCGCGGTGCGCCGCAGCGACCTCATCAATGAGCTGACCCAGGCGATCTATACGCCCTGCGAGATCTGCGCCGAGGACAAGACCAAGGCGCCGACCTGGTCGATCCGGGCCGACAAGGTGGTGCAGGACCGCGAGAAGCAGGTCATCTACTACCGCAACGCCGTCATCGAGATGTGGGGCCTGCCGGTCTTCTACGCCCCGGTCTTCTGGCACCCTGACCCCACCGCCGACCGCAAGAGCGGCCTGCTGGCGCCCAAGGTGGTCGGCTCCGATCGCCGCGGCCTGTCGTATGAGCAGCCCTACGCCCTGATCATCTCGCCGTCCGAGGACCTGGTGATCAGCCCGCAGATCAACACGAAGGTGAACCCCTTCCTGAACCTGCAGTGGCGCAAGCGGTTCTGGTCCGGCCAGATCGAGGCGCGGGTCGGCTTCACCTACGAGCGCGACCTCGACGGCGACGGCGACCGGCTCGGCGACCTGACCTCGCGCAGCTACATCCTGGCCGACGGCGCCTTCCAGATCGACGAGAACTGGCGCTGGGGCTTCGCGGCGGAGCGGACCTCCGACGACCTGCTGTTCGACAAGTACGACGTCACCAACGTCTACGAACAACGCGGCCTGATGCCGTCGGACGACCGTCGCCTGACCTCGCAGCTCTACGCCGTACGCCAGGATGAGCGGTCGTGGTTCTCGGTCGCCGCGCTCAGCATCCAGGGCCTGCGACCGACCGACATCGACCGCACCTTCCCCACGATCGCCCCCCTGATCGAAGGACGCTGGGAGCCGGAAGGCCCCGTGCTCGGCGGGCGGCTGCGCCTGCAGGGCAGCGCCGTAGCCCTGACCCGCGAGCAGTCGCAGTTCGTCGCCAGCCAGCCCGGCACGGACAGCCGCCGCGCCAGCGCCATGGCCGACTGGCGTGACACCTTCACCTTCACCAACGGCCTGCGCGTCTCGCCGTTCGCGCAGGTTCGGGCCGACGTCTACAGCCTCGAGGAGCTGGCCGCCCCCGGGCCCGTATCCGAGACCGCCACCCGGGCCCTGGGCGTCGCGGGCGTCGACGTCAGCTACCCGCTCGTCCGTCGCGACGGCGACCGCACCATCGTGCTCGAGCCCCTGCTGCAGTTGGCGCTGTCGCCCGACAACGACCTCGGAGCGCCGATCCCCAACGAGGACAGCGCGGTGCTGGAGTTCGACGAGACCAACCTGCTGCGGGCGAACAAGTTTCCGGGCTTCGACCGCTACGAAGGCGGTCGGCGGATCAACGTCGGGGCCCGCGCCAGCGTCATGTATGACGACGGTCGCGGCGGTAGCATCCTCATCGGGCGCACGTTCCGCAGCGAGCCGGACCCGCAGTTCCCGGCCCGCAGCGGTCTGCAGACCAGCAAGTCGGACTGGATCGTCGCCGCCGAGGGGCGTCCGTTCGAGAGCGTGAACTTCTTCACCCGCGCCCGGTTCAGCGAGGACAAGGGCGACGTGCGGCGGTTCGAGGTCGGGGTGGACGTCAACACGACCCGCGCCCGCGGCTTTGTCCGCTACCTGCGGGACAACCAGGACATCACCGGCGTCCAGCGCGAGGACCTCGACTTCGCCGGCGAGGTGATGATCTCGGGCAACTGGGGCGTGACCTTCGCCGGCGTCCGCGATGTCGAGAGCGACGTCTGGCGCCGGCAGGAACTGGGCGGCCTGTACCGCGACGACTGCCTCGATATCGCCGTCGTCTGGGTGCAGGAAGAGACCTACAACAGGTCGCTGGGTCCGTCGGACTCGGTGGTCCTGCGCCTAACGCTCGCCACATTGGGCGATAAAGGCTACAGCCAGTGACGGAGGGACGGAGCCATGCGGATCCGCCCGTCGGAGCATTCAGGGGAACGACTAGATTGAAGACGTCGACGCGTAGCGTGACGAAGCTGGCACTGGTGGCGGCGACCGCCCTGGGCCTCGGTTTCGCCCCCATGGTCCAGGCGCAGGAAGCCCCCGCCGCCGGATCCACCGACGCAGCACTTGCGGCCGTCGTCGAGTCGTCGATCGGCGAGAGCGTCGCGGCTGTCGTCAACGACGACATCATCTCGACCTACGACCTGGTCCAGCGGATGCGGTTGCTGGCCATCACCGCCGGCATCCAGCCTGACGAGAACACCCTGCCCCAGCTGCAGCGTGAGGCCATGCGCTCGCTGATCGAGGAGCGCCTGCAGATTCAGGAGCTCCGCAAAGTTGAGAAGGAACACAAGACCGAGATCATCGCCAGCGATGAGGAGGTCGACGCAGAACTGACCGAGGTCGCCAAGGGCAACAACCTGACCGCCGACCAGATGCTGGCCCAGCTCCGCGGCGCCGGGGTGGGCCCCGAAACCCTGCGCGAGCAGATTCGCGCCGAGGTCAGCTGGCAGGGCTACATTCGCGGCCGCTACGGCAGCCGCCTGCGCATCGGTCAGGACCAGATCAAGGCCGTCCAGGAACAACTGACCACCTCGGCGGGCAAGCCGCAGTACCAGATCAGCGAAGTCGTCATCGATCCGGGTCGGGTCGGCGGCCTCGACAATGCGGTCCAGGGAGCCGACCAGCTGATCGTCCAGATCCAGCAGGGCGCGCCCTTCCCGGCGGTCGCCCGGCAGTTCTCGTCCTCCGCCACGGCGGCCAACGGCGGCGACGCCGGCTGGGTCGGCGCCGGTGAAATGCCGCCTCAGGTCGAGCAGGCGCTGGAACAGCTGCGCCCCGGACAGATCTCCCGTCCCATCGTCACCGACGACGGCGTCTACATCATCGCCCTGCGCGACAAGCGGGCCGGCTCGAACGTGGCGCTGGTCAATCTGAAGCAGGCCGCGGTGCCGCTGGCTTCCGACGCGTCGCCCGAACAGGTGCGCGCTGCCGCCGCCCAGCTGGAAACGCTCCGGCCGCAGGTGACCGGGTGTGCCGACCTGGAAGCCAAGGCCGCCGAGGTCCAGGGCGTCATGGCCGGCGACCTGGGCGAGGCTGAAGTGGCAGGGCTGATCGAGGGCTTCCGCGACGCGGTCACCAACACGCCCGACGGCCAGCTGTCGCAGCCGATCCGCACCGTCGCCGGCCTGCACCTGATCATGGTCTGCGGTCGCCGCCAGAGCGGGGCGCAGATCCCGTCGGCCCAGCAGATCGAAAGCCGCCTCGTCGGCCAGCAGCTGTCGATGATCTCGCGGCGGCTGCTGCGCGACCTGCGCGGTACGGCGACCATCGAGCAGCGGTGACGCCGGCGCCCCTCGCGCTGAGTCTGGGCGATCCCGCCGGTACGGGACCTGAAATCACGGCCCGCGCCTGGCGGGCGCTGCGCGACGGCGGCCCCGCCTTCATGGTCATCGGCGACCGCGAGGCGCTCGAGTCCGCGCCCGGCGGCCCCGTTCCCGTCCAGACGGTGACCCGACCCGAAGACGCCGCCTGGGTCTTTGCGGACGCCCTGCCGGTGCTGGACATCCCGCTGACGACCTCGGTCGTCGCCGGCCGGCCCGATCCCGCCAACGCCGCCGCCGTGATCCGCTGGATCGAGACCGGTGTGGGCCTCGCCCTGTCCGGCGCGGTCAGCGGCCTGGTCACAGCCCCCATCGCCAAGGCGCCCCTCTACGCGGCCGGCTTCGGCTTCCCGGGCCACACCGAGTTTCTCGCCGAGTTGACCGCCGCCCGCCGCCATGACGGTGCGCGCGGCCCGGTGATGATGCTGACCGCCGCCGACCTGCGGGTGGCGCTGGTGACGATCCACGAGCCGCTGGCGAAGGTTCCCGGGCTGCTGACCATAGAGGCCATCGTCAACGCCGGCCTGGTCACCGCCCAGGCGCTGCGCCGCGACTTCGGCATCGCCGCCCCCCGCCTCGCCGTCGCGGGTCTCAACCCGCACGCGGGCGAATCGGGCTCGCTGGGCCGCGAGGAAATCGAGGTGATCGAGCCCGCCGTGCGCGCGCTGCGTGAGCTGGGCGTCGCGGCCACCGGCCCCTCGCCCGCCGACAGCCTGTTCCACCCGGAGGCCCGCGCCCGCTACGACGCCGTCCTCTGCATGTACCATGATCAGGCGCTGATCCCGGTGAAGATGCTCGACTTCTGGGGCGGGGTGAACGTCACCCTGGGCCTGCCCATCGTCCGCACCTCGCCCGACCACGGCACCGGCTTCGACATCGCCGGGAGGGGCCTGGCCCGCCCCGACAGTCTGATCGCGGCCATCCGGCTCGCGGCCGACATCGCGGCGCGACGAGGGTAGCCGGCGCCTGGCGTCCTTTGACACGCCGCTGCGCGGCTGTTCAGGATGACTGGATTTGAAGCGCCTCTGCCCCTAGTCATCCTGAGCAGGCCCGAAGGGCCGTGTCGAAGGACGCAATGAGCCAGCTGGACTCCCTCCCCCCGCTCCGCGAGAGCCTGGCCGACCACGGCCTGCTGGCCGACAAGAGCTTCGGGCAGCACTTCCTGCTCGACCTCAACGTCACGCGGAAGATCGCCCGCCTGGCCGGCCCGCTGGAGGGCCAGACGGTGATCGAGGTCGGTCCCGGCCCCGGCGGCCTGACCCGGGCCCTGGTCGAGGCCGGCGCGAAGGTCATCGCGGTGGAGAAGGACGCCCGTTTCCTGCCCTTGCTGAACGAGCTGGCGGCGGTCTCGGACGGCCGCCTGACCCTGGTCGAGGCCGACGCCCTGAAGGTCGACGAAGCGGCGCTGGCCGGCGGGCCGGGGCATGTGGTCTCCAACCTGCCCTACAATGTCGGCACGCCGCTGCTGATCAAGTGGCTGACCGGCCCATGGCGGCCGGTCTCCATGACCCTGATGTTCCAGAAGGAAGTCGCCGACCGCATCGCCGCTCCGGCGGGCGCGGGCGCCTACGGCCGGCTCAGCGTGGTCTCCCAGGCGCTGGCGCGGGCCAAGGTGGTGATGGACCTCCCCGCCAGGGCCTTCACCCCGCCGCCCAAAGTGGCGTCCGCCGTCGTGCGCCTGGACCCGCTGGCCGACGCCCCGGCAGCCGAGCTGGTCGCGGCGCTGGAGAGGGTGACGGCCGCCGCCTTCGGCCAGCGCCGGAAGATGCTGCGCTCCAGCCTGCGCCTGCTGGGCGGCGAAGCGCTGTGCGAGAGGGCGGGGATTGACCCGAACGTGCGGGCCGAGACGGTGCCGGTGGAAGGGTTTCTGAGGTTGGCGCGGGCGCTGTAGCCCCCCCTACCCCTCCCCCGCCTCCGGGATCGCCTCGGCCAGCAGGTCCGCGACCAGGGGGTCGATCCAGAGGTTGCGCGAGGCCTTGCGGCGTTCGGCGTGATAGATGTGGGCCAGCTCGGCGTAGGCGCGGTCGAAGTCGTCGTTCATGACCACATAGTCGAAGGTCTTCCAGTTGGAGACCTCGTCCTTGGCCCGGGCGATGCGTTCGCGGATGACCTCTTCGCTGTCCTGCGAGCGGGCGTGGAGGCGGCGGTGCATCTCGGCCAGCGACGGCGGCAGGATGTAGACCAGCACGCAGTCCTGACGCGCCTGGCCGCAGATCTTCATGGCCCCCTGGAAGTCGATGTCGAACAGGGTGCTCTGGCCCTTGGACAGGGCCTCCATGATCGGAATCTTCGGGCTGCCGTAGCGGTTGCCGTAAACCTCGGCCCACTCCAGGAACTCGCCGCGCTCGACCATGGCGTCAAAGGTCGGGCGGTCGACGAAGTGGTAGTCGCGGCCGTCGTGCTCGCCGGGACGCGGCGCGCGCGTCGTGGCCGAGATCGACAGGTGCAGGTCGGAGTGGTCGGCGACCAGACGCCGCGTCAGCGAGGTTTTGCCCACCCCCGACGGGGCGACGACCATCAGCATCAGGCCCCGCGTCGGCCGGGCCTCTTCACTCGACATTCTGCACCTGCTCGCGGAACTGCTCGATCACCGCTTTGAGGTCGAGACCGATGGCGGTCAAGGCCGGGGTCGCCGATTTCGAACAGAGGGTGTTGGCCTCGCGCATGAACTCCTGCGTCAGGAAGTCCAGGCGGCGGCCGGCGGCGGCCTCGCCAGCGATCAGGGCGCGGGCGGCGGCGACGTGGCCGGCCAGCCGGTCCAGCTCCTCGCGCACATCAGCGCGGGTGGCCATGGCGGCGGCCTCCTGGACGATACGCTCCTCGCTGGCGGCCTGGCCGAGCAGCTCGGCCATGCGACCGGCGAAGCGCTCCTTGATCAGGGCGGGGTGCGAGGCCGCTTCCGTGCCCGCGGCGGCGACCAGCGCCTCGACCCGGTCGATCATCCCGGTCAGCACGGGGGTGAGGGCCGCGCCCTCCTCGAGCCGCGCTGCCTTCAGCGCGTCCAGAGCCTGGGCGATGGAGACGGCGATGGCCTGCTCCAGGGCGGCGCGGGCCTCGGGGTCCTCAGCGGCTTCTGTGACCTCGATGACGCCGCGCAGGGCCAGCATGCCGTCGGCCGTGGGCCGCTTGACCTGCTTGGCCTTCACATAGGGCGTCACGGCGGCGAGATAGCGCTCCAGCTGGTCGAGGTTGACGCTGGCGGCGCCGGCGCTCTCGGAACGGCGGGCCTGGACGCTGACATTGACCTGGCCGCGCTGGAAGCGGGCCTGTGAGCCGTCGCGGATGGCCTTCTCGAGCGCGTCAAAGCCCGGCGGCGCCTTGAAGCGGGTCTCCAGGTTTCGGCCGTTGACCGACCGCGCCTCGATGGCCCAGGTCCAGTCGCCCGCCCCGCCTTCCGCCCGGCCGAAGCCGGTCATCCCCGACAGGGCCATCTACTTGCCCGTCCGCGCGCGGTAGGCCCGCCACTTCTCGACGTTGCGCTTGTGCTCCTCGTAGGTGGCGGCGAAGGCGTGGCCGCCCGTCCCGTCGGCGACGAAGAACAGGTACTCGCTCGGCGGCGGGTCCAGCACCGCCGCCAGGGCCGCGCGGCCCGGATTGGCGATCGGCGTCGGAGGCAGGCCGTCGATGATGTAGGTATTGTAGGTGTTGGCCGGGTTCTCCAGCTCGGACTTCAGGATCCGGCGGCCGAGCGGTTTGCCCTTGGTGATGAAGTAGATGATCGTCGGGTCGCTCTCCAGCCGCATGCCCTTGCGCAGGCGATTGGTGAAGACCGAAGCGACCTGTGGACGCTCGCTGGCGACGCCGGTCTCCTTTTCCACGATCGAGGCCAGGATAACCGCCTCTTCCGGAGTCGTGACCGGCAGGCCCGGCTGGCGCTGGGCCCAGAGGGCGACCAGCAGCTTGTCGCGGGCGTCCATCATCCGCTGCAACACCGCGGCGCGGTCCTCGCCCCGCTGGAAGTCGTAGGTCTCCGGCAGCACGGTGCCCTCGGGCGGGGTGGGCGCCAGGCCCGTCAGCGCCTCCTCGGCGTTGAGCATCTCGATGACCATCTCCGAGGTCGCGCCCTCGGGGATCGTCACCTGGTGGCGCACCACGCGGCCGGCGCGGATGTCATCCAGCACGCGCGCCATCGAGGCGCCGGAGGGAAATTCGTACTCCCCGGCCTTCAGGTCCCGGGCGACGCCGGTAACCTGGGCGGCGGCCTTGAAGATGGCGCCTGAGCGGATGACGCCGGCCCGCTCCAGTGAAGACGCGATCTCGTTGAGACCGGCGCCCCTGCGCAGCAGCACGGAGCTGAACTCCCCCGCCGCCGCCTCGGGACCAGGACCGCGATAGGTCCAGACCGCCCACAGGCCCAGCGCCATGACCGCCAGACTCAGCACGGCGAAGCCGCTCATGCCCATGATGACAAGCCGGCGCATCAGCGGCAGCCCCTCGGAACGTGCGGCTCTCTTGCTCACGGCGCCTTCTTGAAGATCACGCAGGCGTTGGTGCCCCCGAAGCCGAAGCTGTTGGACATCGCGGCATGCATCTCAACCGGCTTCGCCCTGTGCGGGACGAGGTCGATCTCGGTCTCGAACTCGCAGTTGTCGAGGTTGATCGTCGGCGGGACGATCTGGTCGCGCAGGGCCAGGATGGTGAAGATCGACTCCACCGCCCCGGCGGCGCCCAGCAGGTGGCCGGTCATCGACTTGGTGGAGGACATCATGGTGGTCTTCGCGCTGTCGCCGAGCAGACGGGTCACCGCGCCCAGCTCCAGGCCGTCGGCCATGGTCGAGGTGCCGTGGGCGTTGACGTAGCCGATGTCGGACGCTTCCAGCCCGGAGTCCTTCAGCGCCGCCTTCATGGCGCGGAACCCACCGTCGCCGTCCTCGGACGGGGCGGTGATGTGGTAGGCGTCGCCCGACAGACCGTAGCCCGCGATTTCTGCATAGATCTTCGCGCCCCGCGCCTTGGCGTGCTCGTATTCCTCGAGCACCAGGATGCCGGCGCCCTCGCCCATGACGAAGCCGCCGCGATCCTTGTCGTAGGGGCGCGAGGCTTCGGTGGGCCGGTCGTTGAAGTCGGTGGCCATGGCGCGGCAGGCGACGAAGCCGGCGACGCCGATCGGGCAGATGGAGGCCTCGGCCCCGCCGGCGATCATGATGTCGGCGTCGCCGTACTTGATCAGCCGGGCCGCATCGCCGATGGCGTGCGCGCCGGTGGCGCAGGCGGTGACCACCGAGTGGTTGGGCCCCTTGAAGCCGTAGCGGATCGAGACCTGGCCCGAGGCGAGGTTGATCAGGGCCGACGGGATGAAGAAGGGGCTGATGCGACGCGGACCCTTGTCGCGCAGCTCGATAGCCGTCTCGGCGATGGTGTTCAGCCCGCCGATGCCCGAACCGATCATCACGCCGGCGCGATAGCTGGTTTCCTCGTCGATCTCGGTCAGGCCAGCGTCGCGCACGGCCTCGTCGGCGGCGGCCATGGCGTAGAGGATGAAGTCGTCGACCTTGCGCTGATCCTTGGGCGCCATGGTGCCGTTCGGATCGAACGATCCCTCGACATCCGGTCCGCCGCCGCCGCGCCCGTCGATGCGGGGAACCTCGCAGGCGATCTGGCAACCGTACTCTGCGGGGTCGAAGCTGGAGATGCGTCCGGCGCCGGACTTTCCGGCCAGCAGGTTCTTCCAGGTGATGTCCACGCCCTGGCCGAGCGGGGTCAGGAGGCCGAGACCGGTGACGACGACACGACGCATGGATCTACTCCTCTCGGGTCCGGAACAACGGACCGCTCAAACGAAGACCGCCGCGCATACCGGTTTCCCGGTAGCGCGGCGGCTGATCGTACGGACTAGGGACGACGGATCAACCGCCGACCTTCTCCGTGATGAACTTCACGGCGTCGCCGACCGTCTGGATGTGCTCAGCGGCGTCGTCGGGAATTTCGATGTCGAATTCTTCTTCGAAGGCCATGACCAGCTCGACGTTGTCGAGGCTGTCGGCGCCCAGGTCGTCGATGAAGCTGGCCTTCTCGGTGACCTTTTCAGGGTCGGCATCGAGATGCTCGATGACGATCTTACGCACACGCTCGAGAATGTCGGACATTCTGTAGGTCCTCTTTGGTATTGTCGTGGCCGCGCCAGCCATGGCTGGACACGGAAAATCGGGCTCCGCCTACCATGTTCCTTTCGGGGTGGCCAGCGGCCAGCCGAGGAACAGGGAGGCTTCTCCTAGATCATCGCCATGCCGCCGTTCACGTGCAAGGTCTGACCGGTGACGTAGGCCCCTTCCTCGCTCGCCAGATAGACGCAGGCGGCGGCGACGTCCTCGCCCGAACCCAGCCGGCCGGAGGGGATTTTCCCAAGGATTGCCTCACGTTGCGCGTCGTTGAGGCTGTCGGTCATGGGGCTGGCGATGAAGCCCGGCGCCACCGTGTTCACCGTCACGTTACGAGACGCAACTTCCTGCGCCAGAGCCTTCGAGAAGCCGATCATGCCCGCCTTGGAGGCAGCGTAGTTGGCCTGCCCCGGGTTTCCGGTGACGCCGACGACGGAGGTGATTCCGATGATCCGGCCCCAGCGGCGCTTCATCATGCCCTTGAGGGCCGCGCGCGACAGGCGGAAGTAGGATTCGAGGTTCACCTTGATGACCTGTTCCCAGTCCTCGTCCTTCATCCGGAGCATCAGGCCGTCGCGGGTGATGCCGGCGTTGGCGACCAGGATGTCCAGCGGCGCGCCGGCGGCCTCCTCGGCCTTGGCGACCAGGCCGTCGACGCTGGCCGAATCGGAGAGGTTGGCCGAGGCGATCGAGACCCGCTCCCCGAACTCACCGGCCAGGGTCGCGAGCACCTCCTCGCGGGTGCCCGACAGCACGACATGGGCGCCCTGGGCATGCAGCGAACGGGCGATGGCGCCGCCGATGCCGCCCGTGGCGCCGGTGACGAGGGCGGTCTTGCCGCTGAGGTCGAACATGTCTGGCATTCCCTTCGGTGCGTCCTTCGACACGGCCCTTCGGGCCTGCTCAGGATGACGTATTCTGTTGATGGTCGATAATGCACGTCATCCTGAGCAGCGCCGCAAGGCGCGTATCGAGGGACGCATTGAGCTCAGAGCGAGGCGGCGAACGCTTCCAGGTCGGCCGGGCTGTTCAGCGGCGTGGCCTCGGCGTCCGGGGCGATGCGCTTGGCCATGCCCGACAGCACCTTGCCCGAGCCGGCCTCGGCGAAGCGGGTGACGCCGCCTTCGGTGGCCATCCAGTCCATGCTCTCGCGCCAGCGCACGCGGCCGGTGACCTGTTCGACCAGCATCCGGCGGATGGCCTCGGGGTCGAGCGTGGGGCGGGCGGTGACGTTGGCGACCAGCGGCGCGCGGGGGGCGATGATGGTCGCCTTCGCCAGGGCTTCGGCCATCTCGTCGGCCGCCGGCTGCATCAGCGGGCAGTGGAAGGGCGCGGAGACGTTCAGCGGGATGGCCCGCGCGCCCAGCTCCTTGGCCTTCTCGATGGCGCGGTCGACGCCGGCCTTGTCACCGGAGATGACCACGTTGCCGTTGTTGTTGTCGTTGGCCACGACACAGACGCCGACCTCTGCGCCGGCCGCGGCGGCGGCTTCGGCCAGGGCCACGTCGGTCTTCGGACCGATCAGCGAGGCCATGGCGCCCTGCCCCACCGGCACGGCGCGCTGCATGGCCTGGCCGCGCAGCTTCAGCAGCCGGGCGGTGTCGCTGAGGCTGATCGCCCCGGCGGCGGCCAGGGCGGCGTACTCACCCAGGGAGTGGCCGGCGACGAAGGCGGCCTTCTCGATGGCGACGCCGAACTCCTTCTCGAGCGTGCGGCTGACCGCCAGGCTGACCGCCATCAGGGCCGGCTGGGCGTTCTCGGTCAGGGTCAGGTCGGCCTCGGGACCTTCCTTCATGAGCGCGAACAGCTTCTGGTTCAGGGCGTCGTCGACCTCCTGAAACACCTCGCGGGCGCTGGCAAAGGCCTCGGCCAGCTCGGCGCCCATGCCGACGGCCTGGCTGCCCTGACCGGGAAAAATGAAGGCGAGGCTCATGGAAACCCTCTCGGAAAGTGACGAATCCGGCGCGCACGGTTAGGGGAAAGGGTAACATCGGGCAAGTTTCGCGATTTGCCGCTGAATCCGTGTCAGGATGAAATCTTGCCCGCCTACAAGCTCGCCATCTTCGATTTCGACGGAACCCTCGGTGACACGATGGGGTGGTTCCTCGACGCTTCCGACGCCATGGCGGAGCGTTTCGGCTATCTGCCGATCGATCGCGGCGACCTCGACAACCTGCGGCGCAAGAGCGCCCGGGAGTTGATGAAGCTGCAGAAGGTGTCAGTGCTGAAGCTGCCGATGCTGGCCGCCCACTTCCAGAAGATGATGCGGGCAGACGCCGCGAACATCCGCCTGTTCGACGGCGTGCCCGAGATGCTGCGGGCGCTTCACACGTCGGGCGTCAACATCGCCGTCGTCAGCTCCAACTCCGAAGAGAACATCCGCATCGTGCTGGGTCCGGAGCTCTGCGCCCTGGTGTCCCGCTTCAGCTGCGGCGCCTCGGTGTTCGGCAAGGCCAGCAAGTTCCGGAAGGTGCTCGCGGCGATGAGCACAGATCCGGCGGAAGCGATCAGCATCGGCGACGAGACCCGCGACATCGACGCCGCCCGCGAGATCGGCATGGCCACGGGTGCGGTCTGCTGGGGCTACACCAACGCCGAGGCGCTGAAGGCCTATGGCCCGACCCATGCGTTCGAGGCCGTTTCGGACATTGCGCCGGCCGTCGCCTGACGCCGCTCTCCCGCCGGCCGGAAGGCCCAGGACGCCCCCCGAGTTCGCCTCTGGCGTTGCCCCGGCGTCATCGCCTAGCCTGCCTCCAACAACAAGGGAGGACTACGATGCGGGCGGTCGTGCGTCGGGCGGGCAAGCTGATCTGTGACACTATCGACGAGCTGGATCCGGGGCCCGGTCAGGTCCGGGTGAAGACCCTCTCCTGCGGCATCTGCGGCTCGGACCTGCACGCACTGCATTTCCTGGAGAACATGGTCGAGGCCGGTCGTCGCTCGGGCGGCGGCGGGGACCTGAACCCCGCGGCCGACATCGTCTTCGGCCACGAGTTCTGCGCCGAGGTGCTGGAGAACGGTCCGGGGGCCAGCCGCTTCAAGCCGGGGACCCGCGTGGTCTCCATGCCCGTGAACATGAGCCCGACCAGTTTCGACGCCGTCGGCTATTCCAACCGCTATCCGGGCGGCTTCGCCGAGCGGATGATCCTGACCGACGCCCTGCTGCTGGAAGTGCCCAACGGCCTGTCGACCGACCACGCCGCCCTGACCGAGCCGATGGCCGTCGGCGCACACGCCGTAGCCAGCGCAGCGCTGGACAAGAATTCGGTCTCCCTGGTTCTCGGCTGCGGCCCGGTGGGCCTGGCGGTGATCGCGGCGCTTAAGGTGCGCGGCCACGGCCCGATCATCGCCGCTGACTTCTCCCCGCGCCGCCGCGCCGCCGCCGAGGCCATGGGCGCCGATATCATCGTCGATCCCGCCGAGACCGGGCCGCACACCAAATGGAGCGAGCTTGGCGTACCGACCACGGCCGAGGGCATGCGCGCGGCGCTGTTCGGCGGCATCCAGTACGGCCGCCCGGTGGTCTTCGAATGCGTCGGCGCGCCGGGTGTCCTCCAGAGCGTGATGGAGGGCTGCCCGCCCAAGGCCCAGATCATCGTGGCCGGGGTCTGCATGGAGGCTGACCGGATCGAGCCGTCGCTGGCCATCAACAAGCAGCTCGATCTGCGGTTCGTGCTCGGCTACACGCCCGAGGAGTTCGGCCAGACCCTGTTCCAGATCGCTGAGGGCAAGATTCCGGTCGAGCCGCTGATCACCTCGAAGGTCGGCCTCGACGGCGTTGCGCAGGCCTTCGTCGACCTGGGCAACCCCGAAAGCAATGTGAAGATCCTCGTCGACCCGTCGCTCTGAAGCCCCCTCATTGGGGGACGAGGCGGCCGTCGAAGGCGACTACGGTTCGGACGTCGGCGAAGGGACGCCGGCGCCCCGGGCCGGTTCGGCCTGCAACGACAGGTGTCTTCGTGAAGCGCGTTATCATGGGTCTGGTCGCGGCGGCCGTGTCCGCCTGCTCGCTCGCGGCGGCCGCGGCCGTGCCCGAGCCGGTCCGCAGGCCGGTCGAGGCCATGTACATCGAGGCCCACAAGAACATGGTCGATCCGGAGGAGCCCAACGGCTTCAGGATCCAGATGCCATCCGCGATGTTCTCGAAGGTCGACGTCAACGGCGACGGCGTCGCCGACTGGATGGTCGACTTTGAGGCCGCCCAGAACCCGTCGTTCTTCTGCGGCACCGGCGGCTGCCGTCGGCAGATCTATGTGTCCCGCGACGGCGGCTATGTGCTGGCCTTCGACCGTGTGATCCGCCAGTTCAAGCTGCGAAGGTCCAGGGGCCAGCGTCTGCTGGATCTCGATTTCCATGGCAGCACCTGCGGCGGCGCCGGGGTCGAGGAATGCCCGCGCGGCTACGTCTGGAACGAGACCGCCGGCCGGTTCATCGAGCGTCCGAACGCCAGGGGCGGGACCTGGCTGCAGGGCGGCCCCTCGCCGCTCGTCGCCATGCCGCTATCGGCGGCGCCGCCGGCGGTGCGGGCGCGACTGGAGACCCGGGCGGCCTTGTGCGCAGCCGTGGGCGGCAAGGCGCCGGAAGGCGAGGAGAACGCGTTCAACGACCTGCCGGATCTGAACGGAGACGGCATCCGGGACTGGGTCGTCGGCTCCTACTACGACTATTGCGACATGGGCGAGACCGGCAAGGACAGCCCGCCGGTTCCGACCGTGATCCTGATCAGCAAGGGCGGCGATTTCGTCGTCGGCTTCGAAGCCACTGAAGCCGACTGGGGCATCGATCTGGCGCCGACTCCCACCTTCAAGACGGTCGAGGGCGCTGACGACTGCGCCTTCCTGAAGGAAAAGCCCTGCACGCACGTGCCGTGGCGGTGGAACGGCGCGACCCTGGTTCGCGCGCCCTGATCGCTGGACCCGGCCGGCAGACGGGCTAACTAACCGGTCAACCGGGAGACCCGATATGAAACGCCTGCTCGTCGCCGTCGCGCTCAGCACAGCCCTCGCCGCGCCCGCCTTCGCGGCGCTGCAGCCGGGCGCCAGGGCGCCGGACTTCACCAGCATCGCCTACCTGGACGGCAAGCCCATGCCGTTCCGCCTGTCCGAAGCGCTGAAGAAGGGGCCGGTCGTGCTCTACTTCTTCCCGGCCGCCTTCACGGACGGCTGCACCATCGAGGCCCGCGAGTTCGCCCTCGCCTCGCCGGAGTTCAAGGCCATGGGCGCCACCGTGATCGGGGTGACGGCCGGCAACACCAACCGGCTCGCCGAGTTCTCCAGGAGCGAATGCCGCGATCAGTTCGCGGTGGCCGCTGTGTCCAGCGAGACCATCAAGGCCTTTGACGCCACCCTGGCGCTCAAGCCCGATCTGTCCGGCCGGACCAGCTACGTCATCGCGCCCGACGGCAAGGTCCTGTTCGCCTACGCCAACCTGACCAACCCGGTCGAACATGTCACCCGCACCAAGGCGGCGGTGAAGGCCTGGAAGGCCTCGCGATCGAAGTAGGGATCAGGAGGCGCTCCGCGCCGGCTCCCTCGCTGCGGCGCCGGTGCAGTCGACCTTCCGGCAGAGACGGGTCAGCATTTCCTGCTGCATGAGCGGCACGAACCTCCTCGACCGGATCGAGGTGTCCTGGGTGTAGGCGGGCATCTTCGCGATGATCGCGCGTCCCGTCGGGCTGTCGTAGAAGTCCGCCATGGCGCAGATCTCGGCCTCGGTGAAATGGACCGTGAGGGCCGGCGTAATGTCCTTGAGCATTTCGGGCAGGACGGCGAGGACGCCCTCGTTGATCGCCTCGACAACCTTGGCCTTGAAGGTCGCATCGACCTGGTCGCTGTCCGGCAGTTGCTCCAGCATGGCCGGCATCATGCCCTTCATCAGGGCCAGCATCGTCTTCTCCATGTCCAGCGCCGCCATGTAGCGCTCTGCGCAGGCCATGGCGGTCGCGTTCGGCGCCATGGCTGCGGGATCGGCGGCCCGGGCCGGCGAGGCCAGGGGCGAAGACAGGACGGCCGCACAGACGGCCAGTGAAACAAGACGCGACATGCTGGCGCTCCCCTGGAAAACCCGCGTAAGCTGACATGGCGCCCCGGGGCGCCGCAATCCCGCGCCCCGCTTGCCTTTCCGGCGGTTCTCGCGTACTAGCGCGCCTCTTCACGGAAGGCGGTCTGTCGCGGAGCCTTGAATGGGTCGGGAAACTCCCGGCCGCCGCGGCCAGAGCCATCGTGACCGGGGACTCTTCCCTTCCCGGCCGCGCCGCCTTCCAAACCGGAAGAAGGAAACCTATGGCGCTCTACGAGCACGTGGTCATCGCGCGGCAGGATATCTCGCCGCAGCAGGCCGAAGCCCTCAACGAGGAAATGAAGGCACTCATCGAAGGTCTGGGCGGTCACATCGCCAAGATCGAGTACTGGGGCCTCCGCAACCTCACCTACCGCATCAAGAAGAACCGCAAGGGTCACTATTCCCTGCTGGCGATCGACGCTCCGTCGGACGCCGTGAAGGAAATGGAGCGCCAGCTGTCGATCAACGAAGACGTGCTGCGCTACATGACCATCCGCATGGAAGAGCTCGACCTCGAGCTGTCCCCGGTTCTGGCCCGTCGCGACCGTGACCGCGAACGTTCGGATCGTCCCGAGCGTCCCCGCGAAGACTTCGCGTCGTAAGGGAGACAGAGGATCATGACCGACACCACCGCTCCCGAAGCAACCTCGGCCCCGGCCGCGAGCGGCGCCCGCCGCCCGTTCTACCGCCGCCGCAAGGTCTGCCCGTTCTCCGGCGCCAACGCCCCGAAGATCGACTACAAGGACGTGAAGCTGCTGCAGCGCTACGTCTCCGAACGCGGCAAGATCGTGCCGTCGCGCATCACCGCGGTCTCGGCCAAGAAGCAACGCGAACTGGCCAAGGCCATCAAGCGCGCCCGCTTCCTGGCCCTGCTGCCCTACGTCGTGAAGTAGGAGAACGACCATGAAAGTCATTCTGCTCGAACGCGTCGAGGGCCGCGGCGCCCTTGGCGATGTCGTCACCGTCAAGGACGGCTTCGCCCGCAACTATCTCCTGCCCCGCTCCAAGGCGCTCCGCGCCACGGCCGCGAACCTGAAGGTCTTCGACGCCCAGCGCGCCGAGATCGAAGCTCGCAACGCCAAGGCCAAGGAAGCCGCGGCCACCGCCGGTGAGTCGCTGGACGGCACCTCCTACATCCTGATCCGTCAGGCCGGCGAAAGCGGGCAGCTGTACGGTTCGGTCGCGGGTCGTGACGTCGCCGACATCATCAACGGCGCCGGCGGCAAGGTCGATCGCTCGATGGTCGTCCTCGACAAGCCGATCAAGACGCTCGGCGTGCACGAAGTGAAGGTGAAGCTCCACTCGGAAGTCATCGTCACCGTGAACATCAACATCGCCCGCAGCCAGGACGAAGCCGAGCGCCAGGCGCGCGGTGAAAACGTCATCGCCTCGCAGTTCGATGAAGATGCGGCCCTGGCGGCGGAAGCCGCGGCCGACATGCTTGAAGGCGGCGCCGGCAAGCAGGACGGTCTGGGCGACGAGTACTAGACTCGTCTCTCATCGCCGATGAAATCGGGCGGTCCGGACATCCGGGCCGCCCTTTTTCGTGCGGGCGCGCCGGCTTGTGCTTTGCGGTCTGCGACACGCCGATCGAACATACATGGAACTCCACAACTGAATCGGACCTGCGGCCATACGGTCGCAGTCAGCCGACAGCCGTCGCGTTAATCTAGGTAAATGGCCATCGTCCCCGCCCTCGACCTGCGTCCCGTCGACCACGATCCGCAGATCCATGCCGCACCCTCGAACATCGAGGCCGAGCAGGCGCTGCTGGGCATCCTGATGTACGACAACGCCGCCTATGAGCGGCTGAGCGACCAGCTGCAGGGCCGGCACTTCTACGAGCCCTTCCACCAGCGGCTCTACAGCGCCATCGAGTCACACATCCGCAAGGGCCAGCTGGCCGAGCCGATCCTTCTGGCCGAGGAGTTCAAGAAGGACGCCGCCTTCGAGGAACTGGGCGGCATCCGCTACCTGGCCGACCTGTTCGAGCGCGCGCCGCCGGCCGCCAACGCCGGCGACTACGGCCGGGCCATCTATGACCTGGCCCTGCGCCGGGACCTCATCCGCATCGGCGGCGAGATCATGGTCGAGGCCCAGGGCGCCGACCCGGACATCACAGCCCGCGACCAGATCGAACAGGCCGAGCAGAAGCTGTACGGCCTGGCCGAGAGCGGGACCTCGTCGGGCGGCTTCGTGCCCTTCTCCAGCGCCCTGACCGGCGCGGTGCAGATGGCCGCCGAGGCCTACAGCCGCGACGGCGGCCTGGCGGGCCTGTCGACCGGCCTGATGGACCTGGACCGCCAGCTGGGCGGCCTGCATCCGTCGGACCTTCTGATCCTCGCCGGCCGCCCCTCGATGGGCAAGACGGCGCTGGCCACCAACATCGCCTTCAACGTCGCCCGCAGCTACGCCTGGGAGCCGCAGCCGGACGGCTCGCGCAAGACGGCCAGCGGCGGGGTCGTGGCCTTCTTCTCGCTCGAAATGAGCGCCGAGCAGCTGGCCATGCGGATCCTGGCCGACGCCTCGGGCGTGTCGGGCGACAAGCTGCGCAAGGGTGAGATCGACGCCAGCGAGTTCGGGCGGCTGCGTGACGCAGCCATCGAGATCCAGGAAGCGCCACTCTACGTCGACGCCACCGGCGGCCTCTCCATCGCCAAGCTGACCGCCCGGGCCCGCCGCCTGAAGCGCTCGGTCGGCCTCGACCTGATCGTCATCGACTACCTGCAGCTGGTCACCACCGACGGCGGCGGTCGCGACGCCAACCGCGTGCAGGAGGTCTCGGCCATCACCGGCGGCCTCAAGGCCCTGGCCAAGGAGCTGAACGTGCCGGTGCTGGCGCTCTCCCAGCTCAGCCGTCAGGTCGAAAACCGCGAGGACAAGAAGCCCCAGCTCTCCGACCTTCGGGAATCGGGCTCGATCGAGCAGGACGCCGACGCCGTCATGTTCGTCTATCGCGAGGCCTACTACCTGGGCCGGACCGAGCCGCGCGAGGGCACGCCCGAGCACATGACCTGGCAGGAGGAGATGGACAAGATCGCCAACCTCGCCGAGGTCATCATCGGCAAGCAGCGCCACGGCCCCATCGGCACCGTAAAGCTGCACTTCAACTCCGACACCACCCGCTTCGGCAACCTCGCCCGCGAAGGCCGGTTCGACGTGCGGTAGCGTGGAGGCGAGCACCGTGGCAGGTTTGCCGCCTGTTTGAAGGGGCGCGACATGAGACCTGCACCGGCGATCATCGCCATGGCGGCGCTGCTGGCGACGGGGACGGACGCCAACGCCCTGCAACTGCTTCCTCCCCCGCCCGTCACCGCGCCCGCGTCGGCGGACGCCGACGCCGACGGCGCCAACGAGGCGGCCGCCGTCGAGGCCAAGGCCAACCTCGCGAAGATGAAGACTTCGGCCCGCTGGATCAGCGGCGGCGAGGTCGTACTGCCCGAGGCCGAGCGCCTCGCGGGTCATCATGGCAAGGTCGTGGTCACCGGCGTGCTCGGCGTCGACGGCAAGCTGCGCTACGCCATGCTGAAGACGAGCAGCGGCTCGCCCGTGCTGGACCGGATCGCGGTGGCCGCCGCCCTCTCGGCCGTGTTCGAGCCGGCCAGGGACGCGGAGGGCAGGCCGCTGGCGGTGCCGATCTCCATTCCGCAGGAGTTCTACGCCTACAAGTCGTCGGAAGCCGGCGGCGGCCTGGTTCGCTACTCCTGCCGGCAGTTCGCGGCCGACATGGACTGGTGGCGCGCGACCTTCCCCGAGCGCAAGTGGGGCGACCATGAGCTCTACACGATGATGGTCGGGATCGCGGTGCTGGCGAAGGGCAACCTGACCGCCGGCGGCGTGTCCGGGCTGAAGGCCACCCTGGCGGACGTCGAAACCCGCTGGATCAAGGCGATCGAGACCTGCCGCGCGAAACCGGAGAAGCGGTTCGCCGACGTCATGCAGCCCGAGGGCAGAGCCATCGACGCCCTCTCGAGAACGTCACGCTAAACCACAGGGTATGGCCCTCGTACGCCGTCGTGCTTGACCCTGACGGGCCTGCCCCTTAGCCGGGCCTCATGACCGCCACCCTTCTGACCATCGACCTCGACGCCCTGGCGCGGAACTTCCGCTTCCTGCGCGACACGGCGGGCGTGGAGGCGGCGCCGGCGGTGAAGGCTGACGGCTACGGGCTTGGCGCCCTGGCCGTGTCCCGCCGGCTGCTGGCCGAGGGGGCGCGAACCTTCTACGTCGCCCGGCTGGCCGAGGGCGAGGCGCTGCGCGCGGCGCTGGGCGCCGGGCCGGTGATCCAGGTTCTGGACGGCGCGACAGCCGGCTCGGTCGCTCGCCTGCTTGAGGCCGACCTGACGCCGGTGATCAACAGCCTCGAGCAGGCCGCCCGCTGGCGCGCCGAAGGCCGCGACCGGCCGCTCACCCTGCACGTCGACACCGGCATGAACCGGCTGGGCGTCACCCTCGCCGAGGCGCGCGGCCTGGCGGGCCGGGAGCCGGTGGAGCGGGTGATCAGCCACCTCGCCTGCGGCGCGCAGCCGGAGCACCCGATGAACGGCCGGCAGCTGGCCGTGTTCCGGGAGGCGCGTGAGCTGTTCCCGGCGGCGCGGGCAGGCCTGGCGTCGTCGGGCGGCATCTTCCTGGGACCGGATTACGCGTTCGACCAGGTCCGGCCCGGCGTCAGCCTGTTCGGCGGCGGGCCACGTGACGTCGCCGATGAGCGCATCGCGCCTGTAGCGACGCTGGAAGCGCCGATCCTGCAGGTTCGCGACGTGCCGGCCGGCGACACTGTCGGCTACGGCGGCGCCTTCCAGGCCACGGCCCCGACCCGGGTGGCGATCCTCGCAGCGGGGTACGCCGACGGCATCCTGCGCGGCAGCCATCCCGCCGGCGCAGTCTGGTTCGAGGGAGCCATCCGGCCGATGCTCGGGCGGGTCTCGATGGACCTGATCGCGGTGGACGTGACCGGTTGTATCGCCGCCCGGCCCGGCGCCATGGTCGAGATCATCGGCCCTAACCGGCTGGTCGACGAGGCCGCGGCGGCGGCGGGCACCACGGCCTACGAACTGCTGACCCGCCTGTCGTCCCGGGCCGAGCGGCGCTACCGCGGGGACTGAGCGGTCAGACCAGCGCCTCAAGGACGGCGTTGGTCACCGCGACGACCCCGACCGTCGCCAGGATCGTGACCGCCGTATAGGGCGCAGCCTTGTCGGGCGCAGGCTTCATCAGCTGCCCGAGGCCCAGATGGATCAGCCAGACCGAATAGATCCCGCCGGCGACCACGCCGAGCGGGCCCACGACCGGAACCAGCAGGCACAGCCCGCTGACCCAGAGGGCGGTCATCCCGTAGGCGCCGACCTTGAACGCCGGCAGCAGGCCGGGCCTTGCCCCGAAGCTGGCGGCCAGGCGGTCGGCGATCCAGGCCAGACCATAGACGCCTGCGAGAGCGAGCAGATAGCTGATCACCAGATCCAGCAGCGCTCCGGCGACCCTCAGAGGTGCGCCGAACCCGACGAGCGGGCTGAGCAGCGCCGACCACAGGAACAGAACCACGGGGGTTATCGCCGCCAGCGGAACGACATGGCGCCGGTAGAGCCCCCGAAGGGTGGCCGGCTCACCTTCGATCGCCGCCCAGGTCAGCCTCGGCTGCAGAAGGATCGCACGGACCCGCTCGACCAGACCGGACACTGGGGAGTCGCCCTCGATGGTCACCTGTCGCCTCCCCGGCCGGAATGAAGAACATCCGGACGCCAGCCTAGCGGAGTCGCCGCCCCTGGCGAGACACGGTTCCGCGAACGGCGCCGCGAGGATTGCCCGGGCGGCGTTCCCGGTTTGTCGCTATGGTCGGGCTGACCTCGAATCAGGAGCGCGCATGGCCCGCGACGGCGCTGTCTATGTCTGCCAGTCCTGCGGCGCGGCGCAGTCGAAGTGGGCCGGCCAGTGTCCGGCCTGCAACGCCTGGAACAGCCTGGTCGAGGAGGTCACGTCCCGCCCACCCGGCGCCCTGGCGCCCACGAAGGCCAGCAAGACCCGCGGCCTGTCCTTCGAGGGCCTCGAGAGCGAAAACCCCGAACCGCCGCGCATCGTCACCGGCGTCGACGAGTTCGACCGCGTCTGCGGCGGCGGGGTGGTGCCGGGCAGCGCCATCCTGCTGGGCGGCGACCCGGGGGTGGGCAAGTCGACCCTGCTGTTGCAGGTCGTCGCCAACGCCGCCCTGCGCGGGGCGCGCTGCGCCTACATCTCCGGCGAGGAGGCCGTCGAACAGATCCGTGGCCGCGCCGGCCGCATGGGTCTTGCCCAGGCTCCTGTGAAGCTGGCCGCCGAGACCGCCCTGCGCGACATCCTCGATGGCCTGAAGCGCGAACCGTTCGACCTTGTGGTCATAGACTCGATCCAGACCATGTGGAGCGACGCCCACGAGGCGGGACCGGGCTCGGTCACCCAGGTGCGCAGCTGCGCGGCCGAGCTGGTCAGGCTGGCCAAGAAGCGCGGCATCGCCATGATCCTCGTCGGCCACGTCACCAAGGACGGCCAGATCGCCGGCCCCCGCGTGGTCGAGCATATGGTCGACGCCGTCCTCGCCTTCGAGGGCGAGCGCGGCTACCCGTTCCGCATCCTGCGGGGCACCAAGAACCGCTTCGGCGCCACTGACGAGATCGGGGTCTTCGAGATGGGCGATATCGGCCTGAGCGAGGTGCGCAACCCCTCGGCCCTTTTCCTCAACGAGGGCGGCGAGCGAGCGGCGGGCGCGGCGGTGTTCGCAGGCATCGAGGGCAGCCGTCCGGTTCTGGTCGAGTTCCAGGCCCTGGTCGCCCCGAGCGCCTACGGCACGCCCCGTCGGGCCGTCGTGGGCTGGGACAACGGCCGGCTGGCCATGGTGCTGGCGGTGCTGGAGTCGCGCTGCGGGCTGGGCCTCGGCAACCGCGATGTCTACCTCAACGTCGCCGGGGGCCTGCGGATCAGTGAGCCGGCGGCGGACCTCGCTGCGGCGGCGGCTCTGGCCTCCTCAGCGCTGGATGAAGCGCTGCCCCAGGACAGCGTCGTGTTCGGCGAGGTCAGCCTGTCGGGCGAGGTGCGTCCCGTGGGCCGGATGGAGTCCCGCCTCAAGGAAGCCGCGAAACTGGGGTTCAAACGCGCTCTTGGCCCGGTCGGAGCCGGCGACGCGCTGGCGGTGACGGGCGTGTCGCGGCTGGCCGACGCGGTCAGGCGGATTGGAGAGCAGGAGTGGAACTAGACCCTCACAGACATCCTGAGCAGGCCCGAAGGGTCGTGTCGAAGGACGCATTGAGGCTCTGGGTGGTTCGACACGCCGCTACGCGGCGGCTCACCATGACCTGGATTGAAGACGCATGACCCAGTTTGACTTCATCGCCGGTCCGCTGCTGCTGGTGTCCGCCCTGATCGGCCTCAGCCGGGGTGCGACGAAGGAACTCATGACCGTCGTCGCCTTCCTCGTGGCCGCGATCACAGCGGTGTTTGCGCTGCGGTTTACGGCCCCCGTCGGCCGTTCGATCGTCGAGCCGGACTGGGCCGGCGTCGGGATGGCTCTTCTGTTTGTCTTTGGTCTGACCTATATCGCGCTGCGATTGCTCGGCGCGGGTCTCCAGCGGCGGGTGCACGACACCCAGGCCATGGGGATTTTGGACCGCGGCGTCGGCGCCGGGTTCGGGTTCATCCGGGCCATGGTGCTGCTCGGGGCGTTCGGCCTTCTGTTCCAGATGGCCAGCACGACCGAGAGCGCGCCGAAATGGGTGACGGGCGCCGTCACCTATCCGCTGGTGGACGCTTCGAGCCGTATCCTGAAGGCCTTCGCGCCGGAAGGCTTCGATGTGGTCCGCGCTGTCGCCCCCACCCTCGAGCGGGCGGTGGAGGCGGGAGTCGCCGCGCCGAAGGGCGACGAAACGGGTTACGGCGACGGCGAGCGCAACGCCATGGACGACCTTGTGGAGAAGACGCGATGAGCCGCCTGGGCCGGACGACCGACACCTACTCCCATCTGGTCCGGCGCGATCCCGACGACGATACGCTGCGACTTGAATGCGGGGTCTTCGGCGTGTTCGGCGTCCGCGACGCCGCCGCCGTCGCCGCCCTCGGCCTTCACGCGCTGCAGCACCGCGGCCAGGAAGCCTGCGGTATCGCCGCCTTCGACGGCAAAAGCTTCCACACCGAACGACACCTGGGCCATGTGGGCGACGCCTTCGGCGGTGACGACCTGATCGCGCGCCTGCCCGGCAGCCACGCCATCGGTCACACCCGCTACGCCACGGCCGGCGGCAGCGGCATCCGCAACGTCCAGCCGATGTTCGCCGATCTCGAGGCCGGCGGCGTCGCCCTGGCCCACAACGGCAACCTGACCAACTTCCTGGCCCTGCGCGAGCGCCTGGTCAGCGAAGGCGCCATCTTCCAGTCGACCAGCGACAGCGAGGTGATCCTTCACCTGATCGCCCGTTCGCGGAAGGCGCGTGTCGTCGACCGCTTTATCGACGCCATCGGCCAGATCGAGGGCGGCTACGCCCTGGTCGCCCTGACCAACAAGAAGATGATCGGCGTCCGCGATCCGCTGGGCATCCGCCCGCTTGTGTTGGGCGACCTGAACGGCAATCCGGTCCTGGCCTCCGAGACCTGCGCGCTCGACATGATCGGCGCCCGCTTCGTGCGCGACATCGAGAACGGCGAGATGGTCGTGATCGACGAGGCCGGCGTCACCAGCCTGAAGCCCTTCCCGCCCCAGCGGGCCCGCCCCTGCGTGTTCGAATACGTCTACTTCGCCCGCCCCGACAGCGTCGTGAATGGCCGCTCGGTCTACGACGTGCGCAAGCGCATGGGCATGCGGCTGGCGGAGGAGACGCCCGCCGAGGCCGACGTCGTTGTGCCGGTGCCCGACAGCGGCGTGCCGGCCGCCCTCGGCTACGCCCAGGCCAGCGGCGTGCCCTATGAGCTGGGCATCATCCGCAGCCATTTCATCGGCCGTACCTTCATCCAGCCGACCCAGGGCGTGCGCGAACTGGGCGTACGCATGAAGCACAGCCCCAACCGCGCCGTGCTGGCCGGCAAGCGGGTGGTGCTGATCGACGATTCGGTCGTGCGCGGCACTACCAGCCGCAAGATCGTCCGCATGGTCCGCGAGGCCGGCGCCACGGAAGTCCACCTGCGCTCGGCCAGCCCGCCGATCATGTGGCCGGACTTCTACGGCATCGACATGCCCGACCGTGACAAGCTGCTGGCCGCCCGCAAGTCGCTGGCCGAGATGACCCGCTTCCTCGAGGTCGACAGCCTCGGCTTCCTGTCGGTCGAGGGCCTCTACTGGGCGCTGGAGGCGGGTCCCCGCGACCCGGCCGCGCCGCAGTTCACCGACCACTACTTCACCGGCGACTACCCCACCCGCCTGCTCGACCGCGAGATCGCCGAGGGTCAGACCGACGGCGGCAAGCAGCTGTCGTTCCTGGTGAGCGCGTGAGTCAGCCGTCGGCGAAAGCCGGCTGGCTGAAAAGCCTCAAGCCCGACCCCTACATCATCGCCATCCTGCTTATGGTGGTGCTGGCCAGCCTGTTGCCGGTCAGCGGCCAGGGCGCGGTCTGGTTCGGCTGGCTGACCAAGGCGGCCATCGCCCTGCTGTTCTTCCTGCACGGCGCAAGGTTGCCGCGTGAGCAGGTGGTGGCCGGCCTCGTCCACTGGCGACTGCATCTCGCCGTACTGGCCTTCACCTTCCTGCTGTTCCCGCTCCTCGGCCTGGGCCTGATCCAGCTGCCCGAATGGCTGTTGCCGGCCCCGCTGGCGGCGGGGGTCCTGTACCTTTGCCTGCTGCCCTCGACGGTCCAGTCCTCGATCGCCTTCACCTCCCAGGCGCGCGGCAACGTCGCCGCCGCCGTGGTCGCCGCCTCCGCCTCCAACCTGATCGGGGTGATCCTGACGCCGCTGCTGGTCGGTCTGTTCCTGCACACCACGACCGGCGGTCTGTCGCTGAAGGCGGTGCAGGATGTCGCCGTGCAGATCCTGCTCCCCTTCGTCCTCGGCCAGTTGGCCCGCCCCTGGATCGCCGCCTGGGTGGCGCGCAACGCGAAGCTGGTCAGCTACACCGACCGCGGTTCAATCCTGCTGGTCGTGTACGGCGCCTTCAGCGCCGCCGTGGTCGGCGGGCTGTGGAAACAGGTCAGCGCGCAGGAGCTGACCGTGTTGCTGATCCTCTGCGCGGCGCTGCTCGCCCTGGTCCTGACCGCCACCCTGCTGGCCGCCCGGGCCCTCAAGTTCAACACCGCCGACGAAATCGTCGTCGTCTTCTGCGGTAGCAAGAAGGGCCTGGCCACAGGCGTTCCCATGGCCAGCATCCTGTTCCCGGCGGCCACCGTCGGCTTCATCGTCCTGCCGATCATGCTCTACCACCAGCTCCAGCTGATGGCCTGTGCGGTGATCGCCCAGCGGTACGGCGCGCGGGCTGACTGACGCATCCTTGCGCTGGATCAAGGCGCGCAACGGGTCGCGCTCTAGGCTTCCGGTGACGCCCAGGAGCCGATCATGGAAGCCAGACCCCCGCTCAGCCGCGTGCTGTTCGCCACAGACCTGTCGCACGATGGCGACCTTGCCTTCGCCCACGCGCTGCGCATCGCGCTGTCCGGCAAGGGCGAGCTGGCCATCGTCCATGCCGGCCCGCGCGAGGCGGTCGGACAGGAGTGGGCGCAGTTCCCCCGCGTCCGGGCCAGCCTCGCCGGCTGGGGCCTGCTGCCCGCCGGGTCGCCGGCCTCGGCGGTCGAGGACAGCCTGGACCTGCGCGTCCGCAAGATCGACGTCCCCGACCCGGACCCGCTCCACGGCGTCAAGGATGTGCTCGAGCGGCGCCCTTGCGATCTGGTGGTGCTGGCCAGCCATGCCCGGCACGGGGTCGACCGCTGGCTTCATCCGTCGCTCGCCGAGCCGATCGCGCGCGAGGCCCACGCGCCCAGCCTGACGCTGCCGCCCTCGGCGGCCGGCTTCGTCGATCCGGCCACCGGCGCGGTGAGCCTGCGCAACCTGCTGATCGCGGTTGATCATCGACCCAGCGCGGCCCGGGCGCTGGCGACCGCCGCCGATCTGGCGACCCTGCTGGGCGCGAACGAGGCGGTGTTCCACCTCGTGCACATCGGTGACAGCTTTCCCGAAATTCCGGTCCCCCCGGCCATCGCCGACCGCATCAGGATCCGGCAGCAGGCCGGCGCCGTGGTCGACGGCATCCTCGACCATGCGGCAGCGGTCGACGCCGATCTGATCGTCATGGCCACCCGGGGCCATGACAGCCTGCTCGACTCGCTGCGTGGG
The DNA here is from genome assembly GCA_027487945.1 of Caulobacteraceae bacterium. Taxonomy (GTDB): domain Bacteria; phylum Pseudomonadota; class Alphaproteobacteria; order Caulobacterales; family Caulobacteraceae; genus Caulobacter. Next base: position 94,699 of record JAIYCQ010000048.1, read on the forward strand.
AGCACCACCGAGCAGGTCCTCCGCCACGCGGGCCGCGCGGTGCTGGCTGTTCCGGCCTGAAGACGGCCTCGATGCGGGACAAGCCGCGCAAGCCTCGCTAAAGGGAGGCGCATGGATTCCAGACCCCTTCAGAACCGCATCGCCCTGGTCACCGGCGCCACACGCGGCATAGGCCAGGCCGCCGCTCTGGGCCTCGCCCGCGCCGGCGCCCACGTCATCGCGCTGGGCCGCACCCAGGGCGGGCTCGAGGCCCTTGACGACCAGATCTTCGCCGAGACCGGCGCCCACGCCACGCTGGTTCCGCTCGATCTGCGCCAGCCCGAAGGGCTCGATGTACTGGGCGCCTCGATCCATGAGCGCTGGGGCAGGCTGGACATTCTGGTCCACGCCGCCGCGGTGCTGGGCGGCATCACCCCGACCGGCCACATCGAGCCGAAGAAGTGGGACGAGACCCTGGCCGTCAACCTGACCGCCAGCTGGCGGCTGATCCGGTCGATGGAGCCGCTGCTGAAGGCGTCTGACCAGGCGCGGGCCATCTTCCTGACCACAGGCCGGGTGGTGCGTCCAAAGGCCTTCTGGGCGGCTTACGCGGCCAGCAAGGCGGGTATGGAGGCTCTGGTGCGCTGCTGGGCCGACGAGGTGGAGAACACCACCATCCAGGCGGTGCTGCTCGACCCCTCGACCATGCGCACCCGCATGCGGGCAGAGGCCTATCCCGGCGAGGACCCGCTGACCCTGCCCGAACCGTCCGAGATCGCCCCGCTGATCGTCCAGCTCGCCCAGGCGGACCTCGGCCCGAACGCTCCGACCGTCGTGTTCAACGACTGGAAGGCCGCGGGCGCTGTGCATTGAGGGACCGCTTCCGTCGGTAGACGGTCGTGATCCCCCTGCCCGCCTACTTCTTCCCCGTGCGCGTGGTCGGCCGGGGCGGACGCCCCTTCACCGAGCCGCCGCCGCGCAGCTTCTGGATGCCGGGACGCGAACCCTTGGCGCCCTTGGCCTTGGTGAACTTCAGGGCCGTGGCGGCGCGGGCCTTGGCGGCCTTGACGCCGGTCAGCTTCACCACCGTCTTCTTCACCGGCTTGGGCGCGGGCTCGCCGCTCGCCTCGGCGGCGGCCGCCGCCTTTTCGGCGCGGGCCTCGGCGGCCAGCGACATGGCCTTTTCCTTCTTGGCCTCGCCACCCTGCTGGAATGACGGCGCGCCGGACTTGGCCCCGCCCTCGGCATAGGGGTTCTTGTTGCTCTTCAGCGAGACGCGGATGGGCACGCCCGGCATGTCGAAGCTCTCGCGAAGGCTGTTCACGAGGTACCGGCGGTACTGCTCGGGCATCTGCTCGGCGCGGCTGGAGAACAGCACGAAGGTCGGCGGTCTGGCCTTGGTCTGGGCCATGTACTTGGGCTTGATGCGCTTGCCGCCCACGGCGGGCGGCGGGTGGCGCTGGATGGCCATGGCCAGCCAGTCGTTAAGGTCCCGCGTCTTCACCTTGGTCGACCAGTCGTTGTGGGTCTTCAGGATGGCCGGCATCAGCTTGCCGATGCCGTAGCCGGTCTCGGCCGACAGGGCCACGACGGGCGCGCCGCGCACCTGCGGCAGCATCCGTTCGGCATGTTCGCGGAACGCCTTCAGCTGGCCGGCCGGGTCCTCGACCAGGTCCCACTTGGCCAGAACGAAGACCAGGCACCGCCCTTCCCGCTCGACCAGGTCAGCGATCTGCAGATCCTGGATCTCGAACGGGTGGGTGGCGTCCATGACCAGCAAAACCACCTCGGCGAAGGTGATGGCGCGGATCGAGTCGGAGGTGGACAGCTTTTCGAGCTTGTCCTGAACCTTGGCCTTGCGGCGTAGACCGGCGGTGTCGACCAGCCGGATGCGGCGGCCCTCGTGCTCCCATTCGATGGAGATCGAGTCGCGGGTGATGCCGGCCTCGGGACCGGTCAGCATGCGGTCCTCGCCGATCAGGCGGTTGACCAGGGTCGATTTGCCCGCGTTGGGCCGGCCGACGATGGCGATCTGGATCGGCTTGTCACCGTCCTCCTCGTCGTCGAGGCCGGCCAGTTCCTCGCGGGCCACGAGGGCGGCGTAGAGCTCGGCCATCCCCTCACCGTGTTCACCCGAAATGGCCAGCGGCTCGCCGAAGCCGAGTGACCAGGCCTCGGCGATCCCCGCGTCGCCCTGCCGGCCCTCGGCCTTGTTGGCGCCCAGGATCACCGGCTTTTCGGTCAGGCGCAGCAGCTGGGCGAAGATTTCGTCGCCGGGCGTAATGCCCTCACGGGCGTCGATCAGGAACAGGACGACGTCGGCCTCGTCGATGGCCAGCTCGGTCTGCTGGCGCATGCGCGCCTCAAGGCTCTCGTCGGTGACGTCCTCGAAGCCCGCGGTGTCGATCAGGATCAGTTCCAGATCGCCCAGGCTGCCCTTGGCGAAGCGGCGGTCACGGGTGACGCCGGGCTGGTCGTCGACAATGGCCAGCTTCTTGCCCGCCAGGCGGTTGAACAGCGTGGACTTGCCGACGTTCGGCCGGCCGACGATGGCGAGCTTGAGAGGCATGGTGAAAACGGCCTTTGGACGGCGCCCGAATGGACGCCGCCGGAGGATAGCAGATTTGCGCGGAGTGGAAGGGGCGCGGCCTGCGGGGCCGCGCCCTTACCATGAATGTTGCCCGACAGGCAAAAGGTGGACGCTAGCGGATCGCCACCAGTTCGGCGTTGTCGGTGACGAGGTAAACCATCCCGCCCGCGGCGATCGGCGAAATCAGCACCGGCGAGCCGACATTGATCGTCTTGATGATCTCGCCGGTCTTGGGGTTCAGCGCCACGGCCCGACCATCGCTGGAGGCCAGGATCAGCTTGTCGGACGCCAGCACCGGACCGGACCACAGGGTGCGGCCGCCCTTCTCTTCCTTGCGGCCGAGACCGAGGAAACCGCCCTTCTTCTTGACCGTCTCACCCTCGTTCAGGTTGCGGATCCAGTAGACTTCGCCCTTCGAGCGGGACACGCAGATGACCTCGCCCGCCTGGGAGACGATGTAGACCACGTCGCCGGCCGGCCAGGGGCTGCTGATCGAGGCGACCGGCAGCGACCAGCGCGACTGGCCGGTGCGCAGATCGGTGGCCGCGAAGACGCCGGAATGGCTGGCGGCATAGATGTCGCCTTCGTAGACGACCGGACGGCCGGCCACGTCGCGGATTTCCGACAGGGCGCTGGTGCGGCTGGCCTTCGCCAGGGTGGTGTTCCACAGGTCGTTGCCGTTCGCGGCGCGCAGGGCGACGACCTCGCCGGAGGCGAAGGCGCCGATCACCGTATCGCCGGACGCGGCCGGGCTCGAGGATGCCAGGATGCGGGCCGGCTCGACCAGGGCCTGGTAGGTCCAGCCCGGAGCGCCGGTGGCGACGTCGTACGTCAGAAGCTCGTTGTCGGTGCTGATCACGAACACGCGGCCACTGGTGACGATCGGCGCGCCGTGGATCGGCGAGGCGGTTTCGCGGCGCCAGCCCACTTCACCCGAGGCCGGGTCGACCTGGGCCACGAAGCGGAAGCCCGAGGAAACATAGAGCTTGCCGCCGGACCAGGCCACGCCGCCGCCGAAGCCGCGCTTGTCGCGCTTGGTGCGGGCGTGAATGGCCTTGCGCCAGATGACCGAGCCGGTCTGGGCGTCGACGGCGGCGAGGTCGGACTCGGCGTCCATGACGTACAGGCGGCCGTCAACGAGGATCGGCGGCGCCGTGACGTGGACGTGGCGGTTGGAGCCCTTACCGAAGCTCTTGCGCCAGGCGATCTCGAAGGCGGGCGCGGCCTCGACGTGATCGACCTTCTGCACGAGATCGCCGCCCGGCTGCGGCCAGTTGGCGGTGGCGGCGGCCATAGGCAGGTAGAAGTCCAGCCCCTGAAGGCTCTCGCTCGTCTCGACCTTCTGGTCGAAGGCGACGATGGAGATGCGGCGGCCGTCGCCGGCCACTTCCTTGGGCTCGTCCTTCTTGAACGGGTTCATGTCGCCGACCGCACTGAGGGTCGAGCAACCGGCCAGCGCCAGGGCGCTGGCGGCCAGGACGGCGACGCCGCCGATACGCTTGGTCATTGGGCGGGTCCCTGTTGGACTTGCGGCGCGCCGCCCGGCGCCTGCATGCCCGCGGGCAGCGGCGGAGCCTGGGGCGGAAGAGCGGCGGCGGCCTTCACAGCCGCGGGAATGGTGGAGGCCGAGCCCGAGTCGATCAGGGCGATGGCGGCCTGGGCACGCTGGCGCATGCCTTCAGAGGCGTCGAGCACCTGCGACAGGACCACGAAGTCAGCCTTCGCGTCCGCCGGCTTGCCTGCCATGATCTTGGCGAAGGCCAGCGCCTCGCGCGCCTCCAGACGATAGGGCCGCTTCTCTTCCATCAGGGGGGTCAGCCTCGCCTCCAGATCCTTGTAGGGAGCGGTATCGAGAAGCGCCAAGGCGGATTTGAGGCGGGCCTCATCGGCCAGCACCGGGTCGCCCGCGACCTTGGCCGCCTCGTCCAGCAGCGCGACGGCCTCGTCAGTCTTGCCGGCCGCCAGCCGCATGCCGGCCTGGGACATCAGCGCCAGGGCCGGGTAGCCCTTCACCGGCGCCTTGGCCACTTCACCCAGAAGGGTGAAGGCCTTGGTCTCGTCGCCCTGCTCGCGCGCCTTCAGCGCCTCGATGTAGGTGGTGGCAGCCTTGTCGCCCTGGCTGGTGGTCCAGGCGTCCCAGCCCCAGAGGCCGCCCGCGAAAATCACGGCAGCGACGCCCACGCCGATGGCCCAGGGCAGCAGCTTCAGGCCCAGCGCCTTGTAGCGCTCGGTCCGGATCTGCTCCTCGACCTCTTCAAATACATCGACCACGTACAGACGCTCCGAAATCCGGCGACAGAGGCCGGGAACCTATAGGGTCAGCCGCGCCGCTGCAACGCGGCGCAACGGCTGGATGTCAGGGCTTCTTCGAGAAGTAGGTCTCGGCCTCGCCGGGGAAGGTCCGGGCGCGCACGTCGGCGGCGTAGGACGCGGCGGCGGCGGCGATCTCGCCCCTCAGATCGGCGTAGCGGCGCACGAACTTCGGGGTCCAGTCGAACAGGCCCAGCATGTCGTCGGTGACCAAGATCTGGCCGTCGCAGCCGGCGCTGGCCCCGATGCCGATGGTCGGGGCGGCGATGGCGGCGGTGATGTCGCGGGCCAGCGGCTCGGCCACCCCCTCGACCACCACCGCGAAGGCGCCGGCGTCCGTGGTGGCGCGGGCCTCGGCCAGGATGCGTTCACGTTCGACGTCAGTGCGGCCCTTGGCCTTGAAGCCGCCATCGACCAGTACGGCCTGCGGCCGCAGACCGACATGGCCCATCACCGGGATGCCGCGCTTGACCAGGTAGTCGATGGTGGCCGGCACGGTCGGGCCGCTCTCGACCTTCACCGCCTGGCAGCCGGTCTCCTTCATGATCCGGGCGGCGTTGTCGTAGGCCACGCTCGGATCGCCCTCGTAGGAGCCGAAGGGCATGTCGACCACGACCATGGCCCTGCGTGAGCCGCGCATCACTGCCTGGCCGTGCAGGATCATCATCTCCAGCGTGACGCCGACGGTGTTGGGCAGGCCGTGAACGACCATACCGACCGAGTCGCCGACCAGCAGCAGGTCGCAGGCCTCGTCGAGGATGGCGGCGACCGGCGCGGTGTAGGCGGTCAGGCAGACAATGGGCTCTGCGCCCTTGCGGGCGGCGATGTCCGGGGCGGCGAGGCGTCGGACGGTATCCTGGCGGTGAGCAGACAGGGCGGCGTCCCCCTTCGGGTTACTTGAGCTCCTCGACCGCCCGGGTGACGGCGAAGGCGAGGGCCATAACACCCAGCGCCGCGCCCATCCAGATCACCTGTCCGCCATAGGGCAGAGCCGAGGCGGCCTCTCCGACGTCCAGCAGGCTCATCAGCGAGCCGCCGAGCGCCTCCGCCTGGCGGCCGGTGGCGGCGGCGGCCGTCTCGAGCACCATGCGCGAGCCGAGCACCTGGACCACGCCGATCAGTCCCGCGACCAGACCCGCGGCGCCGAGCGCCAGCTGCCGGACGTTCCAGCCCCGGTCCAGCCGCATCTCGACCAGCCGCGCGAAGGCTTCGCTGTCGGGCATGGCCTGCGGCTCGTTGAAAAGCCGGTCCAGCTTCATCTCGAAATCCAGGTCAGACATGACCCACGCCCCCCGCCGGCTCGCCTTCCGCGCCTGTCGCAGGCGCCAGTCGTAGCCGGAGTTTATCCAGACCACGTTTGACATGTGATTTCACCGTTCCAAGTGGCAGGTTCATGGCGTCCGCCGCCTCGACGTGAGAAACACCCGCCCCGTAGCAGAGCGACACACACATCCGCTCGGCGGGCGACAGCGACTTCATGGCCTCGTCCAGGTCGATCCGCGAGGCGACGACGCTCTCGCCGCCATGGCCCTCGTCCGCCGTTTCCGCCTCCAGGTCGAAGCGGGCCTCCTTCTTCCAGCGCCGGACGTATAGCCGGGCCGCGATCTTGCGGACCCAGGCGGAGAAGGCGCCCTCGCCCCGGTACTCCGCGATCCGCTCGAAGGCGGCGAGGAAGGCGTCCTGGGCGATGTCATCGGCGACGGAGGCCTCGGCGCCCATGCGGCGCAGCAGACCCCGTACGGCCGAGCCGTGACGGCGAACCAGTTCGCCGAAGGCCGGCCGGTCGCCCGCCGCCGCGAGGGCGGCGAGCTCGACATCGTGCAGGCTGGCGGGTGGTCGTGCCCCGGCCATGTGCTTGCGCTCCCCTTCAAGCCGCCTGACGGATCAGGGTTGCTTCGCCTTGTTCGGGTTGAAGAAGCTAAGGACGACGTAAGCCGCGCCGATGATGATCGGGATGCCGCCCAGCGCCAGCATGGGGTGGAAGGCGTCAGCCTCCTCGAAGCCGATCATGAAGCCGAACAGGCAGACGCCCAGGCCAACGGCGATCCAGATGATGCCGGTGCGGATGTCGCTCAGCGCGGTCGGCGCGACCTTCACGTTCTTGGTCATGGCGTCGATCATTTCGGTCGGCATCGGCTGACCCTTCTCGATGGCGGCGCGCAGGGTCGCCTGCATCTCGCGGCGCTCCTTGCTCTTGAGCCAGGCCGGGATGACCACGATCGCGATGACCATGATGAATGGCATGCTGATCGCAATGATCGGGATGAGATCTTCCATGGGTCTTGTGTCCTCGATGTCGGGGCAGAGCGTCGTTGCGTCTGCCTTCTGACAGATAGAGGCGCGCAGGATGGCCTACGGATGCGCGGCCCCGCATGAAATGTTCGTAACGCGAAATCGGGGCTGCGCCCGGCGTGGCGCCGAGGCCGTCAGGCGAAGGCGGCGGCGTAGGCGTCGGGCTTGAATCCGACGAGCAGCCTGCCGTCCACGTCCAGCACCGGCCGCTTGATCATCGAGGGCTGGGCGACCATCAGCGCGATCGCCCTGGCCTCGTCGATCCCCTGCCTGTCGGCTTCGGGCAGCGACCGGAAGGTCGTGCCGGCGCGGTTCAGGAGCACCTCCCAGCCGACCTTGCCGGCCCAGGCCTTCAGCGTCGCCGCGTCGATCCCGACGGCCTTGTAGTCGTGGAAGGCGTAGGCGATGCCCTGTCCCTCCAGCCAGACCCGGGCCTTCTTCATGGTGTCGCAGGCCTTGATGCCGTGCAGAGTGACGGTGCCGGTCATGGGCGCCTCAACCGACAGTGAACAGGGAATAGACCGGGCCCGACGCCGTCTGCTCGCCCGTACCGACGACGATGGCGTCATTGAGCCAGCGATAGCGATCATCGCCGCATTCGAACCTGGCGGAGACAGCCAGCGAGTACTCCGACGGATCGAGCACCGCGCCCTTGGCGAACCGCGCCATGACCTCCGGCGCGGCGAGGAACCGGCCCTGGTAGGTCAGGTAGATCATCGCGCCGTCGTCGGTCTTCAACGTCAGGCGGACGTCGATGACCATGACGCCGTCAGGGCGATTGATCACCCAGTCCGCGCCGCCGATCACCGTCCCGGACAGGCGCTCGCCGGCGAAGGTCCCACCGGTGACCGGCGCGATCCGGCGCAGACCGGCCGGGGTCTCGCCGATCATCGTCATGCCGCGGAAATCGACCGTCAGGGTCAGGGTCGTGAGGGGTGTGTGGCGAAGCAGGGTCATGCCCCCGCCCTAGCATCGGCCGATCCGTTTGTATCGGGGTCGGCGCGAAAGTTAGCGCCGGGACGGAAACTGTCGCCGGGCCGTGAGGCGCGTGACGAAAGCCTCATGGCTGTCCAGACCCTCCAGGTCGCCGACGCGCCGGGCAAGCGCCTCGGCCTCGTCAGCCAGCGGCGCGGCGTCGCCGCGCGTCGCCGGCCTGCCCCACAGCGCGGAGATCGCCGCCCGCAGCAGGATCAGCGCGGCGCGCGGATACCGGGCGTCCAGGCGGGATGACCATTCGGCCAGGTCGCCGGCCTCGCCGCCCACCTCGTCCCGCCGCGCCAGCACCATGGCGGCCGCCTCGGGAAGCGCGGGCCAGCGCATCAGGAAGGCAAGCCCCTCGGCGAACTCACCGCGTCGCGCCGCCACCGCGAAGGCCCGGTCGCTGGCCTCGACATCGTCGAAGTCAGGCAGAGCCTTGAGGAACGCACGTAAATGGTCCGGCGACAGGGTGCGCTCGAACGCCGCCCAGCGCTCCTCGTGCGCCGCAGAGGTCTCACCCGATCGCTCGAGCGCCTCGATCCAGGCCTCGTACCAGGGCTCGGCCGCCGGGTCCGGGCGACCGTCGAGGGCTCTGGCCCGGTTGCGCGGGTCGGCCGCCTGCAGCGTCGCCAGCGCCTCCTCGATCCGCCCGGCCCCCAGCAGCCGTCGCCCGACGGCCGCCGCCGTCCCCGGATCGTGGCGCAGGGTCGAGGGCACCGTCTCGAGGAAGGCGTCCACGTCCCCGGCCGCGTCAGCCACCGCCCGCATGACCCGGGCCGAGGGCCTGAAGGCCGGACGGGCGGCGATACGGGCCTTGAGTTCGGCTTGAACAGCGGCCCCGAAGGCCTGCCCGAAGGCCGCCAGAGCGGGACCCAGCCGCTCGGCCCAGGACGCTGAGCCCCGGAAGAGCATGTCGGCCACCTCGCCGGCCAGGGCCAGGTCCGCGGGCGCGCGCGGGGCGAGGCCGGCCATGTCTTCCGCCGCCGCCTCGAACACCGCCGCCAGCTCACCCTTCGGATCCTTGACCCGCAGGGACAGGCCGTCGGCGAGGTCGAGGAAGGTCCACATCCGCCGCATGGCCAGCCCGGCGTCGAGGTCAGCCAGCCGCCCGGCGATCATCCGGCGCAGCACGTGCAGATCCAGGATCAGTTCGGGCCGCTTGCGCCAGGAGACCTTGGCCTTGCTGCCGCCGACCATGGCCAGCCGTTTGTCGATCTCCTCGGCCAGCGGCGCGGCTCCGACCCGCGCGGCCAGTTCCATGCGGAGGCGACGCTTGAGCGCCGGCTGGCTGTCGCTCAGCTCGAGCAGCAGCGCGGCGAGGCTGTCCGCGCCGAGCGCTTCAAGATTGGCCGCCGTCAATCGCCGGGCCGAGGCTGGAGCCTTCTTCGCCGTCATGTGACCGGGCGTAGCTGATCCGCGGGCGGGCGACCAGAGACGGCGCACGCGCGACCCCGCCGCCGCAGAAATCCTCACAGCAGCATCATTGAATTCCTATCGGCTCGATAGGTTTTAATGGCTATTGGGATTCCTCCACTCATGAAGCGCCGGGGGTAGTTCGTGCACAAGGTCATTCATCGCGGTCTTCTGGCCGCCCTGCTCTGCGGCGCCGCCACCGCTGCATTGGCCGAAACGGAGGTCGCCACAGCGGTCGAGGTCGAGGCGGAGTCCACGGTCGACGCCCTGATCGTCACGGCCCGCCGCCGCTCCGAGAGCGTGCAGGAGGTTCCGGTGGCTATCTCGGTGCTCAGCGCCGCGGCGGTCGAGAACGCCGGGGTCTTCACGGTCGGCCGGCTGCAGCAGCTGACGCCCACCTTCCAGTACTATTCGTCCAATCCGCGCAACACGACCGTCAACATCCGGGGCCTCGGCGTGCCGTTCGGCCTGACCAGCGACGGCTTTGAACAGGGCGTCGGCATCTATATCGACGACGTCTATTACGCCCGCGCGGCGGCGGCGACGTTCGACTTCCTGGATATCGCCCAGGTCGAGGTGCTGCGCGGCCCCCAGGGCACGCTGTATGGCAAGAACACCACGGCGGGCGCGGTCAACATCACCAGCAACGCGCCGACCTTCGACTTCGAGGGCAAGGCCGAACTGACCCTCGGCAACCTCGGCTTTCGTCAGGCCAAGGCGGTCGTGTCCGGCCCCCTGAGCGAGACGGTCGCGGCCCGCCTCGCGGTGTCGTCGACCACGCGCGACGGCACGATCTACAACGTGACCTCCGACCGGTGGATCAACGAGCAGGACAACCTTGGCGTCCGCGCCCAACTGCTGTTCCGCCCGAACGACGACCTGCGCATAACGCTCAGCGCGGATTACAGCGAACAGGACCCCGTGTGCTGCGCCCAGATCTACGTGCGGACCGGCGCCACCCAGCGGCCGCTGGCCCGGCAGTACGCGGCCCTGGCGGCGGCGCAGGGCTATGTCGTGCCCAGCACCAACCCCTTTGACCGGATCACCGACGTCGACGCCAACCTGAGCGCCGGCAACAAGCTGGGCGGCGCCTCGGCGCGCGTGGTCTGGGATGTCGGCCCGGGCACGCTGACCGCCGTCACGGCCTGGCGATACTGGGACTGGAAGCCCGAGAACGACCGCGACTTCACCGGCCTCTCGATCGTGTCCAAGTCCAACAACCCGTCACAACAGGATCAGTACAGCCAGGAACTGCGATACGCCTACGCCGGCGACCGCCTGGACTTCGTGGTCGGGGCCTTCGGCTTCTACCAGCGGATCGACACCCGGGGCATCGAGCAGAACGGCGCCAACGCCAGTCGGTGGAGTCTGACCGGCGCCCTCGCCTCCAACCCCGCCGTCCTCGATGGCCTTACGGCGCTCAACACCCAGTACCTGAAGAACACCAGCGCCGCCGTCTACGGGCAGCTGAGCTGGAAGCTGACCGACGCCTTCACCATCCAGCCGGGCGTGCGGTTCAACTACGACAAGAAAGAAGGTTTCTACGAGCGCAAGGTCTTCGACGGCGCCGGCAACCCGGTGCTTTTCGGCCAGACCGATCCGATCAAGGTCGCCCAGCGCGGCATCCTCGCGCCCCAGCTCAGCGCGCCGGAGTTCAGCGACACCAACTTCAGCTATGACCTCACCGCGACCTACAAGGTCACGCCGGACGTGCTGGCCTACGCCACGATCGCCAAGACCTTCAAGACCGGCGGGGTCAACCAGAACGGCCTGCCGACCGATGCGGCAGGCAACCCGATCCTGTCGGCCGGGGTCATCAAGCCCGAAGACGTCACCCATCTGGAGGGCGGGCTGAAAACCGAATTCTGGGCCGGCCGCGCCACGCTCAACCTTTCGGTCTTCCGCACGGACATCGACGACTTCCAGGCCACTGTGACCAACGGCCAGTTCGGCGTGCTGCGCGGCTATCTCGCCAACGCCGAGCAGGTCCGCAGCCAGGGCGTGGAGTTCGACGTCTCCGTGCGCCCGTTCGAGGGGCTCTCGGCCTATGTCAACGGGGCCTATACCGACGCGAAGTACGTGAAGTTCGTCGACGCGCCCTGCCCGCCCGAGCTGTCCGGCGGGACCACGGTCGGGGCCGGCCAGACCCCGTCCGCCCCGGGAACCCCTGGCGGTCTGAGCCCCGCCAACTGCGACATCTCCGGCGGTCGCCTGCCCGGGGTGTCGAAATGGGCCTTCTCCTACGGTGGGGAGGCCAGCCGGCCCGTCACCTTCCTGGGCCGAGAAGGCGTGGGCTACATCGGCGTCGAGGCAAGCTATCGCTCGGACTTCTCGTCGAACGCCTCGCCGTCGATCTACACCAACATCAAGGGCTACTCGCTGGCCAACTTCCGCGCCGGCTTCCGCACGGACGAAGGGTTCGACATCTTCGGCTGGGTGCGCAACGCCTTCGACGAGGAGTACTTCGAACAGCTGGCGCTCGGCCCGGGCAACACCGGCCTGATCGTCGGCCAGCCCGGCGATGAACGCACCTGGGGCCTCACCCTGAAGGGCGAGGTCTAGACCGCGTCAGGCGCGAGCGGAGGGCGGCGGCCGGGTGTCGCCGCCTACTCCCACTCGATCGTGCCGGGCGGCTTGCTGGTCACGTCGTAGACGACGCGGTTTACGCCGCGGACCTCGTTGATGATCCTGGTCGCCGTCTTGCCCAGCACCTCCCACGGGAACTCGAAGAAGTCGGCGGTCATGCCGTCGGTGCTGGTCACCGCCCGCAGGGCCAGGACGTTCTCGTAGGTGCGGGCGTCGCCCATCACCCCGACCGTCTTGACCGGCAGCAGCACAGCGAAGGCCTGCCAGATCTGGTCGTAGAGGCCGGCCTTGCGGATCTCGTCCAGGTAGATGGCGTCGGCCTGTTGCAGGACGGCGACCTTCTCGCGGGTGATCTCGCCGGGAATGCGGATGGCCAGGCCGGGGCCGGGGAACGGATGACGGCCGACGAAGTCGGGGTGCAGGCCCAGCTCGACGCCGAGCGCCCGGACCTCGTCCTTGAACAGCTCGCGCAGCGGCTCGACCAGTTTCAGCTTCATGTAGTCGGGCAGGCCGCCGACATTGTGGTGGCTCTTGATCACCGCCGAGGGGCCGCCGCGGGCCGAGACGCTCTCGACCACGTCCGGATAGAGGGTGCCCTGGGCCAGGAATTCGGCGCCCTCGATCTTGGCGGACTCGGCGTCGAACACGTCGATGAACAGCTTGCCGATCGTCTTGCGCTTGGTCTCCGGGTCGCTGACGCCTTCGAGCGCATCGAGGAAAAGATCAGCCGCATCAACGTGAACCAGCGGAATGTTGTAGTGATTGCGGAACAGGGAGACGACCTGCTCGCTCTCGCCCTTCCGCATCAGGCCGGTGTCGACATAGACGCAGGTCAGCTGGTCGCCGATGGCCTCGTGGATCAGGACCGCCGCCACCGAGCTGTCGACGCCGCCCGACAGGCCGCAGATCACCCGGCCCTCGCCGACCTGGGCGCGGATCTTCGCGATCATTTCCTGGCGGAAGGCCGCCATGGTCCAGTCGCCCTTCAGGCCGGCGATGTTGAACAGGAAGTTGCGGTAGATCTTCGCGCCGTTGACCGTGTGGACCACCTCCGGGTGGAATTGCACGCCGTAGATCTTGCGGGCGTCGTCGGCGATGGCCGCGAAGGGCGCGCCGGTCGAGGTGGCGATGACCTCGAAGCCTTCGGGGATGGCGGTGACACGATCGCCGTGGCTCATCCAGACGGTTTCCAGGCCGCCGACATCGGCCAGGCCCTCGAACAGCGGGCTCACCTTGCCGATGGTCAGTTCAGCACGGCCGAACTCGCCGGCGTGGCCGCCCTCGACCGTGCCGCCCAGCACGTCGCACAGCAGCTGCTCGCCGTAGCAGACGCAGAGCATCGGCACGCCCAGCTCGAACAGCTTGGTCCCGATGCGCGGGCTGTCGGCCTCCAGCACGCTGGCCGGGCCGCCCGACAGGATGATGGCCGCCGGCTGGAAGCTGTCGACCAGCGCCTCGACCTTGTCGAAGGGATGGATCTCGCAATAGACGCCCGCCTCGCGCACCCGGCGGGCGATCAGCTGGGTCACCTGGCTGCCGAAGTCGACGATCAGGACGGGCTGGTGGGCGGGGGCGGTCATGCGGTGCGTTCCAGAAGAGCGACAAAGAAGCCGTCGGTGGCGGCGGTTCGAGGCGTCAGACGCAGGAAGCCTTCCGGCGTCACATGTTCGGCGACCGGCTCCAGGGCCACAGGCTTCACGGCGAAGGCAGGGTTACGCGCGAGGAAGGCGGCGATGCGGTCCTCGTTCTCCTCGGCCAGCACCGAGCAGGTCACATAGACGAGGCGGCCACCGGGCTTCACGAAGGGCGCGGCCTGGTCGAGCACCAGGTCCTGCTCGGCGATGCGCTTGCCGAGCTGGTCCTGCGACAGCCGCCACTTGGCGTCCGGATGGCGGCGCCATGTGCCCGAGCCGGTGCAGGGGGCGTCGACGAAGACGACGTCCATTCTGCCGTCCATGCCCTTGAGCGGCTCGGCCTCGACCGGCGAGCGGATCTGCAGGTTGCGGACCCCTGCCCGCTGGCTGCGCCGGATGGTGTCGGCCAGGCGCCGGGCGTCGCTGTCATGGGCGAAGATCTGGCCGCTGTTGTTCATGGCCGCCGCCAGGGCCAGGGTCTTGCCGCCGCCGCCGGCGCAGAAATCCAGCACCTGCTTGCCCTTGATCTCGCCGGGCACCGCGGCCGCGATCTGGGAGCCGAGGTCCTGAACCTCGAACCAGCCCTTGGAGAAGGCCGGGACCGCTTCCACCGACGGCGTGCGGTCGGCGGCCTGGGGCGCGGCGATGCGGAAGGCGGCGTCGAGCAACCCTGCGGGCTCGCCGCCGATCAGGGCGACGGCCCTGGCGCCGCGCTCGAGGTCGGTCTTGAGGGTATTGATACGCAGGTCCACGGGCGCGCGGTCCGACAGAGCCGCCATCTCGTCGCGGACAGCCTCGCCGAAGACCCGGGCCAGATGCGGCTCCAGCCAGTCGAGGTAGTCGCCGGCCACCGGCGCGGCGGCGCCCGACAGCGGGAGGGGATCGGTCAGGCGCTGCTGCTCGGTCTCGCTGAGCGCGCCGAAGCCATGCTCCTCGGCCGCCGCCTCGGCGATCCGCTCCGGCGTCCACTGCCAGACATGCGCCAGCACGCCGATCACGACGCCGCGCGGACCGGCGTCACCCATCATCCAGCCCAGCGAGCGCTTGCGGCGCAGGGCGTCCAGCACCAGTCCGGAGACGAAGGCCCGGTCCTTGGAGCCGGCGTAGCGCGCGCTCTCGCCCCAGCGCTTGAGCGCCATCCGCACCGGAAAATGCCGCGCCTCGATCTCGGCCAGAACCTCGATCGCCGCTGAAACCCGCCCGCCCTCGCGCATCAGACCACCAGGGCCAGCAGGATCGCGATGATCCCGAAGAACGACACGAACCACACGATGCTGCGCAGCCAGGGCACGCCGAAGGCGTAGAGCGGCAGGTAGGCGACACGGCCCAGAACGTAGAGCAGCGCCCCGACCGAGGTCAGCGGGCCAAGCCGGTCGCCGAGCGTGGCGATCACCACGGCGGCGGCGAACAGCGGAAAGGTCTCGCGAAAGTTGGCGGCGGCGCGCTCGAGCCGGCCGCCGACGCCGGTCAGCGGGATCGGTTTGTCGCGCGCGCCCGCGCTCCAGGTGAGCCCCCGCTGCCGATCGCCGACCACGGCCACGGCCATCAGGTGGACGAGGCCGATGACCACGGCCACGCCGACCATCTGGAGCTCGAACGCCACCGGCATCTAGACCGCGCTCGGATAGTTCGGCGCTTCCCGTGTGATCATCACGTCGTGCACGTGGCTTTCCCGCAGGCCGGCGCCGGTGATGCGGATGAACCGGGCCCGCTTCTGGAACTCGGCGATGTCCGGGGCGCCGACGTAGCCCATGGCGGCGCGAAGGCCGCCGACCAGCTGGTGGATCACCGGCGAGATCGGTCCCTTGAACGGGGTCTGCCCCTCGATCCCTTCGGGAACGAGCTTGAAGGTGTCGGTGATGTCCTTCTGGAAGTAGCGGTCGGCCGAGCCGCGGGCCATGGCCCCCAGCGAGCCCATGCCGCGGTACGACTTGTAGGACCGCCCCTGGTAGAGGAACACCTCGCCGGGGCTTTCCTCGGTGCCGGCGAACATCGACCCCATCATGGCCACACTGGCGCCGGCGGCGATCGCCTTGGCGAGGTCGCCCGAGTACTTGATGCCGCCGTCGGCGATAACCGGCACGCCGCTGCCCCGGGCGGCGCGGGCCGCCTCGGCGATAGCGGTCAGCTGCGGCACGCCCACACCGGCCACGATACGGGTGGTGCAGATCGAGCCCGGCCCGATGCCCACCTTCACCGCGTCGGCGCCGGCGTCGATGAGGGCGCGGGCGGCGTCGTAGGTGGCGATGTTGCCGGCGACGATCTGGACACGGTTGGTCTCGCGCTTCAGCCGGGCGACGGCTTCAGCCACCTGGCTGGAGTGGCCGTGGGCGGTGTCGATGACGACGACGTCGACCCCGGCCTCGACCAGGGCCAGCGAGCGTTCGAAGCCGGCGTCGCCGACGGTCGAGGCGGCGCCGACGCGCAGACGGCCCTTCTCGTCCTTGGCGGCATGCGGATGGTCGTGCGCCTTGTCGATGTCCTTGACCGTGATCAGGCCGACGGCGCGACCCAGGTCATCGACCACGATCAGCCGCTCGATCTTGTGGGTGCGCAGCAGGCTGACCGCCTCGCCGGGGTCAATGCCCTCGCGCACGGTGATCAGATTGTCCCGGGTCATGATCGCCGAGGCCTTGAGACGCTCGTCGGTCTCAAAGCGCATGTCGCGGTTGGTCAGGATGCCGACCAGCTTTCCGGTTCCCGGCTCAACCACCGGGAATCCCGAGATTTTCCGGCGCGCCTTGATCTCCCGGATCTCGGCCAGCGTGGTGTCCGGATGAATGGTCAGCGGGTTGATGACCATGCCGCTCTCGTACCGCTTCACCTCGCGGACCTGCTCGGCCTGCTCGTCGACGGTGAGGTTGCGGTGCAGGATGCCCATGCCGCCGGACTGGGCCATGGCGATGGCCAGCCGGCTTTCGGTCACCGTGTCCATGGCGGCGGACACAAGCGGTATGTTCAGACTGATTTCGCGCGTGAACCGGGTTTCCGTGGAAACCTGCGTCGGCATGACATCCGACGGGCCGGGTTCGAGCAAAACATCGTCGAAGGTGAGCCCTTCGCGAATCTCCATTGGAGTCTCCGTTTTGCGGGCGCGGTATCGGGGCATTGGGCGCCCGAGTCAATGCCGGAGCAGGGTTAAATCCTCCCCGGGGTCCGCAAAAAGGCCACCGGCAGGAGCGGCGTGCCCCCCTTTCAGGGCAACCGCCCGGCGGGGGTCTCTGGCAGTCTGGCGTCTGGGGAGCGCCGGACCGACGAAGCCGGCGCGGCCCCCTCCTGTATCACCATCCGAAGGGGGACCGGATGACCGACGAGGCGGAACTCGCCGAGAAGCCGCCGGCCCGGCCGCTGCCAAAGCCCATCAACGCCCTCTACGTCTTCCTGGGCGGGTCGGCCGTGGTGCTGTCGAACATCTCGGCCATCGTCACCCACGTCGACGAGATCCGCGAGTTCGTCACCAAATACCTGGGCCTGAGCGGCCTGTTCCGCGCGCATGAGATGGCGGTGGCGACGACGACGGTCGGCGCCATGCTCGGCTACGGGCTGCTGCTCTACTGGGTGTTCCAGAGCTTCGTCCGGATGCGGCGCACGCGTGAGGTCGTGGCCTTCCTGCTTGTCGGCGCACTCGGGTTTCCCATCGTCGGCTTCCTGGGCTTCCAGACCATCAAGCCGATCTCCGTTGACGACCTGATGCAGACCGAGGCGCGCGACCTCACCGCCCTCGCCTTCTCGCAGCAGGAGCTGGCCGAGCCCTATCTGGGGGGCATCCGCTTCTCGCAGAACGGCACCGCCGCCGACGCCCAGCCCTGGACCACCGCCCAGGTCCTCTACGGCGTCCTCAACGCCCAGCCGGACGTCCAGAAGCAGGCCCGCGAGATCCGCATGGCGCTGGAGTACATCGAGGCCAACCGCGACCCCGCATCGGGCTGGGGCTACATGGCGGGCTCGAAGAAGGGCGTCACCGAGATCAACAGCTGGGTGATCCTGGCCAACCTCGCCTCCCTGCGGGTCGACACCAACCATCGCATCTGGCGCACCGACGAGACGCGACTGGTCGTGACGCGGCTGGAGCGCGACATCGCCGAACTGGCGTCGCGCCAGCATGACGACGGCGGCTGGGCCCCGATCGGCGGCACCACCAACCCGCGCCACGTCCGCACCTACTGCACCCTGATGGCGGTCTGGGCTCTGGTCGAGGCGCGCAACAACAGCCTGCTGAGCGGCAAGTCGACCTGGAAGTACGATCAGGCGATCAAGAACGGCGTCCGCTGGCTGCTCAAGAACCGCCAGACCAGCCGCGCCGGCGTCAGCGGCTGGTGGCCCAACCCGCACACGGTGAACCAGAACGGCAGCTTCGTCGGCCTGACCGCCCACACCCTCTATGTGCTGCAGCGGGCCAAGGAGGAGTTCCCCTTCCTCGTCGCCAACGATGATCTCGCCGCCGCGCGGGGCGATTTCCTGCAGACCGCCCTCTACGGCGGCGGCGGACGGAAGGGCCTTGGCGAGCGCCCGATCGAACAGAACGACCGGCCGCACGACGCCGACCGCTACCTGCATGGCGTCGACGACTTCCAGGCCGAGAGCAGCACCTTCCTCTGGTACCCGTGGAGCCTCGCCGCCGCGGTGGCGATGATGGACGACCCGACCCTCAGCGAGAAGGAACGCAAGGACGCCAAGCGGCTGGTCAAGATCCTGCTCCGCCGCAGCGGGGCGCTGGCGAAGTTCGTCCAGGCCGACGAGGCCGTCTATCCGACGGCCGAGGCGTTGTTCGCCATCGGCCTGTACCTGCGCAGCGAGCAGGCGCATCCCCAGTGAGAATTCTGGCGGTCTGCTGCCACCCGTCCCGTGAGAGCTTCCACGCCGACCTGCGGGCGGAGGTGCTGGGGCGTCTCGCCGCCGACGGGCACCTGCTGACGGTAATCGACCTCTATGCGGAGGGCTTTGATCCGGTTCTGCGCGAGGCGGAATGGCGCGCGCAGGGCGACGCCGGTCTCAAGGCCCCCGACATCGAGCGCCACGTGGCCGAACTGCGCAGCGCGCAGGCCCTGCTGCTGATCTATCCAACCTGGTGGTACGGGATGCCGGCGATGCTGAAGGGCTGGCTCGACCGCGTCTGGCTCCCGGGGGTGGCGTTCGAGATCGAGAACGGGCGCATCCGCCGCCACATGCTGTCGAACATCCGGCAGTTCGCGGTCGTGACGACCCATGGCTCGCCGCGCTGGTTCATCCGCCTGTTCATGGGCGAGCCCGGCCGCAAACAGGTGGTGCGGGGTCTGACCCAGCATCTGGCGAGGAACTGCACCATCAGCTGGAACGCCCTCTACGGCATCGATACCCGCGAGCCGGAGGCGCTGGAGAGCTGGCGGGAACGCACGGCGCGACGGCTGGGCCGGTTCTTCGCCGGATAGGCGGCGGCGGCTGTCTGCTCTAGGGTTCGCGACGGGGAGACAACAATCATGCACCATCCGGACATCCATATCGCGCCGCCCGCGACCGGCCCGGTCGAGCAGGACCCGGCGATCGCCGTCCTGATGCTCGCCTTCAGCACCGACGCGGCCATCCGCTACATGTTCCCCTCGGCCGGCGCCTACACGGCCGCCTTCCCCCGGATGGCCGCGGCCATGGGCGGGGCGGCGCTGGAGGCGGGCGCCGCTTTCGTGGCCGACGACCATGCCGCCGCCGCCCTCTGGCTGCCGCCGGGCCTTGCGCCCGACGGCGACGCCATCGCCGCCGTGGTGGGCGAGTTCGCCCCGATGGAGCGGCTGGAGGTTCTGGTGGAGCTGGGCGGGCTGATGGAGCACTTCCATCCCAAGGAGCCGCACTGGTACCTGCCGATGATCGGCGTCGATCCCTCGCGGCAAGGACGGGGCTACGGCTCGGCGCTGCTGAAGGCGGCGCTGAAGCACTGCGACGCCGACGGCCTGCCGTCCTATCTGGAAAGCTCCAACCCGCGGAACGTCCCGCTCTACGAACGCCACGGCTTCGAGGTGATCGGCGAGATCAAGCCCGGCGACCACCCGGGGATCACGCCGATGTACAGGGTGGCGCGGGGTTAGGCGGCGACGCCGAGGCAAGCCGCGACCGCTGCGAGACGCTGGTCGCCAGCCCAAAGCCGCGCGCCGGGAGTCAGCCGTGTGCTGGCAAGCAAATGCGGATCGCTGTAGCCCACGCCCAGGCCGATCAGGCGATGCTTTTCGACAAGGCTCATGACTTCGTCATGGCCGGCGAAAACCGCCTTCGGAAGCTCGTCGTCGAGAGTGAGCGTGGTGCGTATGGCGTGGCTCCAGGAGACGCGGAATCGAGCATCAAGTGATGCGGAAATCCATGCAGGGGAAGGCCTGTCGATGCGACGCAAACAACGCTGACAGCCAACGACCGCCCTGGCCGGCGCTACGTCGGCCCGTCAGGGTCGGGGATTGTAGTAGCCCGTGGTCGAGCAGCCCTTGCGCCCACCAAACCGACCTCTCGCATTGGCGCACAGGCTGGTCTCCACGCCGAGGCCACCGCGCGCGCGCCACTCGACCACGCCGGCCCTGATACCGAAGAAGGCGGCCTCCCGGGGCGTGCCGACCCCGTATCGCGAACGTCCGCCGAGGTCGACACTCAGCACCGCGTAGTCCGAGCCGGGATCGCGATGCACCCGGACAAACCGGCGGTGATCCCGAACGAATGCGTCGAAGCCGCCGGGTACGGGCTCGCCGGGCGACAGCCGGTCGGCGATCGCAGGCCCCTCTGCGGCGGCCTCGAGCAGTGAGGCGTTCTCCGCCGGCACGCCGAACAGGATGACCGGAGAGAAC
The DNA here is from genome assembly GCA_027487945.1 of Caulobacteraceae bacterium. Classification (GTDB taxonomy): domain Bacteria; phylum Pseudomonadota; class Alphaproteobacteria; order Caulobacterales; family Caulobacteraceae; genus Caulobacter. Next base: position 115,278 of record JAIYCQ010000048.1, read on the forward strand.
AGCACCAGCCCCATGACCTGGACGGGGACGGCGGCGACGGTCTCCGCGGTCGTGGGTTTTCGCGCCGCCGTCAGTCCGGTCCGCGCCCTGGCAGGGGGCGAACAGTTGAGGGACACCCGGGCATCCGCGCTCCAGGCATCCTGCATCAGACGCGCCTCAAGCGCGGCAAGCCCGTCCGACAACGGCAAGCTCCCGTTGGCCGGGGCCAGCACGGACCGCGCCGGCGGTCGCAGCGGGCCGAAGCGCCCCGCCTGGATCGCGGCTGTGTTCAAGCCCTCGATCGGAACAACCGCCACAGCGCGTCCACCGCGCGACAGCATCCATACCTGCGCGGCAGTCCGTCCGTCGGAGCCTTCGAACCGGCAATGCACCCCCGCGGCCACCACCTCGAGGCGCAGATCGCCGGCCGAGGGTCCGAACATGACAGGGCGTCGCACAAGGTCGGATCGACTGACAAACGGCTCAGCGTCCCCCTGCGGAGGCGCTGCCTGCCCAGCGCCGACCGTCATCAGCATCAGGGCCGCCGCCAGACCAGTCGCCGCGTTCATGGACGCCTCCTGCTCGCTACCCCTTGAACCCCGTCGCCACGAGGAAGACCTCGGAACTGTCCGCGCGGCTGGCCTTGGGTTTGACGTTCTGAACCTTGGCGAAGTGCTGCTTGAGGCGGGCGATGATCTCCGCCGTCTCACCACCCTGAAACGCCTTGGCGACGAACGACCCGCCGGGCTTGAGCACGCTGACGGCGAAGTCTGCGCCCATTTCGATCAGGCCGACGATGCGCAGGTGGTCGGTCTCGCGGTGGCCGACGGTGTTGGGGGCCATGTCCGACAGCACGATGTCCGGCTTGCCGCCCAGCAGGTCGATCAGCAGCGCCGGCGCGGCCGGGTCAGTGAAGTCCATCTGCACCAGCTCGGCCGGCGGCAGTGGATCGACCGGCAGCAGGTCGATGCCGACGATCTTGCCCGCCCCGCGCTGCTGGGCGATCTGCACCCAGCCACCGGGCGCGCAGCCGAGGTCGACGATCAGCGAACCCTTGCGGATCAGTCTGAAGCGGTCGTCGATTTCCGACAGCTTGAAGGCCGCGCGGCTGCGATAGCCCAGCGCCCGCGCCTCGGCGGAAAACGGGTCATTGATCTGGCGCTCCAGCCAGGCCTGCTGGCTGGAGGTGCGTCCCTTGGCGGTCTTCAGCCGGGCCGGCTTGGTGCGGCCGGCGTCGAGCCCGCCCGAGGGCGGTTTGACCATGCGGCGGCGGGGAGGATCTTCGCTCATGCCGCCGCTCCTGCCAGACGCGGGCCGCCGGAGCGATGTTTTCTTCGCCGGCGCGGCTGACGATCGCTCATCAGGGTCAGCAACAACCCCTCGCGCAGGCCCCGATCGGCGACCCGGACACGAGGGCACGGCCACAGCTCCTGCACCGCCTGCAGGATCGCCGCCCCGGCCAGGACCAGGTCGGCGCGGTCGGGCCCGATGCAGGGCTGGTCGGCGCGCTGCTTCGGCGTCCAGGCCAGCAGCCTGCCGGTCGTGGCCTCGCACTCGTCGCGGGTCATCCACAGCCCGTCGACCCGGTTGCGGTCATAGCGCGGCAGGTCAAGGTGCAGCCCGGCCAGGCTGGTGATGGCGCCGGATGTCCCGACCAGGTGGGCGCGGCCCTCGCTGAAGGTCTGGCGCATCGGCTCGGCGTGGGTGAAAGCCTCGATCCGCGCCTTGACCGTGTCGACCATGGCGCGGAACCAGGCATCGCTGGAGCCGTGGTCCTCGGGAAAGCGCTCGGCCAGGGTGACGACCCCGATCGGCACCGACAGCCAGGCCCTGATCGGCAGACGCCACGGCGCGAACTGGCGGGGCTGGGCATCCAGCCCCTCCCCCTTGAGGTCGACCCAGCTCAGCTCGGTCGAACCGCCGCCCACGTCGACGACAAGCGCCGCCTCGGAGGTCCGGTCGAGCAGGTTCAGGCAGCCGGCCACCGACAGCTGGGCCTCTTCCTTGGGGGTGATGACCTGCAGCTTCAGGCCGGTTTCGGCGGCGACGCGTTCGATGAAGGCCGGGCCGTTGCCGGCCTGGCGACAGGCCTGGGTGGCGATGGCCTTGATCCGCACGCAGTTGCGGCGGCGGATCTTCTCGGCGCAGACGCTCAGCGCCGCCAGCGCCCGCTCCATCGCCGCCTCGGACATCTGGCCGGTCGCCGACAGCCCCTCGCCCAGCCGGACAATGCGGGAGTAGGCCTCGACCACGCGGAAGCCGCCCGAGGTCGGGGTGGCGACCAGCAGCCGGCAGTTGTTGGTGCCCAGATCGAGGGCTGCGTACGTCGGCGGCGATCCGCCCGACGACCGTCTGCGGCCCCTGCCGGAGCCGTTTTGCGCCTGATGCGCCTCCGACATGGTTCCAGCCCTGTCTGCGCAGACGCCGGGAACCGGCGCCTCGTTTCACCGGCGACTGTAGCGGCCCGTTTCGCGCGGCGGAAGGCATTGACTTGCCTCCGCCGGCTGAGGACTTACGTTCATTCTCCAGTCAGGCCTGCGGGCTTAGAGTCCGTGCTGTTATGAACACGAGAAGCGCAAAATTCGCGATCGGCCAGGTGGTCAAGCACCGTCACTTCCCGTTTCGGGGCGTGATCTTCGATGTCGACCCGACTTTCGCCAACACCGAAGAGTGGTGGCAGTCGATTCCCGAAGAAATCCGGCCGCGCAAGGACCAGCCCTTCTATCACCTGCTGGCCGAGAACAACGACAACACCTACGTGGCCTATGTCTCGGAGCAGAACCTGCTTCCCGATGAGACCGGCGAGCCGGTCGGGCACCCGCACACGGCCCTGATCTTCGACGGCTTCGAGGACGGCCACTACAACATGAAGCCGCGCGTCTCGCACTGAGCGCCCTGCCGCCTTCGCGACGCGACCGTCGAGCGCTCCTCAGCTCGGTCGGAGGCCGACGGCCTTCGTCATGGTGAGGAGCCGGCCCTCGAGCTTGCGTCGCGAACCACGCAAGTTTGTTTCCGCTGCAACCGGTTTCACGGGCGACTTAGAACGGAATTTCCCGCGAAACAGGCGCATCCTCTCCCCATGAGCGCAGACGGCCATTTCGGCGGTCCGCCCCCCGGTGCGGCGGCGGACTGGACCATCGACCAGAACTGGGACGCCTACACCGCCGGGGAACACGCGGTCTGGGACACCCTGTATGCCCGTCAGGCGGCGCTGCTGCCCGGGCGGGCGTGCGACGCCTTCCTGCGCGGCCTCGACGCCCTGAACCTGCATCGCGGCGGCATCCCTGACTTTCGTCAGATCAACGCCGACCTCCAGCGGCTGACCGGCTGGACCGTGGTCGCCGTGCCCGGCTTGGTGCCCGACGACGTCTTCTTCGAACATCTGGCCAACCGGCGGTTCGTCTCCGGCCAGTTCATCCGCAAGCCCGACCAGCTCGACTACCTGCAGGAGCCGGATATCTTCCACGATGTCTTCGGCCACGTCCCGATGCTGACCGACCCCGTCTTCGCCGACTACATGCAGGCCTATGGCGAGGGCGGCCGCCGGGCGATGGGGCGCGGACAGCTGCACAATCTGGCGCGGCTCTACTGGTACACCGTCGAGTTCGGGCTGCTCGACACGGCGGAGGGTCTGCGAATCTACGGGGCCGGCATCGTCTCCTCGCGCACCGAGTCGCTCTTCGCGCTGGATGACCCCTCCCCCAACCGCCTGGGCTTCGATCTGGAACGCACCATGCGCACGCCCTACCGGATCGACGACTTCCAGCAGGTCTATTTCGTGATCCCGTCGCTTCAGGCCCTGCTGGACGCCACCCTGCGGGACTTCGCGCCGATCTACGCCCGGCTGGACGGAGCGGCCGACATCGCCATCGACGCCATCCTGCCGACGGACCGGGTGATCACCCGAGGCACCCAGGCCTATGCGGCGGCGGGCGGGCGGCTGGGCGGCTAGCGGACGGGGACATGCACGTCATTGGGTGTCCCCATCAGCTTCGAGGCGGCAGGGGACACGTACCGACGACGTTACATTTCCCCGGTCAGCGCTGGAACGGATAGAAACCGCCGCCAAGCCCGAGAATCTCGGTCAGCGCATCCAGCGCCGCGCGGCTCTCGTCGAGCAGATGCGGGTCGGCGAGGTCGGCGGGCAGCAGGCGATCACGGTAGTGCGCCTGCGCCCAGGCGGTCAGTCGTTCATGGAGCGCCGCATCGAACCGCTGGGCCGGATTGGTCGCCGCCAGCTCGTCGGCGGTCAGCACGACCCGCAGCCGCAGGCAGGCAGGCCCGCCGCCGTTGCGCATGCTCTGGCGCACGTCGACGTATTCGACCCGGCCGATGGGACCATTGGACGCGATAGCCCGCTCCACCGCCGCAGCCGCCCGCGGGGTCTCGGCCGTCTCCATCGGCGCGATCAGCGTCAGCCGGTCGTCACCCGGAAGAGACACCAGCATCGAATTGAAAAGGTAGGATTTTATCGCCTCGCCGAGCGGCAGGTCGGCGGTGTCGATCTGCACGAACTGCGGCTCGAAGCCCCGCGCGACGGCGCGGATATCGGCCTGCACAGCCGCCGCATCCTCGAACGCCGCCTCGTGGAAGAACAGGCAGGTACGGGCGCCGACGCAGACGACGTCGTTGTGGAACACCCCGGCCTCGATGGCCGCGCGCGCCTGGCGGGCGAAGACCGCCCCGCCCGCGTCGTGCCGCCGGGCTACCGCCTCGAAGGCCTGCTTCGTCTGCCGGGCCGGAAAATGGCCGGTCCAAGGCTCATAGGCGTCCCGCCCCCAGACGAACAGGTTGACGCCCGGCTCGCCATGGTCGGCGCAGAGCCGCACGTGGTTGGCGGCGCCCTCGTCGGCGAAGTGTGGCTGGCCCGGCAGTGGATCGTGCACCACGAAGCGGGCCGTGTCCGGGAACAGCGCCCGCAGCGCCCGCGTGGTCTGCTCGCCCTCCAGGCTGCGGTGCAGGTTGGTCAGCAGGTTGGCCGGCGTGAAGTGGACCCGGCCATCGGCGGCGTCGGCGCTCGGTGTCACCGTGGCGGCGTTGGCGGCCCACATGGGCGAGGCGCTGCAGGCGGTGTTGAGCAGTTCCGGCGCCTGCCGCGCGGCGGTCTCGATCACCTGGCGGTCGGATCCGGAAAACCCGATGCCGCGCAGGAATCCGACGTCCGGCCGCTCCTGCGGCGGCAGCACGAACTGCGGCAGGCCCAGGTCCGCCATCAGCCGCATCTTCGCCAGGCCTTCCAGCACGGCCGAGCGCGGGTTGGACGGATCGCCCTTATTGATCTCGCTGGCCAGATTGCCCGGCGCCAGACCGGCAAAACTGTGGGTCGGCCCGACGAGCCCGTCGCAGTTGGCTTCGATCGCGTGGGGAGAATGTGAACTCATCCCCGCAATCCCTTGATATCACTCACCGTCTGTAACACGGCGTCGGCCTCGAAACTGGCCACCGGATAGGCGCAGTAGTCGGCGGCATAGTAGGCGCTGGGCCTGTGGTTGCCCGAGGCGCCCAGGCCGCCGAACGGGGCCGTGCCGGCCGCGCCGGTGGTCGGGCGGTTCCAGTTGACCACCCCGGCGCGGATGCGCTGCTGGAAGCGTTCCCAGCGGGCCGCATCGTCGCTGATCAGGCCGGCGGAGAGGCCGTAGCGGGTGTCGTTGGCCAGGGCCAGCGCGCCATCGAAGGTTGCCGCGCGGCGGACCTGGATGATGGGTGCGAAGATCTCTTCGTCCGGCGTCTCGTGGTGGCTGACGTCGATGATGCCCGGCGTGATGAAGGCCTCCGGCAGGCCCTCCACCGCCGTCGCCTGCCGGATTACCGTCCCGCCCAGCGCTCCGGCGGCCTTGCGGGCGGCCTGGGCGGCGCGGGCGGAAATCAGCGGGCCCATGAAGGGCTCGGTCGCGCCGTCCCATGGCCCGGCGACGAGCCGGTCAGCGAGGGCGGTGACCGCCTCAATGATCGCGTCGCCCTGATGACCGTCCGGAACGATCAGCCGACGCGCGCAGGAGCAGCGCTGTCCCGTGGTGATGAAGCTCGACTGCACGACCAGGGCCGCGACGGCCTCCACATCCGTGGCGTCCCAGACGACCAGCGGATTGTTGCCGCCCAGCTCCAGCGCCAGGATGACGTCCGGGCGGTCGGCGAAGTGGCGGCGGAAATACGCCCCCGCCGCGCCGGACCCGGTGAACAGCAGGCCGTCGATATGCTGGTCGATCAGCGCCGCGCCGATCTCCTTGCCGCCCTGGACCAGGTTGACCACGCCCTTCGGCAGATCCGCCGCTTCCAGCGCCTCGATCATCAGCTCGCCGGTCCAGGGCGTCTCTTCCGACGGTTTGAAGACCACCGTGTCGCCGGCCAGCAACGCCGGCACGATGTGGCCGTTGGGCAGGTGTCCCGGAAAGTTGAACGGGCCAAGCACGGCCATGACGCCATGTGGACGATGGCGCAGAACGGCGCGACCGAAGGCCATGGCGGTCTCACGCACCCCGGTGCGCTCGTCATAGGCGGCGATCGAGGCATCGACCTTGGCCATCATCGAGCCGAGCTCGGCGGTCGTCTCCCACAGCGCCTTGCCGGTCTCGCGGGAGACGGCCTGGGCCATCGGCCCCTTGCGGGCGTCGAGCGCGGCCTTGTAGCGGCGCAGGGCCTCGATCCGCTCTGCCCGCGGCCGGTCGGCCCAGTCCTGGAAGGCGGCGCGGGCGGCGGCCACCGCGTCCACAACGTCACCGGGCGAGGCCGTAGCGGACTCCCAGACGGGCGCGCCCGTCGCCGGGTCGATCGAGGTCAGAGCCTCGCCGCCGCCCCGCTTCCACTGACCATCGATGAACAGACCACGGCTCATGCCTTCACCTTCACGCTGTCGCCATCGCGAACGCCCAGAACCTCTGCCGCCTCGCGGGACAGCACCGCATGCTCGTGATCGACCAGCACAGGCGCGCGCACGGCGCGGAAACGGCCGATCTCGCTGGTCGAAACGAGCGCCTCCTCCCCGAAGGCATCCTCGCCCAGTCGCACCGTCAGGCGGCGGGCCTCCTTCACGGTGCGGATGTCGTCGCGCGGGGCGGCCATGGTCGGACCGGCGTCGAACAGGTCGACCAGCCCCTGGTAGCGGAAGCCTTCGCGCTCCAGCATCGCCCGCGCCGCTTCGCCGTCGCGGTGAACCCGACCGATGGACCTGGCCGCCGCCTCGGGCAGCAGGCCGGTGTAGATCGGATGGCGCGGCGACAGGTCGAGGATGAACTGGCCGTTGGTCGAGGCGCTCATCAGGTCGGCCTCGTCGAACTCCAGCCGGAAGAACTTGTGGGCGACGTGCTCCCAGAACGGGCAGACGCCGTCCTCGTCGAACCAGCCGCGCAGCTCGGCCAGCACCATCTCGGCGAAGCGCTGCGGCTCGAGGCCGATCAGCATGTAGCGCGACTGGGCCAGAAGACGGCCCGCCCCGCCCTTGCGCTTCTCGGGCCGCAGGAACAGCGACCCGACCTCGGACCAGCCGGCGCATTCGTTGACCAGCACCAGGGCCTGGTGGTCGAACCGCATGTCCAGCGTCGGCGACGACTGGGCGAGGGTCACGACCCGGAACGAGAAGAACGGCCGCTTCAGACCGACGCTGGCCTTCACTCCGGCGACGCCCTCGACCGCGCCGGACGCTGCGTCCTCGAGCATCAGGGTGTACCAGGCCTCCGGCGGGGCGACTTCGCCGGCGAAGCTGGCTTTCGACAGGTCCAGCCGGGCGCGCAGCGTCGGCTCGTCTTCCGGCAGGCTGGTGAAACCGCGTCCGGACAGGACGGCCAGCTCCATCAGCGCGTCATAGTCGGCGGGAACAGCGGGGCGAACGACCAGCATCAATGGGACTCCATAAGAGCGCGGATGCCGCGCGCGTCGATCTCGCCGGACGCCAGTTTCATCAGGATCAGGGCCGACAGCTGGGCCCGTTCGGCGAAGCTGTCAGGCCAGGCGAACTCGTTCTCGCTGTGGATGTCGCCGCCGCGGACGCCAAGGGTGTCGACGTTGGGCAGGCCCGCCGCGAACAGGTTGTTGCCCTCGCAGACGCCGCCCGACGGCTTCCAGGCGATATCCTGGCTCAGCAGGGCGCCGACCTGCTTCACCTTGCCGAAGAGCTCGGTCTGGGCGGCGTTGAACGGCTTGGCCGGGCGGGTGAAGCCGCCGTGCTGGCTGACCAGCAGGCCCTCGCCCTCTCCCGCAGCCATGGCGCCCCGGATGCCGGTCTCGAGCCAGGCGGCGGCCTCGGCGTCGGGGAACCGGACGTTGAAGCGGAGGACGGCGATGTCGGGAACGACGTTCAGCGGCGAGCCGCCGTCGATGCGGGCGATGTTGACCGTGACCCCGTCGCGGCGGCCGTTCAGGCCGTCCAGCGCCGCGGCGATGCGGGCGGCGGCGGTGATGGCGTTGCGCCCCTCGTGGAAGGCCCGACCGGCATGAGCGGTCCGGCCCGTCACGCGGATGTGGAAATTGCCCGAACCCTTGCGCTCGCTTGCCAGGGTGCCGTCGGCCAGCGCCGGCTCATAGGTCAGGCCGACGTGGCCCAGCCGCCCGAACTCGGCCAGCACCGGTCCCGAGGCGAGCGAACCGATCTCCTCGTCCGGCGAGAGCAGCACCCGGTAGCCGAGGTTCGCCGCGTCGGCGGACGTCTCGAACGCCTCGAGCGCCGCGAGGATGACGCTGATACCGCCCTTCATGTCGGCGATACCGGGGCCGTGCAGGGCGCCGTCGGCGCGGGCGCCGACCATCTGGAACAGGCTTTCGGCGGGATAGACGGTATCGTAGTGGCCGGTCAGGACAACCTGCACCGGCGCCTCGGGACGGACGATCATGGCCATCGACGGCGTATGGGCCTGCTCACGCTCGCGACCGTCGGCGCCGATCTCGATCGAGGCCTGGAGCGGGATCTCCACGGGGTCCGTCGGCAAGACGGCGAACGCGTCCTGCAGCAAGGTCAGCGTGGTCTGGAGGCCTGCAAGGTTGCGGCTGCCGGAGTTGACATCGCTCCAGCCGACAGCGCGCTCGACGATGGCCGACCCGCGTTCGGCGATGGAGTCCAGAACGGCCTTCTCTTCCGGCGACAGGCGCATCGGCTTGGTCCAACTCATGACGCCATTGCCGCACGGACCAGGTCGACGCGCGTGTCTGAACGAAGCGACCCGCCGGAATGGCGCAAGACGGGAGTCGCTGAACGCCCTCTCCCTAGCCGACGGGTGACCGAAGGTGAACCCCCCGCCCCGGCGTCAGTAGTCCTTGCGCCAACGCACCGAGAGCCGGGAGTCCTCGCCGGCCAGTCTCGAGATGATCGACAGGTTGCGGCGCACCCGCCACTCGACCTGAGCCGCCGGCCCTTCGCGGCTGCCGCCGATGATCTCCAGATAGACGTCGTCGGTCAGATATTTGCCGCCGGCCACGGTCATCGCCCCGCCCTCCCCGCCGCCGGCGAAGACCAGGCGGTCGAGGCCGGTGAAGTTCTTCAGGTTGCCGATCACGTCGAAGCCGCCGCCGCCGGCCAGGGCCGCGATGGCCGAGGCCAGCTGCGCGGCTTCCAGCGGCGACAACTGGGCGGCCGAGGTGCCGAACAGCACCCGCGAAAGCACCTCGTCCTGGGGCAGCGAGGGAGTCGACGTCAGGGTGATCTCCGGCCGTGCGGCGGTGCCGCGCACCCGGATCACGGCGGTCAGGGCCGGATCCTCGCGGGTCGCCGTCAGGTCCAGCCGGATCCGGTCGGCCGAGGCGGCCAGATAGACGGCGCTGCGGGCGTCGAACTCGAAACGCTTGCCCGCGAAGTCGTACTCGCCGCGGACCATGCGGGCGACGCCGTCGAGCGCGGGCCGGGCGGTGGTGCCGGTGACCCGCGCGTCGATGGACATCTCGGCGTCGAGGCCTCGCCCTTCGATGAAGATGCCGCGGCTGGCCTTGAGCGTGACGTCGAGGCCGACGACCAGACCGCGGCGGGCCTCGGGCGCAACGTCGCCTTCCGTGGCGCCCGGCTTGTTGCGCTCGATGACCGCCATCGGGATGACGCCCGACGGGGTCGGCGGATCGGCGGCGATCACCGCGCGGTCTATGGTCAGAGCCCCCGAGACCTGCACATTGCCGTCGGCGGCGCGGTTGAGGGTCGCCTCACCGGAGGTCACTGCGGTAACGGCGTCGTTCTCGATGAGCTGGAAGCCCTTGAGCGCGACCCGGAAGGTGCTGACCCCGTCCCGCAGCAGGCTGATGCGGCCGCCGCCCGACAGGGTTCCGCGCTCGCCCCCGCTCACGCGGCCGCCGCGGCCGTCGGTGGCCGAGAAGCGGCTGACGTCGATGGCGTTGTCGGCCAGCACCGCCCGGACAGACAGGTCGACCAGCGACAGACCGATCTGGCTGTCCTCGAACCGCCCTTCGGCCAGCTCGGCAGCGCCCGACAGCCTGGGATCGGCCAGCGACCCGGCGATCGCGCCCTTCATGTCGACAACCCCCGAAACGCTCCGCTCACCGCCTACCAGCAGGTCCCACAGCGGCTTGATCTCGCCATTGGCCGCGAAGACCCCGTTCATGGGCTGGCGGTTGGCGATCGCCAGCCGCAGCGGCGCCGCAGACGCGACAACCGGCAAGGTCACCGTGGCGCTGGACCGCAGGCCGCCCGCATTGGTGGCGACCGCCTCGACCAGCAGGGACTGGTCGTTCAGTGTGGCGCGGACGCGGCCGTCGACCGAGACCGCCCGCCCCGCGCCGCGGGCTCTGGCGCCCTCAAGGGTGACATCCATCGAGCCGCTCAGGCGCGCGCCGCGCCCCTGCAGCGCCATCTTGCCGCCGACGGTTCCGGCGAGATCCTCGTTGAGCGCGCCCAGCGACACCCGTGTCAGGGTGGCGTTGATGTCGGCGGCATCGCCGTCGGTGCGGGCGGTGATATCCGCGCGACCGCCCTCGATCTCAAGCTTTACATCCGCGAAGCGCTGGCCGCCGCCGAAGCCGATCCGCGCCGTCTCCACGGTCTTGAAGTCGGCGCTGCCGAAACGGCCTTCCCCGTTGAGCGCCAGGCCGGTGGTCTTGTCCTGGGTCGCGTAGACGCCGTCGCCCTTGAAGCGCCAGCGGTTGGCGCCGTAGGCGCCGCGCAGGTCCACAACGATGGGCAGGCGCGACAACGGGCCGTCAGCGGTGATCGTCCCACGCCCGAAGCGGAGCCCGCCGACGCCCCGCACTGTAGCGTCGCTGGCCGATAGATTGAGGGTGGCGCGACCGTCGGGTCCCGCGTCGGACAGCACGGCCGTCCCGGTGATCTGCCCGGTGGCGAGGATGGCGCCCGGCCCGACATCCAGGATCAGATTGGCGGTCGATGGCCGACCGCGACGCAGCGTCAGTCCGCCGGTCGCCTTGACCCCACCGGCGTCGGCGTCGAGCCCGCTCAGGTCCAGCCCGCCCTCGGCGAACCGGAAGTCGGTCCTGGCACGCGCCGGGCCGTACTCACTGTCAGCGGTGATCAGCACCGCACCGTCGGTTCCGCCGGCGTTGCGCGCGAAATTGACGACAACCCGGGCCGCCTTGAGCGGCAGTCGGGGCAGGTCGATGGCGGCGATGTCGGCGATCAGGTCGGCGCGCGGGGCCGACACCGTGCCGGTGATGGCCCCGGTCCCCCTGGCCTGGCCGGAGATTTCCACCGGGCCGGCGCGGAACGGACCGGTGGCGTTCCAGTCGAGCTTGAGCTTCAGGGCGCCGGACGGGCCGATCTGTCCCGCTGTGCGCGCAGAACCCAGCGCGCCCTCCAGCTGGGCGTTGGCGACCGAGACCACGCCCCGGCTCAGTTCCGCCTTGCCCCGAAAGCGCGGCGCGCCGCCGAGCAGGCGATCCACTTCGCCCACCCCGGTGGCGAAGCCCACGCCCTTGCCGTCGACGGTGAAGGCCCACGGCTTGCCGGCGCCGCCCTGGGAGGCCGACCAGGTCGCCGTGGCCCGTCCGGTGGCTCCGATCCTTGCGGCCTGCAGGTTGGCCATCTCGGCGCCGCCCTTGAACGACAGTCCCCCCAGCAGGGTGCGTTCGCCGGTCGCGTCGAGCTTCAGCCCCGCCCCTGTCGCCTGCACCCGGCGCAGAAGGAGCCGGCCGTCCTTCAGACGCGCGGCGACGACCTCGGCCCTGGGCCGCGCGCCGAGCAGCGCCGCCAGATAGCCCTGTCCCGCGCCCCCGTCGCCGGCCAGGGTCGATTCCACAGTCAGTTCGCCGGCCTTCATGCCGATCTTCACCGGTCCCTGGGCGCGCGCCAGGCTGTAGCCCGCCGCCTTGAAGTTGCTGGCGGTCAGGGCGCCGGCATAGAGCCAGGACCTCTCGTCGCCGGTCAGCCGACCGCGGGTCTCCACGGCGCCCTGCACGGCGTCGGACGTCAGGCGGCCGAGAGACGCCGTGCTCAGGGTCACGGCGATCCCGTCCTTGCCGGTCAACCGCTTGCCGATATCCGCTTCACCGCCCGCGGTCACGGCCAGGACATCGCTCCGGGCGTTGGCCGTAATCCTGTACAGGCCGCTCCTGGCCTTGCCGCCTCGCCCGTCGAAGCGGACCTCGTCGCCAAGCATCGCGGCATAGCGGGTGGTGAGAGTCGACGCGGCCAGGGAGATGCGACCTTCGACCACGCCGCCTTCGGCGTTCCAGCGCCCCGTCGCCTCCGCAGGACGCGCCGCGCCGGATGTGGAGAGCAGGCTGAACCGGCCCTCATCGCCGGTTCCACCGGCGTTGATCTTCAGCATGAAGGGCTGATCGGCGGGAAGGCCCAGCGCCCCTGCCAAGGCGCCGCCCTGGCTCTCCATGGCGTCGGCGAAGACCCTGAGGGGTCTGCCCTTGCCGGTTTCAATGGCGAGGATCAGCCGGTCTCCCGGGTGCAGACGGCTGGCGGCGCCCAGCGCCACGATCGTCGGCCCCTTGCGAACGACCTCGATCTGGCCGGCGACGTGGAACAGGCCACGCCGGTAGCTGAACGCCGGCAGGGTCTCGACCGGAATCCGCAGCTCTTCGATGCGGATCGAGACCGGCAGCCCCTCTGTCGTCATCTTCGGGGTCAGCGTAGGCCGCCGCAGCACCCGCACCTGCCCGGCCGTGATCGAGTCAGCATGGAAGCGACGCGCGAACAGCTCGTGGTAGCGCCACCTCATCTTGACGTCTGCAGCGTCCAGCCAGACGCCCTTCTCGTCGGTGATCGTCAGTCGCCGGACACCGAAATCGCGCCAGAGGTCCCCGCTCAGCCCCTCGATCCGCAGCCGCCCGAAGCGACCCAGCATCAGCCCGTTGGCGCGCGCCTCGACGAACATCAGGCCCGGCGCGGTATTGAGGCCGAACCGCAGGACCATGGCCGTCCCGCCGACCAGCAGGACCGCGATCAGGGAGGCGAGGATGATCCAGCCCGGCGCCGTGAGCGGGCGCCATGAGGGCCGCCGCCGGCCCGGGGCGGGCGTCTGGTCTTCGGCCTCGGTCAAAATGCCTGCCCGATGCTGATGTAGATCTGAAATCCGGAGTCGCCTTCGCGCTTCTCCAGCGGAAACGCGATGTCGGCCCGAACGGGTCCGAAGCCGAGATCGTAGCGCACGCCGACACCGATGCCGACGCCGATATCGTCCCCGCCGGGGAACCCGTCGCCGCCGACCGCGCCGGCGTCGACAAAGGCCACGGCGCCCCAGCGCTCGGTGATCTTGCGACGCACCTCGAACCCGGCCTCGACAACCGACAGGCCGCCCTGCGGCGTGTTGTCGGGCAGGCGCGGGCCGATGGCCTGCCAGCCATAGCCCCGGACCGACCCGCCGCCGCCGGCGTAGAAGCGACGGGGCGAGGCGACCTCGTCCAGCACGGCGCCCCAGATGGAGCCGACCTTGCCGCGTGCGGCCAGCACGGTCTTCGCCTCTTCGTCGAGCGACAGGTAGTAGGAGGCCTGGCTCTGGACCTTCAGGTACAGCGCCCCGGAGTCGCCGAAGGTCGCGGTAGGCTCGACGCGCGCCTCGAGCCGCCACCCGCGTGTCGGATCCAGCGGATCATCGGACCGGTCGAGCGCGAAGGCGGCCAACGCAGCCGCCGTCACCACGTCACGGTCCTCGCCACGGATGGTGGTCTTGTCGACCTTGACCTTCTCGGCGCTGCGCGCGACGTCCAGCGAAAGGCCGCCGGTGATGTAGGACGTCTTGCCGAAGCGACGGGTGATGTCGCCGCTGACCCCGACACCCATCGAGTCATAGGCGTCGGTCTGCTGGTTGTAGACCCCGGCCAGGACGGTCAGCGTCTGTTGCGGGCGGCGCCAGTGCGGTAGCCGCACACTCGCCTCCAGCCGCTGCTCGAGCTCGGCGAGACGAAGGCTGTAGGTGGTGGTGTCGGCGCGCCCCAGCCGGTTGTAGCGCGTCCGGCGCACGTCCAGACCGGCGCCCTCGCTGGTCGAATAGCCGCCGGAAAGCTCCAGGGTGCGCGGCGTGCGGTCGGAAAGCGCAACCAGCACAGGCCGTCGCCCCTCGGCGTCGGAGGCCTCCGCTCCCAGAAGGGACACCGCGACGGAGTCATAGACGCCCGTGTCGAGAAGCCGGCGCTCGAGCTCGGCCACGTCCTCGGGATCATAGACATCGCCCGGGGACCAGGGCGCGAGGCCGCGGATCCAGTCCGGCTCCGTCCGGCCGACCTCACCCAGCTGCAGACCGTTCATCAGGACCAGAGGGCCGGTCAGGATCCGGAAGGTCGGCTGTACCGAACGATCGGCGTGGTCGACGATGACCTCGCGCGCGCCGGGGCTGGCATCGGCATAGCCCCGCGCCTGCAACGTGGCGACGATACGGCCCTCGGCCGCAAGCACGTCGGCGGCCCGCCCGGGCGCGGCGCGGCGCAGCGCCATGGCCTGCTCGGCCGCGATGCCGACGCCCGGAACCGGCTCGGCGTCGACCCACTCGATCTCGGGCCGGGCGAAGCGGAACCGGGGCCCCGGCGTGATGCGGATCACGGCCCGCGGCGGCTCGCCGCCGTCGTCGTCATCGGGATCGACCACATCCGGCTCGACCTGGAAGCCGTAGTAGCCCTGGGTGCGCATCGCGGCGCTGGCGTCCTCCGCTGCGGTCCGGGCGCGGCGACGCGCCTCGAAGCGGGTGGTCGCGGGGGTTTTGCTCTGTCCGACCGCGCGGGTGATCGCCGCGAGCAGGTCTTCGTCAGTAACGCCCTCGATCTTTGCGGAGGTCTGCTGCGCGCTCGCCGCCGTGGCGCTGCAACCCAGCGCGACGAGGGCCGAGACGGCCAGGGCGATACGCGAAGGCGACAAGCTTCTTTTCTCCTCTTGCGCCCCGAATCCCGTGTAGTCGGGCTCGGGCCGGCTGTCACGTCCATCCACCCTTTGCAGCGGCGCGGAAAGTTGCACAAATGCAGTGCAGTCGCTGCATCCGGTCCGGAGTCGGATCGAAACCAGACGCCAGACCGGCGAAGAGCGCTACGAATGAACCGCGAAAAGGCCTTCCCGGGCGTGAACGAAACGGATCCTGATGTGAGCGTAGCGACCGCCGATGCCCTGGGCGCGGCCCAGGCCCTGCCGATGACGGACGCCGCCTACATGCCCGGCGTGGCGTTTGACGAGATGTACGTGGCCGGCGGCGATGTCCGACGGCACTACGCGGGCGTTCACACCCGACTGACCACGCTGTCGCCTGAGGCGTTGGCCGATCGCCAGAAGACACTGGAGCGGTCGTTCCTGCTGCAGGGGATCACCTTCACCGTCTACGGCGCCGAGGCGACGACCGAGCGGATCATCCCCACCGACCTGGTGCCCCGGATCATCCCCGCCCAGGAATGGAAGACGATCGAGGAGGGCCTGACCCAGCGCCTGCGGGCCCTGAACATGTTCCTCGCGGACATCTACGGCGACCAGCAGATCCTGATGGACGGCATCGTCCCGCGCGAACTGGTGCTGGGCGCGCCCTCCTACCGCCGCGAGATGCAGCACCTCTATGTGCCGCACAAGGCCTACGCCAACGTCTGCGGATCAGACCTGATCAGGGGCCAGGACGGCGCGTTCGCGGTCCTTGAGGACAATCTGCGCGTCCCGTCGGGCGTCTCCTATATGCTGGCCAACCGCGACGCGGCGAAGCGGACCTTCCCTGGCACCTTCCGCGCCTCGAACGTCCGGCCCGTCGAACGGTATCCCGATCTTCTGCTGGCGACGCTCAAGAGCATGGCGGCGGAGTGGCGGCCCGATCCGCAGGTCGTGGTACTGACCCCCGGCGTCTACAACAGCGCCTACTATGAGCACGCCTATCTGGCGCGCCTGATGGGCGCGCCCCTGGTCGAGGGCCGCGACCTCGTGGTTCACGAGAACATGGTCTACATGCGGACCACGACCGGCCTGCGCCGGGTGGACGTCATCTACCGGCGGGTGGACGACGACTTCATCGACCCCCTCACCTTCCGACGGGACTCGTCGCTTGGCCTGCCGGGCCTGTTCAACGCCTACCGGGCGGGCAATGTGGTGATCTGCAACGCGCCCGGCACCGGGGTCGCAGACGACAAGGCCGTCTACGCCTATGTCCCGGACATTATCCGCTACTACCTGGGCGAGGACGCCATCCTCCCCAACATCGAGACCTTCCTGTGCCGCGAGCCGATCCAGCTGGCCCATGTGCTCGCCAACCTCGACAAGTTCGTGGTCAAGGCGGTCGGCGCCTCGGGCGGCTACGGCATGCTGGTCGGGCCCCACGCCTCGCGCAAGGAACGCGAGACCTTCGCTGAAGCCCTCAAGGCCGACCCGGCCAACTACATCGCCCAGCCGACGATCCAGCTGTCCACCGCGCCCTGCCTGATCGACGGCCGGATCGAGCCCCGGCACGTAGACCTGCGTCCCTTCATCCTGTCCGGCGAGAAGATTGTCGTCACCCCCGGGGCCCTGACCCGCGTGGCCCTGCGGCGCGGCTCGCTGGTCGTCAATTCCAGCCAGGGGGGCGGCTCGAAGGACACCTGGGTTCTCGTCGACGAGGATGAACGTCAGGAGGCAAGGCCATGATGCTCGCGCGGGTGGCGGACAGCCTCTACTGGATCGGCCGCTATGTGGAGCGGGCCGAGCACTTCTCGCGTCTGGCCGACGTCATGCTGAACGCGACGCTGGACCGATCCGACGCCGCGGCGCAGACAGCCTACATCGCCCTGTCGGCGGTCGGCGATCCGGACATGGCCCGGGTCTCGCTCACCTACGAGGCCGCCCGGTCGCTGGTCCTGAACCGCGAAGACCCCAATTCGGTGGTCATGTCCCTGGCCCATGCCCGTGAGAACGCGCGGCAGGTGCGCGACCAGATCACGACCGAAACCTGGGAACGGCTCAACCTGCTGTTCCTGAAGGTCACCGCCGACAGCACCGCCGCGGAGTTCGAGAGCGGGTCGTCCGCCTTCCTGCACGACGTCATCGCCGACCTGCACCTGTTCAAGGGCGCGGCGGACGCGACGATGAGCCATGGCGAGGGCTTCCGGTTCCTGATGCTGGGCGTCTACCTGGAGCGGGCGCATCTGATCGCCCGTCTGCTGGAAGTCGGCTTCGGCGACGGGCGCGGCAAGAGCGTCACCGACCGCCTCGCGTTGATGAACCTGCTGCGCATGGCCTGTGCGCTTGAGCCCTATCTGCGGCGCTACACGGCCGAGATCGAACCCCGCTACATCCTGGAGTTCCTCCTGTTCGACGAGGAGTTCCCCCGGTCGATCCGCTTCGCTACAGCCCGGATCGAGGAGTACCTCGTGGGCGTATCGCGGCATGTGGAGATCGGCGGTCTGGCGACGCCCGAACGGCTGGCCGGCCGCCTGAAGGCCCGCCTGCAGTTCGCTGACGTCGACGAGCTGGAAGCCACGGGGGCCAGCGGCCTGCTGGGCACGGTCGTCAACGAGTGCGCCCGCGTGCACGAGGCCATCTACGACACCTTTGTCGCCTACTCCCTCGAGATGAGGCTGCCCGCCTAATGCTGCTCGAAGTCCGGCACGTCACCCAGTACCACTACGAGCGCGCAGTCCGCGAAAGCGTGATGGAGCTGCGCATGCAGCCTCGCAAGAGCGCCGGCCAGCGACTGATCAGCTTCGAGCTCGACCTCGAGCCGAGGGCGCAGATCTTTTCCTACGCCGACAATTTCGGCAACGCCGTCTATCACTTCGACGTCCCCCAGCCGCACGACAACCTGCGGATCGAGGCCCGGTCCGCGGTCGAGACCCAGCCCGATCCCGTGCTGCCCGACGGCGTCGACCAGGGCGAATGGGACCGGTTGCGCAGCGACTTCGTGCGCGGCGAGTGCTTCGACTTCCTTCAGCCGCACGGCTTTGTGGTGTTCAGCCAGGCGCTGCAGACCTTCATCGCCGAGAAGAACCTCGACGCCCTGCGTCTGCAGGACCCGCTGTCGGCGGTGCTGGCGCTGAACCGCATCATCTACGACGCCTTCGACTACACCCCCGGCGTGACCACCGCCGACAGCCCGATCGACCTGGCGCTCGGCGTCGGACGGGGCGTCTGCCAGGACTTCGCCCACATCATGCTGGCCATCTGCCGCCGCTGGGGCATCCCGGCGCGCTACGTTTCGGGATACCTGTTCACGGACCGCCAGCACGGCGACCGCTCGGACCCTGACGCCACCCATGCCTGGGTGGAGGTCTTCCTGCCGACCCTGCGCTGGATCGGCCTGGACCCGACCAACAACAGCATCGCGGGCGAGCGGCATATCGCCGTGGCCATCGGCCGCGACTATGCCGACGTGCCGCCCTCGCTGGGGGTCTACAAGGGGGAATCCGACAGCCAGCTGGCGGTAGCGGTCTCTGTCGGCAAGGCCCGGGCGGCCCTGGCCGAACCGGAGTTCCTGCGCCTGCCCCGTCCGTCCTTCCCGGGCGGTCGCCGCAAGCTCAACGCCGGCGACATCCACCGCCGCGAACAGCAGCAGCAGCAACAGCAATAGCCCGCGATACACCCGAGGAGCCGCGCCGCCCAGGAGGCGGATGCGGCGGAAACGTTGGTAGGCCGGCTGGGGGTCGAACCCAGGACCATTCGATTAAAAGTCGAATGCTCTACCACTGAGCTACCGGCCCGCTCGCGAAGCAGCGGCTGAGCCGGTTCGAAGCGGCGCGGACCATAGTGGCGACGTTCCGGCGCGGCAACCCGCTGTGACGCCTTTCCGCCGCCACAGGCGCATGATTATGGTATGGGCATGCGCCTGCTTCTTCTGCCCTTCGCCTGCCTGTCGCTGACGGCCTGCGCCTCGGTCAGTCCATCGCCGCCGCCGAGCGGACGCGTTCAGACCACAGACCAGATCAATCGTGGCAGTGTCGCCGGCGCGGTTACCGCACCGGCGCGGGACCTGAACATGCTGCGCACCAAGATCCCGCAGGTGTTGCTCGACGCGCTCGAGGACCCCTACCGGCGCCCCACGCCCGCCACCTGCGCCGGGATAATCGCCGAGGTCCGGCCGCTGTACGAAGCCCTGGGCGCCGATATCGACGATCCCGCGTCGGAGGACGACCGCGACCTGATCGTCAAGGGACGCGACGCGGTTGAAGAGACGGCGCTGGGTTTCGTGGCCGGAGCGGCCCAGGATCTGATCCCGCTGCGCGGCTGGGTGCGGCGGCTCTCCGGCGCCGAGCAGCACGACCGGCTGGTGCGGGCCGCGATCACCGCCGGCGGCATCCGCCGGGGCTACCTCAAGGGGCTCGGCGAGTCCCGCGGCTGCAACCCGCCCGCCACGCCCAGCCATCTCAAGTCGCTCCTGCCCAAGGAGCCGCCGCGCAAGGGCCCGAAGTACCCGATCAAGTAGGGGCGGCCGGACCGGAGCGCACCGCCCGGGGCTACTTCAGGTGCCTCGCCCGGAACGCCCGACGGAAGGCCTCGAAGGTTCCCCCGGCGATCGCCCCGCGCATGGCGACGGTCAGGGCCTGGAAGAAGGCGATGTTGTGCCAGGACAGCAGCACCTGGCCGAGGATCTCGTCCGAACGGACGAGATGGTGCAGGTAGGCCTTCGAGTAGTCCCGGCTGGCCGGGCAGTCGCTGTCCGGGTCGAGCGGGGTGTCATCCTCGGCGAAGCGGGCGTTCTTCATGTTCAGGGGCCCGTCCCAGGTCCAAGCCTGGCCGTGGCGCCCTGAACGGGTGGGCAGCACGCAGTCGAACATGTCCACGCCGCGAGCCACCGCCTCGACCAGGTCGATCGGCTTGCCCACCCCCATAAGATAGCGCGGCCGATCGGCGGGCAGCAGGCCGGGGGCGTAGTCGAGCACCTCGCACATCGCCTCATGCCCCTCCCCGACCGCAAGACCGCCGAGGGCGTAGCCGTCGAAGCCCGTCTCGATGAGACGCTCCGAGGACTCTCGCCTCAGCGCCTCGAGCGTCGACCCCTGCTGGATTCCGAACAGGGCCTGGCGGTCACGCGTCCCGAAGGCCGCCTTCGACCGGGCGCCCCAGCGAGCGGACAGCTCCATGCCCTGCCGGGCCCGAGCCTCCTCGGCCGGCCAGGCGACGCACTCGTCCAGTTGCATGACGATGTCGCTGCCCAGCAGATCGGCCTGGATCTCGATCGAGCGCTCCGGGGTCAACACATGCCTGGATCCATCGAGGTGGCTGGCGAAGGTCACCGCCTCCTCGGTGACCTTGCTGATCCCGGACAGGCTCATCACCTGGAAGCCGCCGCTGTCGGTGAGGATTGGCCGGTCCCAGCGCATGAACCGGTGCAACCCGCCCAGCCGCTGCACCCGCTCGGCGGTGGGGCGCAGCATCAGGTGGTAGGTGTTGCCCAGGATGATGTCCGCCCCGGTTGCGGCCACCTGATCCACGGTCAGGGCCTTCACCGTCGCGGCGGTGCCGACCGGCATGAAGGCCGGCGTGCGGATGTCTCCGCGCGGGGTCTTCAGGACCCCGGTGCGGGCCGCGCCGTCGGTGGCGGAGATATCGAAGGGGAAGGCAGCCATCAGTCGGCGCGGAATAGCAGGCTTGAATCCCCGTAGGAATAGAAGCGGTAGCCGGTGGCGATGGCGTGTTCGTAGGCCTCGCGCATCACGGCCTGCCCGGCGAAGGCGCTGACCAGCATGAACAGGGTCGACTTCGGCAGGTGGAAGTTGGTCATCAGAACGTCAGCGGCGCGGAACCGATAGCCCGGGGTGATGAAAATCGCCGTCTCGTCCGCCCAGGGGCGGATGACGCCGTCTTCGCCCGTAGCGCTTTCCAGAAGCCTCAGCGACGTTGTGCCGACACAGACGATGCGCCCGCCGGCGGCCCGCACCGCGTTCAGGGCGGCGGCCGTCGCCCCGGACACCTCGCCGTACTCGGGATGCATGCGATGGTCGGCGACATCGTCGACCTTGACCGGCAGGAAGGTGCCGGCCCCGACATGCAGGGTCACGAAATGCTGGGACACCCCCGCCGTCGCCAGTCGCGCAAGCAGGTCAGCCGTGAAATGCAGCCCCGCCGTCGGCGCCGCCACCGAGCCGTCCTCCCGCGCGTAGACGGTCTGATAGTCGAGGCGGTCCTGATCGTCCTCGCC
The DNA here is from genome assembly GCA_027487945.1 of Caulobacteraceae bacterium. Lineage (GTDB taxonomy): Bacteria > Pseudomonadota > Alphaproteobacteria > Caulobacterales > Caulobacteraceae > Caulobacter. Next base: position 136,712 of record JAIYCQ010000048.1, read on the forward strand.
CCGTTTGGCCGCGATGTAGGGCGGCAACGGCATCTGACCGCTTGTATTGATGGCGACATCGAGATCAGGGCCGGAGAGGTCGAAGGCCAGCACCACCTCGCCGCCCTCGCCCTTCTCCAGGACCGTGGCGTCCAGCAGCGCCCCATCGCAGCCACGATCATCACTGGCGCCGAAACGGACCCGGTCACCGGCCTTCAGCCGCTTGCCGGGACGCATGAAGGCGCTCCAGCGGTCCGGCGCCAGCCGCCGGTGCAGCGTGGCCTCTACGGCGACGGGCGAACCATCGCCGCCACCTTCGCTGCGCCCCTCGCGGAGGCCATCCAGCCGGGCCGGTATGACCCGGGTGTCGTTGAAGACCAGAGCGTCGCCGGCCGTCAGAAGCCTGGGCAGATCACCGACGGTCAGATCCTGCCGCCCCTCGCCCGGTCGCACCACGAGCAGGCGAGCGCTTTCGCGCGGGCTGGCAGGGCGCAGCGCAATGTGGTCCTCGGGCAGGTGGAAGTCGAAATCTGACAGGCGCATGGGTCGGCGAACCGCCACGTCCGCGCGCCGCCGTCAAGCACGCGATGGACAAGGCCACCGCCGATACACACATTGGCGGGACAACTCCGGGGATATCCATGCGCTTTGCCATCGTTGCCGTGACCGTCGGGTTCGCCGCCCTGACCACCGCCTGCAATCCCAAGGCGGACAAGACCGAAGCGCCGGCGGCAGCGGTGACCGCAGCCCCGCAGCCGACCGCGCCGGTGGCGGCGGCGCCCGCCGTAGTGGTCGCACCCGGATTCCGGCACGAGGCGGCGCTCGACGCCTCCGGCTTCTATCTGACGCCCCAGCCGCTTCAGGTCGGCGCCTACCGGCTGACCCATCTGGGCATCGGGGCGCCCAGCGACTTCCAGCAGTGGGAGAAGGGCGAGCGAGCCTCGGTGTTCGGCCCGATCCTGCTCCAGTTCGACGACGTCACCAGCCCCGTCCAGACCAATGAGATGGGCGGCGAGGCCCATACGGTCAGCGTACGGGTCCTGCCGCAGGCCTACAGCCTGTCAGCCGGTCAGGTCAGCTTCCGGGGCGCCGATCCCAGGCTGGGCGAGGTGCTGTTCAGCGGCCGTTTCGACCCGGCCGCCCTGGCCCAGGCCCGCAACGACGGGTCCAGCCAGACCCCGGTCCTGCGCGGCCTGCTCAAGATCGGGGATGCCCCGGCCCGGCCTGTGGCGATGGTCTATTTCGTCGGCGAGTGACGCGGCGCCGAACCCGCGCCCCTGCTGCACACCGACTGCACGAATCGCGTGCTAGAGCGGACGGGTGACGCTTCTGCTCAAACTCCTGTCAGGCTCCGCCCGCGCCGCCGCTCTGCTGCTCGCGGCCGTCTGCGCCACGGCGCTCGTGGCGGCGCAGGGCGGCCGGTTCAGCGACCGGCTGGACATCCTGACCCACTTCACGCCCTGGCTCCTGCTGGGCGCCCTGGTCGCCATCGCGGTCTGGGCGCTGGCCGGGCGCCGCGGACGTCTGACGCCGGTGCTTGCACTCGTCGGCAGCCTTTCGGCGGCGATGCTGATGGGCCCGGAACTGCTCGCAGCCGCCGGCCAGAAGTCTGGCCCGGTCGAGGGGGCGAGGCTGAAGATCATCCAGTTCAATCTCTGGGGCCGGAACCGCGATCCCGCAGGGACCGCGCAGTGGATCCTTGAAGAGGATCCGGACGTCGTCGTCTTCCAGGAGGGGTTCGCGAAATCCGGCGGCGTCGCCCGCGCCCTGGCGGACCGGTATCCCCACCGCACGACCTGTGCCGAGCCGCGCGCCTGTTCGACGATGATCCTCGCCAAACGCCGGCCGGTCGCCGAAGGCGGCCTGCAGGCGGGGGTTTCGCAGGCCAACCTGTCGGGGGCCTGGGCGACCTTCAGAGGCAGTCGCGGCGCCTACACCGTTGTCGGGGCCCACTACACCTGGCCAGTGCCCGCCGGGCCGCAACAGCAGCAGACCCTGCGCCTGGCCAGGGTTCTGGAGGCGTTTCCAAAGGAAAGCCTGATCGTCACGGGCGACTTCAACTCCACGCCCTGGTCGTTCTCGCTGCGACGGCAGGACCGCCTGTTCGGCCTCGAGCGCCGCACGCGGGCCCTGTTCACCTGGCCCGCCGGCCGGTTTTCAGGACACGACTTCGCCGCGCCCTTCCCGATCCTGGCGATCGACCAGGTCTACGCTGGATCCGACTGGAAGACCGTTTCGGTTCGTCGCGGGCCGGCGCTGGGGTCGGACCACTATCCGGTCGTCGTCGAACTGGCCCGTCCGTAACGCCAGGTCGGCGGGACCTTTCCAGGCCCCGCCTGTATCGGTCTAGGCGTCGGCGGCGACTTTCATCGAGACGATCTTGCCCGGCTGGCGGGGCGGCTCGCCCTTGGGCAGCGCGTCGATGTGCTCCATGCCGTCGGTGACCACGCCCCAGACCGTGTACTGGCCGTCCAGGAAGGTGGCGTCGTCGAAGCAGATGAAGAACTGGCTGTTGGCCGAGTGCGGCTGGTTGGTCCGCGCCATCGAGCAAACGCCGCGGATATGCGGCTCGCGCGAGAACTCGGCCTTCAGGTCCGGCTTCTTGCTGCCGCCCGAGCCGGTGCCGGTCGGGTCGCCGCCCTGGGCCATGAAGCCCGGAATGACGCGGTGGAAGACCACGCCGTCATAGAAGCCCTCGCGGGTGAGTTCCTTGATCCGCTCGACGTGGCCGGGGGCCAGGTCAGGGCGCAACTGGATGGTGACCACGCCGGTTTCGGTGGTCAGCAGCAGGGTGTTTTCGGCGTCGGTCGTCATGGGGGCTATTCCACCTTCACAGGGATGTTCACGTCGCAGAGCGAGAAGTCGGCGCCCTTTTCCTTGCGCAGCCGTTCGATCTCGCCCTTGAACCAGGGTCCAGCCGGATCGATGACCCGCACGGCCGGACGTTCGGAAGCGGGTATATCGGCCAGAACGCGCACGCGGTCCATCCGGTCCTGCGGCGCGGCGACCGGTTCGCCGGTCTTGATGGCGCGGATCGCCTCCAGACCGCTGATCACCCGGCCAAAGGCGGTGTAACGCTTGTCGAGCGACAGATAGGGCTGGCGCATCAGAAAGAACTGGCTGTTGGCGCTGTCGGGATTGTCGTCCCGGGCCATACCGACCACGCCGGGGCAGTAGCTGCCCCAGGCCGCGACCTTCCCGTCGGCGGTCATCTCGCTCCAGCTCATGGCCTGGCTGACGACGGGCAGCGACTTCAGGAAGCCCTCCTCGGTCCCCCAGGGGCTGGAGGCGATGGCGAAAGGCGCGTCAGCGGCGCGGCGGAAGGTAAACTCCGCCTTCAGGTCGGGCAGATCCGTGCCGCCCTCGCCCGTATCCTGCGGGTCGCCGGTCTGGGCCATGAAGCGGTCGATGACGCGGAAGAAGGTCCGGCCATCGTAGGCGCCCTTGCGGGCCAGTTCCTTGAGGCGCGCGACGTGACCGGGCGCGACCTCGGGGACCAGTTCAACAATCACCCGCCCCCGGCTGGTCTCGATGACCAGCACGTCGTCGGCGTTCGGCGCGCGCCAGTCAGCGCCGCCGGGGGCGGCCAGGGCGGGCGAGGCGCAGGCCAGCACCGCGGCGGCCAGGATGAGAATGTCGCGACGCATGGAGGTCCTTCCGTCAGCCGACCTTGGTCGGGATGTCGATGTCGCAGGGATTCAACGGCCGCCCGCCCGCCCTTGCCTTCGCCTCGGCGACGAGGGCCTTGAAGGTCGGGCCGGTGACATCGAGGACCTGGACCCTGGGGCGCTGCGCCGCCGGCAGGTCGGCCATGACCCGGACCTTCGTCATCACGTCCAGCGGCGGCGCCGGCGGCTCACCGACCTTCAGCGCCCGAACCACGTCCTGGCCGACGATCACGCGGCCCCAGGCCGTGTAGTTGTTGTCGAGGGAGGGATAGGCCGAGCGCATGAAGAAGAACTGGCTGTTGGCGCTGTCGGGGCTCTGCGCACGGGCCATGCCCATCACGCCGGGGCAGAACAGGCCCCAGGAGGATACCTTCCCGTCGGCGGCCATCATCATCTGCATGCTGGGCAGCGAGCGGACAGGCAAGACGCCGATAAAGCCGACCTCGGTCGCCGACGGCGTCTCGAAGTTGCCCGGCATCCGGTCAATGACGGTGAAGCCCGGCGTTGCACCGCGGCGGAAGGGATACTCCGCCTTCAGGTCCGGCAATTCCGAGCCGCCGACGCCGGTGTTCTCGGGGTCGCCCGTCTGGGCCATGAAGCCGTCGATGACCCTGAAGAAGGTCAGGCCGTCGTAGAAGCCGGCCCGGACGAGACCGCGCACCCGTTCGACGTGGCCCGGCGCCACTGCCGGCGCCATCTCGACGATGACGCGCCCCTTGCTGGTGTCGAACACCAGCACATTCTCCGGATCAGGCGTCCGCCACTCCCCGGCCGCCGGGACCGGCGCCTGGGCCTGGGCCTGGGCGGGAACCGTCGCCGCGGCGAGGGACAGGAGAGCAGCAAGCGCGAACGGCGCGATCTTCATGGAAAACCTTCTCTACTGACGCCCCGTCAGCCCGCGTAGAACGCCGCCGCCCGCTTCACAAGCCCCGCGTCATCGAAGGTGAAGGTCTCCACCACCTCACAGGCGCGGGTGGTGCTGAAATAGCGGATCGCCCCGCCGTCCACGCCGGCAAGCACACCGATCAGCTCAAACCGCAGGGCCGGCGCCGCCGGCGCGAAGGCGCCCGACCAGTAGGCGCGCAGTTCGTCCTTGCCACTGACCTCGCCCGACGCCTTGCCAAATCGCTGCCGGACGACCGGGCTGCGGAAGACGATGTCCTCGGCATAGTGCGACAGAATGCGGTCAAGGTCGTGGGCGTTCCAGGCGGCGACCCACGCCTCGGCGAAGGCCGCGAGGTCGCCCGTGCTCACCCCTTGCGGACCTTGCCCAGCAGCCGCTCGGCGACGCCGGGCGTCACGAACTTGGTGATGTCGCCACCGAGCATGGCGATTTCCTTGACCAGGCGCGAGGCCACGGCCTGGTGCCGGGGATCCGCCATCAGGAACACGGTCTCGATCTCGCGATCGAGCTGCTGGTTCATGGCCGTCATCTGGAATTCGTATTCAAAGTCGGCCACGGCGCGCAGACCCCGGACGATGATGCCGGCCTGAACCTCGCGGGCGAAGTGCATCAGCAGACCCTTGAAGGGCACCACCTCGATCTCGGCCACACGCTGCAGGTGGGCGGTCTCGTCCCGGACGATGGCGACCCGCTCATCCAGGCTGAACAGCGGCCCCTTGCCCTCATTGATGGCGACGCCGATCACCAGCTTGTCCACCAGCTTCACAGCCCGTCCGATGATGTCCAGATGACCATTGGTCATCGGATCGAACGTTCCCGGATAGAGTCCGATACGCTGCACCCGGTACCCCCTTGCGCCTTGCCGCTAGACGGGGGCTTGGGTGTCCCCGCTGTCGCCGTCGTTTTCGTTGCCGTCTTCGTCGCCGCTTTCGGCCGAGGCTTCAAGCCTTTCCACGCTGACGACGTGCTCATCTTCGGCCGTACGGAAGACGATAACGCCCTGGGTGTTGCGGCTGGCGACGCGGATGTTGGCCACCGGGCAGCGGATAAGCTGGCCCTGATCGGTGACCAGCAGGATCTCGTCGGCCTGATCCACCGGGAAGCTGGCCACCAGACGTCCGCCCTTGCGGGTGAGGTCCTGGGCCAGCAGGCCCTGGCCGCCACGGCCCGTACGCCGGAAGTCGTAAGCGCTGGTGCGTTTGCCAATGCCTTCGGACGACAGGGTCAGAATGAACTCCTCGGCTGCCTGCAGCTGGATGATGCGCTCCGGCGTCAGCTCGGCCTCGCCGACGTCTTCGTCGTCCTCGGCCGGCGTGGCGTCGTCGCCCTCATCGCTCTCGGACTTGATGCGCGCACGCTCATACTTGAGGTAGCTGGCGCGCTCGGCCGGGGTCGCATCGACGCCGTGCAGGATGGCCATGGACAGCACCTGGTCGCCGTCGGCCAGCCGGATGCCGCGAACCCCGGTCGATTCGCGGCCCGCGAACACGCGCACCTCGCCGACCTCGAAGCGGATGGCGCGCCCGAGGGCCGTGGTCAGCAGTACGTCATTGCGCGGATCACAGAGGCCGACCCCGATGATGGAGTCACCCTCGTCCAGCTTCATGGCAATCTTGCCGTTGCGGTTGATCGAGGCGAAGTCGCTGAGCTTGTTGCGACGGACGTTCCCGGATCGGGTGGCGAACATGACGTCGAGAGCGTCCCACTGCGCCTCGTCCTCGGGCAGCGGCAGGATCGAGGTGATGCTTTCGCCCGGCTCGATGGGCAGCAGGTTTACAAAGGCCTTGCCGCGCGAGGTCGGCGTGCCCACCGGCAGGCGCCACACCTTCAGACGGTAGACCTTGCCGCCGGAGCTGAAGAACAGCACCGGCGCATGGGTCGAGGCCGAGAACACCCGTGTGACGGCGTCCTCGTCCTTGGTCGACATGCCGGACCGGCCTTTGCCACCGTGCTTTTGACTGCGGTAGGTCGACAGCGCCGTGCGCTTCACATAGCCGCCGTGGGTGACGGTGATGACCATGTCCTCGCGGGGGATGAGATCCTCATCCTCCATCTCGGCGCCGCCCTCGACCATCTGCGTGCGGCGCGGAATGGCGAAGCGCTCCCGCACCTCGACCAGTTCCTCGCGGACCACGGCCATGATGTTGGCCCGGTCGCTGAGCAGCTCGAGGAGGCCGGCGATGGACCCGGCGAGCGTCGTGGCCTCACCGAGGATCTCGTCACGGCCGAGGCCCGTCAGGCGGGACAGGGTCAGGGCGAGGATGGAACGCGCCTGTTCGTCCGAGAGACGCACCTGGTCCCCCGCGGTGATCACCGTCCGCGGATCGGCGATCAGGGCGATCAGGGGCATCATGTCGCCGGTCGGCCAGTCCCGGGCGCAGAGTCGCTCGCGCGCCTCTGCCGGGTCGGCCGAGCTGCGGATGATGTGGATGAACTCGTCGATATTGGCGACGGCGATGGCCAGACCGACCAGCACATGGCCGCGATCGCGCGCCTTGCTGAGCTCGAACTTGGTGCGGCGGACGACGACTTCCTCCCGGAAGTCGACGAAGGCGCCGATCATCTCGCGCAGGCCCATCTGCAGCGGCCGGCCGCGATTCAGCGCCAGCATGTTGTAGCCGAAGCTGCTCTGCAGCGCGGTGAAGCGGTACAGCTGGTTGAGGACCACGTCGCCCTGGGCGTCGCGCTTCAGCTCGATGACGATCCGCATGCCCTGGCGGTCGCTCTCGTCGCGGATGTCGCTGATGCCCTCGATCTTCTTGTCGCGGACCAGTTCGGCGATGTGCTCGACCAGGCTGGACTTGTTCACCTGGTAGGGGATGGCGGTGATGATGATGGCTTCGCGATCCTTGCGAAGCTCGCCCACCGTGGCCACGCCGCGAATGATGACCGAGCCGCGGCCGGTCATCAGGGCTGTGCGCGCGGCCGTGCGGCCGATGATCTCGCCGCCGGTCGGGAAGTCGGGCCCCGGCACGATGTCGAGGATCTCATCCAGACCGATATCGGGATTGTCGATCAGGGCCAGACAGGCGTCGACGACCTCGCCCAGGTTGTGGGGCGGAATATTGGTGGCCATGCCGACGGCGATGCCGCCTGCGCCGTTGACAAGCAGGTTCGGAATACGGGCCGGCAGAACGGTCGGCTCTTCTTCCTTGCCGTCGTAGTTTTCCTGGAAGTCGACCGTGTCCTTGTCGATGTCGGCCAGCAGCGCGGTCGCCGCGTGCGCCATCCGGCTTTCGGTGTAGCGCATGGCCGCCGGCATATCGCCATCGACCGAACCGAAGTTCCCTTGACCGTCGATGAGCGGCAGATTCATCGAGAAGGTCTGCGCCATGCGGGCCAGCGCGAAATAGACCGACTGGTCGCCGTGCGGGTGGAAGCGGCCCAGCACGTCGCCGACCACACGCGCCGACTTGGAGTACGGCCGGTCGGGCGTCATGTTCAGGTCGTGCATCGAGTAGAAGATGCGCCGGTGCACGGGCTTGAGGCCGTCGCGCACATCGGGCAGCGCCCGGCTCACGATCACGCTCATCGCGTAGTCGAGATAGCTGCGCTTCAGCTCGTCCTCGATGGCGATGGGGGCCACAGCCCCCCGCCGTCCATCGTCCGGAAGGGTCTTATTTTCGTCGGTCAAGTGCGGGATTTTGCTATCAGAATCGGACCCAATACGTCCGCCCGTTAGTTAACATCCAAGACCCGCGGGCGCCACCTTCGGGCGCCGTTTTCCCCCCTGCAGGAGAGTCTTTCCATGCGTCCTTTCCCGATCGTTCTGACCGCCGTCGCCATCGCCCTCCCAGCCTTCGCCACGCCGGCCTCCGTCTCGGTCGATCTGAAGGGCCCGGCCGGTGAGGCGCTCGGCCGCGCAACGATCACAGAGGGCGCACGCGGCGTCGTCCTGCGGGTGGAGGCCCGGGGCCTGCCCCCCGGCTGGCACGGTCTGCATTTCCATGAGAAGGGCGACTGCTCGAGCGCCGACTTCAAGTCCGCCGGCGGACACGTCCATGACGCCGAGGCAGTGGTCCACGGCTTCCTCGCTGCGGGCCACAATGACGCTGGCGATCTTCCCAACCTCTACGCCGGTCCGGACGGAACCGCGATGGCCGAGGTGTTCACGCCGTTCGTCTCCCTTGCCGGCGGCGGTGAGAAGCCGGTGCTGCTGGACGCCAACGGCTCTGCCCTCGTGATCCACGCCAGGGCGGACGACTACGCCAGCCAGCCGATCGGCGGCGCCGGCGACCGGGTGGCCTGCGCGGTCATCGGCGCGCGGTAGAGGCCGACGAGGGACGGGCGCGACTGATCGTTCGGGCGTTCCGGTCTGAGCCGGCGCCGCTTGCCGCCGGCCGCCCCCTTTGGCAGGTTGCCGGGATGCCTCTCGCTCCCGGCGATCTCGCGCCCTCAGTCTTCGCGCCCAGCCCCAACAACCCGCGCTACAACATCTCGAGCGTGGCCGGCCGGTATGTGGTGCTGGCCTTCCTGCCGCCACTCGCAGACCCGGACGCCGTCTCGGCCCTTGCCGTCGTATCCGCGGCGCGCGGCCTGTTCGACGACGCCACCCGGTGCCTGTTCGGCGTTCTCACGACCTCTGAAGACTTCGCCGAGGCCCGCGACGATCCGCCGGGCCTTCGCTGGCTTCACGACATCGATGGCGTGGTCAGCGGGCCGATGGCCATGTCGGGGCCAGGCTGGATCGTGCTGGACCCGACGCTCCGCGTTCTTTTCACCGCGCCGCTGGCGGCAGGGCCCGAGGTCATGCGCCGGCTCGCCGCCCTGCCTGCCGTCGACGATCACGCCGGCACGCCGCTGAATGCGCCGGTGCTGGTCGCTCCACGGATCTTCGAGCCCGCGTTCTGTCGGCGTTTGATCGCCTACTACGAGGCGGCCGGCGGTGAGCCTTCGGGGTTCATGCGCGAGGTGGACGGCAAGACCGTCGTGGCGATGGATCCGCGCCACAAGAAGCGGTCCGACGCGACCGTCGAGGACGAGGCTCTGCGCGACCAGGCGCGCGCGCGCATCAAGCGCCGGCTGATCCCGCTGATCCAGCGGGCCTTCCAGTTCGAGGCGACGCGGATGGAGCGCTACATCGTCGCCTGCTACGACGCCGAGAGCGGCGGATTCTTCCGACCCCACCGCGACAACACCACCCGGGGCACGGCCCACCGCAAGTTCGCGGTGTCGATCAACCTCGACGCCGAGGCCCACGAAGGCGGAGACCTGCGGTTCCCGGAATTCGGCAGCCGAACCTATCGACCACCGACCGGCGGGGCGGTGGTCTTTTCCTGCTCGCTGCTGCACGAAGCGACGCCCGTAACCGGCGGAAAACGCTACGCCTTCCTGCCGTTCCTCTACGATGAGGACGGCGCGCGACTGCGCGAGGCCAACAACAGCTTCCTCGGCGAGGGCGTCGGAGCCTACAGCGCCGAACAGGCCTAGGTCTGGATCTGGCGGTCTGCCGCGGCGCGCACCGCCGCACGACGCTCGGACAGCGCCACCAGGGCCACTCCGAACAGGGTCGCGCCGCCGCCGAGCACCAGCTGCAGCGTCAGGGTGTCGCCCATCAGGCCGATGCCGATGCCGCAGGAGACCAGCGGGGTCAGCAGGAACCACGGCGTCACCCGCCCCGGCTCCCGCCTCTGGACCAGCCAGAACAGCAGGGCCGTTGCACCTACGGTGGAGGCGAGCCCCGCCCAGACGATGGTCGCCCAGACCACCCAGCCGGCCGACGCCGCCCTGGCGACGACATCACCTTCGAAGGCGAAAGAGGCGGCCAGAAGCACCGGAGCGGCCACCACCGAGGTCAGGGCCTGCATCTTCAGGGGCGGCACGCCGGGCATGCGCCGCACCAGCACCGTACCCAGAGCCCAGAGCCCGCTGGCGACCAGCCCCAGGGCGATGCCCGGCAGGTCAGCGGCCCCATGCGGGTCCAGGCTCATCCAGGCCACGCCGACAAAGGCGACGACCATGCCGGCGAGCGCCGCCGGGGCCATACGCTCGCCCAGCATCCGCCAGGCGAAGAAGGCCGTCATCGGGATCCAGAGCTGGAGCGCCACCACCATCGGGCTGAGGTTCTCGATCAGCGAGAAGCCCCAGTAGATCAGGCCGAAATGCAAGGGCCCGCAAAGCAGGATGATCGGCAGGATCTGGCGCCATGGCGGGAAGGGCGGCCGCAGGAAGGGCGCCAGAACGACCAGGGCCACGCCGAAGCGAAGCCCGCCGACCAGCAGCGGCGGCAAGGTGTCGGTCGCGACCTTGGCGGCGGCGTTGTTGATCCCCCAGACCAGCAGGATGGCGCCGATCGCGCCCCACTCCGCGAGCGAGAAGGACGAACGGTCGGAGTGGGCGGAGGAAGCGGGGGCGGTCACGGGGCCGCTCTTCGCACGCGGCAGTCAGGGGGTGAAGCCCCTTCCCGCGCAATGCAGCGGGCGTTCGCCCCACCCCGGCAAACGCCGCCGCCCCGCCCAGCGAGACGGCGGGAACGCCACGGGCGCAACGGCGACTAGAACGGGATTTCGTCGTCGAGATCGGCCGAGAAGCTTTCCTTCGGGCCCGACGGCTGGCTGCGACCACCGCCGCCCGAGTAACCGCCGAAGTCGCCCTCGTCGCGCATGCCGCCGCCGCCGGCCCCGCCGTCACGGCCGCCCAGCATGGTCAGTTCACCGCGGAACTTCTGCAGCACGATCTCGGTGGAGTACTTCTCGACACCGGCCTGATCGGTCCACTTGCGGGTCTGGATGGCGCCCTCGATGTAAACCGTCGACCCCTTCTTCAGATACTGCTCGACCACCTTGACGATATTGTCGTTGAACACCACGACGCGGTGCCACTCGGTGCGCTCCTTCTTCTCCCCGGTGGCGCGGTCACGCCAGGTCTCGGAGGTAGCGATGCGCAGGTTGGCGACGCGGTCGCCCGAGTTGAGGGTGCGGATCTCGGGGTCGGCGCCCAGGTTGCCGACCAGAATGACCTTGTTGACGCTGCCCGCCATGGGGATCTCCTTCACGCGCCCGGCGACCCTGCCCCGTTATCCGAGGCCCGACGATCGAACCTCCGGGACGCGCCGGAATCTGACGCCCAAGCTAACGGGCGTTAACAGTTCGTGAAAGTATGTTCATGGAATGTTCCTGTGCGCAACTGCAAGTTTCGCGACCGCGCGGACAGGGGCGCGCCGCCCTACTGAACGGCGCCGGGATTGACGAGGCGGCCGTCGCCGGAGCGGACCAGCAACAGATACTGGTTGCCGTTCCATTTCTGGGCCCGGAAGATCCCGCCCCGGCGCAGATGGATGAAACTGCCCTGATAGGCGCCGATCATCTCGGCGTTCTGCCCGCCGAGTCGCAGGAAACGGATCCGCATCCCTTCCAGCTGGGCCGCGCACTTCTCGATCGTGTCGATGTTGCGAGCCACGACGTTGAACTTGTAGCCGCCGTCCGGAAGGAACCCCATGTGGTAGCAGACACCGCGATCCAGCGGGGCCTCAAAGGCCTTTTCGCAGGCCGAAAGGCCGAGAGCGGAAGCGGTGATGGCGAGCGTCAGGACAATACGGTGCATAGGGCGAGCCTAGACCTGAATGGCAGCCCGGCTCAACCCACCGGCGGGATCGAGCAGCCGGCGCCCTGCTCGACCAGCGTGCGGAAGCGACGATTGTCCTGCGAAATCTCGACCTTGTCGCGGACCAGACGCAGGGTCTGTTCGCCCCAGCGCCCGTAGGTCGCCCCGCCACGCTTCTCGCATTGCCCGGCGAACAGGGTCTGCACGCAGCCATTGAGGTCCATCGTCCCGGCCTGGGACCAGCCCCCCCCGGCATAGCGCCAGCACATCGAACCGGAAGTCTGGGCCGGGGTCGGCTCGGTCGCATCGACCGGCGCAGGCTGGTCCGGGGCCGAGGCGACCGGCTTGGGCGGCAAGGGCGCCAGAATGGTGCCGGCGGAGTCTGCCGCGGCCAGCGCTCCGGTTTCGTCGACGCCGACGTCGAGGGCGCCGGTGGCCACGCCGTTGCGCCGGGCGCATTCGGTCAGGGTGATCTCGCCGGCGAACTGGCCGGCGACGAAACAGCGGATCGGCCGGGCCGGGTCCAGCCGGGTGTCATCGTCCCGCCCGGTCTCGACGACCAGCCCGCCCTGGGACGCAGGCGGCGGCTCGGCCGGCGCCTTGCTGCCACGCATGATCGTGACGGCGATCAGGATGCCGAGCAGCAGCGCCACCCCGGCTCCGACGGCCAGCACGATGCGACGATCCTTGAAGAACTCCATGCCTGCACCGCTAGCCTGCGGTGATGACGCTTTCAAGTCCGCGTGATCAGCCGCCGCCGGTCAGACGGTCCAGAGCGGCCTGGTAGTTGGCGATCTGATTGGTGAGATAGGCCGGAGCCGCCCCACCGGCCCCGGGGGCGGCGGTCACGGCCGGCTTGGCCGCGGTCTCGAGGGTGCGATAGGCGTCGCGAACGCGCGTCAGCGACTTGCCGATCGCCGCCATGGCCGCAGCGACGGCGTCCTTCGAATTCAGGTTCAGGTCGATATCGAGGCCGATCCCGAAGACCGGCCCCTTCCCGTCGGCGGAAACACTCTTCCCGGCATCATCGATGACGGTGTTCCGGACGACACCGGGCGCCAGGCCAATGGCCTCCAGCGCGTCACTGCCGCCTTTGCCCGGCAGGATCTCGACCGAGGCGGTCTTTAGCTGCGGGCTGACCTTGATCCGCCGGTATTCGCCGTCGGCCACCACCTCAACCTTGACCTTGAAGCCGCCGGCCCGCTCGATCTTCTTGGCCAGGGTGTCGAGCGTGTCATTGGCTTCGATGGTCACCGGCGACAGGCGACCGCCCTGGGTGGTGCGGATCTGGAAGCTATCGCCGGCACGGACCGAGGTCGCCGAGACCAGCTTCTGGGAATCGGCGAACAGCAGAGCGCCCTTCGGCAGGCCGAGCTTGTCCAGCGCGCTGGCGCCGGTGGTGTCGACCGCGATCGAGGTCGCGGCGGCCATGCCGTCCTTGCCGGTGACACGCTGCGCCTCGACCGAGCCTGTCGTGACATCGATCTTGGCCAGATAGCCGTCCTTCGTCGAGATGGGCGTGGCGCCGGGCTGGTCGGCGCTGGCGGCGCCCGCGACCCAGACCTTGCCGTCGGCCACGGTCACGGCCGCGACGGTGTCGTTCCCGGTCCCGCCGAAGTAGGCGAGATTGTCGCCTGCCGTGCTGGCCAGGTCACTCGACAGGCGCGCCGCGAAGGCGTCCTGCGCGCCATTGTAGGCCCGAGTGACTCCGCTCACATCGAGCGCGCCGTTGGACGTCGTGCCGGCCACCCAGAGATAGCCGCCGTCGAGACCGAGCCCCTTGATCGCGCCGCCGCCCATCTGTCCAAGGTCGCGCGTCGCGCCGGCGGTGAAGGTGGCCGCCGAGGTATGGGTGGTCGACGTCACCTTGACCGGATCAGCGCCGCCGTTGGGCGCGCCGTAGTCCGTAGACGCCACGGTCGCAACGCCGTTGGTCGTCGTGGTTGTGGTGATGTTGGTGAAGCCGTTGTCGTCGGTGCGGACGGTGTCGGTGATGCTCGGCGTGACCGAGAAGCTGCGCAGGACGCCCCGACCGTTCTCGACCCCGGCCACGGTCACGGTCGAGCCGTTCACGACCATACCGCCGACGCTGTCCTCGCCGACCGAGCCGAACTGTGTGGTGAAGAGCGTCTTGGGCGCGCCCTTGGCGTCCGGCGCTACGGCCATCAGGTAGTTGTCCCACCCGCCGATCGTCGAACCGCCGCTGGGCAGCGAGGACTTTGTCCGCCCGGCGACATAGACGACGCCGTTGTCGCCGAACCCGACCTCTGTCGCCTCATCAGCCTCCAGGGCGCCGCGCCGCTGCGTCCACATCTCGTCGCCCTTGGCGTCGAACACAGTGACGAAGCTGTCGGTCTTGCCCGAGGCCGCCGTCGAGTTGATCGGACCGTTGCTGGCGCCGTTCAGTTCGCCTGAGACCCGGCCGGCGATGGCGACCCGCCCGTCCGCGGCGACATTCAGCGCCAGCCCCTCGGCGTGGTCCGCAGCGCCCAGCGTCCGGGCGAACATCAACTTGCCGGCGCTGTCGTACTTCAGCAGCGCGACATCGCGCTCACCCTTGACCGTCTGGTTGTCCACCGTGCCGTCGACATCGGCCAGCACATAGAGCGATCCGTCCGCGCCGACCTTGCTGGCCCGGACCGTCTCGATGGTGCCCTCCAGCGTGCCTGACGAGATCTTGGACCCCGCGGCGCCGACCGTGGCGCCGTCAAGCTTGACCAGGGTGCTTTCGAACTTGCCGTCCTCGGTCTTGGTGTCCTTGTCCGGATCCGGATTGCCGGCATAGGTGGTGACGTAGACTGCGGGCGTTGTCGCCGCCGCCGAGAAGGTCAGCTGTTCGGTCGAATCGCCGCTGATCTTGAAGGCGTAGTCGTCGGCCACGGCGGGCAGGGTGACCGTGGTCCCGCCGGTGGTGACCTTGCGCGGCTCGCCGGGCGTGCGCTCGACGCTGAAGCGCGACTGAAGGCCGGCGGCCGACAGCTTGTCGTTGATGTAGGCCGTAACCGCGCCCATCGACCGGGTCCCGGAGATCTCGGACAGGTCCAGGGCGATGTTGTGGGTGACGTTGCCGCGCTTGACGGTGATGTCGAACTTCACATCGCCCTGGAAGGCGGCGACGGCGTCGCTCTGCCCGCCGGTGTGCACCTTCGCGGTCTTGTAGTTGTAGACCGCCCGCGGGACGCCCACCGCGGACTTGTTGGTGATCATGGTGTCCCCGCGGGTGATCCGCATGGTCTCCATTTTCAGCTTGTCGGTGTAGCTCGTGATTTCGCTGAGGCCGCGCGTGAACACCGAGGCGAGCCGGTTGGTTTCCGCCGGCGTGACCCCCGTCGCCTTGGCGCGCTCGGCGAGACCGCTGAGGGCGTTCAGCCCCTGGTACAACGCGAACAGCTTCTTGTAGTCGCCGCTGGCTCCGGGCAGATCGAGCTGGGCCGCACCCTCATCGATGAAGCGGCGGCCAGCCAGCGCCTGCTTGACCAGCTCGTTGGACTTCAGCGCGGTGGAGGTCGTCGCCCAGGGCGGCGTGGGGGCATACTTCGGCCGCCCTCCGGTCGTCGCGCCAGCGCTCACCGTCCCGGCGGAAGAAAATCCGCCGGTGCGCGCCTGGTAGAACCCCAGGAGAGAGCTGTTGTCGATCGAGATGACCATCTGGGCCCTGGACGGATTTCCGCGTCCGCAGCTTGCCCGACGAGGGCTTCGGACTCGTTAAGAGGGTATCAGGGGGCGATCAGGCAGCGATCAGGCCCGCCCCGGCCAATTGAGCGCGAGCCGCCGGGGCGAGCGACTCCCACTCCTCCCGAAGGATACCGAGCAGCACCACATCGCGCGGGGCGCCGTCCTTCAGGACATGGCCGACGAGATATCCCTCGCGCCGAAAGCCGGCGGCGGTCTGGATCTTCAGGGCCGCATCATTGTCCGCCATGACCTCGGCCCAGACCTTGTGAAGGCCCAGATCATTGAAGGCGCGGTCGAGGCCCAGCACCTGGGCGGCGCGACCGACGCCCCTGCCCCGCGCCTCGCGGTCGCCGACGAACCAGTTCCAGGCCGCGCGGCGGTGATGGCCGGCAAGGCCGGTAAGCGTCAGCAGCCCGGCCGGACGCCCGCCGCGCTGGATCATCCAGCCGCAAAGATCCGGATCGGAAGAAAGCGCGGAAAACCAGGCGCGGTGCGCCTCCCGGCCGGACACGTCGGCATCGGACATCCAGCGCGCCACCTCGGGCTCGCCGCGCCAGCGATAGAGAAGCTCCTCGTCGCCGGAAGCGAGGTCACGAAGTTCGATCATGCAGACGCTCCGCCCCGCAGCGGTCTACGATAGAGGCGCGTCACGGCGGAACCGTGACGCGCCCGCTTCATCAGCTCTTGAACAGCGACAGGACGATCTGCGGCTGCTGGTTGGCGATCGACAGCGCCTGGGCGCCGAGTTGCTGCTGCACCTGCAAGGCCTGGAGGCGGGCGCTTTCCTTGGCCAGGTCGGCGTCGACGAGGTTGCCGATACCGGTGTTGAGCACATCGGACAGCTTCGAGACGAAGGTGTTGTGCGCCTCGATCTGCCGCGACTGGGCGCCCAGATCGCCGAGCGCCTGGTTGACGTTGCTGATTGAGGTGCTCAGCGCCGTCTGGATGCTGGTCGCGAGGGTCGCGGTGCTGATTGAAGCGGTCGCGGCCATGGTGACGATGGCGCCGCCGAGCGACATGTCCTTGCCCGACAGCGTGATGTACGAGTTGGCGTCGGCATTGGCCAGGAAGCGGATGCTGGCGCCGAGCGAGCCGTCCAGCAGATTCGCGCCGTCGAACTCGGCGTCACTCACCACCTGGGTGATCTGCCGGAGCAGCGCCTTGAAGTCGGAGTCCAGCGCGGTGCGGGCCACGGTGTCCAGCGACGGGTCCATGGCGGCCGTCACCTTCTCCTTCATCTGAAGCATCAGGTCAGAGACCGTCTCGCCGGCCGTCATCGCCACATCGGCGATCGACTGCGCCCGGTCGAGGCTCATCTTGACCGCGCCGAGGGCGCCAAGGTCCGCGCGCTGCGCCTGGGCGATGCCCCAGACGGAGGCGTTGTCCTTCGCCCCCTGAACTTTCAGACCCGTGCTGATGCGGTTCTGCACGCCGGCCATGTCGTCGTTGGTCTTGTTCAGGTTCTGTAGCGCGACCAGGGCTGACTGGTTCGTATGGACGCTGATCGCCATGGGCTTCTCCTAGCAAGGCGCTTCGCAGGGTGAGACGACTCACCAAGCCGCCTCACAGGCCAAGCTGGCGGGAGATCGTGTGCGTATGGTTAACGCGCGTAAACCATAACGCCCGCCACGGCAGGAGCCATGGCGGTCAAAGGGTTCGGCTCGCTGCGACAGAACGCCGCGAGATGGACGCGTCTTCAAGACTTCGCGTTGACGATGTCGCCCGGGCCGTAGCCGGGATCGTCCTTCAGCCGCAGGACCTCTTCACGGGGAAGCTGTCGAACGACCTCGCCGGTGCGGCGATCGAGAGTCTTGTAGACGATGGCGCCGGACTGCTCGTCTTCTTCGATAACGAGACGCAGGTCCGCGGATTGCGGCGCGGGGTCCTTCGGCGGTCTTGCGATGTCGGGGCGGGCGACCGACGGAGCCTGGACGGCGCCAATGGGTTCGACCGGCGACAGTGGTGCGATGGCTGTCATCTCTCCTTACGCCGGCCTCTCCCGACCGACGTCTCTCTGAACGGGCGCATGGCGACGGACTTGCGGCCGCCGCCGGCGCGACCGGGGCGGACGGCGTTGGCCGCCCGCCCCTTTGCGTTGCCGTTAGCGGAACAGGCCCAGCAGGGACGAGGTCGAGCTGTTGGCGATCGACAGAGCCTGCACGCCGAGCTGTTGCTTGGTTTGCAGGGCCTGCAGCTTGGCGCTTTCCTTCGCGAGGTCGGCGTCAACCAGGTTGCCCACACCGGCGTCGAGGCTGTCTTGCAGCTTGCCGACGAAGGTGAGGTGCGACTCCAGCGACTTCGAGCCGGTGCCGAGCTTGGCCAGGGCCGAGCCGACGTTGGTGATCGAGGTGCTGACCGTGGTCACCATGGCGGCGGCGACGGTGGCGGTGTTCAGCGAGGCCGTGGCGGCGACGGTGACGTTGGCGCCGCCGAGAGCCAGGGACTGCGCCGCAACCGTGATCTTGGAGGTGCCGTCCGCGTTGGCGAGAGCCGTCACGGTGGCGCCCGAAGCCTTGATCATGTTGGCGCCGTTGAAGTCGGCGTTGGTGACCGCCTTCGTGATCTGGTCGCGCAGCGCCTTGAAGTCTTCGCTGAGCGCCGTGCGGCTCGCCGTGTCGAGCGTCGTATCCGACGCGGCCAGAGCCTTTTCCTTCATCTGCACGAGCAGATCGGAAACGGTCTCGCCGGCGGCGATCGCGACGTCGATGGTGGATTGGCCGCGTTGGAGCGAGTCCTTCACGGCGTTCAGCGCGTTGGACGTACCGCGCTGGGTCTGGGCGATAGCCCAAACGGCGCCGTTGTCCTTGGCCGAGCTGACCTTCTTGCCGGTGTTGATGCGGCCCTGAACGGACGACAGTTCGTTGTTGGTGGCGTTCAGGTTTTGCAGCGCGATGAGCGCGCCGTTGTTCGTGTTAACGCTGTTCAGCGCCATGACGATAATTCCCTTTCAGGTGACCGGCGTCGTTTTGACGGCCGGGGGCGTTTTGCCCACTGTCTGGGAAGCAATCGCCGGGCCAGATCGACCTGGCCGACCAGCGCCTGCAAGCGATTGAATTTATTGCGTTATATGTCTGTTAGGGATGCCGTTGCCCGGCATTTTTTGCCGAGTAGCAGGCATGGGTGGCAATTCCTGCCGGGCGCCCCGGAGGAAAAGGCTGCCGGGCGAGGCTTCTGGAGCCCCGCCCGGCGTCGCGGCCTACTGGAACAGTCGGGTCAGCGACTGGGTCGACGTGTTCGCGATCGAGAGCGCCTGGACACCGAGCTGCTGCTTGGTCTGCAGAGCCTGGAGCTTGGCGCTTTCCTTCGCGAGGTCAGCGTCGACCAGATTGCCAACACCCGCGTCGAGGCTGTCCTGCAGCTTGCCGACGAAGGTCGCGTGCGCATCGAGAGCCTTGGACTTGGTGCCAAGGCGCGCGAGAGCAGCGCCGGTATTGGTGATGGAGGTCGAGACCGTCGTGATCATGGCCGCAGCCAGGGTCGACGTTCCGATCGAGCCCGCCGCAGCGACGGTCACGATGGTTCCGCCCAGCGCCATGACCTCAGCAGCCACGGTCAGCTTGGACGATCCATCCGCATTGGCGAGGGCCGCGATTGCGGTAGCGCCGGTCTTGATGAGATTGGTCCCATTAAAATCGGCGTTCGTCACGGCCTTGGTGATCTGGTCACGCAGGGCCTTGAAGTCCTCGTTCAGTGCGGACCGGCTGGTGGTGTCGAGGGTGGTGTCCGACGCCGCCAGGGCCTTTTCCTTCATCTGCAACAGCAGATCAGAGACGCTTTCGCCGGCTGCGATCGCCACGTCGAGCGTGGAGCGACTACGGTCGAGCGAATCCTTCACCGCATTCAGGGCCATCGAGGTACCGCGTTGCGTCTGGGCGATGGCCCAGATGGCGCCGTTGTCCTTCGCGCTGGAAACCTTCTTGCCGGTGTTGATGCGGCTCTGCGTTTGCGACAGTTCCATGTTGGTCGCGTTGAGGTTCTGGAGCGCAACCATCGCGCCCACGTTCGTGTTGACCGAGTTCATCGGGTTTCCTTCCATTCTGGTCGGGGGGATGCCCGGCTTTTGCCGGCGAGCATTCTTGCTCACCCACAGCCATCGCAAGGTCCGGGCCAGCCGGAGCCGAACGGGCCGCCTGTTATGGACCTGTTTTTATTGGATTATTTTCGAGGCGCGGGCGCGTTGACCGGAGCCTGAACGCGAACCGCCCGGCGCGATTGGCCGGGCGGCAGAGATTGCCGGAGATTGTGAGCGGGCGGCCGCGTCAGGCCGCCTCGGCCCCGCCGGAGAGACCGTTCATCATGATGCGGTTGATGTCGATCAGGGGCTCGATTTCCTCTTCACGCCGGATCACCGCACTGGTGTGCCGGCTGACCCAGAGGCTCAGGGAAATGATCTGGGCGCGCAGGGGAATCGGCAGCTGGTTGGCAGGGTCAGAGCAGTCGCTGGCCAGCGCCGACCACAGACGCCGGTTCCAGTCGAGCGCCTCGATACGCCCCTTGATGTCCGTGTCCGGCAGCTCTGCGGCCTGCATGAGGGCGCGCGTGACCTGACCGAAAAGGCGGTACTCCGCCTCACGCGGATTTTCAGCCCGCGCCGCGGCCTGCTGGTACGCCTGCAGCGACATTACCCAACCTTTCGTCTTCGTACTCAATCAGCTTCCGGCACAGCATGAGCGCCTTGTAGTACTCTTTGCTCATCGCGTGCTTGGAGATGGAAACGCAGTCGGCAAGGACGTCCGGATTGCGGATGACGCCCATGAACTCTGACAGCCTGCGCACGAATTCATCATAGTAGCGGAGCGCCCCGGGCTCATCGAGATACATCATCATCACCGGGAAGTAGATCATCCGGGCCGGCGTCACGGCCTCTTCCGGCTGCATGATGTCCTTCTCGCGAAGCACGGATGCCTTGTTCTGGAGAACCAGGACTCCGCGCCGATCGCCGTTCTGCACGACGGCGCCGTTGAGAACGAACTTCTCTCCGGGCTTCAGCGACAGTTTGAGCGGCAAGGTGTCTAACTCCGAAGTCGGGGGCGCGGTCGTCCGCGGAACCAACGCTCCGTAGAATCCACCCGCCCGGTGAAGGGAACGCTAAGGTCGCACGGTTAACGGGACCTTGCCCAGCCTGCGGCCTCTCGCCGCTGGTTAATGCGCCGTTAGGCATAACCGGCGCATCCGGAGGCGGTAGTGTAGTCCATGCACCGATGGAGTCGCGCGCCCATGCGCCAGCCAAAGCTCAAGTCGCAGACCTCGGCGATCGCGCTCGGCGTCGAGCCGATCCAGATCGCTGCAGCCGCGCCGCGCATGTCGGGGCAGGTCGCCGGCGACTCCGGTTCGCGCGCCGCGTTGGACCGCCTGAACACCGCCGTGGCCGAGCTAAAGGCCGTAGCCGTTCAACCGCTGCTGCAGGAGGCCGTCGCCGCGCTGCAGGCGGACGATTTCAAGGCCGGCGGCGATCTGGCCATCCGCGCGCTGGAAATGGACGAGCGGAACGGCTTCGGCTGGTATCTGCTGGCCATCGCCCGCGAGAGGGCCGGCGACTTCGCAACATCGGTAAAGTGCTACGAGTCCGCGCTGGCGCTCATTCCGGACCATGCCGAGGTGGCCAACGATCTGGGGCGCCTCGCCTACCGCATGGGCATGGTGGGCACGGCAGAGAAGCTCTTCCTCCACTACCTGGCCAGCCACCCCGAGTCGTTCGAAGCCGCCAACAACCTCGCCTGCGCCGTAAGGGACCAGGGACGGTTCGCCGAGGCGATCGAGATCCTCCGGCCCGCGATCCATGCGACACCGGACAGCGCGCTTCTGTGGAACACCCTGGGCACCGTGATCGGGGAAGAGGGCGATCCCGCCACCTCGACCACCTTTTTCGACGAGGCGCTTCGGCTCGATCCGCTGTTCGCGAAGGCGCGATACAATCGCGGCAATGCGAGGCTGTCGCGCGGCGACCGCCAGGGCGCGCTGGAAGACTGCGAGACCGCGATGGCCGCGCCGATGGCGCCGGACGAGCGGCTGATGATGGAGCTGGCACGCTCCACCATCCTCATGGCCCTGGGCCGCGTCGGCGAAGGCTGGGACGCCTACGAAGCGCGGCGCGACCCGGCCTTCGCCGACGTCACCCACTATCTCATCGACCGGCCCGTATGGGCGCCGGACAGTCCACTGGCGGGGCGCACGCTGCTGGTCATCGGGGAGCAGGGTCTGGGCGACGAGGTGATGTTCGCCAATGTCCTGCCGGACCTGCTCGAGGCGCTCGGGCCCGAGGGGCGGCTGATCCTGGCGGTCGAGCCGCGTCTGGCGCCGCTGTTCCAGCGCAGCTTCCCGGACGCTCTCGTGGGCCCGCATGCCACCTATAAGGTGGATGCACGCTCGGTGCGCACTGTGACCTTCCTTGACGATCTCGAGGCGGTCGACCTCTGGACCCCGATCGGCTCCCTGCTGCGCCGCTTCCGGAGAACCGTTGAGGCCTTCCCCGCCCGGGAGCGGTTCCTGACGCCGGACCCGGCCCGGGTCGCGCACTGGCGATCAACCCTCGCCCCCCTGCCCGGCCTGAAGGTCGGGCTGCTGTGGAAGAGCCTGCTGATCAACAGCGCCCGTCACCGCTTCTTCTCGCCGTTCGAACAGTGGGCGCCGATCCTCAAGACCCCGGGGGTCAGCTTCATCAACCTGCAGTACGGCGACTGTGACGCCGAACTGGCGTTCGCGCGACGCGAGTTCGGCATAGAGATCTTCCAGCCGCCGCAGATCGACCTGAAGCAGGATCTGGACGACATCGCGGCGCTCTGCTGCGCCACGGACCTGGTGCTCGGGTTCTCTAACGCGACGATCAACCTCGCCGGCGCCTGCGGCGCGCCGGTCTGGCTCATGACCGTCGACGGGGCCTGGACCAGACTGGGGAGCGAGGCCTACCCATGGTATCCACAGGCCCGCTGCTTCGCCTCGAGCGACTACCAGGACTGGACGCCGGTGATGGGCGAGGTCGCGCAGGCCCTCGCGCTTCAGGCAGGCTGAGCGGGGAGCGCGACAGTCATGGTCCTCGCGATCCTGCAGGCGCGCATGTCCTCCACCCGGCTGCCGGGGAAGGTGATGGCGGACCTGGCGGGCGCGCCGATGATCCTGCGCCAGATCGAGCGGCTGCGGCGGGCGCCGAGCCTGACGCGCATCGTTGTGGCGACCTCTGTCCAGCCCGGTGACGATCCGCTGTCCGAGGCCCTGGCGGCGGCGGCCGTGCCGGTGTTCCGGGGGCCTCTGGACGATGTGCTGGCCCGTTTCATCGGCGCCATCGACGCCTTTGGTCCGGCCGACGTCGCGGTCAGGCTGACCGCCGACTGCCCGTTGGCCGATCCGGCGGTGATCGAGGCCACCCTGGCCCTCCGGCAAGTCACTGACGCGGACTACACGGCCAACGCAGGCGAACGCCGGACCTTTCCCAAGGGGCTGGACGTCGAGGTCTTCAAGGTCGCGGCCCTGCGCGCGGCGGCGGCGGAGTCGACGGACCCCTACGACCGGGAGCATGTGACGCCGTTCCTCTACCGTCGGCCGGAACGCTTCGCCCTCGCCTTCCACCACCAGACTGTGGACGAAGGCGACGTGCGCTGGACGGTCGACCGGCCGGACGATCTGGCATTTGTTCGCGCTGTTTATGACGCGCTCTATCTGGTCGATCCGGCCTTCAGCAGCGACGACGTCCGCGCCTTCGTCCGCAGCCGTCCGGACCTGCTGCTTCTGGGGGGAGACCGCCGCCTGTGACCGCCCCGACCATCATCCTGCGCGATCTCATCGAGGCCGACCGTCCAGGGCTCCTCGCCTGGCGCAACAGCCCCGAGGTGGCCGCCTACATGTACTCCGACCATGCGATCAGTCCTGCGGAGCACGACCGCTGGTTCGACGGCGTCGCCGGCGACGCGCGCCGCCGCTACTGGATCATTGAGGTCAACGGCGAGCCGGTCGGGCTGGCCAACCTCGCCGACATCGACCTCACGCACCGCCGCTGCGCCTGGGCCTATTACCTCGCCAGCCCCTCTGTCAGAGGCCTGGGCGTCGGCTCGTTCGTCGAGTTCCAGGTCATCGAGCACGTGTTCGGGACGCTGAAACTGGACAAGCTCTGGTGCGAGGTGCTGGCCTCGAACGAGCCAGTCTGGAAGCTGCACATGCTCCATGGCTTCGAGCGCGAGGCGCTCTTCCGTGGCCACGTCATCAAGAACGGCAGGCGCGTCGATGTCGTGGGACTTGGCCTGCTGGCGCAGGACTGGGCGGCGCGACGGGACGACATGGCCGCCCGCCTGCGGGCCCGGGGCTTCACGCTCTGACGGAACATCGGCCCGGGTGACGGGTTGAATCCTGCAGCAGGGCGCCCGCCCCCGAGCCGCCGGAGTTCCCATGACCAAGCCGTCCGACGACCAAAATCCCGCGAACACGAACGACGACGACACCGCCTTCGCCCCCGCGCTCGCCGGCGCCGGACGCAAGGTCAACCCGACCGACGCGGTTGACGACGACGCTGACCCCCATGTCGACCGTCAGCTGGACAGGGGCCTGAAGGAAACCTTCCCGGCCAGCGACCCGGTATCGATCAACCCCGGAGCTGACTGACGACGCCGGGCCTCATCCCTCCGAAACCGGCTTGAATGTCCGGCAGACGGCATTAGGCTGACGTTGAATTGAACGTTTGTTTGAGGCTGGCGTCGCCGCCTCGGGGGATGAAGATGAGCCAGCGCTTCGAAGGCACTGAAGACTACGTCGCAACCGATGATCTGAAGATCGCCGTCAACGCCGCCATCGCTCTGCAGCGTCCGCTGCTGATCAAGGGCGAACCGGGAACCGGCAAGACGGTGCTGGCCGAGCAGGTCGCCAAGGCGCTCGGCAGCAAGCTGATCACCTGGCACATCAAGTCGACGACCAAGGCCAGCCAGGGCCTGTACGAGTATGACGCGGTGACCCGCCTTCGCGACAGCCAGCTGGGCGAAGAGCGCGTCAAGGACGTGAAGAACTACATCAAGAAGGGCAAGCTCTGGGAAGCGTTCGAGTCGGACGCCCGCCCGGTGCTGCTGATCGACGAGATCGACAAGGCCGACATCGAGTTCCCGAATGACCTCCTGCAGGAGCTCGATCGGATGGAATTCTACGTCTACGAGACCGGCGAGACGATCAGCGCCAAGATCCGCCCGGTGATCATCATCACCTCCAACAACGAGAAGGAACTGCCGGACGCCTTCCTGCGCCGCTGCTTCTTCCACTACATCCGCTTCCCCGACGAAGAGACCATGCAGAAGGTCGTCGACGTCCACTATCCGGGCATCAAGCAGAAGCTTGTCGCCGAGGCGCTGCGCATCTTCTACGACATGCGCAAGGTGCCGGGCCTGAAGAAGAAGCCGTCGACCAGCGAGCTGCTGGACTGGCTCAAGCTGCTGATGGTCGAGGACATCGACGAGGCCATGCTGAAGGAAAAGGATCCCACCAAACTGATCCCGCCCCTGCACGGCGCGCTGCTCAAGAACGAGCAGGACGTCCACCTGTTCGAACGGCTCGCCTTCCTGGCCCGTCGCGAAGGCAGCGGCGCGCGGCCGGGCCAGTAGCCGCCGTCAACGACACCCATCGGTCGTGAAACCAGGGGGCAGGTCATCATACCTGTCCCCTTTTTCATGTTTGAAAGCCGTGCGTTACCGCAATTTCACTGGTTCGCCCGTCGGCTCTGCGCCACGTTTCGGTCACGAACCGAAAGGGACCTGCCCATGAACCGCCCCCTCCTGTTGCTCGCCGGCGTCGCCCTGCTGGCCCTCGGCGCCTGCGACCATCCAGACGCCGCCCGGCAACGCGCTGCCAACGCCCTCAAGGTGGTGAGCAAGCTCGACTGTCCCGAGCGACAGGGCGAGCTGAAGCGCAGCACGGCGGCCAGCGACGGCCTGTCCTGCGTCTACGTCAGCGACCGGGCCGAGGTGACCTTGAGGGTGATCCAGGTCTCCGGCGCGCCAGCCGATGCGCTGGCCCCGATCGAGACCGAGCTCAAGGCCCTGCTCCCCAACGTCGAGACGACGCCGACGCCCCCCGCCACCGAAGAGGTCGACATCCGGCTGCCGGGCGTCAGCATCCAGGCCGGTGAAGGCGGCGCCAAGGTCCGCGCCCCCGGCGTCGAGGTGAATGCCGTGGAAGGCGGCGGCGCGGAAGTGCGCGCCACCCGCAACGTGACCACCATCGCCTCGAGCGAAAAGGGTCGTGGAGACGGCGTGTCGGCCCGCTACATCCTGGCCAGCGATGACACATCCGGTGAGTGGAAGGTCGTCGGCTACGACGCCCGCGGCCCTATCGGCGGCCCGCTTGTGGTCGGGATCGTCAAGGTGCGCGACAGGCAGGGCGAGCACGACGACATCTTCAGCGATGTCAGCGACCTGGTCCGCCACAACGTCGGCGGACGCCAGTCGAAGGGCGCGGTCATAGTGGAGTGACTTCGGTCACCTTGTAGGCCAGCAGCCGCCCCTCCTCGTCGGCCACGGAGACATACTCGCCCACCGAGAACCGGTGCTCGCCCAGGCGGTGCACCGGTTCATCATCTGCGTCATCGGCGTCGTCATAGTCGAAGAACCAGGTCTGCCCCTTGCGGGCCAGCCGGCCGGTGACGGCCTCCTCCTCGGGGGCGAAGCGGCGGACCGAGCAGTCGGGCTTGACCTTCTGGAAGGCGTCGACGTCGAGCTTCCCGTCCGCGAGCAGCGGCGCCACGACGGTGTAGCCCCGGTGGTCGTCGCCATCGGCGAACTCGGTGCCCGGATTGCGCGCAAGGCGCATCACGATACGCGACAGCGTCATGAGGTATCCCTCGTCCTGGTGGGTCTAGTGGGAGAGAAACAGCGACGGACCGTCGTTGTTCAGCAGCGTGCGGGTCGTCCCGCCGAAAATGTACTCCTGCAGGCGCGGGTGCCCGAAGGCCCCGGCCACCAGGAGATCCGCCGAAACCCGGGCCGCGCCATCGAGCAGCAGCTGGGCGGCGTCGCCGGTCTCGTTGATCAGCATCACCTCCGCGGCCACGTTCCGGGCCGAAAAGAACGCCTTCAGCCGGTCAGGGTCGAAGCTCCGCGACGAGGCGCCGGGCGCGGCCAGGATGACGACCCGCGAGGCCTTCTCCAGCAACGGCAGCGCCGTGCGCGCGGCGCGCGAAGCCTCCTTGCCGCCATCCCAGGCGAGGGCGACCACGCCATCGGCGCGGAGGCCCGGCCGGGCGACGATGGTCGGACGCTGCTCATCGGCGACCATCTGCTGGAAGGCTTCCGCCAGCGGCCCGCGGCCGCGGGCCGCCTCGGTGTCGAACAGCACCACGTCGGACAGCCGGCCCTCCATGGACAGCCCCGCCCATACCGGCGTCTCCAGGCCGACAAAGGTCGTCTTTGCATAGCCGCACGCAGCGCAGGCAGCGCGGGCGGCGCGCTCACCCTCCGCAGCGGCCTCCTTGAGGCTGTCCATGGCGGTGATCTGGACGCCGCCCATGAAGCCCTCGCCCATCCAGGGCATCAGGTCAGCAATGTCTGCCGGCGCATGCACCGCGGCGACCTCGGCCCCGAACGGGGCGGCGATCGCCGCCGCGTATTCCAGAACCCGCGCATCGTGCGTCCCGCCGGCCAGCGGAGCCATTATCCTCGCCCAACTCATTTGGATCTCCTTTGTCGTCACAATGGCTGCATCAGGCAGAACCGGTCATTGATCTTTGTCAACCGATGCGCCAGTTGGAGCGCCCTCCCGAGTGTAAGGAACGAACTGGTGGCGAAAGGGCTGCGTAGCGCGCAATCACCGGGGAAGGCGCCCCGGGCCTGGCAACGGATGCTCTCTGGCCGCAGACTTGACCTGCTGGATCCCTCGCCGATGGACATCGAGATCGAGGACATCGCCCACGGCCTCGCGCGCGTCGCCCGCTGGAACGGCCAGACGATCGGCGAACACGGCTTCTCCGTCGCCCAGCACTCGCTGGTGGTCGAGGAGATCGTGGCCTACATCCAGCCGGCCGTAGACCCGAAATGGCGCCTCGCCGCCCTGCTCCATGACGCCTCCGAGTATGTGATCGGCGACATGATCAGCCCGTTCAAGGCGGCCCTGGGCGTCAGCTACAAGGACTTCGAGGAGCGGCTGGAACACGCCATCCACGCGCGCTTCGGCCTGCCCGCCAAGACCCCGGCGGCGATCAAGAAGCTGATCAAACAGGCAGACCGCGCCTGCGCCTACTTCGAGGCGACCCAGCTGGCGGGTTTTGGCCATGATGAGTCGCTAGGCTTTTTCGGCCCGCTTCCGGCGGGTCTTTCCCTTGTGCTCGACCCCATGCCGGCGCGAGAAGCCCAGGACCGCTACGTCCAGCGCTTCCATGTCCTGTCGGAGGCGGCCGGGTTTGAGCCGGCCCAGGCGGCGTTCGATACGGAGTAGGTGCGCGTGACCCTGATCGTCAGTCCCTTGCGCGATGTCGATACGGTCGTCCGGTTCAGGAAACCGTCGCACCTGATCACGCTGCTCGACCCCCATATGATGGGCGATTGCCCGCGCGGCTTCCGCCCGGACAGGCATCTGAAGATCGCCGTCGACGACGTCTGGGAGCCCCAGGCCGGCAAGATCCTGCCTGCCGAAGACGTGGTCGAGGATGTGCTGGCCTTCGGCAAGACCTGGACGGGTCAGTCGCCGATGCTGGTCCACTGCTGGGCCGGCGTCAGCCGGTCGACGGCCACGGCCTTCATCCTGGCCTGCCAGCGCCTGCCCGACGTCGCCGAGACGGAAATCGCCACGGCCCTACGCAAGGCTTCGGCCTCGGCAACGCCCAATCCGCTGCTGATCCGTCTGGCCGACGACATCATGGGCCGCAAGGGCCGGATGGTCGACGCCGTCGCAGGCATCGGCAAGGGCGTCTACGCCTATCCGGGCTCGCCGTTCGAGCTGGGCCTGAAGTTCTAGACGCGCCCTCCCCGCCGGCGCCGGTCGGTGCTAGTCAGGGCCTCAATGACCCTTTCCGTCGTCATCGGCCTGTCCGCCGTCACCGTCGCCGTCCGCAATGGCGAGGCGGTGATCCTGACGGTGCGCCCCCATGATGCGGTCACCGACCGGGCCACCACCCTGCCCGGCCTGCCGTCCGGACCGTTCGACCCCGAGGGCCACCGCACCTTCGAGATCGCCCTGCGCGCCTTCGTGACGGAGCAGACCGGCTTCGACCTCGGCTATGTCGAACAACTCTACACCTTCGGCGACAAGGGCCGCGACGCGCCGCGCGCCGAGGTGGGCGCCGGCGCCGCGCGGGTCGTCTCCGTCGGTTACCTGGCCCTGACGCCGGCCGCGGTCGAGACCGATGGCCTCGACACCGCCTGGGCGCCCTGGTCGCGGTTCTTTCCCTGGGAGGACTGGCGCCAGGGCCGTCCCGCCCTGATCGACGAAGCCATAGCGCCGGCGCTGCGCCGCTGGGCGGGTCGCGACGAGAGCCGGCTGGCCCGGGCCCGCCTGCTGTTCGCGCTGGACGAGGCGGGCTGGAACGAGGAGCGGGTGCTGGACCGCTATGAGTTGCTCTACGAGGCCGGTCTCGCCCCCGAGGCCGCCCGGGACCAGCGGCGCGACCGGGGTGAGGACGCCGTCGAGCCCCGCGCCCTGTCAGCAGCCCTTGGCGAGCCGATGCTGTCGGACCACCGCCGCATCCTGGCCACGGGCCTCGGCCGCCTGCGCGGCAAGCTGAAGTACCGTCCGGTCGTGTTCGAATTGATGCCGGCGGAGTTCACCCTGTCGGCGCTGCAGCGGGCTGTGGAGGCCATCGCCGGCGTGCCGCTGCACAAGCAGAATTTCCGCCGCGTGGTCGAGCGCATCGACCTGGTCGAGGGCCTCGGCCGCATGGACACCGAAACCGGCGGCCGCCCGGCGGAGCTGTTCCGGTTCCGCCGCGAATTGCTGACCCAACGACCCGCGGGCGGGCTGAGCCTGCCACTGCAACGGGAGTAACGGACACGACCGCGCCCTACTCCGCCGCGATCCTGTCCGGCTCCACGGCCTTGGCCGCTTCACGCGCCTGCCACCTTGCCTTCAGCGAGGCCGAGGTCTCGCGCGAGCCGTCGGGGCTCCAGCCGGGGCGACCGAACAGGTAGCCGAAGACCTCGCGGATCGAGCGCGAGCCTGCGAGGTCCTTGCCGATGCCGATCCACTCATGAAACGCCACGCGCAGGATATTGAAATCGCCCAGGTTGTGGACCAGCCCGTAGCGTGGCGGCTCCTTGTCATCCTCCGGGATGTAGGTGCCGAACATCCGGTCCCAGATGATCAGGATGCCGGCGTAGTTGGAGTCCAGGTAGCGCGGGTTGCGGGCGTGATGGACCCGATGGTGCGACGGGGTGTTGAACACCGCCTCGAACCAGCGCGGCATCCGGTGGATCGCCTCGGTGTGGATCCAGTACTGGTAGACGAGGCTGACGCCCTTCTGCACAGCGATCATCGCCGGCGGGAAGCCGAGGAAGGCCAGCGGCAGCCAGAGCAGCCATGAGCCGTTGACCCCGCCGGTCCAGGTCTGCCGCAGGGCGGTGGCCAGGTTGTAGTGCTGCGAGGAGTGATGGTTGACGTGGCTCGCCCACCAGAAGCGGCGCTCATGCGACAGGCGGTGGAACCAGTAGTAGGTCAGGTCTTCCGCGAAAAAGATCGCGACCCAGGCCCACCAGGCGGTCATGGGAATGTCGAACAGCCGGTGGTTCTGCCAGATCCACACCGTCGTCCCGACGACGAGCGCCGCGGTGAAACCGCCGGCGATCGTGCTGCCGAGGCCCATGACCAGCGAGGTCGCGGTGTCCCTGGCCTCATAGTTGGCCCTGGCCTTGCGCATCCGTCCGAGCACGATCTCGGCAAGGATGGTCACGACGAAGACCGGTATGGCCAGGGTGACCGGATTGAAGGGTGCGACCAGCGGATCGAGCGTCATGGGGCGACAGCCTCCTCGTCTTGCGGCGGCCAGGGATTGACGCCGCTGACCGCCAGGGCGGCGACCGGCGCAGCGGGGTCGCGCAGGCGCAGTCGCACCTTGCCGGCCCTGACCGGCGCCTTCACGGCGTCGTCCCAGGCCAGCGCCCGCGACACCCAGGAATCGCCCAGCCGAAAGAGGACCAGCGCCCGGACACCGTCCCGTGCGATGACGCCGCCGCCGTCGGCGGCGATCCACAGACGGGTCGGGGCATGGTCGGGGAACTCGGCGGCCAGCATGGCCCTTGCCGCGACCTCGTCCAGGGCGGGCGAGGGTCTGGCGATCCGCGCCCAGGCCGCCACAGCGACCATGAGGGCCACGGCCACGGCCGAGCCGATAAGCGTATAGAGTTCTTCCACGTCGTTCGCCTTCTCCCCGGCGGGGAGTGTCTACCGGAGCGCGGCCGCGTCAACGGAAAAAGCCCTCCCCCGTCGCCGGAGAAGGGCCTGTCCTGTCGTCGCGATCCTTGCGAAGCGTCGACTAGAAGCGGCGGACGTAGCTCAGCGACCAGACATTGGCGTCGCCGCCATAGCTCGTCCAGTCGGCGCGGACGCCGTCGTTGGCGGTGAAGAAGCCCTGCACGCCGACGCCGTAGGCGGCGTCGCTGCCGGTGCCGGCGGCGGTGAAGCCGCCAGCCGAGGCTTCAACTTCGTAGCTGACGTAGCCGACGCGCGCAAAGAGGTCGAAGTTCTCGTTCGCGGGGATCTTGCCGACGACGAAGGCGCCGAGCTCATACTTCATTTCGACGTCGACGCCCGAGACGGTGTCGTCGCTGATGCCGAAGCCCGCTTCAGCCTCGACGGCGAAGTAGGGGTTGATCTGGGCGCCCAGGCGCCCCTGGATCAGGCCTACGGTCACATCGGCCTCGTCAACGGCCACGCTGGCGTAGCCGATGTTCCCGTAAACCTGGGCCTGGGCGATCGCCGGAGCGGCCAGCAGGGCGGAAGCGGCCGCAGCCGCGAGGATGGTCTTCTTCATGTCTGTAGTTCCCCAACATTCACGCAACTTTTAGGCGTGCGCCCATTTCGGGTAATGATGTTTTTGACTCGTCACAACAAAAACCCCTCCGTTTCGGGAGGGGTTTCCGTCAGACCTGCCGCAATTCGCGACTAGAACTTGCGGCTGTAGCCGATGGACCACACATCGGCTTCGACATCGTCGTGGTCGTGGCGGGTCCAGTCGAGGCGGACGCCGTCCTTGTCGGTCACGTTGTACTGACCGCCAACGCCGTAGGCGAAGCCGTCGGTGTCCAGGTCCCCGAGCGTGGTGTCGAAGCTCGCGCCGGTATAGCCGGCCCGGGCGAACAGTTCGAAGCTCGGCGACAGCGGCGCGGTAACCACGCCGAAGACGCCGACTTCATGCTTCAGCTCGACATCGACGCCCGAGACGGTGTCGTCCGAGACGCCGAAAGCGGCCTCGCCCTCGACCGCGAGATAGGGGTTGAACCTGTAGCCGAGGCGCCCCTGCAGCGCGCCGAGGTTGGCGTCATCGGCCTCAACGCCGGCATAGCCCACCGTGCCGTAGGCCTGGGCCTGGGCGGCCGAGACGGCAACCATCGAAAGTACGGCGGCCGAGGCCGCGATCATGAGAGTTTTCATCGTCATTGTCTCCTTGACGCTTTTCAGCTCCCCAGCTGCCCATCGGGGTAGGAGCCAAACGCGGCGGCGGAGGGACGGTTCAGCGGACGGAATGAGGCGGAATTGTTTCGTGGCAGAATGGCCACAGGCCGCGCGATGGGCTGACGCGGCGGTCATGCGTGCTATTGATCGGCGATCAAATCACCAAAGCGCCGCGCGCACGCGGCCATCGTCGGGACATCGCCAGTGCATCAGGCCGTCATCGCCGCCACCGGACTCCACACGCCGGATCAGAGCATCTCCAACACCGAGCTGGTCGACGCCTTCAACAACTACGTCGAACGCTTCAACGCCGCGAACGCCGCCGCCATCGAAGCCGGGGAGGTTCAGGCCTTGGCGCCCTCCTCGCCCGAGTTCATCGAGAAGGCGTCGGGCATCAAGTCGCGCTTCGTCATCGACAAGGCCGGAATCCTCGACCCGGACGTGATGCGGCCTAACATTCCGGAGCGCCCGAACGACCAGATCTCGGTCCTCGCCGAGATCGCCGTCGAGGCCGCCCGACAGGCGATTGCGCGCTGGGGCAAGCCGGCCAGCGAGATCGATGCGGTGATCTGCGCCGCCTCCAATATGCAGCGCGCCTACCCCGCCATGGCGATCGAGGTGCAGCAGGCGCTGGGGATCGGCGGCTTCGCCTTCGATATGAACGTCGCCTGTTCCAGCGCCACCTTCGGCATCAAGACCGCCGCCGACTTCATCGCGTCGGGTTCGGCCAGGGCCGTGCTGATGGTCAATCCCGAGATCTGCTCTGGCCACCTCAACTTCCGTGACCGCGACAGCCACTTCATCTTCGGGGACGTGGCGACGGCGGTGATCGTGGAGCGCGCGGACCTCGCCCCGCCGTCGGGCGAAGGCGCAGGCTGGGAAATCCTGGGCACGCGGCTGAAGACCCAGTTCTCCAACAACATCCGCAACAACTTCGGCTTCCTCAATCGCGCCGCGCCTGAAGGCGTCGGCGCGCCGGACAAGCTGTTCGTCCAGGAGGGCCGAAAGGTCTTCCGCGAAGTCGTGCCGATGGTCAGCGAGATGATCCTCGAGCATGCGACCGACATCGGCGTCGACCCGACCGGGCTCAAGCGGATGTGGCTGCATCAGGCCAACATCAACATGAACGAGATGATCGGTCGCCGCGTGCTTGGCCGTGACCCGGCCCCCGGCGAGAACGTCATCATCCTGGACGAGTACGCCAATACCTCGAGCGCCGGCTCGATCATCGCCTTCCACAAGACCTGCGACGACTTCGCCGCCGGCGAGACGGGTCTGATCTGCAGCTTCGGGGCCGGCTACTCGGCCGGCACGGTGTTCGTCAGGAAGCGTTAGGGCGTCAGGCCGCCCCGGTCGGGGCCGGTCGCAGCGCCTTGTTGCGGAACCACTTGGAGATCACCCACTTCTGGCCCGCCGTCGGCGGCGCGCCGACGTGGAGGGTCATGGGGTCGACCGAGCCGTCGGGCTTGACGCTGTCGAAGATCAGCGCGCAGCCGCGGGGCGGCTTGTATCCGATCTTGAGGTGCGGGAACTCCGTGGCCCCGCCCTCGAAGCCGTCGTTCAGATAGACCAGCAGCGTCCGCACTCGCTGACCCAGCTTCTCGAGGATCGGCGCGTTCTGAAGGGTCTCGGGAATGTAGTCGACGTGCGGCTTGTAGAGCTCGCCGGTGGCGTAGTGGAGCACGCCCAGCGCCTCTCCGTTCTCCGGCGGCATCTCCGCCGCCGCCGCCAGACGTGCGCTGATCAGCTCCAGGATGACGTCGCTTTCGACGAAGCCGAAGTGCATGACCGTATTGGTCCGCTCCTCGCGCACGCTCTCAGCGCCCGTCTCATCCAGCACCTTGCCGCGGGTCAGGGTTGGGGCCGCCATGGCGATGACGTAGTCGCAGATCCATGGGTCGAGCAGGCCGTCCAGCATCCAGACGTTCGGATCGGTGCGATCCTGCTGCTTGTGGAACGGCTTGGCGAAGGCCGAGAGGTCGATAGACCCGGCGACCTGTTGCCAGTCGACGTCGAGGCTCTGCGGAATCTGGTCCTTCATGAACAGTTCCGCCGTGTGCGAGCCAAGCTGCGCGGCCCGGGCAAGGGCGGCGCCGGAGCGGGCCAGCAGGCCGAGCTGACAGGCCGCGCGCGCATCCCCACGTTCGGCCAGCGCTACCAGCCACACCACGGCCTGGCCCAGGTCGCGCGGCGTGCCGATACCGCCGGCATGGATGACCGAGGCGAGATGCAGGGCGAACATGTCGCCCGTGCGTGCCGCCGTGACGACCTTGGCGACCCCATCGGCGGGCCGTTGCGGCATGGCGTAGCCGACAAGCTCCCAAAGGCCGAGCCGCGCGAAGGCGGAGGCGCTTCCCGCGCGGGCGGCGAGGCCCATCCACTGCAGGGCCTGGCCGGGCTCGCCGGTTTCCTGGAAGGCGAGCGCAACCTGCTCCTGGGCGGCGGGATCACCGGCCTTGGCGGCCGCGACGAGACTCTCGGGCGTGTTCATACGTCTCTTCTAGCCGCACCAGCCCCCCTGCTGCTAGCCGCCCGACGCCGGCGCCGGAGTCGCAGAGATCCGCGCGGCCTTCCAGTTCATGGCGTTGCGGATGCGCCAGCTGACCGAGGGATGGCTGTAGAAGACGATCTCCTCCAGCTGGCCCGGCGTTGCGGCCCGGTACTCCACGGTCTGGACAAGGGCCTTGGCGAGGCCGTCCGGCTCTCCGGCCACCTGCAGGGAATAGTTGTCGGCGTCCGCCTCGGACAGGCGGGTGATCGAGTTGAAGGCCGGCGTCGCCAGCAGGCCCAGCACGGACAGCACCGCCATCAGCACGGGCAAGCCGGCCGGGTCGGCGATACCCGTGACGCCCTTGGCGCCGAGAAGTCGGGCGGCCAGCGGGAACAGGCGATCCACGGCCCAGAAGCCGATGACCAGCAGCAGCGCGGTCGCCGCCAGACGCGACAGCACGTGGCCGCGCGCATAGTGGCCCATCTCGTGACCGACCACGGCGCGGATCTCGCTCATGTCGGCCCCGGCCTTGAACATCGTGTCGCTGATGTTGATCTGCGCCGAGCCGAACAGGCCCGTGACATTGGCCGTGTAGCGGTTGGACTGCTTCGACCCGTCGTAGACGAAGATCTTCTCGGACGGGACGCCGTTGGCCCTGGCCATCTCGACGATGGCGTCACGGACCGGACCGTCCGGCGCGGGCGTGTAGCTGTTGAACAGCGGCAGGAGGAAGATCGGCGCCAGAACGAGAACAAGCACCAGCGCACCGGCGGACACCCCGCTGGCCCAGATCCACCAGGTCTTCGGGGCCCGGCGCAGAAGCCAGTAGATGATCGACAGCAGGATCACCGAGACCACCAGTCCCAACACGGCGCCCACCGCCCATTCGCCGAGCCAGCCGGCCAGCGGCTGGCTGGTCAGGCCATAGGAAGTCTCGCGATACCAGTCCGCATAGATCGACCAGGGCAGGCCCAGGAGCTCTTCGAAGAACAGCGCGACGGGGAGCACGGCCAGCGCGGCCAGCCAGGGACGGGACCGCCCGCCTTCAACGCCGCCGCGGATCTTCACCAGCACGCCGGAGCGGACAACCAGCCAGGCCACCGCAAGGGCGACGACCGTGCTCCACAGCAGCAGCCAGTGGCCGCCCTGGGTATAGGCCGTGGCCTTGGCGTGAACCTCGGGCGACAGCGTCGCCAGGTAGCGGGCCGTCTCGGCGGCCGGATCAAAGGCCTGGATCGTGGCCATGGGTATCCCCTCCCCTGTGTGGGCGGAGGAAGCCACGCGCCGGCCGCCCTGTCAGGTGAATTCGCGGTCAGGATCGGGTGTCGACGATCCGGGCGCTGCGCACCCCTTGAGACACCGGTATCAGCGCACCGTGACCACCGCGGCGCCAAAGGAGTCATCAAGCCGCACAGGGCGCCCAATTTCGGCGCCGCGCGATGTTTACACTGGATGTCGGGGGCTCTTTAGGTGCGCGCAGTATTGGGGGAGTGGAACATGGACAACGTCATCGCCTATCCTGGACTGACGCGTTCGTCGGGCCGGAGACGCGGCGGCAAGGTCGATCCGCTGATCGCCGAGATTGTCGACGGCCTTGTCCACTTCCGCGGCCAGGCCCACCGTGACCTGGTCTGCGACTTCATCGCCTCAAGGCGTGCGGGCCGGCCGGTCAAGGCTTCGGCGGGTCTGCGGGCGGAGGTGATCGCCGCCTTCCAGAGCCACATCGACCCCATCGCGCCAGCGCGGCGACCACGACCGCTGATCGGGCTGCCGTTCGGACCCGGTAGCCACCGCTGGGGCCTGAGCCCGGAAGGCGCCCGGCTGTTCGAGGGGCAGCTGTCCGTGACCCGTTGGGCCTGACGGTCACGCCCCCTCCATGTTGCGCCACGCCGTCCGCACAAACATCAGACTGAACCTGGACATCGTCCAGGCCACGGGCCGCTGTCTTGAATGCGACCTCGAGACAGCCCTCATCTTCGCGGCGGTGCTGGCGGGGAACGCCTCCACGATCGAGGAGAGCCCCAGCCTCTCGCGCCAGTACGCGACAGGACCCGCGCCGGACGGGCTACGGCGACCCATGCGGGTTCAGGGACTTGCCGAGTCCCTGAAGCTGCCGCGCGAAACCACCCGATACAAGGCCGCGGACATGGTCCGGCGGGGCCTTCTCGAGGCGACCGACGCCGGACTCATCGTGCCATCGGCGACCCTGGCCTCTGATCGCCTCACGCCGCTCTACATCGCCCATCTCGGCTCGCTCGGCCGCTGCATCGAACAGCTCGCCCGGGCCGGGGTCGCCGAGCTGGCCTTCAACGAGCGCCTTGCGCCCCTGCCGTTCCCGTCGATGTGGGGGGCCATGCGGGCGGTCACGCGGCACGTCCTTCGCGGCGTGGACGACCTGAATGCCTTCACCCGTACCGGCAGCCTGTTGCAGGCCTATC
This sequence comes from Caulobacteraceae bacterium, assembly GCA_027487945.1. Lineage (GTDB taxonomy): Bacteria > Pseudomonadota > Alphaproteobacteria > Caulobacterales > Caulobacteraceae > Caulobacter. The sequence goes on from JAIYCQ010000048.1 coordinate 173,972, forward strand.
TCATGCTGGCGATCCTCGACCACTCGGCCTGGGCGTCCCGTCGCAAGGCCCCCGTCCTGTACGCGGAAGACCAGACTCCTCCGTCGGCAAGGGCGCTGGTCACGGCGCAGGGCCTGGCCAAGAGTCTCGAACTGCCGCGCGAGACGGTCCGGAGAAACATGAAGGCCCTCGTGAAATCCGGCCATCTGACCCAGGAGCGGGACGGTTTTGCGGTCACTGAGACCGTGTGGGGGGCGGAGACCGACCGCGAGCGGCAGATCCAGTCGCGTGTCTACACCGACATGGTCCGACTTGTGCGCCAGCTGCGGAACGTCGACGCCCTGGTCACTGTCTAGCCTTCGGCTGATTTCCCCCGACGCTAGAAGCTGCGTGTGACGGGCGTCAGGGCATGAACTATGGTTTCCGGAACCGGGGGCGGCTCATGAGCGATGATGCGGGCGAGGACGGAGCGCGGCTGAGCCGTCGGCGCCTGCTGGCGGGCTCGGGTCTGGCGCTGGGCGTCGCCGCCCTGAGCGAAACAGCCCGCGCGCAGGACCCTGCCCCGGCAGAGCCTGCGTCTGCTCCCGATGACCCCGACTTCTACGACGGCGATCCCGCTGCGGAACCGCCGATGCAACCGCCCGTCACCTACGCGGGCGGCCCCGACTGGCGACAGGTGCGGGCGCAGTGGTCCCTGGACTGGAGCCAGGTCGACCTGTCGGCCATGCTCTTCGCCTCCAACCCCCGTATCGTCCGCGACGCCATCGCCCGCCATCGCGACGGCCTGGACCGCTCGCCGGTAACCTATCTGGAAGCCCGCAACCGGCCGCTCCAGAACGCGGCCCGCGCCGCCGCCGGCGCCTACTTCGGGGTCAAGGCCGACAACATCGCCCTGACCGAGAACACCACCACCGCCGTGGCCATGGTCTATGCCGGCATCGGCCTGCGCTACGGTCAGGAGGTTCTGACCACCGTCCACGACTATTACGTCACCCACGAGTCCCTGCGGCTGGCGGCGCTCAAGGGCGGCGGCGCCGTGCGCAAGATCAGCCTCTACGACCAGGCCGCCACCGCCACGGTGGAGCAGATCGTCGGACGTATCGTCAGCAACATCCGGCCGGAAACCCGGGTGCTGGCCCTGACCTGGGTGCATTCCTCCACGGGCATGAAGCTGCCGATCGCCGAAATCGCCGCCGCGCTCGCTCCGATCAACGCACTGCGTAACGAGCGCGACCGGGTGCTGTTCTGCGTCGACGGCGTTCATGGCTTCGGGGTGGAGAACACCACCCTGCCGCAGATGGGCTGCGACTTCCTGATGGCCGGCTGCCACAAGTGGCTGTTCGGACCGCGCGGGACGGGGGTGATCCTGGGCACCGACTACGGCTGGTCGCGGGTGACGCCCACCGTGCCGAGCTTCCTGGCCCCCAACGCCTACGGCGCCTGGCTGGGCGGCTACGATCCTGGCCCGACGACCGGCGCTCGGATGACGCCCGGCGGCTTCAAGGCCTTCGAACACATCTGGGCCCTCAGCGAGGCCTTCGGCTTTCATCAGTGGGTCGGCAAGGCCAACGTCCAGGCCCGCACCCATGAGCTGGCGTCACGCCTGAAGTACGGCCTGCGGCAGATTCCGGGCGTCATCGTCCGCACACCCATCGACCCGCGCCTCTCGGCCGGCATCGTCAGCTTCGATGTGGCGGGCCTGTCGGCCGACGGCGTGGTGCGGCGGCTGCGCAACCAGCGGGTCATCGGCTCGGCGGCGCCCTATTCGACGCGGCACGTCCGGCTGACGCCCAGTATGCGCAATACGCCCGAGGACATCGACTTCGCGCTGAACGCCTTGACGCAACTCAAGCGCTCCTGAGTTGACGCACCGCAAGGACGGGCGCTGATTTGAGGCTAGGCTGACGTCTTCGAATGCGAGGACGTGCCAATGACCCGCCTGAAACTGCACCGCGAGAGCCATCTGGTGTCCCGGATCGGCTGGCTTCGCGCCGCCGTCCTGGGCGCCAACGACGGCATTGTCTCGACGGCCAGCCTTGTGCTGGGCGTCGCGGCGGCTTCCTCCGGCAAGGGCGAGGCCATGCTCGCCGGCATGGCGGCGCTGGCCGCAGGGGCCATGTCGATGGCGGCGGGCGAGTATGTCTCGGTCAGTTCGCAGTCCGACACAGAGAAGGCGGACCTCGCCCGCGAGACGCTGGAGCTCAGCACCGACGCCGAGGCGGAGAAGGACGAGCTGACCGGCATCTATGTCGCGCGCGGGCTGGACGAGCCGCTCGCCCGACAGGTCGCCGAACAGCTGATGGCGAAGGATGCGCTGGGCGCCCACGCCCGCGACGAACTCGGCATCTCGGACATGACCACGGCCCGGCCCATCCAGGCCGCCCTGACCTCGGCGGCCACCTTCGCGGTGGGCGCGGCGGCGCCGATGCTGGTCCTGGCCCTGACCCCGATGGCCTGGGCCAGCGCGGCGGTCAGCGCCTCCTCGCTGCTGTTTCTTGCTCTGCTCGGCGCCGTCGGCGCCCGGGCCGGCGGGGCCAGCGTCTGGCGGGCGACGCTCCGCGTGACCTTCTGGGGCGCCCTGGCCATGGCCGTCACCGCCGGGGTCGGCATGCTGTTCGGTGCGGTGATCTAGAAGGCGATCCGCCAGAGCAGGCCCTCGGCCCCGCCGTAGGCCGCCGGCTTGGTGAAGCGTTCGACCAGCTCGCCGCCGTTGGCGATGATCACCCGGTGCGAGGCGACATTGTCGGGGTCGGTGGTCAGGTCGATCCAGCGCAGGCCGGTCTTCGCCGCCAGCGGCAGCAGCAGGCCGAGCGCCGCCGTCGCATGCCCCTCCCCGCGCCGCCAGGGCACGACGGCATAGCCGACATGGCCCAGGCAGTGCGGCGGCAGGATCTCGGTGCCCGGCGCCCAGCGAAAGTTGATCGAGCCGACCAGATCGCCGTCCCAGAGCCAGCGGTAGTAGCCGGGCAGGCGTTTGACCATGCTGCCGTCGGGCAGCCGGACGTCGCCGGCCAGACCCTCGGGATCGTCCAGACCGGCGAGAAAGCCGTCGGCGTCCGTCGAGATTTTCTCCAGTTGCGAAAGCCGCGTCGCCTCACCGCCCGCCGTGGTGTCAGGCGACCAGCCGCGTTCCAGCGCCGCGACATAGGCGGGCTGGTGCTCAGGTGCCGGGATGACGAGGGTCAGAGGCATCGTATGAGGATGCCCGCCTGACCGCGCCGCGCAAGTCCTCTCCGGGTGGGAGAGGATTACTTCCCCGCCAGCGCCGCCTGCGCGGCGGCCAGCCGGGCGATCGGCACCCGGAAGGGCGAGCAGCTGACGTAGTCGAGGCCGACGCTCTCGCAGAACTGGATCGAGGCCGGGTCGCCGCCGTGTTCGCCGCAGATGCCCATCTTGATGCCCGGACGGGCCGCGCGGCCACGCTCGGCGGCGATGCGGATCAGGTCGCCGACGCCTTCCTGGTCAAGGCTGACGAAGGGGTCCTTCTCGAAGATGCCCTTGTCGATATAGGCGCCGAGGAACTTGCCGGCGTCGTCACGGCTGATGCCGAAGGTGGTCTGGGTCAGGTCGTTGGTGCCGAAGCTGAAGAACTCCGCGCCCGCCTCCGCCAGATCCGCGGCGCGCAGGGCGGCGCGCGGCAGCTCGATCATGGTGCCGACCTGATACTCGATCTCCACGCCCTGCTCGGCCAGCACGGCCTTCGCCGTCCGATCCGTCAGATCACGGAGGAACTTCATCTCCTCGCCCTTGGCGACCAGCGGGTGCATGATTTCCGGCACCGGCGCGGGACGGCCGGATTTGGCGATCTCGCAGGCGGCTTCCATGATCGCCCGGACCTGCATCTCGTAGATCTCGGGATAGGAAACACCGAGGCGACAGCCGCGGTGCCCCAGCATCGGGTTGGTCTCGTGCAGCTCACGGGCCCGGCGCATCAGCTTGGCGGCGTCGAGGCCGGTGGCGGCGGCGACGTCAGCCATGCCCGCCTCGTCGTGCGGCAGGAACTCGTGCAGCGGCGGGTCGAGCAGCCGGATGGTGACCGGCAGGCCCTCCATGATGGTGAACAGCTCGACGAAGTCGGCCTTCTGGAACGGCGCGATCTTGGCCAGGGCGGCGCGACGGCCCTGCTCGTCATCGGCCAGGATCATCTCGCGGACGGCGACGATGCGGGTCTCGTCGAAGAACATGTGCTCGGTGCGGCAGAGGCCGATGCCCTCGGCCCCGAACTGGCGCGCCGTCTTGGCGTCCAGCGGCGTCTCGGCGTTGGCGCGGACCTTCAACCGGCGCACGCCGTCGGCCCAGACCATGAGCGAGGCGAAGTCGCCGGTCAGCTCAGGCTCGATCATCTTCACCGAGCCGGCCAGGACCTCGCCGGTCGAGCCGTCGATGGTGACGATCTCGCCGCGGCGGAACTCCTTGCCCCGGGCGCGGAACAGACCCTCCTTGGCGAAGATCTGGATCTCGCCGGCGCCGGAGACACAGGGGCGTCCCATGCCGCGCGCCACCACGGCGGCGTGGCTGGTCATGCCGCCCCGGGCGGTGATGATGCCGCGCGCGGCGTGCATGCCGTGGATGTCCTCGGGGCTGGTCTCTTCCCGGACGAGGATCACCGCCTCGCCGGCCGAGCCGAGCTTCTCGGCCTCGTCGGCGTCGAAGACGACCTTGCCGGTCGCCGCGCCGGGACTGGCGGGCAGGCCCTTGGCGACGACGTTGCGCTCCGCAGACGGATCGATGGTCGGGTGAAGAAGCTGGTCCAGGGCGCCGGGCTCGATGCGGGCCACGGCCTCGTCGCGGGTGATCACCCCGCCGTTGGCCATCTCCACCGCGATCTTCAGCGCCGCCTTGGCCGTGCGCTTGCCGTTGCGGGTCTGAAGCATCCACAGCCGGCCCTGCTCGACGGTGAACTCCACGTCCTGCATGTCGCGATAGTGGCTTTCCAGCCGGGCGGCCACGTCGCGGAACTGGCCGAACACCTCCGGCATCGCCTCTTCCATCGACGGCGTGACGTCGCCCATCTCCTCGCGCGCCACCTTCGTCAGCGACTGCGGCGTGCGGATGCCGGCGACGACGTCCTCGCCCTGGGCGTTGATCAGGAACTCGCCGTACAGACGGTTGTCGCCGGTCGAGGGGTTGCGGGTGAAGGCCACGCCCGTGGCGCTGCTCTCGCCCATGTTGCCGAACACCATCGACTGGATGTTCACCGCCGTGCCCCAGGCCTCGGGAATGTCGTGCATGCGGCGATAGAACTTGGCCCGGTCGTTCATCCAGCTGGCGAACACCGCGCCGATGGCGCCCCACAGCTGCTCCTGCGGGTCCTGCGGGAAGGGCTTGCCCAGCTCGCGCTCGACAGCGGTCTTGTAGTCGGCGACCACGGCCTTCCACTGCTCGGCCGACAGGGCGGTGTCGACGGTCAGACCCAGGCTGTCCTTGTGGTCGTCGAGGATCTCCTCGAACATGTGGTGATCCAGATCGAGCACCACGTTCGAGTACATCTGGATGAAGCGGCGGTAGCTGTCGAAGGCGAAGCGCTCGTCGCCGCTCAGCTTGCCCAAGCCCTGCACCGTCTCGTCGTTGAGGCCCAGGTTCAGGACTGTGTCCATCATCCCCGGCATCGAGGCGCGGGCGCCCGAACGGACCGAGACCAGCAGCGGGTTGGACGCGTCGCCGAACCGCTTGCCGGTGATCTCCTCGACCTTTTTCAGGCCGGCGTCGACCTGGGCGGCCAGCTCGGCCGGGTACTGCTTGCCGTTGGCGTAGTAGTGGACGCAGGCCTCGGTGGTGACCGTGAATCCCGGCGGCACCGGCAGGCCCAGCATGGCCATCTCGGCCAGGTTGGCGCCCTTGCCGCCCAGCAGGTTCTTCATCGTCGCGTCGCCATCGGCGCCGCCGCCGCCGAAGGCGTAGACCCAGCGGTTGGTGGTCAGGGTGTCAGCCATAAGCAGTCCGTCCTCAGTTCCACTCAGTTCATACTGTCATTGCGTGGTTCGCGACGCTGCGGCGCTCGCGACTCGCCATGACGAACATTTTTGCAGCCCACCCACCTGCGTCATCCCGAGGAGCGCCCGACGGGCGCGTCGCGAAGGACGCATCGTGGTCAGGCCATCCTCTACCCCGTCACCAGCGAGAAGTCCGCCACGCGGCCCATCGCGCTCTGAACCTGCTGCAGAAGCCGCAGGCGGTTGTCGCGTTCCGCAGCGACGTCGCTGTTGACCAGCACCCCGACGAAGAAGGCGTCCACAGGCGCGCGAAGCGCGGCCAGCGCCGTCATGGCGCCGGTGAAGTCCTCGGCGGCGAGCGCGGCGACCAGCTTCGGCCCCAGGGCGGCGAGCGCGTCGAACAGCGCGCCCTCCTCCGCCGGCTCGGCGACGCGCGCAGGCGCGCCGGTCGGCAGAGCGCCCTTCTTCTCCTCGGCCTTGAGGATGTTGGCGGCCCGCTTGTAGCCCTGCAGCAGGTTCACGCCGTCCTCGGTGGCGAGGAAGGTGGTGAGGGCTTCGACACGGGAGACAATGCGGACGAGGTCGTCGTCGGCTTTCCCATCAATGGGCGCGAACACGGCGTCGACGAGATCGCCGCGCTTGCCCTGATCCTTCAGCGCGACCTTCAGGCGGTCGGCGAAGAAGGCGAGCAGGTCGTCCTTGGCGAAGGTCGACAAAGGCAGGCGATGCTCGCCTTCCAGAATGATGCGTATCACCCCCAGCGCCGCTCGCCGCAGCGCGTACGGGTCCTTGCTCCCTGTCGGCTTCTCGTCGATCGCGAAGAAGCCCACGAGGGTGTCCAGCTTGTCGGCCAGCGCCACGGCGACACTCAGCGGCGCGGTCGGGACGGCGTCGCCGGGCCCCTGCGGGCGGTAGTGGTCGCGGATGGCGTCTGCGATCTCGGTGTCGAGACCGAACTCCCGAGCGTAATACCCGCCCATGATCCCCTGCAGTTCGGGGAACTCGCCGACCATCTGGCTGGCGAGGTCGGCCTTGGCGAGGCGCGCGGCTTCGGCCGCCTTGTCCGGATCGGCGCCCACGAGCGGCGCGATCTCGCGGGCCAGGGCGACGATGCGCTCGACCCGCTCGGCCATGGTCCCCAGCTTGGCGTGGAAGGTCACGCCGTTCAGCTTTTCCAGCCAGGGCTCGAAGCCGTCCTTGACGTCTTCCGACCAGAAGAACCGCGCGTCGCTCAGCCGCGAGGACAGCACCTTGGCGTTGCCCAGCGCGATTTCCTTGCCGCCGTCGGCGGCCTGGATGTTGGCGACGACCAGGAAGTGCGGCGCCAGCCCCGCCTCGCCCGGCTTGCGGACGGCGAAGTACTTCTGGTGCGTGCGCATCGAGGTGCGGATCACCTCGGGCGGCAGGTCGAGGAAGGCCGGGTCCATGTCGCCCAGGATCGGGGTCGGCCATTCGGCCAGGCCGGCGACTTCCTCCAGCAGGCCCTCGTCCTCGACCAGCTCCAGCCCGCGCGCGAAGCACAGGGTGCGGGCGCCCTCGAGGATGCGCTGCTTGCGCTCCTCGACGTCGAGCACGACGAAATGGCCGGCCAGGGCCTCGTGGTACTCGTCGAAGTCGCGGGCGCGGAACACCCGGGTCTCGGCCATGAAGCGGTGGCCTTCGGACAGGTCCGCCGCGACGATGCCGTCGATCTCCAGCGGCACAATCTCGCGGTTGAACACGCAGAGAATCCGCTTCAGCGGCCGCACCCAGCGCAGCTTGCCGTGACCCCAGGTCATCGACTTGGGCCAGGCGAAGCCGCGCACGATCTGCTCGACCAGCTCGGCGATGATCTCGCTCGTGGGCCGGCCGGCCTTGTGGACATGGGCGAAGTACACCCCGTCCTTCTCGACCAGCTGTTCGCGGGTCAGGCCGGTCTTGCGCAGGAAGCCGTCCATGGCCTGGTCCGGCGCCCCGACCTTGGGGCCCTTGAGCTCCTCATGGACGTCGGGCTGGGCGATGGGCAGGCCCTCGACCACCAGCGTCAGGCGGCGCGGCCCCGCGAAGGCCTTGAGGCCCTCGCTGATCAGCCCGGCCTTGCCCAGCCCGTCGCGCGCCATGCGCTC
>JAIYCQ010000028.1 GCA_027487945.1 Caulobacteraceae bacterium
TCGCGCATCTTGCCTTCGAGGTCGCGCAGCGTGGCCTGGAAGTTGGAGCCCATGAACGGCCGCGCGTCCTCGGCGACGCCGACGTCGACGGTGACGCGGTCCTTCTCGTAGGGGCTGGCCAGGATGTCCTTGATGCGGCTCTTGACGCTCTCGGGCGTGATGCCGTGGGCCGTGTTGTAGGCCACCTGCTTCTCGCGCCGGCGGCTGGTCTCGGCCATGGCCCGTTCCATGGAGCCGGTGATGCTGTCGGCGTAGAGGATGACCTTGCCGTCGACGTTACGGGCAGCGCGGCCGATGGTCTGGATCAGGCTGGTTTCGCTGCGGAGGAAGCCCTCCTTGTCGGCGTCGAGGATGGCGACCAGGCCGCACTCGGGGATGTCCAGGCCCTCCCGCAGGAGGTTGATCCCCACCAGGATGTCGAAGGCGCCCAGGCGCAGGTCGCGGATGATCTCGATCCGCTCCAGGGTGTCGACGTCGCTGTGCATGTAGCGCACGCGCAGGCCCTGCTCGTGCATGAACTCGGTCAGGTCCTCGGCCATCTTCTTGGTGAGGACGGTGACCAGGGTGCGGTAGCCGCGGAGGGCGCAGTCGCGGGCCTCGGCGATGACGTCGTCGACCTGGCTGGCGCCGCCCTTGGCGACCGGGCGCACCTCGACCGGCGGGTCGATCAGGCCGGTGGGGCGGATGACCTGTTCGGCGAAGACGCCGCCGGCCTTCTCCATCTCCCAGGGGCCGGGGGTGGCGCTGACGTGCACCGTCTGCGGGCGCATGGCCTCCCACTCCTCGAACTTGAGCGGGCGGTTGTCCATGGCGCTGGGCAGGCGGAAGCCGTACTCGGCCAGGGTCCATTTGCGGCGGTAGTCGCCGCGGTACATGGCCCCGATCTGCGGCACGGTCTGGTGGCTCTCGTCGGCGAACAGCAGGGCGTTGTCGGGGATGTATTCGAAGAAGGTCGGCGGCGGCTCGCCCGGCCGGCGGCCGGTCAGGTAGCGGCTGTAGTTCTCGATGCCGGCGCAGCTGCCGGTGGTCTCCATCATCTCGATGTCGAAGCGGGTGCGCTGCTCCAGCCGCTGGGCCTCCAGCAGCTTGCCGTTGGCGACCAGCCAGTCGAGGCGGTCCTTCAGCTCGTCCTTGATGTGGGTGATGGCCTGGCGCAGCGTCGGGCGCGGCGTGACGTAGTGGCTGTTGGCGTAGATCTTCACCTCGGCCAGGTCCTGGGTCTTCTTCCCCGTGAGGGGGTCGAATTCCGAGATGGCCTCGATCTCGTCGCCGAACATCTGGATGCGCCAGGCGCGGTCCTCGTAGTGGGCGGGGAAGATCTCGATGGTGTCGCCGCGCTTTCGGAAGGTGCCGCGCTCGAAGGCGGCCTCGTTGCGTTTGTACTGCTGGGCGACCAGGTCGGCGGTGATCTGGCGGTCGTCGGCCTTCTGGCCCACCGTCAGGGCGAAGGTCATGGCCGTGTAGGTCTCCACCGAGCCGATGCCGTAGATGCAGCTGACCGAGGCGACGACGATGACGTCGTCCCGCTCCAGGATCGAGCGGGTGGCCGCGTGGCGCATGCGGTCGATCTGCTCGTTGCGGCTGGAGTCCTTCTCGATGAAGGTGTCGGTCCGGGGGACGTAGGCCTCCGGCTGGTAGTAGTCGTAGTAGCTGACGAAATACTCGACCGCGTTGTCGGGGAAGAAGCTCTTGAACTCGCTGTAGAGCTGGGCGGCCAGGGTCTTGTTGGGGGCGAGGATCAGGGCCGGGCGCTGGGTCGCCTCGATGATCTTGGCCATGGTGAAGGTCTTGCCCGAGCCGGTGACGCCCAGCAGCACCTGGTCGTGCTCGCGGGCCTCGATGCCGGCGACGAGGTCGGCGATGGCCGTGGGCTGGTCGCCGGCGGGTTCGTACTCGCTGACCAGCCGGAACGGGATGCCGCCCTGCGACTTGGCCGGCCGCGCGGGCCGGTGCGGCGCCCACATCGCCGGGGTCGTGGCGTTCGCCAGGTCATGGATGAAGGCGGCGGAAACGTCTTCGACGCCTGCCGGACTCTGCGGGGAACGGGCCATGAGGTTGAAGGTAGGCGCGGGCCGGGGGGAAGGCTAGGGGGCGCGGCGCCATGCTGTCACCAGATGGCAGCAGGGGTCTGTCACGGTAGGCGCTCACCTCAAGGAGCTGCCCCATGACCACGACCCGCGATATCGCCGACGCCTTCACCGCCCTGTGCAAGGCGGGCAAGTTCGATGAGGCCGGAGAGGCCTTCTGGAGCGCCGACGTCGTCAGCCTCGAAGCCGCCCCCGGCGACATGCAGCGGGCCGAGGGGATCGACGCCGTCCGCGGCAAGGGCGCCTGGTGGGTCGAGAACCACGAGATCCACGGCTTCGACTGCGAGGGGCCGTTCGTCAACGGCGACGCCTTCGCGGTGATCTTCCGCATGGACGTGACGTTCCGGCCGACCGGCGAGCGCTCGAAGATGGACGAGGTCGCGACCTACACCGTGGCCGACGGCAGGATCGTCGAGGAGCGCTTCTTCTACTGACGCAGGCGCGGGGCGGCGACGCCGCTGAAGGCGCCGGGGACGGACGGGGGCGAGACGGCGACCCGTCCCGTCCGGTCGCCGTCGGGAGCCAGCAGGCCGCCGACGGCGAACACCAGGGCGGCGGTCGTCAGGGCCAGGGCGGCGGCTAGCGGCAGGCGTTGGGTCTGGAGCGGTTTCACGGGCGCAACTGTCACCGCGAACTGTGACATAACAAGGTTCTCAACGCCGAAAATGGGCGCGACGGAATCGCACAGGGAGTCATTGAACCGCGCGTTCCGTCGGCCATTATCTGTCCATGAGCGAAGCGCTGCACGTCGTCTGCCCGCACTGTGACGGGGTCAACCGCCTGCCGCCGGCGCGTCTGGCCGATGCGCCGAAGTGCGGGCGGTGCAAGGGCCCGCTGTTCACCGGCGCGCCCGTGGCGCTGGACGAGGGGCGGTTCGCGAAACACCTGTCGAAGAGCGACATTCCGCTGATCGTCGACTTCTGGGCCGCCTGGTGCGGACCCTGCCGGGCCTTCGCCCCGGTCTTCAAGGCCGCCGCCGCCCGCCACGAACCGCGCGCCAGGTTCATCAAGATCGACGTCGACGCCGCCCAGGGGCTGGCCGCACGCTACAACGTCTCCAGCATTCCGACCCTGGCGGTGTTCAAGGGCGGCCAGATCGCCGACCGTCTGGCCGGGGCCCTGCCGGGCCAGCAGCTCGAGGCCTGGCTCGCCGCGCGGATCTGAGCCCTGCGGCGCCCCCCTTCGGGTCATGCGGTCCCCGAAGGGCCGGGCGAGACTGTCCCGGCGTCAAAGAAAGGGGAGCCCTTCCATGCGTTGCATCGCCGCCGCCGCCCTGCTGGTCCTCGCCGCCACGCCCGCCCGGGCCGAGGTCGTTTGCGAGGCCGTCTACAGGATCATGGGGGCGGGAAATGAAACCCCGCGCTTCGCCTCGCTCTACGGCGAGGTGAAGGACTACGAGGCGGTGGGCAGCGTGCGGATCGGCGGCCTGCGTGACTGTACGGTTTCGACCCTCAGCTTCTCGCCGATCTACATGTGCTCCAGCCCGACGCCCCTGCCGGCCGAGGCGGCGGTGAAGGTCAAGGCCGAGCTCGACCGCCGGCTGACCGCCTGCCTCGGCATGGAGGGGGAGCTGAACCGCGATTCCACCGGCCCGGTGCAGACGATGTGGATGGTGCGGCTGCCCGGGGTGAACCCGAAGGTCAGCACCCGCATCCGCGACGGCCATGTCGACCTTCTGGTGCGGGTGGACCCGAAGCGGTGAGGGGGCGGCTGGACACCGCCGTCGCCCTGCGTCCTTCGACACGCCCGCTGCGCAGGCTGCTCGGGATGACTGAGTTGGACGATCAACCACCATCGTGATGCTGAGCCGCGCCCGCAGGGTGCGTGTCGAAGCACGCAACGCGCTTGCACAGCCATCCGCGTCCGAAAACCGCGAGACTCGCGCGCCCCGTCCGCCGATGATCCGGCCATGGACATCGCCCCCCTCGATCTGGACCAGGACGCCTGCTACCGCGCGGTGCTGACCCGCGACGCGCGGTGGGACGGGCGGATCTTCGGCTGTGTGAAGACCACGGGCATCTACTGCCGGCCGGTCTGCCCGGCGCGACCGCCGAAGCGCGAGAACATGACGTTTCATCCGACGGCGGCGGCCTGCGAGGAAGCCGGCTATCGCGCCTGCCTGCGCTGCCGGCCGGAGACGGCGCCGGACATGGGCGCCTGGCGGGGCAGCTCCGGCACGGTGTCGCGGGCGCTGGCGCTGATCGAGCAGGGCGCGCTCGATGCGGGCGATGTCGAGACCCTGGCCGGCCGGCTGGGCGTCGGGGAGCGGCAGCTGCGGCGGCTGTTCCGCCAGCACCTCGGCGCCTCGCCGGTCGGGGTGGCCCAGACGCGGCGCGTGCTGCTGGCCAAGCAGCTGATCCACGAGACCGATCTGTCGATGACCCAGGTGGCCCTGGCCGCCGGGTTCGGCAGCGTCCGGCGCTTCAACGAAACCTTCCAGCGGCTCTATGACCGCCCGCCGCTGGCGCTGCGACGCCGGGCGGCGGCGCGGGACGGCGGGCAGGGCGGGGTGACCCTGATGCTGCGCTACCGGCCGCCCTACGACTGGGACGGCATGGTCGCCTTTCTCGCCGCGCGCGCCATCGCGGGCGTCGAGGTGGTGACGGAAGGCCGCTACGCCCGGACCATCGCGCTGGACGGGGCCATGGGCACAGTGGCGGTCAGCCCCGCGGGCGGCGACCGGCTGGCGGTGACGGTGCGGTTTCCCAAGCTCACGGCCCTGCCCTCCATCCTGTCGCGGGTGCGGCGGGTCTTCGACCTGACCGCCGACCCCGAGACCATCGCGGCGCATCTGTCGCGCGACCCGGACCTGGCCCGCATGGTCGCGGCCCGGCCGGGCCTTCGCGCGCCGGGGGCCTGGGACGGGCTGGAGCTGGGGGTGCGCGCCATCCTGGGCCAGCAGATCACGGTCCCGGCGGCTGTGAGGCTGGCGGGGCGGCTGACCGCCGAGTACGGCGAGGCCCTGCCGGCGGACCGGGCGGAGGAGGGGCTGACCCACGCCTTCCCCTCGGCCGAACGGCTGGCCGACGCCGATATCGCGTCCCACGGCCTGATGCCCGGCGCCCGGGCCAGGGCGATCAGCGGCCTCGCCGCAGCCGTCGCCGCCGACCCTGACCTGTTTGGTCCCCGGGCCAGTCTCGAGGAGGCCGTCGCCGCCCTGCGGGCGTTGCCGGGCATCGGCGACTGGACGGCGCAGTACATCGCCATGCGCCAGCTGCGCGAGCCGGACGCCTTCCCCGCCGCCGACGTCGGGCTGATGCGGGCGCTGGCGGACGCCGACGGCGTGCGGCCGACCCCGGCCCAGCTGCTGGCCCGGGCCGAGGCCTGGCGGCCGTGGCGCGCCTATGCCGCCCTTCATCTATGGGCGTCGGATCCCCAGGCGCCGGCTCCCGCGAAGGTGAAGGCGACGAGGAAGGCCGATGCCCGCGCCGCCGCCTGATCGCCCCCGGCGGCTGGTCCGCAGCCTGCTGGCCTCGCCGGTTGCGCCGCTGCAGCTGTTCACCGACGAGGAGGGGCGCGTACGGGCGCTGGACTTCGATGCCGACAGCCCGCGCACGGCCCGTCTGGTCGCGCGTGGCTACGGCGGCGTGCCGGTCGAGACAGGGTCGGCGCCCGCCGTTGTTCGTCAGGCGCTGGAGGCCTATTTCGCCGGCGCCTTCACGGCGCTCGGCCGCATCCCCTGGACCGTGGTCGGGACCGACTTCCAGAAGACGGTCTGGCGGGCGCTGCTCGAGATCCCGGCCGGGACCACGACCACCTATGGCGCCCTCGCCGCCCGGATCGGGCGACCGACGGCGGTGCGGGCCGTGGGCCTGGCCAACGGCGCCAACCCCTTGAGCCTGGTCATTCCCTGCCATCGGGTGATCGGCGCGGACGGGTCGCTCACCGGCTACGGCGGCGGGCTGGAACGCAAGCGCTGGCTGCTGGCGCATGAGCGCGGGGCGGGGTGAGCGTCGAAGAACGCATGGCATGGGCGGCGTCCATGGGCTGCCCCGAGAGACAGGACCCCGACGAGGCGATGGGATTACGGAAAAGAACAGCCCATGAACCCGGCTGTTCGCGCCTCGCGCGACCGGCTCGGGAGGCCGGTGGAACCTCTTGGAAATTCAAGGGCGAAGGGCGTGGGGCGAAAGAACAAAAAGCCAACCCCAATTGTTTAAGAATGGTTAACGGCGCTCAGAACCAGCCGTAGAGTTCCCCGGCCAGCGGGAGGTCCACCGGGCGGCCGACGGCGGCGAGGGCCTTCTGCACGTCCGGGCGGGCGATCATCGCATCACGGCGGCGGAGGATCTCGGCCTCGCGGGCCGGGATCGAGGGCGGTCGCCGCACGGTGCGGGCGGCCCCCAGGGCGTCGAGCCGGCGGCCGGGCTCCTTCAGGCGCTGGATGAAGAGGGCGGCGGCCTCTTCCTTGCGGTCCATGCAGAGCAGCGCCTTCTGCAGCGCCTCCGGCCCGTTCGGCTCGCGCGCCAGCAGGCCTGGCAGCAGCCGCCAGGCGGCCGGCGCATCGGTGGCGGCCAGGGCGCAGACCTGCTCGGCGTCGCGCCACATGGCTCCGGAGTCGGTGAGTTCGGCGGCGGGAAGGGTTTTCAGCAGCGCCAGGGCGTCGGCGTGGCGACCGAGGCGGTTGAGCCGGTCGGCCCAGTCGAGGATCGGGTCGACCGGCGCCACGCCGACCCGCTCCGCCTCCGCCCGCGCCTCGGCGAACACCGTCTCGGCCTCGGCCACCTTGCCGGTGTCCAGCAGCGTCATGGCCAGTTCGGTCAGGACCGCGACCGCCATCAGGTCGCGATCGTCGTAGGGCGCGGTCTTGTCGCCGAGCCGCTTGCGCATGGCCTGGCCGGCGGCGATCGCCTCGTCGTAGCGCTCCAGCCGGCGCAGGTCCTCCTGCACCGCGAAGCTCAGCCGCATCAGGTCGGGCGCGGTCGCGGCGGCGGCCTGGCGGCGGGCCAGCTCCGCCTCGGCCACCTTGCGCCAGTCCATGCGGCCGTCGGCGGCCAGGCGCGGCCACAGGCGCCGGTAGCGGGCGTCCTGGGCCAGGATGGCCAGGGTCTCGACCTCGTCGGCGCGGGCCACCACCGCCTCGGCTGCGGCGTGGTCGCCGTCCTCCAGCAGCATCTCGGAATAGAGCAGGGCCCAGCCGTTGCGCGCCGCCGCGGCGCTCAGCCTGTCCGCCCAGGGCACCGCCACCATCCGCCCCAGCAGGGCGCGGGACATCTGGTCGTCGCCGAGGGTCCCGATGACGATCGGATTGAGGAAGGGGGCCCACCAGGACTTCACTCGCTCGACGTCATTGTCGATCACCACCACCAGCCGGTGGGCGGCCTCGGCGGCGCGGCCCTGGGCGATGGCCTCGTCCAGCAGGGCGGCGTTGACGCCGGCCAGGGTCGGACCCGTGGCCAGCGGCTCCAGCCGGCGGGCCAGGGCCAGCACGGGGGGCGACTGATCGCCGGTGTCGGCGCAGGCCAGCACCCCGGCCAGGGCTACACGACGGGTGTCGAGGGGCAGGCGCTCGAACTCCGGGCGGGCGACGAGGGCCGACAGCTTGCCGATGCGGGATCCGCAGACGGTGGCGTTGCCGGAGTGGTCGGTCGACAGCAGGGCTCGCAGCTCGGCGTCGAGCCGCAGCAGATCCACCGGCCCGCCCGGCATGGGTGTCGGGCCCCGCTCGGGCGCGGCGGGCGCGCCGCCGGCGGCGGCCAGGCTCAGCGCGATCGCGCCGGCGACCGCGCCCATCATTCGTCCACGCATGAGCCCCCTCCCACCCGTCAGGTCAGAACCCGCCCCAGTAGTCGCCCGCCAGAGGGGCCTCGACCTTGCGGCCGGCGGCGTCCAGCGCCGCCAGGACGGCCGGGTTGTTCAGCACCAGCTGACGGCGACGCTCGAACTCGGCCAGCCAGGCCGGCGGCTTCGCCGGGCCGCGGGTCACCCAGTAGGGGTCCAGCGCCCCGGAGCGGTGACGCGGATCGCGCAGCCGCTCGATCATCAGCGTCGCCGCCTCGTCCAGCCGGTTGTTGCAGATCAGCGCCTGGCTGAGGGCGGCCGGGTTCTCCGCGCGCTCCTTGTCGAGGAGCCGCATCGTCGCCGCCGCCGCCGCGGGATCCAGTTCCGCCTGGGCGCATGCGCGCTGGGACTCGACCCAAAGCCGGCCGTAGGGCGTGACCTGCTTCTCCCCGATCGGCTCCAGCACGGCCAGGGCGTCGCGCGGTCGGGCCAGGTCGAGCAGCCGGCCGGCCAGGGCGAGGCGGGCGTCGACGGACACCTCTCCGGCGTCCTCCGGTTCGCCCAGGGTGATGGCCTGGCGGAACACGGCCTCGGACTCCGCATAGCGGCCGGCCTCGAACAGGGCCTGGGCCAGGCCGATCAGCACATCGTCCGCCTGGCTCTGTCCGTCCGCGAACGCTTCGCCGTCGAGAATGCGGGCCTGGAAGGCCTCGCCCACCTGGATGGCCTCGTCCAGGCGGCCCAGCGCCCGCAAGGCCGCCAGCATGTCGTCCGCCGGCCGCAGGCTGTCCGGCTTCTCGCCCAGCTCCGCGGCGGCCCGGTCAAGCCGGGCCGTGGCCAGGGCCGTCCAGTCGAACCGCTGCTCGCGCGCGAACCGGTCCCAGACGTCGGCGAAACGGCGGTCGCCGGCCACCATAAGCATGACATAGAGCTCGTCGGCCTTGTCGACCGCCGCCCCGGCTTCCTTCAGCCGGCCGCGGTCGGCCAGCTGCCAGCCCCAGGACAGGGCCCAGATGTTTCGCGCCGCCCGCCGGCTGGCGTCATTGGTCCATTCGAGGGTCGACAGCCGCTCGGCGACCTTCAGCGACAGGTCGGGCTCGCCCTCGATGTAGTCGGCGAAGGGGCTGACCATCTCGGGGTCCCACTCGGCCACCACCTGCGGCTGCCTGTCGACGAGCGACAGGAACAGGCGGGCGGCCTCGCCCTCGGCGCCGCGCTGCAGGGCGTCGGAGATCTGGACCGAATGGACGGCGCCGATCTCCATCGGCGCGGCGGCGATCGGCGCCAGCCGCCGGGCCGCCTCGACGGCGAAGGGCAGGTCCCGCGCCTCGGCGCAGACCATGGCTGCGAACAGGGTCGTGCGGCGGGTGTCGACGCCCATCCGGTCGAACCGGGGGTCGGCATAGAGGGTCCGGAGCCGGGCCAGCTCGGCGTTGCAGGACTTGCCGCTGGACTGGAACACGGCGGCCGCGGCGGCCATGGCCTCGTCCTGGAGGCGCAGCAGGTCGATGCGGCGGCTGAACGACTGCGCGCCCGCCTGGGAGGCGGCGACGGCCACCGTCAGCCCGGCGATCACGCCGGCGACCCTGCTGCAACGCATGTAAGCACCTCGTCAGACTACCGCAGCACTGAGGCGCGCGGTCGGGGCGGCGTCAAGCCGGGACGCGCGCGGGGCGTGTCTAGCGGTAGCGGATGCCCTTGTAGACGTCGGCGACGTCCAGGCAGATGCTGCGGGCCGTGTTCCAGCCGGACCTTGGGCCGAAGCCGCCGCTGCGGATCGACTGCAGGGCCCCGGCGCGGCCCGCGTCGACCGCCGGGGACGCCGCCGCGATGGCTGCCGCCCGGCTGACGCCGCGATCCCGCATCAGGCGCTCGACCCCGTCCTGGAAGAAGGCGACGCCCTGCGCCTTGGCCGCGTCCGCGCCGCGGGTGTCGCCGTTGCTGGCGAGAATGTTGCTGGTGGCGCCGAACAGGCCGGCGCACTCGGCCTGGATCTCCCAGACCGGCTTGCCGATCGCCCCCTCGCTCAGCAGCGTGCCGCCCGGATAGAGCAGGTCGCCCGCCGCGGCCGGGGTGGCCAGGGCAAGGGTCATCACGGTCAGAAGCGGGAAGGTCCGTCGCATGTCGCAACCTCGTTGAGCAGCAGGCCGTCGCTATCGTGACGCGGTCGCGCGCGGGTGGCAATCTTCGCGCGACGGCATCGACCGAAGACGCCTTCAGGTCGCGCAGGACGCGAAATGCGGCGGTGAAGCATCGTCGGGTCCTGTTGGCCGCAAGTGCCTGACTCTCAAGGATTCGCGGCGATTCAGGGCTGGCGCGCGACCCCCGATTCATGCTGCATCGCAACATCGGCTTGCGAATCGGCCACATTTGCGCCATATAACGCGGTACAAGGCGGAATTCGGCTTTTCGTGAACAGGCCGAATTCCCGTCCGGGCGACTCTCTCCGACTGAGTTTCAGGGGTGGTTCGGACGTTGAGACGGGGCGCGGGACGCGCTCGCCGCACAGGACACGGATCCGTTGTTTTTCCTCT
This sequence comes from Caulobacteraceae bacterium, assembly GCA_027487945.1. Lineage (GTDB taxonomy): Bacteria > Pseudomonadota > Alphaproteobacteria > Caulobacterales > Caulobacteraceae > Caulobacter. The sequence continues at coordinate 10,343 of JAIYCQ010000028.1, forward strand.
CGCAGACGCGTGCGAAAGCGCGCGCGCTGGTCGGCGTTGTCTTGACCGGATCCGTCCTCGGCACAGGCCTGGGCGGCATTCTCGGCGGCGCCTATCTGGCGGGCGGCTACGCTCAGGCGGCTTCAACGCACGCCCGTGTCTCCGAGCTCGCCGACGTCGCCTCGGGCGGCTACGCCGAACAGGATCTCCAGCGGGTCGTGGACCGGATGGACGACTCGGCCCTGGCCATCGCCCGGCGCCATGATCCCTTCACCAGCGCCGGCGGCGCGCAGCGGGACCGCCAGGCGGCCCTGTTCGCCGCCCGGCTCGAGCGCCGCGACTCCGGTCGCATGGGCCCCGGCCAGGGGCAGGCGCTGCTGCTTCGCACCGGATTCATCACGGGTCCCGGCTCGCCCGCCGCCAGGCCCTACCGCTTCGAGGGCGCGCTCGATGCCTCCCGCGACCTCGAGTGCCTGACCCAGGCCGTCTATTACGAAGCCCGCGGCGAGACCCCGGCCGGCCAGGCGGCCGTGGCTCAGGTGGTGCTCAACCGCGTCCGGCATCCGGCCTTCCCCAAGTCCATCTGTGGCGTCGTCTACCAGCGCGCCTACGGCGGCGGGACCTGCCAGTTCAGCTTCGCCTGCGACGGCTCGATGCGGAAGGGCCGCGAACCCGGCGCCTGGGCCCGCGCCGCGCGGGTCGCCACCCGCGCCCTGTCCGGCGGGGTCATGGCCGAGGTCGGCAACGCCACCCACTTCCACACCATCTATGTCTCGCCCAGCTGGGGTCCGCGCCTGATCCGGATCGGCCAGGTCGGGCTGCATGTCTTCTACCGCTTCGGCGGTCGCGGCGGCGCGCCGGACTCCTTCGACCGCGCGCCGGAGCGCTCCGGCCCGCAGATCGGCGACCAGCCGCTGTTCGCCGGCGGCCAGCCGGGCGAACCGGTCCCCTACGCCACGCTGAAGGCGCCGGACGAGGCGGTGTTCATCGCCGCGACCGCCGTCACCGCCCCGACCGTCGCCCTGGTCGACGGCGCCAGCGGCGGCATGGGCGGCCCGGCCCACAAGCCGGTCGAGCCCGCCTCCGCCCCGAAGCCCGCAGCCGCGCCCAAGCCGGCCAAGGCGCCGAAGGTCGAGACCGAGGCGGCTACGAAGCCTGCACAGCCGAGCGCAGCTGCTTCCTGACCGTCCCCGGCATGAAGCGCGCGACGAAGCGCAGCCGCTTGCCCGCCTTGCCGACGATGTGGTGCAGCTCGGTGGTGGCCGGCTGGGCGGCCTGCCAGATGACCTCTGACGCCTCCTCGACGGTGTAGACCTCCGAGCCGCCGGCCCGGATGCTGTCGGCGATCTTCTCGTTCGAGCCCTGGGACCCGGCCTGCAGGATCGGGGTGTCGACGAACCAGGGCATGATGCAGCGCACCGCGATGCCGTGCCGCGACCACTCCGCGTCCAGCGCCTCCGAGAGGCCGCGCACCGCGAACTTGGTGGCGCAGTAGACCGCCATCTTCGGCGCGCCGAACAGCCCGGCGCAGGAGGCGACATTGATCAGGGTCGAGCCCGGCGTCGCCTTGAGCAGGGGCAGGCCGGCGCGGGATCCGTGCACCACGCCCTTGACGTTGATGTCGATCTGCCGGTCCGCCTCGTCGTCGGTCTGGTCCTCGAAGAAGCCGTAGTTGGCGATGCCGGCGTTGTTGAGCAGCACGTCCATCCGCCCGCCGGAGGCCTTGCCGAACTCACCCAGCGCATTCTCCCAGGCCTGACGGTCGCGTACGTCGAGCGCGTGGGTGCTGGCGTTGGCCGCGCCCAGCTCCGCCTGCGCGGCCTTCAGGCCGGCGGCATCGATGTCCGACAGGCCGACGAACCAGCCCTCGCGGGCAAACCGCCTGGCCGCCGCCAGCCCGATGCCGCTCGCCGCACCGGTGATGAAGATCGCCTTGCGGCCGCTTGCCCCGTTCATTCCGCCCGTCCCTGTCTGTATGATTTCGCCGATCAGAGGGCGTATCGCGCTTGCCGGTCAAGCCGGACGCAGCGTCATCTGCGCGTGATTGCGCCAGGACCCGACCGCCGATGACCGACAGCCGCCGCGAAGCCCTCGCCCGCCAACTCCTCGACATGCCCTATGAGGCGCTGCCGCCGGTGAAGCGCAGCGTCATCGACCTGATGGTCGACAAGGCGCCGACCGCCGCCGGGCCGCATGTGAAGGGGGAGGGCGCCCGCTTCGGCGACCGTCTCGCCGACCGGGTGGCGGCGGTGGGCGGCTCCTGGGGCTTCATCATCGCCTTCGGGGTGGTGCTGGTCGGCTGGATGGGACTGAACCTGGCCCTGATGAGCCGGGCCTTCGATCCCTACCCGTTCATCTTCCTCAACCTGATGCTCTCGACCCTGGCCGCCATCCAGGCGCCGGTGATCATGATGAGCCAGAACCGCCAGGCCGCGAAGGATCGTGAGGCGGCCGAACACGACTACCTCGTCAACCTGCGCGCCGAGTTGGAGATCATGCGGCTGCACGACAAGCTGGACGCCGTCCGCGATCAGCAGCTGATGGACCTTATCGCGGGCAACACCCAGATGCTGGAGCTGCTGCGCGGGCAGGTGGCGGCCCTGGGCAAGGGCGGCTCGACGACCTGAACCCGCGCCGGAGCTACTGCCGGCCGGTCACGGGGACCGCGGCGCCGGAGACCCCGGACGCCTCCCGCGACAGCAGGAACGCCATCACCGCGGCGATCTGCGCCGGCTGAAGCCAGGTCGAGGGATCGGCGTCCGGCATGTCGGCCCGGTTCTGCGGCGTGTCGATCGTGCCGGGCAGGACGCAGTTGGCGGTGACGCCGGCGGCCTTGGACTCCTCGGAGATCGCCTCGGTGATCCGCATCACCGCGGCCTTAGACGCCGAGTAGACGCTGGCCCCGGCGAAACTCTTCGCCCCCGCCCCGGCGGCCACGTGCACGATGCGGCCATAGCCCTGCGCGGTCATGGCCGGCAGCACCGCCTGCGACAGCCGCAGGGCCGACAGGGCGTTGAGGTCCATCAGGAAGGTCCAGTCGTCGGCCGCGCCGTCGGCGACATTGGTCATCCGGAAGGTTCCGACGGTGTTGGCCAGGCCGTCGACGCGGCCGAAGCGCGCCTGGCAGGCCTCGACGATCCGGGCCGCGCCCTCCTGGGTGCGCACATCGGCGCCGGCGATGAGCAGCGGGTCGCCGCCGATCCGTCCGGCCAGCGCCTTGAGCGGCTCTTCGCGCATGTCGGCCAGCGCCAGGTCGGCGCCCAGCCCCGCCAGGGTCTCGGCCACGGCCGCCCCCAGGTTGCCACCCGCGCCGGTGACGATGATGGCCTGGCCAGTGAAGTCGAGCATGGGGTTGAACCCTCGTGTCAGAGTCTGTGAAGGGCGCTGAACGGCGCGCGGATTTGCAGGACATCGCCGACCGCTACAAGGCGGCCCCGCACTGATACCGGATCGGCGACCAGGGGCAGTATGTTTCGACCGAAGGCCCGGCCGTCCGCGTCGAGCAGAAGGGGAGCCTGGACGGCGTCGCCGCAGGCGCCGATCTGGCAGAAGGCCAGAGGCAGGCCGCCGCGCGCGCACAGGGCGGCGCAGGCCTTGTGGGTCTTGCCGTAACCCGGCCGCATGGCGCCGAACCAGCATTTGGCGTCGAGGATCTCGCCGACCAGCATCACCGGTCCACGATCGACCGCAGGCGGCGGGACCAGGAGGGCGACCTCGCGGCTGGCCGGCGCGGCCGCCATGTCGGTGACCGCCATCATCGCGTGGTCGCCCCTGGTGATCAGCGTGCCGGTGACGTCCGCGCCAGCCCCGACGATCCGGGGATCGAGGCGCAGCGCGGTCTTGCCCGACGAGACCAGGAAGACTGTGCGTATCGCGCCGTCGGGTCCTCGCGACCGCAACACGGGATAGGGCTCGCGGCCGATCACGCCGCGCAGGGTATGCTTCGTCCCCTGGTCCCAGACGCCATCACCGACCGGAGGGCGGTCCAGCGCCAGCCCGGCGCCCAGCGCTCCGCCGCCGGCGATCAGCGCCAGCCCCGCGCCCAGCAGGAACCGGCGGTCCGCGCGCGGCGTCTCGGCGCTCCAGCCGATGAAGAAGTCGTCCTGCTTCATGTGGCCGCTCCGGCCGTCACCGAGGGGGGGACGTCTTCGTCGCCGAAGACCGGCTCGCCATGGACGAATATGACGCCGTCCTCAATCCGGGTGCGATAGACGGCCACCCGCTCGGTGAACGGGGCTGGCGACCGCCCATCCTGCGGTCGGTACTGGAAGCCGTGCCAGGGGCAGGTGACGCAGCCGTCGACGATGCGGCCCTCGCCCAGCGGTCCGCCCTGGTGACGGCAGACGTTGCTGATGGCATGGATCGCCGCGCCGTCCCGGAACACCGCGATCCGCTCGCCCGTCGGCGGGGTGACAATGCGGGCGCGGCCGTCGGCGATCTCATCGGGCGGCCCGACCCGCAGCCAGCCGTCGGCGGCGGCGATGTCGGCCCGGGCGTCGCGCCGGGCCTCGCGGGCGCCGACCAGGACATGCACCAGCGCCACAAGCCCGGCGCCGACCCCGACAACAGCCGCGTAGACAGCGCTCTTCTCGCCCTGGACCGCGCCGAGCATCACATGGACGACGACCAACCCGTAGGCCCAGTAGACCAGCATGTGGAGCGCCTTCCACATGTTGGGTCCAAGGACATTGTTCCAGAAGTCGTGGCTGGTCGCGGCCATCACGAACAGGATGAGCAGGGCGACAAGGCCGAGGCTCTCGAACGGAAAGCCCTGGATCGAGCTGTAGCGGGGGTTGGACGCCAGCAGCGACACCAGCGGGTTGAGGTCGGAAAAGCCGTGGTACCAGAGGCCGACCAGGCCAGCGTGCGCCAGCGCCAGTCCAAAGCAGGTCACGCCGAGGTGGCGGCGGTTGTAGAGCAGCGGCGTGAACCGGGGCGACAGCCGGGCCAGCGGCCCGATCAGCAGGATCAGAGTCAGCAGCGCGAACGCCGCCGCTCCGAACGCCCGCAGCGCCAGCTGGATCGGCAGCGGGCGGTCGCCTGGCGGCGTGAAGGCCAGTCCGGCGACCAGATAGGCGCCCAGGAAGACGACGACGCCGAGCAGCAACGCCAGGTCGTAGCGTTTCTTGAACGGTGTCCACTGAACCAGCCGGTAGCCGTGCGCCATTCTCAGCCCCCCCCGATCGGCGAGGCAGGCGCTTCGCGCGCTGCCCGGTCGACGCCGGCCTTGACCAGCAGGGATCCGGCGAAGGCGGCCGCCAGAAGCAGGGCGAGGACCGGCCACAGGCGGGCGTGGGCGCGGCGCTGGGCCCGGTTCATCGCCGGTCCTCCTGGGCGCGAAGGCCCATGAGGCGCGCCAGGACCAGAGGCCAGAGCGCCGTCAGCCCCGGCGCGATCAGCAGCCGGACGGCCAGCGGCATTGCAGACGCCCCGGGCTCCAGCCGACGCAGGCCAAACAGCAGCGTCAGCCCGGCGACCAGCAAGCCGACGGCCAGATAGCCGCCGAGCAACAGCCAGACGATCTCCGCGCTCCGCTCGGCCATGGGCCCTCCGGCGCCTACTTCCGGCCAACCGGGGCGCGGTGTCAATTCAGGCGACGCCGGAGAGGGGGGAGTTCTTGGAACGGTCATGGAAGGTCCGCTCTCCTGGTTCAGGCTCACCACCTCCAGCGGAGTCGCACCCTCGAAAGAAAAGGCCGCCGACGCTCTCGCGCCGACGGCCTCTCTCAACTCAGGTCAGTCGAGCGCTGACTACATGCGCTCGACGATGATGGCCGGAGCCATGCCGCCGGCGGCGCACATGGTGATCAGGCCGCGCTTCTTGCCGGTACGTTCCAGTTCGTCGACCATGGTGCCGATCAGGATCGAGCCGGTGGCGCCGATCGGGTGGCCCAGCGCCATGGCGCCGCCGTTGACGTTGACCTTGCTGCGGTCGAGGCCCAGGTCGCGGATGAACTTCTCGGCCACCACGGCGAAGGCTTCGTTGATTTCCCACAGGTCGATGTCGTCGACCGTCAGGCCGGCCTTGGCCAGGACCTTGCGGGCCGCCGGGACCGGGGCGTTGAGCATCAGCGTGGGGCTGTCCCCCATGTTGGCCATGGCCACCACGCGGGCGCGCGGGGTCAGGCCGTTGGCCTTGGCATAGGTCGGCGAGGCCAGCAGCAGAGCCGCGGCGCCGTCCACGACGCCCGAGCTGTTGCCGGCGTGGTGGAAGAACTTCATCTCCAGGTCCGGATAGACGGCCAGGATCAGCTTGCGGAAGGTGGTGCCGTCCTTGTCCAGCGGAACGTCGGCCATGGCTTCGAACGACGGCTTCAGCGAGGCGAGGCCTTCAGCGGTCGTCTGCGGACGGGGGAACTCCTCGTGGTCGAGGGCCAAGGTTCCGTCTTCCTTGTAGACGGGGATCAGGCTCTTGGCGAAGCGGTTCTCGGCGATGGCCACCGCGGCGCGCTGCTGGCTGACGAGGGCCAGGGCGTCGAGGGCTTCACGGTCGATGCCTTCCAGCGTGGCGATGGCGTCGGCGCAGATGCCCTGGTGCGACTGCGGGTGCCGGGCGCGCAGGCGCAGGTTGCCCTGGTCCATGGTCACCGGGCCGTCTTCCGGCGAGCGGCGGTTGGGCATCGACATCATTTCGCAGCCGCCGGCCACGACCATGTCGGACATGCCGGCCATGATGGTCGAGGCGGCGAAGTTCACGGTGGTGATGCCCGAGCCGCAGAAGCGGTCCAGGGTGACGCCGCTGGAGCGGATGTCATAGCCGGCGTCCAGCGCCGACATGCGGCCCAGATCGCCCGCGGCCGGGCCGCGCTGCGAGCTGGTGCCCCAGATCACGTCGTCGACTTCGGCGGTGTTGATCTTGTTGCGCTCGGCCAGCGCCTTGAGCACCGAGGCGCCCAGCTGCTGGGGGTGCATTTCGGAAAGGGCGCCCTTGCCGTACTTGCCGATGCCCCGCGGGGTGCGGACGGCGTCGATGATCCAGGCTTCGCTCATGTCGGAGTTTCCTTGCGTCTTCTGCTTTGGCCGGTCGCTTTTGGCGGTCAGCGGGGGGTCATGCGAATGGCGCCGTCGAGACGGACGTCCTCGCCGTTGAAGTAACCGTTGGTGATCATGGTGTGCGCCAGGTGGGCGTACTCCTCGGGCAGGCCGAGCCGGCGCGGGTTGGGCACCTGGGCGGCCAGGCCGGCCTTCACATGCTCGGGCGCGCGGCCCAGCAGCGGGGTGTCGAAGATGCCCGGCAGGATGGTGTTCACGCGGATCGACTCGCTGGCCAGATCGCGGGCGATGACCAGGGTCATGCCGACGATGCCGGCCTTGGATGCGGTGTAGGCGACCTGACCGATCTGGCCGTCCTCGGCCGCGACCGAGGCGGTGTTGACGATCGCGCCGCGCTCGCCCTCCTCGGTCAGGTCAAGCGTCAGCATGCCGGCCGCGCTCTTGGTGATGCAGCGGAAGGTGCCGATCAGGTTGATGCCGATGATCCGTTCGAAGTTGTCGAGCGGGTATTCCTTGATCTCCCCGGTCTGCTTGTCGCGCGACACGGTCTTGGCGCCGCCGCCGACGCCGGCGCAGTTGACCAGGATCCGCTCCTGGCCGATGGCCGCGCGGGCCTTGGCGAAGCCGGCGTCGACCTCCTCGCTGGAGGCGACGTTGACCTTGCAGAATACGCCGCCCAGTTCCTTCGCCAGGGCCTCGCCCAGCTCCTCGTTGAGGTCGAAGATGGCGACCTTGACGCCGTCGGCGGCCAGCCGGCGCGCCGTGGCCGCGCCGAGGCCTGAAGCGCCGCCGGTGACGACGGCTGAAATGCTTGAATCGAGCTTCATGGGTCTCTCCCTGAAAACCCCTTACGCCCCTCGCGTAGCGTCAGCCAAGTGCGGTGAAGGGGCTACCGTCCCCCTCTCCCGAACGGGAGAGAAACGTCACGCCGCCTTCGCTCCGCGCCGCA
>JAIYCQ010000015.1 GCA_027487945.1 Caulobacteraceae bacterium
GCCGCCCAGGCCCACCTCCAGCAGGCAGAGATCGGCCTCGACCTCGCTGAACGCCTGCAGGGCGGCGGCGGTGGTGATCTCGAAGAAGGTGATCGGCTCGCCGGCGTTGACCGCCTCGATATGCTCGAGCACAGCGGCCAGGTGCTCGTCGGTGATCAGGGTGCCGGCCAGACGGATGCGTTCAGCGAACCGCACCAGATGCGGCGAGGTGAAGACGTGAACGCGCAGGCCCGCCGCCTCGGCGATGGCGCGCAGAACGGCGACGGTGGAGCCCTTGCCGTTGGTCCCGGCCACATGGACCACCGGCGGCAGTCGCCGCTGCGGATCGCCCAGGGCCGCGCACAGCCGCCGCATGCGGCCCAGCGACAGGTCGATCAGCTTCGGATGCAGGGCCCGCAAACGCTCAAGCGCGGCGTCGTGGGCTCGGAGATGGTCGCTCATGTGCGTCCTTCGACACGCGCCCTGCGAGCGCTGCTCAGGATGATCCGGTGTGGGGCGCTACAAATCCCGTCATGGTGAGCCGCGCGAAGCGCGTGTCGAATCACGCAGTGACTAAGCTGCCTTCAGCCCGTCGCGGCCCATCATCAGGGTCTTCAGGATCGAGCCCAGCACCATCGGCAGCTCGTGGCGTGGGGTGACGCGGTCGACCATGCCCTTTTCCACCAGGAACTCGGCGCGCTGGAAGCCCGGCGGCAGGGTCTCGCGGATGGTCTGCTCGATGACGCGCTGGCCGGCGAAGCCGATCAGGGCGCCCGGCTCGGCCAGGTGGATGTCGCCCAGCATGGCGTAGCTGGCGGTCACGCCGCCCGTCGTCGGGTCGGTCAGCACCACGATGTAGGGCAGGCGGGCCGCCTTCAACTCCTGGATCGCCAGGGTGCTGCGGGCCATCTGCATCAGGGACAGGGTGCCTTCCTGCATCCGCGCGCCGCCGGCGGCGGTGAAGGCGACGAACGGGGACTGGCGGTCGATCGCGGCGCGGGCCCCGGCGATGAAGGCCTCGCCCGCCGCCATGCCCAGGGAGCCGCCCATGAAGGCGAAGTCCTGAACCATGACCACGGCGGGCGTGCCGCCAATGGCGCCGGCGGCCAGGGCCACCGCGTCCTGCTCGCCGGTGGCCTTGCGGGCCGCCGCCAGCCGCTCCTTGTAGGGCTTGCCGTCGCTGAACTTCAGCGGATCCTCGACCACCGCGGGGGTCGGCAGCACGTCATAGGCGCCGTCGTCGAAGGTGTATTTGAAGCGCAGCTCCGGCCCGATCCGCATGTGGCGGCCGGCGGGGGTGACCCACCAGGCGGCCTCGAGGTCGGGCCGGTAGATCATCTCCCCGGTGTCGGGGCACTTTACCCAGAGGTTCTCGGGCGTCTCGCGCTTGACGAAGGCCCCGCGCACGCCGGGTGCGATACGCGACAGCCAGCCCTGGCGCTCCCGTGCGCCGCCCCGGGTCGGTTTGTCGTTCTTTGGGTCAGCCATGGCCATCGCTTCAAGCGTCCCTGACTCGCGCCGAGCGCACAGCCTCAGCCAGAGCGGTCGCCTTGGAAAGAACTCTTTCAGTCACGTTTTCGTTCGTTCCCGCTTCCAGGGCGCCCGCGATTTCATCGACGAGGGCCGAACCGACCACCGCCGCGTCGGCGACGCGCGCCACTTCCGCGGCCCGTTCGGGGGTCCGGATGCCGAATCCCACGGCGACCGGCAGGCCCGAGGCCGCACGCAGTCTCTGCACGGGCTGTGCCACGGCGCCGGCGTCAGCCTCCTTCACACCGGTCACCCCGGCCACGGAGACGTAGTAGACGAAGCCCGAGGTGCGCCGCATCACGGCCGGCAGCCGCCTGTCGTCGGTCGTGGGGGTGGCCAGCCGGATCAGCGCCACGCCGTTGGCGTCGAGCGCATCGGCCAGCGGGTCGGACTCTTCCGGCGGACAGTCGACGACGATCAGGCCGTCGACCCCGGCCGCCGCCGCGTCGGCCGCGAACCGGTCAAAGCCGCGGTTCAGCACCGGGTTGAGGTAGCCCATCAGGATGATCGGGGTGTCCTGGTCCTTCGCCCGGAAGGCGGCGACCATGTCCAGCGTGCCCTGCAGGGTCATGCCGGCCTTCAGCGCCCGCTGCGAGCCCAGCTGGATCGAGGGCCCCTCGGCCATCGGGTCGGAGAAGGGAAAGCCCACCTCGATCAGGTCGGCCCCGGCGGCCGGAAGCCCCTCGAGGATGGCCTGGGAGATTTCGAGGCCCGGGTCGCCCGCCACCATGTAGGCGATGAAGGCGGCGCGCCCTTCGGCGGCGAGGGCCGCGAAGCGCCGGTCGATACGATCCTTGGTCAAAGCTTCCGTCCGAGGGCTTCGGCGACGGTGAAGATGTCCTTGTCGCCCCGTCCGCACATGTTCATCACGATGATCCCGTCCTTGCCCAGCTCGCGGGCCAGGTCGCCGACCCGGGCCAGGGCGTGGGCAGGTTCGAGCGCCGGGATGATGCCTTCCAGTTCGGCGCAGAGCTTGAAGGCGGCCAGCGCCTCGTCGTCGGTCGCCGACAGGTACTGGGCCCGGCCGGCCTCGTGCAGGAAACTGTGCTCCGGCCCGATGCCCGGATAGTCGAGCCCGGCCGAGATGGAGTGGGCGTCGATGATCTGGCCGTCGTCGTCCTGCAGCAGGTAGGTCTTGTTGCCGTGCAGCACGCCCGGCCGTCCGCCGGTCAGCGAGGCGGCGTGCAGGCCGCTGGCGATGCCGTGGCCGGCCGCCTCCACCCCGATCAGGCGGACGCTCTCGTCGGCCAGGAAGGGGTGGAACAGGCCGATGGCGTTGCTGCCGCCGCCGATGCAGGCGACCAGCGCGTCGGGCAGCCGGCCCTCGGCCTCGAGGATCTGGGCCCGGGCCTCGGTCCCGATGATGCTCTGGAAGTCACGGACCATGGCCGGATAGGGGTGCGGGCCGGCGGCCGTGCCGATCAGGTAGTAGGTGTCGGCGACGTTGGTCACCCAGTCGCGCATCGCCTCGTTCATGGCGTCCTTGAGCGTGCCGGTCCCGGAGGTGACGGGCCGCACCTCGGCCCCCAGCAGGTTCATGCGGAAGACATTCGGCTTCTGCCGCTCGACATCCAGCGCGCCCATGTAGACGACGCAGGGCAGGCCGAAGCGGGCGCAGACCGTGGCCGTGGCCACGCCGTGCTGCCCGGCGCCGGTCTCGGCGATGATCCGGGTCTTGCCCATGCGGCGGGCCAGCATGATCTGGCCGAGGGCGTTGTTGATCTTGTGCGAGCCGGTGTGGTTCAGCTCGTCCCGCTTGAACCAGATGCGCGCGCCGCCGAAATGCTCGGTCAGGCGCTCGGCGAAATACAGCGGGCTCGGCCGGCCGGTGTAGTTCTTGTTGAAGGCGGTCAGTTCGGCCTGGTAGGCCGGGTCGGCCTTGGCGGCGGCGTAGGCCTGCCCCAGCTCCAGAACCAGCGGCATCAACGTCTCGGGAACGTAGCGTCCCCCGAAATCGCCGAACCGGCCACGTTCGTCCGGATGGGCGGACCAGTCGTTGGGTTTGGCTGGGGCGTTCATGGATCCAGAAGCTTCAGGCGCGGCGAACCGCTTCAAGAAAGGCCGAAATCAGGAGCGGGTCCTTTATCCCCGGCCCGCGCTCCACGCCAGAGGAAACGTCCACCAGCGGCGCGCCGGACTGTTGCAGGGCTTCGGACACGTTCCAGGGATCAAGCCCTCCGGCGAGGAGGTAGGGCCGCGCGAAGCGACGTCCAGCCAGCAGGGTCCAGTCGAACCTCGCGCCTACCCCGCCGGGCAGGGCCGAGCCCTCCGGCGGGCGGGCCTCGAACATCAGGTGGTCGACCACGCTCTCATAGGCGCGGGCCGCGTCGATGTCGGAGGCCGTCGAGACGTGGAGGACCTTGATGATCCCGGCGCCGGTCCGCTGGCCGATTTCGCGGGTTCGCGCCGGCGTCTCCTTTCCGTGCAGCTGGATGAACTCCGGGCGCAGGGTGGCCATCAGCCGGTCGAGCAGCGCGTCGTCGGGATCGACCGTGACCGCCACCGCCGGCACGTTGGCGGCCCGGGCCGGCGGAACCAGCCGGGCGGCGGCGTCCGGCGCGATGTTGCGCGGGCTCTTCTCGAAGAACAGGAAGCCGATGAAGGCCGCCCGCCCGTCGACGGCCGCCTTGACCGCTTCCGGCGTCGACAGGCCGCAGATCTTGGCGCCGGCGGTCACGTGGACTTGCGCGGCGGCGTCTTCTTTGCCGCGACGGGCGTGAGCTTCGGCTCGGGCGCGGCGACCGCCTGCTGCGCCTTCAGCAGGTCGCGGATCTCGGTCAGCAGGGCTTCGGACGGCGTCGGGGCGGCCTCTTCGGGCGGGGCCGGGTCAGCGGCCTGCTGGCGGCGCAGGCTGTTGATCACCTTGACCAGCAGGAAGACCGCGGCGGCGACGATCAGGAACTGGATGATGGTGTTGATGAAGGCGCCGTAGAGCACCAGCACCGGCTCGGCGTCCGGGGTCATGGGGTTGGCCGGCAGGGCCAGCTTGAGATCGCTGAAGTCGACCCCGCCCATCAGCCAGCCGATCGGCGGCATGACCACCTGCTCGACCAGACTTTTGACGATGGCCCCGAAGGCGCCCCCGATGACCACGCCGACGGCGAGGTCCACGACGTTGCCGCGGGCGATGAATTCCCGGAATTCCTTGACGACGCTCATGGCCGGCTCCTGCTTCTGACGCGCGGGCCAGCCTTCCGTGACCTGACCATGCGGTCAAGCTCAGTCGGCGTTGAGGCGCTCGCGCAGTTCCTTGCCGCTCTTGAAGAACGGCACATGCTTGCCCTTGACCGACACCGGCTCGCCCGTGCGCGGGTTGCGACCGGCCCGGGCGGGACGCGACCTGACGGAGAAGGCGCCGAAGCCGCGCAGCTCGACCCGGCCGCCGCCCTCGAGGGCCTCGGTCATCCGGTCGAGGATCACACCGACCACGCGCTCGATATCGCGCTGGGTCAGGTGCGGGTTCTCGTGGGCGAGCCTCGCGATGAGCTCGGACTTGATCATGGGGCCCCCCGGGCGTCGGCGGCCCGACCTTTGCCCAATCATCCGTGAGTCTTCAAGAGGTTGTCGGCGCCGTCGTGGTCAGCCGTGGTTAACCTGCCAGCTGTCGCCGACCGACCGCCGGAACGAAAACGGCGGCCGGGGATGTCCCCGGCCGCCGCATCCGTCTTCCGCCGTGAGGCGTGAAGCCTAGTCCTTCGAAGCCCGCTCGCGCAGGGCCGCGCCGAGAATGTCGCCCAGCGAGGCGCCCGAGTCAGACGACCCGAACTGCTCGATGGCTTCCTTCTCTTCGGCCATTTCCAGCGACTTGACCGAGACGGACACCCGACGGGCGGCCTTGTCGATGTTCGTGATCTGGGCGTCCATGCGGTCACCGACCGAGAAACGCTCGGGGCGCTGCTCGTTGCGGTCGCGCGACAGGTCCGACTTGCGGATGAAGGCGGTCATGGGGGCGTCGTCGTCACCGAACTTCACTTCGATGCCGCCGGTGGTGATTTCCGTGACCGTGACGGTGACCGTCTGGCCCTTGCGGAAGGTGTCGCCCGTCATCGGATCGCCGGCCAGTTGCTTGACGCCCAGGCTGATGCGTTCCTTCTCGACGTCGACGTCCAGGACCTTGGCCTTGACCATGTCGCCCTTCTTGAACTTCGCCATGGCTTCTTCGCCGGGGACGTTCCAGTCCAGGTCGGAGAGGTGGACCATGCCGTCGATGTCGCCGTCCAGGCCGACGAACAGGCCGAACTCGGTGGCGTTCTTGACTTCGCCCTCGACGGTCGAGCCGATCGGGTGCGTGGACAGGAAGGCTTCCCAAGGGTTGGCCGCCGCCTGCTTCAGGCCGAGCGAAACGCGGCGCTTGGAGCTGTCGACGTCGAGGACGATGACGTCCACTTCCTGCGAGGTGGAGACGATCTTGCCCGGGTGGACGTTCTTCTTGGTCCAGGACATTTCCGAGACGTGGACCAGGCCTTCAACGCCGGCTTCCAGCTCAACGAACGCGCCGTAGTCGGTGATGTTGGTGATGCGGCCGGTGTACTTGGCGCCGACCGGGTACTTGGCTTCGACGCCGTCCCAGGGATCGGACTGCAGCTGCTTCATGCCGAGGCTGATGCGCTGGGTGTCCGGGTTGATCTTGATGATCTGCACCTTCACCGTGTCGCCGACGGCGAGCACCTGCGACGGGTGCGAGACGCGCTTCCAGCTCATGTCGGTGACGTGCAGCAGGCCGTCGATGCCGCCGAGGTCCACGAACGCACCGTAGTCGGTGATGTTCTTGACCACGCCTTCGCGGACTTCGCCCTCGAGCAGCTGGCTGACCAGCTCGGTGCGCTGTTCGGCGCGGGCTTCTTCCAGGATGGCGCGACGCGAGACGACGATGTTGCCGCGCGGACGGTCCATCTTGAGGATGGCGAAGGGCTGTTCCTTGCCCATCAGCGGACCGACGTCGCGGACCGGACGGATGTCGACCTGCGAGCCCGGCAGGAAGGCGCTGGCGCCGCCGAGGTCGACGGTGAAGCCGCCCTTCACGCGGCCGACGATCGAGCCCATGACCGGCTGGCCATCGGCGAACACGACTTCCAGGCGGGTCCAGGCTTCTTCGCGCTTGGCCTTCTCACGGCTCAGCACCGCTTCGCCCAGGGCGTTCTCGAGGCGCTCGAGGAAGACTTCGACGGAGTCGCCGATCTTCAGCGTGGGCTTGCCGTTTTCATCGACGCCGAATTCCTTGATCAGGATGCGGCCTTCGGTCTTCAGACCGACGTCGACAATGGCGAAGTCCTTTTCGATCCCGACAACGAGACCCTTGATGACGGTGCCTTCGGCGAAATCGCCGCCGGCGCCGCCCATGGAGTCGTTGAGGAGCGCTTCGAAGTCGTCGCGAGTGGGGTTGAGGCTGAGATCGTCGGCCATAGGTGTTCAGGTCATTTCTGCTGGCGGAACGCGCCATGGGGCGGGATTGCCACGGAGTCCGGGCGTTCCTGGGTTTTCTGGAGATTTTGCGCCCGCGGCCATCGAGGTCCGGCGCGTTGGATTAGCCCCTGGCGGTTTCCCACCGGCTGCGCGCCGTCTCGACGATGCGGCGGGCCGCATCGAAGGCCGCGTCTATAGTCATTTCGGTGGTGTCGAGCAAGACCGCGTCGGCGGCCATGGTCATCGGCGAGTCGGCGCGGGCGCTGTCGCGTTCGTCGCGCACCCGGATGTCGGCGAGGATATCCTCGAAGCTGACCGCCTCGCCCTGGCCGGTCAGCTGCTTCCACCGACGCTGCGCGCGGGTTTCCGGCGTGGCGGTGACATAGAGCTTGGCGGGGGCGTGCGGGGCGATGACGGTGCCGATGTCGCGACCATCTATGACCGCGCCGGGCTCCCGCGCCGCGAAGTCCAGCTGGAAGTCGCGCAGCGCATCGCGGACGGCCGGGTAGACGGCGACGCGGCTGGCCGCCTCGCCGGCCCGGCGGGTTCGCACCTCGGGCCGCTCGAGCTCGGCCGGGTCGAGCGTCGCCGCCGCCGCCAGCGCCGCCGCGGGGTCGCCCAGGTCCTGGCCGCGCTCCAGCACCTTCACCCCGACGGCGCGGTAGAGCAGGCCGGAATCGAGCACCGGATAGCCGTAGAGCGCGCCCAGCTTCACGGCGATGGTGCCCTTGCCGGACGCCGCCGGGCCGTCGACGGCGATGACGAACCCCAAGCCTCAGCCCTCCGAGATGTCGCCACCCAGCCCGCGCATCAGGCCGGCGAAGGTGGGGAAGCTGGTGGCGATCATGCCGGGCTCGTCGACGCGCACCGGCTCGCGTGCCGCCAGGCCGAGGATCAGGTGGCTCATGGCGATGCGATGGTCGCCGTGGGTCTCGACCAGCGCGCCGCCACGCGGGGCGGCGCCTGTCCCGTGGACGATGAAGCCTTCGGGCTCCTCCTCGACGTCGACGCCGCAGGCTTCCAGCCCCGCCGCCATCAGGGCGATGCGGTCGCTCTCCTTGACCCGCATCTCGCCGATGCCGCGCATCACCGTGTCGCCGGCAGCGAAGGCGGCGGCGACGGCCAGGATCGGATACTCGTCGATCATGCTGGGCGCGCGGCCCGGCGGCACTATCACGCCCTGCAGCGCCGAGTGCCGGGCCGTGATGTCGCCGACCTCCTCGCCGCTGGCGTCCCGGCGGTTGGTGATCGTCAGGTCCGCGCCCATCTCGCGCAGGGTGTCGAACAGGCCGGTGCGCAGCGGGTTCAGCATCACCCCCTCGACCGTCACCTCCGAGCCCGGTGTTACCAGCGCCGCCACGATCGGGAAGGCAGCCGAGGACGGGTCGGCCGGCACGGCGACGACGCTGCCCGTCAGGCGGGCGCCGGGCTGAAGTGTCACCACCCGGCGGTCATTGTGGTCGGCGACGGTCAGCTCTGCGCCGAAAGCCTTGAGCATCCGCTCCGTGTGGTCGCGCGTCGGTTCCGGTTCCGTCACCTCGACCGGCCCGGTCGCGCCAAGCCCGGCCAGCAGCACCGCCGACTTCACCTGGGCCGAGGCCATCGGCAGGGTGTAGGTCAGGGCCGACAGTCCGCCGCCCTTGAGGGTCAGCGGCAGGCGGCCGCCCTCGCGGGCGATCCAGGTCGCGCCCATCCGGCCGAGCGGTTCCAGCACCCGCCCCATCGGCCGCTTCCGCAAGGAGCCGTCGCCGGTGAAGGTCGCCACGATGTCGAAGGCCGCCATGGCCCCCATGATCAGCCGCACCCCGGTGCCGGCGTTGCCGCAGTCGATGACGTCGGCGGGCTCCGAAAAGCCGCCCTTGCCGTCCATTGTCCAGGCGCCCTCGCCGGTACGGACCACGTCCGCGCCGAAGGCCTGCATGGCCCGGGCGGTCGCCAGGACGTCTTCGCCCTCCAGCAGTCCGGTCACGGTGGTGCGGCCGGTCGCCAGGGCGCCGAGGATCAGGGCGCGGTGTGAAATCGACTTGTCGCCGGGGACGCGAAGGCATCCCCGCAGCGCCGCGCCGGGGCGGGCCGTGAGCACGGCGGTGGTCATGCCGGGCGAAACTCCGGGAAAGGTCGGGGGAAACAAGGGGTTTTGCTTTTGACAGCGACCCCGCCGCGTGGCAAGGGAGCCGCCGCTTTCGCAAGACCCTTCAGAGGATATCGCCCCTTGGCAAATCCCGAACTGGGCGCAAAACAGATCTGCCCCACCTGTTCGTCCAAATTCTATGACCTTGGCCGCCGCCCGGCCGTCTGCCCCAAGTGCGGCGAAACCTTCGACCCGGAAGAAGCGCTGCGTAACCGCCGCGTTCGCGCCCGGTCGTCGACGCCGGACTACGAGGACGAGCCCGAGAAGGAGGTCAAGACGCCCGACCCCGACGCCGACGGCTTCGAGGAAGAGCCCGATCAGACGCCGGAAATCGACGACGAGGCCGCGGTCGAGCCGATCGAGACCGACGACGATGACGGCGACGTCGAAGGCGTGACCCCGGCGCCGGCCGCCGACGACCTCGGTGTCGACTTCGCCGTGGACGAGGATCTCGCCGACGACGCCGACGAGGATGTGCCCTTCCTCGAGGACGAGGACGAGGACGACTTCCCCGAGGACGAAATCGACGGCCTGCCCGGCGAAGACGACGCCGACGACCGCTAGAACAGGCTCCGGAGAGGCCCCGCAAAAAATACCGGCGCGGGGCCTTGATCGGCGAGGGATCACGGCATAGAAGTCGCGCCCTCGCCCCGGGCAACCGGTCGCGACAACCCGGACTTTTCGGGGCTATAGCTCAGCTGGTAGAGCGCTTGAATGGCATTCAAGAGGTCAGCGGTTCGACTCCGCTTAGCTCCACCAACAAAGGCCGCCCGGTAAACCGGGCGGCCTTTGCCATTTCAGGGTCCTGACGAAAGACGTCAGGCGCGAGCCGTCCGCCCCCGGACCAGCCGCGCTCCCGCCAGCAGCACAACCAGGTTGGCCAGCAGCGCGCCCAGGGTGATCGCCAGGTTGGCGACCGGCTGATCGCCGACCGCGCCGGCGGCGAGGCTCCACGGCAGGCCCAGCATCTGGGCCGGCGCGGCGGCGGCCGGATCGACGGCAAGGCCGGCAAGGCCGAACATGCCGGCGACGGCCACCGCGCCGGTGATGGCGGCCATCAGGCCGTAGATGGCGCCGGCGACAGCCAGCGTGCGGGACAGTCGGTCACGTGTTCCGCCTTCAGGGGACTCGAACTCATTGAGGGCCAGGGCCATGGTGCGTTTCCTTCGACTTTGGGTCCGGCCCTCGTCTCGAGGCGGGGGCTCGGGTCTCGCCCCGACAGGCGCGGCGAGGGCCGACGTTGCGGCCGATTGGCAGAAAGATCCATTCGCCCGCTAACCGGAGGAATTTCCTTCCTGAATGCCGTAGGGTTAACGCCGATTGGGGAAAAATTCAACCCTTCGGTGAGGGTTGCCGGCGGCGGCGCGCCACGGTCGCGCGTCGCGGGGCTCTTGCGGCGGCGACGGCCAATCTCCACCTTGGATACAGGCCGCACGGCGGGCGCCTTTCGGGGGCCGGCCGGTGCGGCGAGTCGCTTGAACGAGGACTCCGACGGTTACGATGACGACACGACCCCTGCTCTTCGACAGCCCCTTCCTGCTGGGCTTTGATCATACGCGGGCCCTGATCGAGCGCGCGGCCAAGGCCGCCGGCGAGAGCTATCCCCCCTACAATGTCGAGGCGCACGAAGACGGTGGCGTCCGCATCACCCTGGCCGTGGCGGGGTTCGCGCCTGACCAGCTCGAAATCACGGTCGAGGGCAACCAGCTCACCGTCACCGGTCGTCGGGGCGAGACCGCCGAAGCCGGCGAGCGCGCCTTCCTGCACCGGGGGATCGCGGCCCGGGGCTTTGTTCGCGCCTTCGTGCTGGCCGACGGGATGGTGGTGGAGGCGGCCCTGCTCGAGCACGGCCTGCTACACATCGATCTGGCGCGCCCGCAGCCCGAGCGACTTGTCCAGCGGATCCCGATCCGCACGGCGGACTAGAAACCGCACTGCCCGAAAGATCGCGCGCCGGCTGAACCGTCGGCATGCGACCGCGTTGAGTTGATGAAGGAGGTGGTCTTATGACGCCCCAATTCCTGATGACCAAAGAAGCTTTCGCCGCCCTCGGCGCCCCGGACCTGGTGTATGTGCGCCCGGTGAGCGCCGCCCAGGTCCTGGCCGAGGCGCCCAAGGGGCGCCTTGACGGCTTCACGCTCGAACCCGGCCAGACCCTCTATGCGGTGCACCGCGCCGACGGCGAACGTCTCGCCGTGATGACCGACCGCGACTCTGCCGTCGCCGCGGCCCTGGCTCACGAACTGGCCCCGGTTTCGGTCCACTAGGGCTGGATTTCAGCCCGTTCGGGCGGCGGCGCTGTCCCGGCGCCGCCTGCCGCGCTCCGCGACGGCTTCAGGGCTCCGCGACGGCTTCAGGCCGCCGACGGCTGGGCCTCGCGGCTCAGCAGCGACAGGATCGCATCCGGCGTGCGGGCCTGACGCAGCTGCTGGCGAAGCTCGCCCTGCCGCAGCAGACGCGAGACGCGCGCCAGGGCCCGCAGGTGCTCGATATTGGCGTCCGTCGGGGCGAACAGCGCCAGGACCAGGTCGACCGGCTGGTCGTCCACGGCCTCGAAGCTGGTCGGCTGTTCCAGACGCAGGAAAACCGCGCGCATGCGATCAAGTCCGGCGAGACGGGCATGGGGCAGGGCGACGCCGTGGCCGACGCCGGTGGAACCGGCCGCCTCGCGCTCCAGCAAGGCGTCCAGCACCACCTCGGCGTCGAGACCGTAGTTGCGGGCGGCGATATCGGCGATCACCGACAGGACCTGACGCTTGCTGCCGCCTCCGGCTCGCGGTGCGATCGCCCGCGGCTCCAGAAGGTCTCCGATATTCATCACGCCTGACGCTCGCAATCTTCGGGTCGGCTCACGGGAAGCGAGCGTCGCCGTTCAGGCGTTTGCCCGCTTTCCATTGCCGTTGTGTGACTTGGTCCGCTCTGGATCGATCCAGCCGATGTTTCCATCCGGCCGGCGATACACCACGGACAAACCGCCGTGGGCCGCGTTCCTGAACACGATTGTGCGGGATTCGGTCAAGTCCAACTCCATGACCGCCATCGAAACGGTCATCGTCTTGAGGACCTCCTCGGTCTCGGCGATCACCATGGCCGCCGGCGGGGCGTGGTCTTCCGACTGCCAGTCGTCGACATCGTCTTCGGCCGGCGACTTCAGCACGAAGGCCGCCGCCGTCTCCGCCTGCCGGGCCGTGGCCTGGGCGGTGTGGCTTCGCAACCGGTTCTTGTAGCGGCGCACGCGGGTGGCGATCTTGCCCAGGGCGGCGTCGAAGGCCGCGTGGGCGTCGCCGCCCAGCCCGTGACTTCGCAGATGCTGGCCGGACGCCAGGGTGACGGCGCAGTCCACCCGGAACTCGTAGCCATCCTTGGTCACCACGACATCCGCGGCGCCGCCGCGGTCGAAATACTTGCCGATGGTGGTGTTCAGTTCGTCCGAAACCCGCTCTCGCAGGGCTTCGCCGACGTCGACATGTTTGCCGGAGACGTGGACTTGCATACCGACAAGAACGCGCCTGACGGCAAAGGGTGTCAAGCGTTCGAGCGGGTGCTCGCCGTTTCGTGAGCGACGCCCGTCAGGTGATCGCCAGCCACCTGAGCAGCTCGCGCAGGGCGAAGAGGGCGGCGCCGCCGCCGATGACCAGCAACGCGCCGCTCAGGGCCGTGATCCCGTAGCCGATCAGGGCCAGGACGCCGTCGCGCTGGACCATCGCCAGGCCGAAGGCGCCGATGGCGGCGGCCGGGGCCATATTGCCCAGCGGGATGGGCAGCAGCAGCACCAGCGACAGCAGGAAACAGGTCAGGCCGATCATGCGGTCTCCGACGGGGCCGAACAGCCAGGGCAGCCGCGGTCGCGACACCCGCTCGATCCGCTGCAGTGTCGGGGCGAGCTTGCGGACCCCCGCCGCCAGGTCCTGCCGCCGCATTGCGCGGGCGTCGATGAAGCGCGGCAGCCACGGCCCCTGGACACCCCAGGCCACCTGCGGCGTCAGGAGTACGAGCGGCAGGGCCAGGAAGGTCGAGGACCCCGGGGGCAGGGGCAGCCAGTTCGGAGCCGAGAAGAAGAACAGCAGCGCCCCGAACGCCCGGCGCCCGAAGCGATGCACGATCTCGCCGACCGTGACCGTGGGATCAGGGTCGTCACAGATCTCGAGCAGGATCGCCGACAGCGGTCGCCGGCGCTCGGGCGTTTCCATGGCGGGCTCCGGACCGGAGGGTCCTGACGCTCGAGGTGGGATATCAGACCGCCGCCCGCAACATGCGGCGACGTTCGACCGAGGACGGGATGCGCATCGCCTCGCGGTACTTGGCCACCGTGCGGCGCGCGATGTCGACCCCGGCTTCCTTGAGGATGTCGACGATGGCGTCGTCGGAATGCACGTCGGTGTCGGCGTTCTCGGCGTCGATCAGCTGGCGGATCTTGTGGCGCACGCTCTCGGCCGAGTGGGCTTCGCCGCCCGAGGAAGAGGCGATCGAGGAGGTGAAGAAGAACTTCAGCTCGAACATCCCGCGCGGGGTGGCGATGTACTTGTTCGAGGTCACCCGGCTCACGGTGCTCTCGTGCATGCCGATGGCGTCGGCGACGGTCTTCAGGTTCAGCGGGCGGAGGTGCTCGACGCCGTAGGCCAGGAAGCCGTCCTGCTGGCGGACGATCTCGCTGGACACCTTCAGGATGGTGCGCGCCCGCTGGTCCAGGCTCTTCACCAGCCAGTTGGCGCTGGCCAGGCAGTCGGAGACGAAGGTCTTGTCCGCCTCGCTGCGCGCGCCGCCGGAGATGCGGGCGTGGTAGCGCTTGTCGACCAGCACCCGCGGCAGGGTGTCGGTGTTCAGCTCGACCAGCCACATGCCCCCGGCGCCCTCGCGCACGAAGACGTCGGGCGTCACCGGCTGGGACGGCTCGCCGCCGAAGGCCGCGCCCGGGCGGGGCGTCAGGGCCTTCAGCTCGGCGATCATCTCGCGGATGTCGTCGTCGTCGACGCCGCAGGCCTTGCGCAACGCGCCCAGGTCCCGGCGGGCGAGCAGCTCCAGATTGTCGAGCAGCGCCTCCATGGCCGGATCCAGCCGGTTGCGCTCCTTCAGCTGCAGCGCCAGGCACTCGCGAACGTCCCGGGCGAAGACTCCGGTCGGTTCGAAGCCCTGCAGCGCGGCCAGAACCTTCTGGGTCAGCGCCTCCTCGCAGCCGAGCCGCAGCGAGATCTCCTCGAGGTCGGCGCGCAGGTAGCCGCCGTCGTCCACCGCGTCGATCAGCACCGCCGCGACCACCCGCTCGGCCTCCGTCAGCCGGGCCACCGCCAGCTGGTCGTGCAGGTGCTCGCCCAGGGTCCTGGCCCGGGTGAGCCGCCCCTCCATGTCGTCGTCGCCCTCGAAGGAGCCGCCGCTGCCGGCCCGCGACCAGTCGACCTGACCGCCGGCCTGGCCCGCGCCGTCGCCGCCGCTGTCGCCGTCGCCGCTGTCGCGTTCACCGGGGGACAGGTCGGTCGGGCCGGCGTCCATATCGGCGTGGGCGGCGCCGTCGGGCACGGCGTCCACGGAATAGTCGGCGGTCTCGGCCTTGACCGGTTCGGCCTCGGGCTCGGAATCGCGGTCGTCACGCTGCAGCAGCGGATTGCGCTCGAGCTCCTGCTCGACATAGGCCTCAAGCTCGAGGTTGGTCAGTTGCAGCAGCTTGATCGCCTGCTGCAGCTGCGGCGTGATCACAAGGCTCTGGCCTTGTCTCAGCTCCAGTCTTGGACCGAGCGCCACGCGCTTCCCCCAGTCGTTGAAATCGAACAGGGGGTCAGGATCGAACGCCGAGGGTTAACGCCGCCCTTAAGCGGCATGCAAATTGCAGAGCGAGACGCCCCCGGGCGATGCGCGCGCGGCCGGAGTGCTAGAACCGGTCGCCCAGATAGACGCGGCGGACGTCGGGGTTGTCGACGATCTCCTGCGGCGCGCCCTCGAACAGCACCTCGCCCGCATGGATGATCGAGGCGCGGTCGATGATGTCGAGCGTCTCGCGCACATTGTGGTCGGTGATCAGGATGCCGATGCCCCGACCCTTCAGGTAGCCGATGACCTCGCGGATGTCGGCGATGGCCAGGGGGTCGATGCCGGCGAAGGGTTCGTCCAGCAGCATGAAGCTGGGCTCGCTGGCCAGGGCGCGGGCGATTTCAACCCGCCGCCGTTCGCCGCCCGACAGCGACACCGCCGGGGAAGCCTTCAGGTGGCCGATATGCAGTTCCTCGAGCAGGGCGCTGGTCGTGGCCCGAGCCTTGTCCGGATCGTTCTCGCGCATCTCGACCACGGCGAGAACATTCTCCTCGACCGTCATGCCGCGGAAGATCGACGCTTCCTGCGGCAGATAGCCGACGCCCATGCGGGCGCGCTGGTACATGGGCAGGGCGGTGATGTCGCGGCCGTCCAGCAGGATCGAACCCTGGTCGACGGGGATCAGGCCGGTGATCATGTAGAAGCAGGTGGTCTTGCCCGCGCCGTTGGGGCCCAGCAGCCCGCAGACCTCGCCCCGGGCCAGGGTCAGGCTGACGCCGCGCACGACCTGACGCTCGCCGAAGGTCTTGGTCAGACCCGCGACGACCAGTCCCGTGTCGGAAGGCTGGTCCGGCGTGGCGGCCACGTCAGCGCGACGCCGCTTCGTTGGGATAGAAGACGCCCCGCACACGGCCCGCCTTGTTCCGGCCGGTGGCGGACGAGGTCATGCTGGCCTGGCCGGTGCGGGTGTTGATGACCATGCGGTCGCCGCGCACCACGCTCTTGCCCTGGATGACGATGACGCCGCCGGTCAGGGTGATGGTCTCGCTGGTGAACTGGTACAGGGCCTGGTCGGCGCGCACGGTGCGCTCGGGCGTCACGAAATAGACCTGGCCCCGGGCCTCCATCCGTTCGCTCGCGCCGCAGCCGTCGCCCTTCTTCGCCGAGTAGAGGCTGACCTGGTCTGCGCGCAGCCGGGTGCGGCCCTGCAGGGCCTCCACCGCGCCCGTCCAGCTCGACAGGCACTGGCTCTGGATGGTTTCGGAGGCGTCGGCCGTGATGTCGATCGGCGCGCGCGGGTCCAGCTGCGCCGCCGCGCCGCCGGCGAACAGAAGCGTGGCGGCGGCGACCGCGCCCGCCAATCCGAGTTTTCCGCTGACGCCGGGTCGGCGCGACTTCGACATGACCATGCCTGTTCTTATTCCGGATTCACGCGCGTGCGAACCCTGCCTCGAAACTCGATGCGGTCGCCCTTGTCCTTGACGCTGTAGCTGTCGGCGGAAACCTGTCCCACGGGACCGTCGCTCTCGATGCCCTTCTGGCCGACCGCCAGCCCGGTCCGGGTGTCGATGACGGTGTCGTTGGTGGCCACGCGGTTGCCGGCCCCGTCGTCGATCCGCACATCTCCGGTCAGCCTGAGCAGACGGGTCTTTTCGTCATAGGTCCCCTGACGGGCCATGATCCGCCGCGGCGTCGGCGTCTCGGCGCCGACCACCATGATCGGTTCGATCAGGGACACGCTGTTGGCCTCGCGCTCATCGCGCACCGCCTGGCGGGCGCCGATCAGGAAGCTGCGGCCGTCCTCGGTGCGGCCCTGGAAGCGGGCCCCGACCATGCGGATGATCGGGTCTTCGATCCGCAGGGCCTTGGGCGCGCGCAGCGTGCTGGCCGCCACCCAGCCGATCAACCCCAGCACCATCAGCGCCATAACCGCCGGCAGGGCCAGCCGCAGCCGCGCGATCAGCCGCTCACGGGTCCGCCAGCGGGCGAAGGCCGCCTCGCGGTGGTCGATGCTGGGCGCGGGGGGGGCGGCGTCGGTCACAGGGCGCTAGCTGTGGGCGAAGATGTCGGTCTCTTCCCAGCCGGCCAGGTCCAGCCGGGCGCGGACGGGAAGGAAGTCGAAACAGGCCTGGGCCAGGGCGGTGCGGCCCTCGCGGGCGATCATCGTCTCCAGCTTCGCCTTCACGCCGTGCAGATGCAGCACGTCGGAGGCGGCATAGGCCAGCTGCTCGGGCGACAGGACGGCCGCGCCCCAGTCGCTGCTCTGCTGGGCCTTGGAGAGGTCTACGCCGACCAGCTCCTTGACCACGTCCTTGAGGCCGTGGCGGTCGGTATAGGTGCGGGCGATCTTCGAGCCGATCTTGGTGCACCAGACAGGGCCGGTCTCCACCCCGAGGTGGCGCTCGAACATCGCGATGTCGAACCGGCCGAAGTGGAAGATCTTCAGCACCGCCGGATCGGTCAGCAGGGCCTTGAGGTTGGGGCAGTCATAGGCCGGGCGATTGAGGCGGACGATGTGAGCGTCGCCGTCGCCGGCGGAAATCTGGACGACGCACAGCATGTCGCGCGTCAGCGAGAGGCCCATGGTCTCCGAATCGACCGCAACCGACGTCACGCCCTTGAACAGGCCCGCCGGGATATCGCCTTCATGCAGATGGTTGGCCAAGTCGGACCGCTCCCTCACTCGTTCTACGTATCATATAGAAGAGGAGGGTGGTGCCCAGGAGAGGACTCGAACCTCCACGGCCGTTAAGCCACTGGCACCTGAAGCCAGCGCGTCTACCAATTCCGCCACCTGGGCTCGCTGACCAGTCGGGAAGCCCGACCGGCGCGAAGGCGTGCCTCTTAGGGCGCCCGCTCGGGGTCGTCAACGCCGCATTGCGCATGATCGCCGCGTCGTCTATCCGGGCGCATTCCAGCTTCTACTCAAAGGCCGCAGCATGCGTGGGCTCGTCACCGTCTTTGGAGGCACCGGTTTCGTCGGTCGCCAGGTCGTCCGGTCGCTGGCCAAACAGGGCTGGCGCGTTCGCGTCGGCGCCCGCAACGTCGGCCGAGGCTACCGTCTGCGCATGCTCGGCGACGTCGGCCAGATCGAGGTCGTCCAGGCCAACATCCGCGACGCCGCCTCGGTGGATCGCGCGCTCGACGGCGCCGAAGCCTGCGTCAACCTCGTCGGGGTGCTTTACGAGAGCGGCCGCCAGGGCTTCGCGACCCTGCACGCCGAGGCCGCCGGCGCGATCGCCCAGGCCGCCGCGGCCCGCGGGATCACGAGCTTCGTGCAGATGTCGGCCATCGGCGCCGACGCCGACTCGCCGTCGAAGTACGCCCGCACCAAGGCCGCCGGGGAGGCCGCCGTGCGCGCAGCCCTGCCCTCGGCCGTGATCCTGCGTCCGTCGATCATCTTCGGGGCCGAGGACGCCTTCTTCAACCGCTTCGCCGGCCTGACGACCTTCTCGCCGGCCCTGCCGTTGATCGGCGGCGGTCACACCCGCTTCCAGCCGGTCTTCGTCGGCGACGTCGCGGCCGCGGTGGCGAAGGTGCTCGGCGATTCCGACGCCGCGGGCCGCACCTACGAGCTGGGCGGCCCGACGGTTTACAGCTTCCGCGATCTGCTGGCCTTCATCCTGCGTGAAACCGGCCGCGCCCGCCTGCTGGTTCCGGTGCCCTGGTTCGCGGCGAAGATCCTGGGCGTCATCGGCGATGTCCAGGCGGCGGTCCCGATCATCCCCCCGCAGCTGACCAGCGACCAGGTCGAGAGCCTGCGCGCCGACAATGTCGTGTCCGAGGGGGCGGCGGGCCTGGCCGAGCTGGGCATCGAGCCCCGGGCGGTCGAGGCGATCGTGCCGACCTACCTCTACCGCTACCGCAAGGGCGGCCAGTACGCGGCCACGCCGGAAGGCGCGATCTGACCCGGACGGGGGGCCTGCGCTTCAGGGTATGTCCCCGGCCACGGCCTACCCCAGATAGATCCAGGCCAGGCCAAGGCCGCCGACCACGATCCGCCACCAGCCGAAGGGCGACAGGCCGCGCTTGCTGACGAAGTCGAGCAGCGCCTTCACCACCACCAGGCCTGACAGGAACGAGACGACGAACCCGACCGCCAGCAGCGGCAGGTGGTCGCCGACCATCAGGCTTTCGCGGCTTTCCCAGAAATCCTTGGCGAAGGCGCCCATCATGGTGGGGATGGCCAGGAAGAAGCTGAACTCGGCCGCCGCCCGCTTGTCGACGCCCAGCAGCACCCCGCCGACGATGGTCGCGCCGGACCGGGAGACGCCCGGGATCATCGACAGGCATTGCATCAGCCCCACCCCAAGCGCGGTCTTCAGCGGCAGCTGCATGGCGTCCTCGTGCCGCGGCGCCGGGCTCCAGCGGTCCAGCGCCAGCAGGCCGAAGCCGCCGATCAGCAGCGACCAGCAGATGATCTCCGGGCTGCCGAACAGCACGGTCTTGATGAAGTCGTAGAGCAGGAAGCCCAGGAACACCGCCGGCAGGAAGGCGACCAGCACGCTCAGCGCGAACCGACGCGCCCCGGGATCGGTCGGCAGGCCGATCAGCACCTTCCAAAGTCGCGAGAAGTACAGCGCCACAACGGCCAGGATCGCGCCCAGCTGGATCAGCACGATGAAGCTGTCCCAGGACGGATCGGTCAGGCCCAGCGCCATCTTGGTCAGCAGCAGGTGGCCGGTCGACGACACCGGGATGAACTCGGTCAGGCCCTCGACAAGCCCGAGGATGATGGCGGCAAGGAAACTGTTCACGGAAACTCCCGATGAGGCAGAAGGTCCACAAGTGGGACTATATGAGACGGTAGCGACGCTGCCGATGGCGCGGCCGCCCCCGTGGGGCCGCCTTTCCGGTCAATTTCATTGACCATCATATTCTTCGCGGGCGTCTCGCGCCGTAGACACGCTGTGGACACAGGGTTTTCTCCAGCAGGGCGGGAGCGCGGCATGGCCGAGCGGATGCTGAAGTTCACGACCATCGAGCGCCGGACTCCCGAGAAGCGGGAAGCCGGGGGGCGGAGCCACGACTTCCTTGAGATCTATGCCGATTTCATCGACGCCAGGGCTGCGGAACAGGCCTCGCGCTGCTCGCAATGCGGCGTCCCCTTCTGCCAGACCCATTGCCCGCTGCACAACAACATCCCCGACTGGCTGCGCCTGACCGCCGCCGGGCGGGTCGAGGAAGCCTACGGCCTGTCCCAGGCCACCAACAACATGCCCGAGATCTGCGGCCGCATCTGTCCGCAGGACCGTCTGTGCGAAGGCAATTGCGTCATCGAGCAGTCCGGCCACGGCACGGTGACGATCGGCGCTGTCGAGCGGTACCTGAGCGACCGGGCGTGGGAAGAGGGGTGGGTGAAGCCGCTGGTCCCGCTGACCGAGCGCGGCCAGTCGGTCGGCATTGTCGGCGCCGGTCCCGCCGGCCTGGCCGCCGCCGAGATGCTGCGCGAACAGGGCTACGCCGTCACGGTCTACGACCGCCACGACCGCGCGGGCGGGCTGCTGATCTACGGCATTCCCGGCTTCAAGCTGGAGAAGGACGTCGTCGAGCGCCGCACCCGCCGCCTCGCCGAAGGCGGCGTCGTCTTCCGGCTGAACTTCGAGGTCGGCCGAGACGCCACCCTGCCGCAGCTCCGTGAGCGGCATGATGCGGTGCTGCTGGCCAACGGCGTCTATGCCGCGCGCGACCTTGAGGTCCCCGGCGTCGGGTCCGGCGGCGTGGTCGCGGCGCTGGACTACCTGATCGCCTCCAACCGCAAGGGCCTGGGCGACGAGGTTCCCGACTACGAGTCCGGCGTACTGAACGCCCAGGGCAGGGACGTTGTGGTCATCGGCGGCGGCGACACGGCCATGGACTGCGTCCGCACCGCCGTCCGCCAGGGCGCGGCCTCGGTCACCTGCCTCTATCGCCGCGACAAGGCCAATATGCCCGGCTCCCTGCGGGAGGTCGCCAATGCCGAGGAAGAGGGCGTGGTCTTCGAATGGCTGGCCGCCCCCCGGGCCCTGATGGGCGACGCCGGGGCCGTCAGCGGCGTCCGCGCCGTCCGCATGCGGCTGGGCCCGCCCGACAGCTCCGGCCGTCGCGCGCCGGAACCCGTCGACGGCTCTGAGTTCGACCTGCCGGCCCAGCTGGTGATCAAGGCGCTCGGCTTTGACCCCGAGGACCTGCCCGTCACCCTGGCCGAGCCCGATCTGTCGGTCAGCCGCTGGGGCACGGTGAAGATCGACCGGAAGACCCAGGCCGCCAGCCTCGACGGCCTGTTCGCCGCCGGCGACATCGCCCGCGGCGCGTCCCTGGTCGTCTGGGCCATCCGCGACGGCCGCGACGCCGCCGATTCCATTCACCGCTACCTGCTGACCAGGGCCGGGAACCCGGCCCTGGTCGCGGCGGAGTGACCGCCATGAGCACCGAACTCGACCGCTACCTCGCCAACCGCCAGCTGCTGATCGACGGCCATGCCTATGATCCGTCGTCGGAGCGGGACAACTGCGGCGTCGGCCTGGTCTGCGCCATCGACGGCAAGCCGCGCCGCGAGGTGGTCGAGCTGGCCATCAAGGCGCTGAAGGCCGTCTGGCACAGGGGCGCCGTCGACGCCGACGGCAAGACCGGCGACGGCGCCGGCATCCTGCTGTCGGTGCCGCAGGACTTCTTCATCCACCAGGTGAAGAACACCGGCCACAAGCTCCGGCCCGGCCCGATCGCCGTCGGCCAGGTCTTCTTGCCGCGCACGGACCTGGGCGCCCAGGAGGCCGCGCGCACCATCGTCGAGAGCGAGGCCCTGCGCTTCGGCTTCTACATCTACGGCTGGCGACAGGTGCCGGTGAACACCTCGGTGATCGGCGAGAAGGCCAACGCCACCCGGCCCGAGATCGAGCAGATCATGCTGTCGCCGCCGGCCGGCATGGAGGGCGAGGCGCTGGAGCGCGCCCTCTACCTCTGCCGCAAGCGCATCGAAAAGAAGGTCGCCGCCTCGGCGATCAACGAGTTCTACATCTGCTCCCTGTCGGCCCGGTCGCTGATCTACAAGGGCATGTTCCTGGCCGAGAGCATCGACGCCTTCTACCCGGATCTGCGGGACGAGCGATTCTCGGCGGCCGTGGCCATCTTCCACCAGCGCTACTCGACCAACACCTTCCCCCAGTGGCGGCTGGCCCAGCCGTTCCGGATGCTGGCCCACAACGGCGAGATCAACACGCTGAAGGGCAACGTCAACTGGATGAAAAGCCATGAGATCCGCATGGCCGCCCAGGCGTTCGGCGAGTTCGGCGAGGACGTGAAGCCGGTGATCCAGGCCAGCGGATCGGACTCGGCGGCGCTGGACAACACCTTCGAGGTCCTCGTCCGCGCCGGCCGCGACGCCCCCATGGCCAAGGCCCTGCTGGTTCCGGAAGCCTGGGCCAGCAAGTCCGACGCCCAGATGAAGCCAGAGCATCGGGCGCTCTACAGCTACTGCAATGCGGTCATGGAGCCGTGGGACGGCCCTGCGGCCCTTTGCGCCACCGACGGTCGCTGGGTCGTGGCCGGCAAGGACCGCAACGGCCTGCGCCCGCTGCGGGTCGCCTACACCGACGACGGCCTGGTCATCATGGGCTCGGAAGCGGGCATGTGTGGCGTCGCCGAGACCCGGATCATCCGTAAGCTGAACATATCGCCGGGCCGGATGATCGCCATCGACCTGGTCGAGGGGCGACTCTACGACGAGGAGGCCATCGTCGACCGCCTGGCCGCCCAGCATCCCTACACCGAATGGCTGGGCAACATGGTCGACCTCGAGGCCACCATCGGCCCGGGCCCCGAACCGCGCGGCCTCGCAGGCGAGGCCCTGGTCCGCCGCCAGGCCGCCGCCAGCATGACCCTGGAGGACCTGGAAATGGTCCTCGCCCCGATGGTCGAGGACGGCAAGGAGGCCATCGGCTCGATGGGCGATGACACGCCCCTGGCCGTGCTCAGCGACGGCTATCGGCCGCTCAGCCACTTCTTCCGCCAGAACTTCAGCCAGGTGACCAACCCGCCCATCGATCCGCTCCGCGAGACCGGGGTGATGAGCCTGAAGACCCGCTTCAAGAACCTCGGCAACATCCTGGCCGAGGACGAGGCCCAGACCGACGTCTATGTCGCCGAGAGCCCGGTCCTGACCACCGGCATGTACCAGCGCATCCTCGGCTACATCGGCGACCGGAACCTGGCCGTCATCGACTGCACCATGCCGATTCCGGCGCCGGAAGCGCGGCCGGGCGACGCCCTGCGCGCCAACCTCGACCGCATCCGGGCCGAGGCCGAGGACGCCGCCCTGCGCGGCTGCTCGACCATCGTCCTGACGGACGAGGCGATCGCTCCCGACCGGGTCGCCATGCCGATGATCCTCGCCACCGGCGGGGTGCACGCGCACCTCGTCGGCAAGGGTCTGCGCTCCTACGTCTCGATCATCGTCCGCTCGGCCGAATGTCTCGACACCCACTATTTCGCGGTTCTGGTCGGGGTCGGGGCGACGGCCGTCAACGCCTGGCTGGCGCAGGAGAGTTTCCAGGACCGCCTCGACCGCGGGCTGCTGGGCGAGGCCTCGCTGCGGGAGGTCTGCGTCAACTACAAGACCTCGATCGAGCAGGGCCTGCTCAAGATCATCTCCAAGATGGGCATCGCGGTGATCTCGTCTTACCGCGGCGGCTACAACTTCGAGGCCGTCGGCCTCTCCCGCGCGCTGGTCGCCGAATTCTTCCCGGGCATGCCCTCGCGCATCTCCGGCATCGGTCTGGCGGGCCTCGAGAGCCGCGCCGTGGACCTGCACCGCCGCGCCTGGGACCCGGCCTTCGTCGCCCTGCCGGTCGGCGGCTTCTACAAGGCCCGCCGCAAGGGTGAGGCCCACGCCTTCGACGCCCGTCTGATGCATCTGCTGCAGCACGCCTGCAACACCGGCGACTACGAAAGCTACCGGCGCTTCTCCGAAGGCATGGCCGCCCTGCCCCAGATCCAGCTGCGCGACCTGCTGGCCTGGCGCAGCGACCGGCCGGGGATCAGCGCCGACGAGGTCGAGAGCGTCAACGAGATCCGCAAGCGGTTCCTGACCCCTGGCATGAGTCTGGGCGCCCTCAGCCCCGAGGCCCACGGCGCCCTGAACATCGCCATGAATCGCATCGGGGCCAAGAGCGTCAGCGGCGAGGGCGGCGAGGACCGCGCCCGCTACCGCCCGCTGGCCAACGGCGACAACCCCAACAGCGCGGTCAAACAGATCGCCTCTGGCCGCTTCGGCGTCACTGCCGAGTATCTGAACGAGTGCCGCGAGATCGAGATCAAGGTCGCCCAGGGCGCCAAGCCCGGCGAGGGCGGCCAGCTTCCCGGCTTCAAGGTCACCGAGATGATCGCCCGGCTGCGCCACGCCACGCCCGGCGTGATGCTGATCAGCCCGCCGCCGCACCACGACATCTATTCGATCGAGGACCTCGCCCAGCTCATCTATGACCTGAAGCAGATCAACCCC
The DNA here is from genome assembly GCA_027487945.1 of Caulobacteraceae bacterium. Classification (GTDB taxonomy): domain Bacteria; phylum Pseudomonadota; class Alphaproteobacteria; order Caulobacterales; family Caulobacteraceae; genus Caulobacter. The sequence goes on from JAIYCQ010000015.1 coordinate 24,264, forward strand.
GAGGCCCGGGTGACGGTGAAGCTGGTGTCGATGACCGGCATCGGCGCCATCGCCGCCGGGGTGGCCAAGGCGAAGGCCGACACCATCCTGATCAGCGGCAACGTCGGCGGCACGGGGGCCAGCCCGCAGACCTCGATCAAGTACGCCGGCTCGCCGTGGGAAATGGGCCTGTCGGAAGCCAACCAGGTCCTGACGCTCAACAATCTGCGCCATTCCGTCCGCCTGCGGACGGATGGCGGTATCCGCACAGGTCGCGACGTCGTTATCGCCGCCATGCTGGGCGCCGAGGAGTTCGGCATCGGCACGGCCAGCCTGATCGCCATGGGCTGCATCATGGTGCGCCAGTGCCACTCCAACACCTGCCCGGTCGGGGTCTGCACCCAGGACGAGGCCCTGCGCGCCCGCTTCACCGGAACCCCGGACAAGGTGGTGAACCTCTTCACCTTCATCGCCGAGGAGGTGCGCGAGATCCTCAGCCAGCTGGGCTTCCGGGCCCTGCAGGACATCGTCGGCCGCACCGACCTGCTGACCCAGGTCAGCCGCGGCGGCGAGCATCTGGATGATCTCGACCTCAACCCGCTGCTCGTCCGCGCCGATCCGGGGTCCAACAAGCCCTACTGCACGGTCGAGGGTCGCAACGAGGTGCCGGACACCCTCGACGCCCAGATCGTCCGCGACGCCGCCCCCTTCCTGCAGCGGGGCGAGAAGATGCAGCTGACCTACACGGTGCGGAACACCGCCCGGGCCATCGGGGCGCGGGTCTCCAGCCACATCACCCGCAAGTTCGGGATGAGCACCCTGCCGTCCGGCCACCTGACGGTGGAGCTGAAGGGCTCGGCGGGCCAGAGCCTGGGCGCCTTCTCCGTCCGGGGACTGCGCATCGTGCTCACGGGCGAGGCCAATGACTACGTCGGCAAGGGCCTGTCCGGCGCGACCATCGTGGTGAAGCCTTCGCCGCACCTGCTGGCGCCGGAAGGCAACGCCATCATCGGCAACACCTGCCTGTACGGCGCCACCGACGGCAAGCTGTTCGCGGCCGGCCAGGCGGGCGAGCGGTTCGGGGTGCGCAACTCCGGCGCCATCACAGTGGTCGAGGGCTGCGGCGCCAACGGACTCGAGTACATGACCGGCGGCGTGGCGGTGATCCTGGGGCCCGTGGGCGGCAACTTCGCGGCCGGGATGACCGGGGGCATGGCCTATGTCCTCGACCTCGCCGGACGGTTCGAGGCCCAGGTCAACCCCGACAGCGTGGTGATCCAGCGGCTGGCCTCGCCCCACTGGGAGGAACAGCTCCGGCGTCTGATCCGCGAGCACGCCCACGAGACAGGCTCGACCTTCGCGGCCGGCGTTCTCAACGACTGGGACCGCATGCGCGGGTGCTTCTGGCAGATCTGCCCCCGGGAGATGGTCGGGCGCATCGATCACCCCCTGACGGCGGCGCAGGCGACGGTCGAGCGGGCGTAGGACCGGGGACAGCTGCCGGCGGCGCCGGAAGCCGTCGCCAGGCAATCCCCTAGATGACCGCCGGCCCCGTGTATCGCGCCCTCGGCCGGATCAGCGCGCCGGTCTGGACCTGCTCCACGGCGTGGGCCAGCCAGCCCGCGGTGCGGGCCACGGCGAACAGGGCGAAGGGCGCATCGTCCGGCAGGCCGAAGCGCTCAGCCAGTGCGGTGAGCAGGAAGTCGATGTTGGCCGCCTCGCCGGTCGCGGCCTCTACCGCGCGCTTCAGGGAGCCGTAGCCCGGGGGCAGGTCGAACGCGCCCACCAACGCCGCCGCGCGTGGATCGCCCTCCGGGTACAGGGGATGGCCGAAGCCCGGGATCGGCCCGGCGCGGGCGATCCGGCCGGCCACGGCGGCCCCTGGCCCGATCCGGCCGCTCTCCTCGACAAGGTTGCGCACCCGGCCGGCGATGCCGCCGTGCAGGGGTCCCGACAGCGCCGCCAGTCCGGCCAGGGCCGAGGCGGCCAGCGACGCTCCGGTCGAGGCGGTGACGCGCGCGGCGAAGGTCGAGGCGTTCAGCTCGTGGTCGGCCAGCAGCACCAGCGCCTGCCGCAGGGCGTCTGCCGCCTCCGGCCGACCCCAGGCGCCGGCGAGACGCAGATGAATCTGGCCATGCTCGATGCGCGCGGCGGCCGCGTCGGCGACCAGGTCGAGCAACCCCGCGGCCTCGGCCGCAAGGGCCAGGGGCGCCCGCCCTCGGGCCGGCGGATCGAGTCCCGCCCGGTCCGACAAGGCCGTGAACAGACGCGCCCGGATGGAGGCCGTCTCCGGCGGCGGCGTCCGGACCGCACCCTTCAAAGCCGCGCCGTCGCCGCCGCGCAACAGCCGCGCCACGGCCTCCAGCGAGGCGTGCCCGGCCAGCTCGACCGCGTCCCGGCCGCGATAGAACAGCCGGCCGTGGGCGATGGTGGTGATCGCCGAGTCCAGCACCGGCTCGCCCCAGGCGATGGCCCCGGCGGCCACCTGCGCCGCCTTGCGGCCCTGCTTCTTGCGCTCGACCAGCCGGCCGACATCGGCGAGGCGATAGCGGCTGCGGCGCGGGTCGTCGGGATCCGGGCGGGCTTCGATCCGGCCCCGACTGACATAGGCGTAGAGGGTCTGGGGCCGGATCCCCAGCCGCGCCATCACCTCTTCCGCCGTCAGCCAGTCGCGCTGCATCGCTTAACATTGATTATATTGATCAAGATTGACGATATCACGATCCGGGTCGATCTGTCGCCGCGAAAGATGAAGAGAAAGGGAGTTCCGGATGTCCGATGGTCTGGAGAATGTGATCGCCGCGGAGACTGTCCTGTCCGAGGTGGACGGTCTGGCCGGGCGGCTGGTTATCCGTGGCCGGTCACTCGACGACCTGGCCGGGTCAGCGACCTTCGAGGACGTGGTCCAGCTGCTGTTCGACGGCTTCTACGACGACCTGCCCGCCGACCTCGCGCCGGCGCTGGGCGCGGCGCGGGTCGAGGTCTTTGCCGAGGTCGCGGCCCTCGACGCCGGCCTGCTGGCCCTGGGGCCGGTCGAGGCCATGCGCGCCCTGACCGCGCGGCTGCCCGACGGCGACGACCTTCCGACCGCCCTGCGGCTTCTGGCGGCGCCGGCGGTGTTCGTTCCGGCCGTGGTCCGGGTGGGGCAGGGACTGGCCCCCGTGGCCCCGGACCGGACCCTGCCCCACAGCGCCGATATCCTGCGGATGCTGCGCGGCGCGCCGCCGACCGCGGAGGAGGCCCGGGCCCTGGACGCCTATCTGGTCACGGTCAGCGATCACGGCCTGAACGCCTCGACCTTCGCCGCCCGGGTCATCGCCTCGACGCGGGCGGGCCTGACCTCGGCGGTGCTGGGCGGGATTTCGGCGCTGAAGGGGCCGCTGCACGGCGGAGCGCCGGGTCCGGTGATCGAGATGCTCGACGCCATCGGCACGCCCGGACACGCCCGCGCCTGGCTGGAACAGGCGCTGGACAGCGGCGAGCGGCTGATGGGCTTTGGCCACCGCATCTACAAGGTTCGCGACCCTCGCGCCGATGCCCTGAAGGGCGCCGTGCGGCGACTGACCCAGGGCTCGACCGCCGCGCCGGGGCGGCTGGCCTTCGCGGAAGCGGTCGAGGCCGCCGCGCTGGCCATCCTGCGCGAGCGCAAGCCCGACCGGTCGCTGCAGACCAACGTCGAGTTCTACACCGCCCTGCTGCTGGAGGCCCTGGCCTTCCCGCCGGACGCCTTCACCGGCGTCTTCGCCATGGGCCGCGTGGCCGGCTGGCTGGCCCACGCCCGCGAGCAGCTGGCCGGCGGCCGCCTGATCCGGCCGCAGTCGGTCTATGTCGGCCCGGCGCCGCGCCGGGCGGCCTGACGGTCGCCCTCTCCCGACCGGGAGAGGATCAAGCCGAGAGTCGTTCGCGCTGGGGTGGTCGGACGCGAACCGTTAAGCTCGTCCGATGACCGCCACCACGCCTCTCACCCTTGCCCAGGCCACGGCGGTCACCCGCCGGGTGACCCAGCTGTCGGTCACCGTCGCCCTGGTGCTGGTGGCGGCCAAGACGGCGGCCTGGCTGGCCAGCGGCTCGGTGGCCCTGCTCGCCTCCCTGGCAGACTCCGGTCTCGATCTTCTGGCCTCGCTCATCACCCTGTTCGCGGTGCGCTTCGCCGCCAGCCCGCCGGACGCCGAACACCGCTTCGGACACGGCAAGGCCGAGGCCTTCGCCAGCCTGATGCAGGGCGGCCTGGTCTTCGCCTCGGCCGCCCTGGTCGGGCGCGAAGCCATCGCTGGCCTGCTCGATCCGCGGCCGATTCAGGCCGGCGGCTGGGCCATGGCGGTCATGGCCCTGTCCATCGTCCTGACCCTGGCGCTGGTCGCGGCCCAGAGCCGGGCGCTGAAACAGGCCAGCTCGGTGGCCGTCCACGGTGATCGGGCCCACTACGCCGCCGATCTGGCAGCCAACATCGCCGCCATCCTCGGCATCGCGGGCGCCAGTCTGCTGGGGCTGCACTGGCTCGACGCCGGCGCCGGCCTGGTGGTCGCCGTCTGGCTGGTCTGGGGGGCCATCGGCGTGTTCCGCGAGGCGGCCGGCCAGCTGATGGATCAGGAACTGGACGACGACGCCCGCCGGCAGATCGTGGCGCTGATGACCGAGGATCCGGCCATCCAGGGCGTGCACCAGCTGCGCACCCGCGCCTCCGGCCCCTATATCCACATCCAGATGCATGCGGACCTCGATCCGGGCCTGACCCTGATCGCCGCCCATGACGCCATGGTCGCTGCTGAAAACCGGGTCCTCGTCGCCTTTCCGCGGGCGGACATCATCATCCACCCCGACCCGCGCGGTCGCGCCGAGCCGCACGGCGGAGCCTTCGCCGAGACGGCGCATTAGGGCGGTGCAGGCGTGCCGCCGCAGGTGTCGGAATGTCCTTCGGATCGCAGCGGACGGAGGGCGGTAAACGCGCCCTTAACGCGATGGTGCTCTAGCTGCGCGCCTGAATCACCGGACCGGTCATGAGCGTCGAACGCACCCTGCATCACTTCCCGCTCGACCCTGCCTCGCGGCAGGTGCGGCTGGCGCTGGGCGAGAAGCGTCTGTCGTTCGTGGAGGTCCAGGTGCGCTGGTGGGAGCAGCCGGACGATTTCCTGGCGCTCAATCCCTCGGGCGTGCCGCCGGTGCTGGTCGAGCGCTCGGCCGCCGGCGAGGTGGTGATCTGCGAGACCCGCGCCATCCTTGAGCACCTCGAGGAGCAGAATCCCGAACCCCCTCTGCTCGGTCGCGACCCGGGCGAGCGGGCCGAGGCGCGCCGGCTGCTGCAGTGGTTCGACCGCAAGTTCGACTCCGAGGTCTCCGGCTATCTGCTGCATGAAAAGATGGAAAAGCGGCTGCTGGGCCTGGGCGCTCCGGCCCTGGCCAACATCCGCGCCGGGCGGGAGGCCCTGCGCGATCATCTCAAGTACATCGAGCTGCTCCTGACCAACCGGGACTGGCTGGCGGGCCGCCGCATCTCCCTTGCGGACATGGCGGCGGCGGCGCACCTCTCGGTCATCGACTACTTCGGCGACGTGCCGTGGAACGATGTCCCGACCGCCCGGACCTGGTACATGAAAATCAAGTCCCGCCCCTGCTTCCGCCCGCTTCTGGCCGATCGCTGGCCCGGCATGGCGCCGGCGCCGCACTATCACGACCTTGATTTCTGACGACCCGAAACCGCGGATCATCGCGCGGGCCAGGCGCCTGGGCTTCGATGTCGTCGGCTTCGCCTCCGCGTCAGACCCATGGCCGGCCGGAGACCGCCTGCGCGCCTTCGTGGCCGAGGGTCTGCACGGCCAGATGGACTGGATGGCGGAGACGCTGGAACGGCGCGCCCACCCCACCGGCATGTGGCCGGAGGCCCGGACGGCCGTCATGCTGGGCGTCAACTACGGCCCTGACAGCAACCCGCTCGAGGCCCTGGCCCGCCGCTCCCACGCCGCCATCTCCGCCTATGCCCAGGGCGACGACTACCACCCGCTGATCAAGGGCCGGCTCAAGAACCTGGCCGGCTGGATGAAGGCGAAGTTCGGCGGCGAGGTGAAGGTGTTCGTCGATACCGCTCCGCTGATGGAAAAGCCGCTGGCGCAGCGGGCGGGCCTCGGCTGGCAGGGCAAGCACACCAACCTGGTCTCGCGGGATCTGGGTAGCTGGCTGTTCCTGGGCTCGGTGCTGGCCTCGGTCGAGATCGAACCGGACGCGCCGGAGGTCGACCGCTGCGGCTCCTGCAGCGCCTGTCTCGACATCTGCCCGACGAACGCCTTCCCCGCGCCCTATCGGCTCGATGCGCGGCGCTGCATCTCCTACCTGACCATCGAGCACCAGGGGCCTGTCCCGGACGAGTTCCGCGCCGCGATGGGCAACCGCATCTACGGCTGCGACGACTGCCTCGCCGCCTGCCCGTGGAACAAGTTCGCCGAAACGTCCCGCCAGGCGCAGCTGCAGGCGCGGGACGAGCTCCGCTCGCCGTCGCTGGCCTCCCTGGCGGCGCTGGACGAGGCCGGATTCCTGGCCCTGTTCCGCCGCAGCCCTATCCGCCGCATCGGCCGCGACCGGTTCGTGCGCAACGTGCTCTACGCCGTGGGGAACAGCGGGGATGCAGGGCTGCTGCCGGCGGCGGAGGGGCTGTTGGGGGATGCCGATCCGGTGGTCCGGGACGCGGCCGGCTGGGCGGTGGCGCGTTTGCGCACCGCTTGAGCCGTGCGTCCTTCGACACGCCGCTTCGCGGCTGCTCAGGATGACGTATCTGGAAGGCTAGTCACTCACGTCATGCTGAGCAGCGCTCGAAGAGCGCGTGTCGAAGCATGCAGGACGTTCAGTGGGCCAGGGCCTCCGCCAGCCGCAGCATGAACGCCGCGCCCCGCCGCATCTGCTCGACCTCGACATACTCGTCCGGCTGGTGGGCCTGGTCGATGAAGCCGGGGCCGCAGATCACCGTGGAAAAGCCCGCGCCCTGGAACTGGCCGCCCTCGGCGGCGTAGGGCACGACGCGCATCGGGCTGTTGTCGCCGGTCAGGCCGCGCACGAAGGCCTCGGCCGCGCCATCGGCTTCCGGCGCCATCGGCGGTACGTCGGCGATCACCTCGAACACGGCCGAGGCTTCGGCGTCGCGGGCCTTGAGCCGGGCGTCGAGGTCAGCGACCTGCGCGCGGAATCCGTCCAGCAGATCCAGCGCGCGCTGGCCCGGCGCGCAGCGCAGGTCGAAAACGATCTCGCACCTGCGGGCTAGGATGTTGGCCGCCGTGCCCCCGTCGATGCGGCCGATGGTCAGGGTCGAGCCCTTCGGCTCGAAGGGCGAGGCGGGGTCCGCCTTGGCGTTGAGGTCCCCCGCCAGCGCGGTCAGGGCCGCGATCAGCTCGGCGGCCGCCATGTTGGCCGAGACGCCCAGGTGCGGCTGGCTGGAGTGGGCCTCGCGGCCGGTGACCACGACGCGGAAGAAGGCCGCGCCCTTGTGGCCGCTGACCGGCGCCATGCCGGACGGCTCGCCGACCACGACCAGCGCCGGGCGCGGCAGCTCGCGGGCGATGACCGCGATCATGTCCGGCGCGCCGAAGCAGCCGGTCTCCTCGTCGTAGGAGAGGGCCAGATGCACCGGACGCTTGACGGCGGCGAAGTCGGGGACGGCGGCGAGGGCCAGGGCGATGAAGCCCTTCATGTCGGCGGCCCCGCGCCCGTAGAGCCTGCCGTCGCGCTCGGTCAGGACGAACGGGTCCGAGGTCCAGGGCTGGCCGTCGACCGGCACCACGTCGGTATGGCCCGACAGCACCACCCCGCCGGCCACGGTCGGCCCGACGCTGGCCAGCAGGTTGGACTTGTCGCCGCCGGGGTTGGCGATGCGACGGGAGGAGATCCCGCGGTCTTTGAGATAGGCCTCCACCCAGTCGATCAGCGCCAGGTTCGACCCGCGCGAGGTGGTGTCGAACGAGACCAGATGGCGAAGGATGTCGATGGCGCGGGCGGTCAGGGCGTCGGCGGGGGAGGGCATGGGGTTTACCTACGCGGTTCCTCTCCCTCTTGGGAGAGGAACCGCGCGTTTCATGCCCCACCACCGCGAAAACTCACCCGCCCCGCGCAAGCCCTTGCCCCAAACCGCCCCTCGCCCTAAAGCCGACGCCTCATGTCGACCAAAGACCTCATCCTCACCCTCTCCTGTCCCGACCGACGCGGCATCGTCGCGGCCGTGTCCGCCTTTCTGGCCGAGCGGGACTGCAACATCCTCGACGCCCAGCAGTATGACGACGCCGAGACCGGCAAGTTCTTCATGCGGGTGGTGTTCGCGCCGGACGGCCACGGCGCCGCCGACCTGCGCGCCCAGTTCGAGGCCATCGCCACCACCTTCGCCATGCGGTGGAGCCTGCGTGACCCGGCGGTGCGCAAGACGGTGATGATCCTGGCCAGCCAGTCCGACCACTGCCTGTCGGACCTGCTCTATCGCTGGCGCATCGGCGAGCTGGACATGGAGATCGCCGGGGTGATCTCCAACCACCCGGCCGAGACCTATCGCCGGGTCGACCTGACCGGCCTGCCGTTCCACCACCTGCCGGTCAGCAAGGACACCAAGCTCGAGCAGGAGGCCCAAGTCTGGGCGCTGATCCGCGACAGCGGCGCCGACCTGGTCGTGCTCGCCCGCTACATGCAGATCCTGTCCGATGGCCTGGCGGCCAAGCTGGAAGGCCGCTGCATCAACATCCACCACTCGTTCCTGCCGGGCTTCAAGGGCGCCAAGCCCTATCACCAGGCCCATGCGCGCGGCGTGAAGGTGATCGGGGCCAGCGCGCACTTCGTCACCGCCGACCTCGACGAGGGCCCGATCATCGAGCAGGACGTCGAACGCATCAGCCACCGCGACACCCCCGAGGACCTGATCCGCAAGGGCCGCGACATCGAGCGCCGCGTGCTGGCCCGCGCCCTGCGCTGGTCGCTGGAGGACCGGGTGCTGCTGAACGGCCGCAAGACCGTGGTGTTCACGGACTAGGGTCGCCGCGCGGCTAGCCCAGCGCGGGCGCGCCGCTGGGCAGGCTGTCGATCAGTTCGATCTTGAAGATCAGCACCGCGTTGGGCGGGATCACCCCGCCGGCGCCGTTCTCGCCGTAGCCGAGCTCGGGCGGGACGTAGAGCATCCAGGTGTCGCCCGGCTTCATCTTCTGCAGCGCCTCGGTCCAGGCCGGGATGAGGCCGGCCAGGTTCATCACCGCCGGCGAGCCCTTGTCGTAGGAGCTGTCGAAGATCTCGCCGGAGACCAGCTTGCCCTCGTAGTGGACCTTGACGTCATCGCGCGGTCCGGGCGAGCGGCCGCCGGCCGGGCCGGCCTTCTCGACCTTGTAGAGCACGCCCGACGGCAGCTTCTGCACGCCTGGCTCCTTCGCCGTCTTGTCGATGAAGGCCTGGGCGTTGGCCGCGCTGGCTTCCAGCAGGGCCGGGTCCGGCTTCCTGTGGCAACCGGCGAGGACCAGGCCGGCGAGGGCGGCGACGATGAGGGTGCGACGAAGCATGGGGTTCCTGCTGATTTCAGACCGCCCGCGGCGGATACCCGCACGCGCGCAGCTCGTCCATGATCTCCTGGGTGTGCTGGGCGTCGCGGGTCTCGATCATGATGTCGAACTCCGCGCCCTTGGCCGGCACGTCCAGGGCGAGGCGGTTGTGGGCCACCTCGATGATGTTGCCGCCCATCTCGCCGATCACGCGGCTGACGGTGGCCAGCAGGCCGGGGCGGTCATCGCCGATGATGCGCAGGCTGACGAGCCGCTGGGCCCGGACCAGCTCGCGGGTCAGCACGCTGGCCAGCAGGCGGGTGTCGATGTTGCCGCCGCACAGGATCAGGCCGCACTTCTTGCCGCGGAACCGCTCCGGATAGGCCAGCAGCGCGGCCAGCGAGGCGGCGCCCGCCCCCTCGGCGATGGTCTTTTCGACGTTGCAGTAGAGGGCGACGGCCCGCTCGATATAGGGCTCTTCCAGCAGCAGCACGTCGTCGATGAGCGGGCGGGCGATGGCGTAGGTGTTGGTCCCCACCACCTTGACGGCGATGCCCTCGGCGATGGTCTGGCCGCCGGCCTCGGCGTTCATGCCGCGCATCTTGGCGGTGAAGGACGGGTACATGGCCGGCTCGCAGCCGATGATCCGGATGTCGGGATTGATCGCCTTGGCCGCCGTGCCGACGCCGCTGATCAGGCCGCCGCCGCCGATCGGCACCGGCAGGATCTCGAGGTCCGGCTGGTCCTCCAGCATCTCCAGCGCGATGGTGCCCTGACCGGCGATGACGTCCAGGTCGTCGAACGGGTGGACAAAGGTCAGGCCGCGTTCGTCGCGCAGCTTCTGGGCGAAGGCGTTGGCGTCGTCATAGGTGTCGCCCTCGATCACCACCTCGGCGCCGTGACCCTTGGTGTGCTGCACCTTCACGAACGGGGTGCCGCGCGGCATGACGATGGTCACGGGCACGCCAAGCCGCGCGCCGTGATAGGCCAGCCCCTGGGCATGGTTGCCGGCGCTGGCCGCGATGACGCCCAGCTTCCGCTGCGCGTCGGAGAGCAGCATCAGCTTGTTGAGCGCCCCGCGCTCCTTGTAGGCGGCCGTGAACTGCAGGTTCTCGAATTTGACCCACACCTCCGCGCCGGTGATTTCCGACAGGGTGCGGGAATGGCGCAGCGGCGTGCGCTCGATATGGCCGGCCAGCCGGCCGGCGGCCGCCTTGATGTCGTCGAGGGTCAGGGTCATCGCCGCAGACGCTTAAGGGGCGCGAGGCCTCAGCGCAAACCCCTAAGCAGGTCCATCCGGCGCATGGCCTTGCCGGGCAGCTCCGAAACCGGTCCCAGCGGCAGGGTCTCGGCCACCCGGCGCAGGCCGTAGGCCGCCTCGCGCAGCATCGCCGCGGCCGACAGGCCGCCGACGAAGCCGTGGCTGACCTCGACGGTGCGATTGGCCAGCTCCCGCTTGAACCGGTAGTCTCCGGCCCCCAGGTCGAGCCGGCTGTAGGGTACATCGTCCATCCAGCGCAGGATGTCCTGGAACAGCATCATCCCCGGCGAATAGCGGTCGAACGCCGGATCATGTCCGATGATCCAGCTGTGCACCGTCGCCCCGCCCCGGATATCGAGCTGTGCGGCGGCCAGGGTCTCGCCGATATGCAGGGTGAACAGCACCCCGCCGAAGTCCGGGTCGCGGCTGGCGAACAGCTGCCGCACCAGCCGCAGCGGCCATCCGGCCTCGAACAGGTCGGTCTGGCCGGTCTCGCGCCAGGCGCGCTGTTTCCAGGCGACGAGCTGGTCGAGGTCCCCCTTGGCGCGGGAGAAGGCGGTGAAGCGCACCGGCCCGATCTCGCGCTCGACCTTGCGACGCTTCTTGTCGATGTCTTTGAGCGCCGAGACCCCGGCCGCCCGACGCTCGGCGTCATAGGCCGCGTAGCCGCCCGAGACGTCGATGATGCGCGAGCGCTCCAGGCCCCTGGCATGCGGCGCGAAGGGGGTCTGCCCCTCCAGCATATGGCTGAAGTCGAGGCGGCCGACGCCCAGGGCCTGGACGATCTCGCGGGGGTCGATGGTCAGGCCCGGCTCGGCCACCAGCCCCTGGTAGTCGCACATCGGCGCCCCGGCGGGCATGGCCGCGAACGGGCCGACGCGGGCGGCGAGGAAGCCCTTCGGGTCGGCCATGCCGCCCAGCACCGCCACGCGCACGCCCCGGTCGCCCGTGGACGGCCCTTGCGCCCGCGCCACGGCCCTCGGCCAGTAAGGGGACAGGAACGGCGTCTCCAGCGCCGGGTCCGCCGCCTGCATCGCCGCCCACCGCTCCACGGCATGGGCGGTAAGCTCCCAGGGCCTGACGACGTCGATCTGCACGGCTGGCGGTTCCCCTGACCTTTCTGGTCGAACGCGAGGTTAGGCCGCAACGGTTGCGGGAGCGTTTAGACGAGGGCGGTCATCGCCACCGGATCGGGCGCCTCGCAGGGATATGCGGCAAAGCGCCGAAGGAGTGTTTGCGGACGCGCGTACCCGGCTAAGCTCACCGCTTCATCAGGGGATTCTCATGCGTCTGACCGCCGCCATTGCACTGACCGCTTCGCTGCTCGCAGGAGGGGCGCAGGCCAAGACCGTCGCGGTGACCGCCGCGCGGCTGCTGGATGTCTCGACGGGCAAGTACATCGAGAGCCCCATGGTGGTGATCACCAACGGCCGCATCACCGCCGTCGGACCGGCCGCCGCCATGACCATCCCGGCGGACGCCGAGCAGGTCGACCTGCCCGGCCAGACCCTGCTGCCCGGGCTGATCGACACCCATGTCCACCTCTCCTCCAGCCCGCTCTACGGCGGCTACACGGGACTGCGGTTCACCGACAGCTTCTGGGCGATCATCGGCTCGGCCAACGCCACGGCGACCCTGAACGCCGGCTTCACGACCGTGCGGAACGTCGGGTCCGACTTCTACGCCGACGTGGGACTGATGCAGGCCATCGACGAGGGCTTCTTCCCCGGGCCGCGCATCGTGCCGGCGGCCTACTCCATCGGCGCCACCGGCGGCCATTGCGACAGCACCTACCTTCCGCCGTCCGAGCAGTCCTTCTCTCCCGCCGTCGCCGACGGTCCCGAGGAGGGCCGCAAGATGGTGCGGCTGATGCACAAGTACGGCGCCAAGGTCGTGAAGATCTGCGCCACCGGCGGGGTGTTCTCCAACGACGGCGTCGGGGTCCAGCAGCTGGCCGTCGACGAGATCCGCGCCATCGTGACCGAGGCCCACATGCTGGGCATGAAGGTCGCCGCCCACGCCCACGGGCCGGAAGGCATCCGCGCCGCCATCCTGGGCGGGGTCGACACCATAGAGCACGCGAGCCTGGTGGACGACGAGGGCATCAAGCTGGCCCTGAAGGCCGGGACCTTCTTCGGCATGGACATCTACAACACCGACTACACCCAGTCCGAGGGCAAGAAGAACGGCGTCCGTGACAGCGAGATCGCCAAGGACGCCGCCATCGGCGAGGCCCAGCGCCAGAACTTCTGCAAGTCCATCAAGGCCGGGGTGAAGCAGATCTACTCCACGGACGCCGGCATCTATCCGCACGGCGACAACGCCCGGCAGTTCGCTGTGATGGTGCGCTACTGCGCCACCCCGCTGCAGGCGATCCAGGCGGCCACGATCAACGCCGCCGTCGCCCTCGGCATGCCCGGCGACGTCGGTCAGGTCTCCGCCGGCCGCTGGGGCGACCTCATCGCCGTGAAGGGCGACCCCCTGGCCGACGTGACCGTGCTGGAGAAGGTGACCTTCGTGATGAAGGGCGGGGTGGTGGTTCGGCGGTAAGAGATCTCCCTCCCCGCATGGGGAGGGTGGTCGCGAAGCGACCGGGTGGGGCAAAGGTGAGCGAAGGTCGGCGCTGACCGGCGCGCAGGCGTCGCCCCACCCGTCTCGCCTCGCCTTCGGCTCGCCGATCCACCCTCCCCATGCGGGGAGGGAGAAGGGTCAAACCTCACACGCCGCCTTGGCTTCAGCGCGCAGTTCGGGGATGCCCGCGCCCTTTTCCGCCGACGTCGCCAGCACGCGCGGGAAGGAGGCCGGGCGCTTGCGGATGGCCTCCTGGGTGCGGGCGACGACGGCTTCGACCTCCTCGGCCTTCAGCTTGTCGGCCTTGGTCAGCACGATCTGGTAGCTGACCGCCGCCGTATCGAGCGCGTCGAGCGCCTCGGTGTCGACAGCCTTGAGCCCGTGGCGGGCGTCGATCAGCAGGTAGACCCGCTTGAGGTTGGGGCGACCGCGCAGGTAGGCCCGGCCCAGGTCCTGGAACTTGTTGGCCACGCCGCGCGACACCCGCGCGAAGCCGTAGCCGGGCAGGTCGACCAGCCGCAGCTGGTCGTCGAGGTTGAAGAAGTTGATCTCCCGCGTCCGGCCCGGCTCGTTCGAGGCGCGCGCCAGGTACTTCTGGCCGACCAGGGCGTTGATCAGGCTCGACTTGCCGACGTTGGAGCGGCCGGCGAAGGCCACCTCCGGCAGGTCCGGCCCGGGCAGGCCGTCCATCTTCACCGCCCCCATCATGAAGGCGACCGGATGGGCGAAGAGGACGCGGGCGGCCTCCAGCTCCTCGTCGGTGAAGGACGCGGTCAAACCGCGGCCTTCGGCTGGCCGCGCAGCTTGGCGATGAAGTCGTCGATGGGGTTCTCGACCTGGAACTTCCGCATGTTGATGTACTGCTGGAAGATCGAGAACACGTTCGAGAAGGTCCAGTACAGCAGCAGGCCCGCCGGGAAGCCGGCCATGATGAAGGTGAACATGATCGGCATCAGCTGGAAGATGCGCTGCTGCATGGGATCGGGCGCCGGCGGGTTCATCGCCGTCGTCAGCCACATGGTGAAGCCGTAGAGCAGCGGCAGGAAGCCCAGGTGCACCAGCGCCGCCACGCCGCCGATGAACGGCGTCGAGGCCACGTCCCAGGGGATCAGGCCGAACAGGTTCAGGATCGTGTAGGGGTCGGGCGCCGACAGGTCCTTGATGTAGCCGAAGAAGGGCGCGTGACGCATCTCGATGGTCACCGACAGCACCTTGTAGAAGGCCAGGAAGATCGGGATCTGCAGCAGGATGGGCAGGCAGCCGGCGACCGGATTGACCTTCTCCCGCTGGTACAGGGCCATGGTCTCCTGCTGCAGCTTGGTCGGGTCTTCCTTGTAGCGGGCCCGGATCTCCTCCATCGGCTTCTGGAGCTTCTTCATCCGCGTCATGGACTCGTAGCTCTTCTGAGCGAGCGGGAAGAGCAGCAGCCGCACGATCAGGGTCACCGCCAGGATGGCGACGCCGAAGTTGCCGACCAGGCCGAAGATGAACTCGAGGGCCTGGAAGAAGGGCCGGGTGAAGAACCACAGCATCCCCCAGTCGACGGCCTTGTCGAGATCGGGGATCGGCTGTCCGCCGGTCTTGCCCTTCTCGTAGGCCTGCAGGTCCTGGACGACCTTGGCGCCGGCGTAGACCCGGGTGGTCTCGCTGATCGCGCCGCCCGGGGCGATGGTGTGCAGGCTGCCGGCGTAGTTGGCGTTGTAGGAGTCGACGTCGCCAATCTTCGGCGCGGCGAACTGTGCGACGATCTTCTCGTCCTGGTCGGGCACCACGGCCGCCAGCCAGTACATGTCGGTGATGCCGAGCCAGCCGCCGTCGGAGGTGTAGCTCGCGGCGATGCGCTTGGCGGCGTCGCCCGAGGAGGCGGCGCGCTCGGCCGCTTCCTGGCCCTTCTTCAGCCAGGGCTTGAACTTCAGCAGACGCAGCTCGGCGCCCTTGCCGTCGTCCGACAGGATGCCGACGGCGCCCTCGTGGACGTTCTGGCCCTTGCCATGATGCGGCGCGAGACCCTGGCGCAGGATGGAGGCGTAGGGGGCCACCTGGACCGGCGCGCCGGTGGTGTTGCGCACCGTGTCGGTGACGGTGAACATAAAGCGGTCGTCGACCGTCATCACCCGGGTGAAGGTCAGGCCGTTGGCGCCGGCGTAGGTCAGCTCGATCGGCTTGCCCGGCGACAGCACATCGCCCTTGGTCAGGGTCCAGACCGACTGGTTGGTCGGCAGGCCCGGCAGGTTCTGGCCCACCCAGCCGATGTCGGTGAAGAAGGCGTGGGCCGTGCCCTCGGGGCGGAACAGCTCGACCATCGGCGAGCCCTTGGCCAGGGTCTCGCGGTAGCCCTTGAGGTAGAGGTCGTCCAGGCGCGCGCCCTGCAGACGGATCGAGCCCTTCAGGGTCGGGGTGTCGACCTGGACGCGCGGGCTGGCCGCCGCCGCCACGTCACGGGACAGGATGACCGGGGCGGCGGGCGCGCCGGGCGCGGTGGCGGTCTGTTCTGCGACCGCCTTGGCGCGCTGCTCAGCGAGCCGCTTCTTGTTGGCCGGATCCAGCACGAAGAACTGGTAGGCCGTCAGCAGGATGACGGCGATGACGACGAACACGAACGTGTTGCGGGTGTCATTCTGTTGCATGAAGCGGGCTAACCGGAACGGGAGGGATCGGAGGCGGCGCCGGACGGCGAAGGCACGGTGTCGGGATCGGTCGCGAGCCTTATCAGCGCGCTTTTCACATCGTCAAGGAGACGGTCCCAGGGCCGGGCCGCCGTGCCGCCCCGGGCGATGAACACATAGTCGCTGCCCGGGACGCCGTGGACGGGCAGAAGGGCCCGCGCGGCCTCGCGCAGGCGGCGTTTGCAGCGGTTGCGCACGACCGCGCCGCCCACCCGTTTGGTGGCTGTGAAGCCGGAGCGGATCAGGGGGTCGTCGTCGGCGCGGTCGCGGCGCTGGATGACCACCGCGCCATGGGACCGGAAACGCGCTTGAGCGGCCAGGAGAAACTCCGGCCGCTTGCGCATACGTTCGATTGTCGGCTGTTGGTCCAACATCGTCCCGGCCCCGTCGTCAGAAGGAGATAGGGACGCGCCTGTCGCTTGTTAGGCGGTCAGACGCTTGCGGCCTTTGGCGCGGCGACGGGCGACGATCTTGGCGCCGTTCTTGGTCGACATCCGCAGCCGGAAGCCGTGACGGCGCTTGCGCACGAGACGCGAGGGCTGAAAGGTCCGCTTGCTCACGGGATAGCTCCGAATTCTAAAGGTCTAGGCGCGCCAGGCTGGGCCCGTCGCGGTGAGCGCGGGGAGATACGGGAAGGTCGGGGGTGAGTCAACCCAAGCCCTTACAGATCCGGCCGGATGATCGCCTTGCCGACCACCTGGCGGTCTGCGAGCAGGTCGAAGGCCTCGCGCCAGCGGTCCAGCGGCAGCTCGGCGTGCACGCGGGGCTTGATGACGCCCTCGTCGGCCAGGCGCCAGACGGCCTCGGCGTTCTCGCGGCCGCGCTCGGGGAACTGGCGGCCGTACTCGCCGGCCCGTACGCCCATGACCGAGAACCCCTTGATCAGCGGCATGTTGACCGAGACGGTCGGGATGCGGCCCGAGGTGAAGCCGATGACCAGCAGCCGGCCGTCGAAGGCGATGCAGCGGGTGCTCTCGTCGAAGATGTCGCCGCCGACCGGATCGTAGATGACGTCCGCCCCGCGCCCGCCGGTGATCTCCTTGACCCGCTCGCGGAAACCGCCGGTGACATTGACCGTGGCGTCGGGCGCGTACTCGGCCGCGACGAGGGCCAGCTTCTCGTCCGAGGCGGAGGCGGCGATCACCTTGCAGCCCAGCGCCCTGGCCAGATCCACGCAGGCCAGGCCCACGCCCCCGGCCGCGCCATGGACCAGCACCCACTCGCCCGGCTCGACCCGCGCCCGCCGGACCAGCGCCACGTAAGCGGTCAGGTAGGCGGCGCCATAGGCCGCGGCCTGGGCGAAGCTGAGCCGCGCCGGCCTGGGCTTCAGGCCGCGCGGATCCATCACCGCGTACTCGGCGAACCCGCCGGTCTTGGCCCCGCCGACCACTGCGTCGCCGACGCTCCAGCCGGTCACGCCCTCGCCCAGGGCCGCGATCTCCCCGGAAAGGTCCAGGCCTGGCGTGAACGGCAGCGGCGGCTTGAACTGATATTCCCCCTTCGTCATCAAGAGGTCGGGGAAGTTGACGCTTGCGGCCCGCACGCGGACGAGCACCTGGCCCGGACCGGCGGTCGGCGTCGGGACGTCACGGACATGGGTCCCGGCGAAGTTCTCGCCCAGCTCTTCGACGACCAGCGCGCGCATTGTCTTCACTCCGTTGCGAGAGGGATTCTGGAGCGCTTCCGTCAGGGGAGTCATCCGGAATTGCTCCCTCCCCTTTGTGGGGAGGGACAGGCCGCGAAGCGGCCAGGGTGGGGCACGACGGCGCCAATCTGTGAGTATCCGGGTAGCGTTCTGGTTCCCCACCCGGTCCCTTCGGGACCACCCTCCCCACAAGGGGAGGGAGAGTAAAGCCCTACCCCAGCTTGCCCTCGTAGGCCTGACGGACGAAGCCGGCGATCTCGCGGCAGGCGGTGTCGGCGGTGGGGACGGCGCCGGTGAAGGCGGTGAATCCGTGGGCCAGGCTGTCGTAACAGCGGTAGACGACCGGCGCGCCCGCGTCCTTCAGGCGCTTGGCGTAGCACTCGCCCTGGTCGACCAGCGGGTCGAATCCGGCGGTCGCCACCACGGCGGGGGCGAGACCGGAGAGGTCCTCGGTCTTGATCGGCGACAGCCGCGGGTCGGCCGGATCGGCGTCGGGGCCGATGTAGTGGCCCATGAACCAGGTCATGGTGTCGGTCGACAGCGGATAGGCGTCACCGAACGTGGTCATCGACTGGGTCTCGCTGGCCGCGTCCACCGCCGGGTAGATCAGGAGCTGCAACGCCGGCTGCGGCTCGCCGGCCCGCTTCATCTCCTGGGCCACGACAGCGGCGAAGTTGCCGCCCATCGAATCGCCGCCGATCGCGGCCACGCCCTCTGGCGCGCCGAACCGGGCGGCGTTGTCCCGGCCCCAGCGATAGGCGGCCAGCACGTCCTCCAGCCCCCCGGGGAAGCGGGTCTCCGGGGCCAGGCGGTAGTCCACCGACAGCACCGCGCAGCGGGCGATGCGGGCCAGGATCTGGCAGAAGACGTCACTGGTCTCCAGGTCGCCGATCACCCCGCCGCCGAAATGGGCGAAGACCATCAGCGGCGCGGCGCTGTCCTGCTCCGCCGGACGGTAGGCGCGCAGCTTCAGCGGGCCGCCGGGACCATCGATGGTCAGGTTTTCGGTCCGGACGCCGGGCTCCGGCTTGCCGGCCATGGCCGCCAGTCCGCCGGCGCTGGCCGCCCGGGCATCCTCCGGCGTCAGGGACGACATCGCGGGCATCCGGCGCGCGCCGGCGGTCAGGAACTGGAAGCGGGGGTCCAGGGTGCGGCCGCCCTGATAGACGACCCCGCCGCCTGACATCGCGCGCAGCACCGGGGAAGGCAGCGACAGAAGCAGCTTCAGGATCGCCTTCTGAACCGCGGGATCGGCCATGGTGATCTCCGGTCAGGTCGAAAGGCGGGGGAGGGCGGGGATGCCGCCCATGATCAGCTTTACGGCGAAGTCCGCGGCGGCGGCGGTGTCCACCGGCCGTCGCTCCAGCATCTTGTCGCCGACCTGGCGGGCGACCGCGATACAGGCGGCGGCAAGGTAGTCGGCGTCCACACGGGGCGCGGCGTCGTGTTCCATGGCCTGCAGGAAGGCGTCGCGCACCTCCTCGAAGACCCGCTCCATCTCCGGCGTCTGCACCGGCATATGCGGATGTTTCTCGCCCGCCGGCCGATGGGCCTGCCAGGTCTCGTGCTCTTCGGCCATGAAGTCGAAATAGGCGACGATCGCCGCGCGCAGATAGCCCTCGAAGGTGTTCGAGGCCTCCCAGCAGGCGCGCAGGATGGGTCGGAAGCGGGCCGCGCCGTCGTCGGCCAGGGCCTCGAAGACCTCATCCAGCGACCGGAAGTAGTTGTAGAAGGTGCCGGAGGCGAGGCCGGTGCGGCGGATGATGTCCCGCACCGTCGCCGACTCGTGGCCGAGCTCGGCGAACACCTCGCGCGCGGCGTCGAGAATGGCGCGGCGGTTGGCGAGCTTGGTCTGCTCGCGCTTGCCCGCCGAAAGAAGAACAACCTGACTCATCGCCGCAAGGCTATCAGGTCGAACGCCCCGGCGGGAAGTGCGACGTAGAGACCTTTAACGCGGGGCGTAGCGGTCGACCCGCATCGAGGAAATCGTCCGGTCCATATCGATGGAGCGCAGGTCGCGGATGTCCCGGTCGACGTCGACGCAGCGGCCGCCGTAGTCGCTGTCGACGCAGATCGTCCAGCGCCCCTGGACCCGCAGGCTGCCGGCCGTGTCGTTGAATTCGCGGGGCAGGTTGCTGAAGTCGCTGTCGAAGGTGCGGGCGCGGCCGGTGAAGCCGGGACCGTCATAGAGGGTGATGCTGGCGCGGCCGGGATAGCCGCCGCCGCCACCACCGGGGTATCCGCCACCGCCACCCGGGTAGCCGCCACCGGCCCCCGATCGCAGCGAGCTGATCGTCCGGTCCATGCCGATCGAACGCAGGTCGCGGATGTCGCGGTCGAGCTCCACGCAGCGGCCGCGATAGTCACTGTCGACGCAGACGGTCCAGCGACCCTGGACGCGCGCGCTGCCGGCCGTGTCGTTGAACTCCCGCGGAAGGTTGCTGAAGTCGCTGTCGAAGGTGCGGGCGCGGCCCGTGAAGCCCGGGCCGTCGTAGAGGGTGATGCTGGCGCGGCCAGGATAGCCCCCGCCGCCGCCGGGGTATCCGCCCCCGCCGCCGGGATAGCCGCCGCCGCCGCGCGTCAGTCGCATGGAACTGATCGTGCGGCCCATGCCGACGGAGCGCAGATCACGGACGTCCCGGTCCACGACCACGCAGCGGCCGCGGTAGTCGCTGTCGACGCAGACGCTCCAGGCGCCCTGGACCCGAACGCTCAGCGCCATGTCGGCGAACTGGCGCGGCAGGTTGGTGAAGTCGCGGTCATAGGTGACCGACCGTCCGGTGAAGTTGGGGCCTTCGTAGAAGGTGATCCGCGGGCGCCCGCCGACCGGCTGAGCCATGGCCGTCGATGCGATTGCGGCAGCCGTGACGGCCACTCCCATCAGAAGGATCGTCTTCATGGCCCCGTCTCCTCTTCCCGGACGCTGCTCCAGCGTCGTCTGGCGACACCACGCCGCACCACGGCGTGGAGGTCAACCTACTCCGGCTGAACGCCGCCTGAACGCGCGGGCCCCAGCCCGCGTTGCTTCATCCGCCAGACCAGCACGTCGATGCGGTCCTGACCGAAGAACGGCTCGCCGTCGAAGACCATGGTCGGCACGCCCCAGTGGCCGGCGCTCTCCAGCGCCGCCTGGTTGGCCGCGATGGCCGCGTCCAGGCGCTCGGCCTCGTCCCGGGCGGTCGCTTCCAGCGCCTCCGGATCCAGTCCGGCGCGCTCGGCGGCCTTCGCCAGATGGTCGCCCTCGTGCCAGTTGTCGGTCGATCCCGACCAGATCAGCGACCCGACCTCGCTGATATAGGCCAGGCCTTTGCCGGCCTCGGCGGCGGCCTGGCCCATGCGGGTGACGCGATAGATGTAGGGCTGGTCGACCGGCACCTCGCCGCTGGCGATGTCCATGACGATCGGGTCGGGCCGGGGCCAGCGGACCGGCGTGCCCTGCATTTGAGCCAGTCGAAAGATGTCCCGCGCCAGATAAGGCGGCCACAACGGATTGACCCGCTTGAAGAACCCTTCGATCCGCACCGCGATCGGCAGCACCGGCCGCACCACGACCTCCAGATCGTACTCAGCCTGCAGCGCGATCAGCTGCGGCGTGGCGAGATAGGAATAGGGACTTCTGAACGACCAGAAGACATCAACGCTGAGAGTCACCCGCGTTCCTCCGATTTTATCTTAGTTACCCATGAGTATAGGGCTAGGCTGCAACGCAGGCGAGAGAGAACTGGATGCCCCCGGAGTGGAAGATGGAGAGCCGGTCGCCGGGCCCTCGTGGCGAGCGGGCCCGCGCCCGGCCGCGCGAGATCCTCGACGCGGCCCGTGATCTGTTCTCGCGCAAGGGCTTCGAGGCGGCGCGGATGGACGAGGTGGCCGCCGCCGTCGGCGTGACCAAGCCGGCCGTCTATCGGTACTTCCCCGGCAAGGACCGGCTGATCGAGGCCCTGCTCGAGGAGGACCTGGCAGTTCCGGGCCGTGCGCTGAACGCCTGGGTCGCCGACCATCCGGGGCCGATCGGCGACATGATCGAGGGCTTCTCGCAGCGACTGGCCGCCACCCAGGGGCACGGCCTCGCGCGCGGCTACCTGCTACTGGCCATGGACGAGTCGGGTCGCCGGCCCCAGATCGCCGACTTCATCCGCCGCGAAATCCTGGAGCCGGGCCTGAAGGCGCTCGGCAGCGCTTTCCAGCGCGCCATGGATCGCGGCGAATTCGCCGCCGGCCATGATCCGGAGTTCATCGCGCGCCTGTTCTTCGCGCCCTTCCTTCAGGCTACGCTCGGCACCGTAGGCTACGCCCTGCCGGTGGGCGATGCCGCCGAGATCGAACGCTACCGCCGCTTCCACGTCGCGGCGTTTTTGAGGGCGTTTTCAGCCTAGCGGGGACAGGCGCCTCCGTGCGTGTCCCCCGCCGCATCAGGCCCCGACAGCCTCAGCCCGCGCGGGGACGGGCAGCCGGTTCCCCGCCGCTTTCGCCCGCTTCTCGCCCCTGGCGATCTCCTTCATCAGGTCGTGGCAGTAGATGCCGAAGTCGACCTGGATCGTGTGGCGCTTGGCCTCGTAGTACTGGGCGGTGTGGGTCTGCTCGTCCTTGACGATGACCTTCTCCATCTCCGCCGGCGGTGGCGGCAGGTACTGGCCGGTCAGGTAGGCGGCGACCAGCTTGGACTGCTGCTCGGCGAAGTTCACCAGGGTCGGCAGCGGCTGGGCCAGGGCCATGTAGAACAGGTTCGGCACGCCCGGCTTCATCATGCGCTTGAACAGCGGCAGGCGGTGGTCGGCGTCCGGCACCAGGTCGGCGTCGTCGAAGAACGGGAACTTCATGTCGTAGCCGGTGGCGAAGACGATGGCGTCGACCTGTTCGACGCTGTCGTCGGCGAAGCGGACGTTCTTTCCCTCCAGCGCCTTGATCGCCGGCTTGAATTTCACATCGCCGCAGCCGGCGCGGGTCAGGAACTCGCCGCTGACCGAGGGGTGAGCCTCGAGCGGCTCGTGGTCGGGCTTGGGAAGACCGTAGTCCTCCATGTTGCCCAGGGTCTTCTTGATGGTTTTGCGCGCCAGGCTCAGGCCGAGCTTGCGCGGCATCCAGTGCGGCATCGAGGCTTTGTCGGCCGGCTTGCCGTTCATGTACTTGGGCAGCACCCAGACCCCGCGCCGGGCCGAGACCCACAGGTTCTTCGCGATCGGCCGCTGGGAGAGCTCGCTGGCGATATCCATCGCCGAGTTGCCCATGCCGACAACGACGATGTTCTTGCCGCGCATGTCGACCGGGTCGAACGGGTCGCTGTAGGCGTGACTGTGGAAGGCCGGACCGTCGAACTCGCCGGGATACTCCGGGATGCGCGGGCTCCAGTGGTGGCCGTTGCAGACAAACAGCACGTCGTAGAACCGCGTCTCGCCGGTCGAGAGCTTGACCTCCCACAGGCCGTCGGCGGTGCGGGCGGCCCTCTCCACGGCGGTGTTGAAGGTGATGGTCTCGCGCAGGCCGAAGTGGTCGACGTAATCCTTGAAGTACTGGAACAGCTGGGCGTGGTGCGGGAAGTCGGGCCACTCGGCGGGGACGGGGAAGTCCTCGAACGCCAGCCGCCACTTGCTGGTGTCGATGTGCAGGCTGTCGTAGCAGGCCGACATCCCGTTGGGGTTCTTGTAGTACCAGGTGCCGCCGATATCGTCGGACATCTCGAAGCAGTCGTAGGGAACCCCCACGTCCTTCAGCCGCTTGGCGGTAGTGAACCCGCTGCAGCCGGCGCCGATGATGCAGGCCTTGGGCAGACGTTCGGACACGGTGGCGCTCCCTGGAAAGTCGTTCTGGTTATCGTTGTTCAGGGAAAGGTGTCGGGGCTTTCCGCGCGCGTCAACCGTGACGCAGCGGCGCCCTGCTTAGCGTGGGCCGCAGCGGGCGGTGCATTGGGTCCAGGCCGGGGCGCAGCTGTCCTCGTCGGCCGACAGGCAGAAATAGTAGTCCCGGTTGCAGCTGCGACGACATTGCCGCGTGTCGCCGGGCGCGGCCGTTCCGACCGGGGCCACCGGCGGCGGCATCGGAATCAGGGCGGCCAGCGCGCCGGCGTCGTCCCCGCCGCTATTGTCCGGCGTCTCCCCGACCGGCCCGCGCAGCGCCGATACCGGTTCGCCCTGGGCCGCGCGGATGCGTCCGTCGTCCTGCGCGCCGGCCGGCGCGGCGAGCGCGAGGGTCATCAGGGCGAGGAGGGCGAGGCGATGCATGACGCCACCCTGCCGGGCGACGGTTAAGGTCTGATTAACCATGTTGCGCCGCTAAAGACGGATCGGCTCGCCCGGCGGTCCGTCCCGCAGCAGGGCGGCCAGAAGACCGCCCAGGCCCTCGGGAAAAATGGTCTCCTGACTGCGCAGGATCTCCTCCGGCCCCCACCAGCGCATCGCCTTGACCACGCGCCGCTCCAGCGCGGTCCAGTGATCGTCAACGAGATCCTCATGGTGCGCCCTGGCCAGGAAGTAGTGCTCGACCAGCCGGCGCGGCTCGCCCTCGACGGTCAGCACATGCTCGCGGATCCAGACCACCGGACCGAGCTCCACCTCGGCATGCCCGGTCTCCTCGAACAGCTCGCGGCGGGCGGCCACGTCCAGGGCCTCACCCGCGTCGACGCCGCCGCCGACCGTGCACCACCAGCCGCCGGGGCCGGTGGCCTCGTCCTCGAACCGCATGAGCAGCAGCCGTCCGGCCGGAGAGAACAGCAGCAGCCGGACGGTGGGCCGCTCGCGGGGTTCCGCTGTCAGACCGTGCGCTGGGCCCGGTCCTTCTCGTTGGTCGATTTGATCATGTCCTTCACGGCCTGCCACTGGTCGTCGCCCCATTCGGTCATGCGGGAGAAGTTGCCGCCGCTGGCGTTGTACTGGCCCCCGTCGATGGCGATGGTCTGGCCGTTCACATACTCAGAGCCCTTCGACAGCAGATAGACCGCCAGGTTGGCCAGCTCGGCCATGTCGCCGACCCGGTTCATCGGGTTGCCGCTCATGTTCTGATAGGCGCTTTCCTGCTGGCCCGGATTCAGTCGCGCGCTCATGCCTTCGGTCGGGAAGGGGCCGGGCGCGATGGCGTTGAAGCGGATGCCCTTGGGACCCCACTCGACGGCCAGCGACTGGGTCATGACGTTCAGGCCCGCCTTGGACATGGCGCTGGGCACGGTGAACGGCCCGCCGTTCCACACCCAGGTGGTCAGGATCGAGATGACCGACGCCTTCTTCCCCTCGGCGATCCAGCGCTTGCCGCACTCCAGGGTGACGAAGAAGGAGCCGCGGAAGACGATGTTGGCGATGGCGTCGAAGCCGCGCGGCGACAGGTCCTCGGTGCGGCTGATGAAGTTTCCGGCCGCGTTGTTGACCAGACCTGTCAGCGCCCCGCCGTCCGCCCAGATCGTGTCGACCATGTCCCTGATCGCTTCCGGCACCCGGATGTCGCAGGCGATGCCGACGACCTTGCCCGGGCTGTCCGGGTGGGCGGCCATCAGCTCCTTCGCCGTGTCCTCCAGAATGTTGCCGCGCCGGCCGCAGATGTAGACCTCCGCCCCCAGCATCAGGCAGGCCTCGGCCATCACCTTGCCAAGGCCCGTGCCGCCGCCGGTGATCAGGATCCGCTCCCCGTTCATCAGGCCGGGGCGGTACATCAGGTCGTCGGGCTTGAAGGTCATGGCGTGTCTCCCTGTTTTCCACAGAGGGGGGCGCATGACGGTACGTCCGTCAACGGGAATGCTAGACTGTCGCCATGAGCGTCGCCTTCACCAAGGAAGAGGACTACGAGTCGGTCGCGGCCAACCTGCCCGACCGGCCGGTCTCCCCCCATGCCAACCTCGTCACGCCGGAAGGCCTCGCCGCCATCGAGGCGCAGCTGGCCTCGGCGCGGGCGGCGTACGCGTCCGCCCAGGGCGGCGACGTCAAGGACGACCGCACGGCCATGGCCCGCGCCACGCGCGACCTGCGCTACTGGTCCTCCCGCCGCGCCACCGCGCAGCTGGTCGAACCCACCGACGACGACGGAGCCGTCCGCTTCGGCGGCGCCGTGACCGTCGAGCGCGAGGACGGCCGCCGCCAGACCTGGCGAATCGTCGGCGAGGACGAGGCCGACCCCGCCGCCGGCAGCGTCAGCTACGTCTCGCCGCTGGCCCAGGCCGTGCTGGGCAAGACGGTCGGGGACCTGGTGCTGGTGGCCGGCGGCGAGGTGGAGATCGTGGGGGTGCGGTGAGGCGCTGGGGACCGCTACGGGCTATCGCCGGAAGCGGTCCCCAAGCGGCCGGGATGACAATGGGGGGGTAGCGTGTATGAAGCCCCCGTGACCGACACCATCGACATCCACGCCGTCTACGGCGTACCGCCCCGTGACGTGGTCGAGCCCCCCGGGACCGCGACCCGCTATTCGCCGTTCGCGCCCGGCAGCCCGGACTTCGCCGCCGTCCCGCCCGATTCGCTGGCGTCGGTGACGATGCTCGCGCCGCCTGCGACGGCGGAGCGTCGCCATGTGCTGGCGCTGGCGCTGCGCGCGCTGACGCCTGCCGGCCGCCTGGTCGCAGCCGCGCCCAAGGACAAGGGCGGCTCGCGGCTGCGCAAGGAGCTGGAGGCCTTTGGCTGCGCGGTCAATGAAGAGGGCCGCCGGCACCACCGCATCTGCACCGTCCGTCGGCCGGACGCCCCGCTCGGGCTGGACGAGGCCATCGCCCAGGGCGCGCCGCGCCTTGACCCGGGCCTCGGCCTCTGGACCCAGCCCGGCGTGTTCAGCTGGGACCGCATCGATCCGGGCAGCGCCCTGCTGATCGCTCACCTGCCGCCGCTGGCCGGCAAGGGCGCGGACCTGGGCGCCGGGCTCGGCCTCCTGTCCCACGCGGTGTTGGCCTCGCCCCGGGTCGAACATCTGACCCTGGTCGACCTCGACGGTCGGGCGGTCGAGGCGGCGAAGCGCAATGTGGCCGACCCCCGCGCCGAGATCCGTTGGGCCGACGTGCGCGCAACCGGAATCACCCCGGCCAGCCTCGACTTCGTGGTCATGAACCCGCCGTTCCATGATGCGGGGACCGAGGACAGGCAGCTGGGCCAGACCTTCATCCGTCAGGCGGCGTCGCTGCTGCGCAAGGGCGGGACCCTGTGGCTGGTCGCCAACCGTCACCTGCCCTACGAGACCCTGCTGACCGAGCTGTTTCGCAGCGCCACGCCCCGCGCCGACCAGGGCGGGTTCAAGGTCATCGAGGCGGTGAAGTGAGCAAGGCGCCGGCCTCTCTGCGGCTGGATCGCCTGCTGGCCAACATGGGCTACGGCAGCCGCCGCGAGATCCAGGCGTTGGCGAAGAACGGCCGCATCCTGCTCGATGGTGAGCCGGTGCGCGACGCCGACCGGCGCATTCCGGTCACGGGCGACCTGCCCGCCCGGATGACCCTCGACGGCAGGGCCATCGACCCGCCGCCGGGCCTGACCTTGATGCTGCACAAGCCGCTCGGCGTCACCTGTTCGCACAAGGAGGCCGGCGCACTGGTCTATGACCTCCTGCCGGCCCGCTGGCGGCAGCGGGACCCGGCGATCTCGACCATCGGCCGGCTGGACAAGGAGACCTCCGGCCTGCTGCTGATGACCGACGACGGCGACCTGCTGCATCGGGTCATCTCGCCCCGCCACCATGTCGCCAAGCGCTACCGCGTCACCCTTGATCGCCCCCTGCGCGGCGACGAGGCGGCGACCTTCGCGGCCGGCGGGCTGATGCTGGAGGGCGAGACAAAGCCCCTGCTGCCGGCGGTGATGGAGACCCTGTCGCCGACCCTGGCCCTGCTGACCCTGACCGAGGGGCGCTACCATCAGGTGCGCCGCATGTTCGCGGCCATGGGCAACCACGTCACGGCCCTGCACCGCGAAAGCCTGGGCGGCCTTGCGCTGCCCGGCGATCTGGAGCCCGGCGCCTGGCGGGTGCTCGAGGCGACCGACATCGCCGCGATCTTCGCCGGACCGAACTAGATGTCCGGATCACAGGGCCGGTTCCTGGCCCGGGCGACCTCCTCGGCGTTGAACCGTCGCCAGCGCGCCCGCAGGACGCCCGGACGCTCCGGAAACCGCTCGTCCAGAAAGGCCGCCGCCGCGACCCGGTCGGTGCGGAAGGTGCGGAAGGCCTGGCGCAGTTCGCACCAGCCGATCAGCAGCCGCTTGGTCTCCATGTAGCCGACGGTGACGGGCCAGATCACCCGGTCGCTCTCACGCTCCTGTTCGTCGCGATAGGTCAGGCGGATCTTGTGGCCGGCGTGGATGGAGGCCCGGACCAGGGCCATGTCGATGGTGTCGGCCCGATTGTCCCAGGCCGGCGGCGCGCGACCGGCGGGCTCGAGCACGATGGGCCGCAGGTTGTCGGGCACGGCCTCGGCGATCTTGGCGATCAGGTCGTTGGCCGCCCGGGCCAGCGCGGGGTCGCCGCGCCCGGCCACCCACTGGGCCCCCAGGACGGCCGCCTCGATCTCGTCGGGCGTCAGCATCAGGGGCGGCATGTCGTACCCGTCCTCCAGGACATAGCCGACGCCGGCCTCGCCCCGGATGGGCGCCCGCTGACCGACCAGGGCGGCGATGTCGCGATAGATCGAACGCTTCGAGGTCTCCAGCTCCCGCGCCAGCGCGCCGGCCGTCACCGGTCGGCGCCCGCGCCGCAGGATCTGGATGATCTGGAACAGTCGCTCCGCGCGCCTCATGCCACTCTCTCACAGCCCTGCTGACAGCATGCTGTCAGCACGAGGCGCGGGCAAGGCGTCAGTCGGGGTCGGAGTCGGTCTCGGCCATGCTGCGCGCCAGACGCATCAGCGCCGCCCGGGCCTTCGGGCTCTCGATGGCGTTGAAGGCCTCGACCAGCTCGGCGACGCCGGTGCTGGCCAGTCGCGCCAGCTGCGCGCCCTCCAGGCCGCCCGCCGACCCGCCGTCCTCGCCGACCAGGTAGCCGACCGAGCAGCCCAGCCGCCCCGCGATCCGCACCAGCATGGAGGCCGAGACGCGGTTGGCGCCGCGCTCGTACTTCTGCACCTGCTGAAAGGTCAGGTTCAGGTGTTCCGCCAGCAGACTCTGACTGACGCCCAGCTCACGCCGGCGAATACGGATGCGGGCTCCAACACCCACGTCGATGGGATCAGACATCTTCTCAGCACTCCCCAGCCGTCGGCGCTCAACCTGCCGCGTCGAGCGATACCCGACGGTGGCGGTTGGATGCAACGAAGTCTAGTGCGTCGTGGGAGTTGTGGCGAGGATGGATGACACATCCTCGATGAGTGATAACGCTGCGGCTTCGCCTTCGGCCTCCTCGACGTCGGCGATCCGCCGCAGCAGCGCATCAATGATTCGCCGCCGGTCCGGCGTCAGCTGCCGGAGCAGGTCGAGGAAGTCCTCGTAGTCCTCAAGGTCTGCCTGCCGGGCGGTGGTGACACGGGTGGTCATGCGCGGAACGCCTCGCTATGGGCGGCGGGACTGCGAAAAGCCGCCTCAAGGTCGGCCGCCCCGCGGGCGTCGCGCGTCGCCCGGCCCTGCGTCTTCCGCAGGAACCCGAACAGGACCGCCCGTGTCGCGTCGTCGAAATCAGCCCACCCCATAATGGGGACTTTACCGGTTCACGGTGAAGTTGAGAACCGTCCGCCTGTCGGAAGATGCGCCTATTCCGGCGCTAACTTGCCGGCGTCTCGTTCGCCCCAGGCGCTTCCGGACCGTCGTGATCCTTCAGCTGGCTCAGCGACAGCAGGATGCAGAGGCCAAAGCCGGCGCCGGCGAGCAGGGCGGGCGGCGGCGTTCCGCTGGTCCCCAGCAGGACGATTCCGAGCACGAACTCGGCGAGCAGCACCAGTCGCAGCCAGGGCAGAACACCGTTTCCCGTACGACTGCCGAACGCGCCCCAGGTCGGGTCCATCGGCGAGATCCAGCGCGCCGCGAACGGCTTGCCCTCCTGCAGCTCCCGATTGGCCGCAACAACGGCCCGCTGCACCGCCGGGTCGAAGACGACCCGCAGGAAGACGACCGCCAGCGCGAATGCGGAGGCCCCGAGCGCCCGCTGCAGCAGGTCGTCCGACAGCGCCTCGGTAAACAGCGCCATCGGGACCAGGACCGCGTCGGCGGCCGCGACCAGCAAGGCCATCAGGGCGAGCGGCCGTCCAAGACCGAAGAGGCGTGCGCGCACGATCAGCACTCCACCCGGTTCACAGCCAGCCCGACGGCCAGGCCGCCGAGCGAGGTCTCCTTGTAGATCTCGTTCATGTCCTCGCCGGTGCGCTTCATGGTGGCGATGACCTTGTCGAGGCTGACGCTGTGTTCGCCGTCGCCCAGCAGCGCCAGCCGCGCGGCGTCGATGGCCTTGATGGCGCCCATGGCGTTGCGCTCGATACAGGGGATCTGGACCAGGCCGCCGATCGGGTCGCAGGTCAGGCCGAGGTTGTGCTCCATGCCGATCTCGGCGGCGTTCTCGATCTGGGCGTTGGTCCCGCCGAGTGCTGCGCAGAGGCCGGCGGCGGCCATCGAGCAGGCCACGCCCACCTCGCCCTGGCAGCCGACCTCGGCGCCGCTGATCGAGGCGTTCTTCTTGTAGAGGGCGCCGATGGCGCCGGCGGTCAGCAGGAAGGTGCGGCGACCCTCCGGCGTGCCCTGGTAGAAGCGGTCGTAGAAGCGCAGCACCGCCGGCAGCAGCCCGGCCGCGCCGTTGGTCGGAGCCGTCACCACCCGGCCGCCGGCGGCGTTCTCCTCGTTCACCGCCAGGGCCCAGAGGTTGACGAAGTCCAGCGCCGCCAGCGGGTCGCTGATCGACTTCTCGACCTTGGCCATGATGGTCTGGTGCACCTGCCGGGCGCGCCGCTTGACCGCCAGGCCGCCGGGCAGGACGCCGTCGATCCGCATGCCCCGGTCGATACAGGCCTCCATGGCGGCGTGGAGGGCCTCCAGCCCGGCCATGACCTCGGCCTCGGGGCGGCGGACCGTCTCATTGGCCATCATCGCCTCGGCGATGGTCACGCCGGTCCGCGCCGTCATGGCCAGCAGGTCGGCCCCGGACTCGAACGGATAGGGGACCGGCGGGCCTTCCTCATCGGCGGTGTTGCGGAAGATCTCCTCCTCGTCGCGGACAAACCCGCCGCCGACGGAGAAATAGCTCCGCTCGGCGATCACCGCCTCGCCGGCCAGGGCCGTCAGGGTCATGGCGTTGGGGTGCTGCGGCAACCGCTCGCGTCCGGCCCAGACGATGTGCGTCGTCTCGTCGAAGGCGATGGCCGGCCCGTCGCCGCCCAGCGTCATCGCGCCGGTCTCGCGCAAGGTCGCCAGCGCCGCCTCGCCGGCGTCAGGGTCCAGCGTGGCCGGCGCGAAGCCCATAAGACCCTGCAGCGTCGCCCGGTCCGTGGCGTGGCCCCGGCCGGTGAGGGCCAGCGAGGCGTAGAGCTTGACCCTCACCCCGGTCACTGACGCCAGCAGGCCACGCTCGCGCAGCAGGCCGACAAACCGCACGGCCGCCGTCATCGGACCCATGGTGTGCGAGCTCGACGGCCCGACGCCCGGCTTGAACAGATCGAAGACGCTGACGGTCATCGGCGCGCGCTACCGGCGCTCGGACTTGCTCGCGTCACGGGTCGCCTTGAACTCGACGCCCTCGCCCCACTCCGGCCACTGGCGGGAGCCGGCCAGGTCACGGCCGAGGCGGAACAGCAGCCCGACGTCGGCGGCCATGCCGACCAGAGGCCAGCTGGGGTCGAAGTTGTCGGCCTGCTGGTGATAGCGGTCCTTGCGGTAGGCCTCGGCCGAAGCCCGACCCGCCTCGACGCCGCCCTCGACCCAGGCCTGGCCGCCGCCGAAGGAGATGGCCGGCACGCCGCGCTTGGCCAGCGAGAAGTGGTCGGAGCGGAAGAAGTAACCGGCGTAGGTGTTGGGGTCGGGCGTGTAGGTGCGGCCCGACTTGGCGGCCTCGGCGATGAGCAGGTCAAGGAGCTCCACCTTCGTGCTGCCCGAGATGGTGAAATCCTTGCTCAGGCCAAAGACATTCATGCCGTCGGCGTTCAGCACCCCGGCCGTGGTCGCCAGCGGATAGAGCGGATTGGCGGCGTAGTACTCCGAGCCCAGCAGGCCCTTTTCCTCGGCCGTCACCCACAGGAAGACGATGGAGCGGTCGGCGGGGCCGGCGGCCTTCTGCAGGCGGGCCAGCTCGAGCAGGCCGGCCGTGCCGGTCGCGTTGTCGATGGCGCCGTTGTAGATGCGGTCGCCCGTCGCGTCCGGCGCGCCGACGCCGATGTGGTCCCAGTGGGCCGTATACATCACCGTCTCGCCCGGACGGCTCTTGCCCGGCAGCAGGGCCACGACGTTCTGGCTGACAATGACCTCGTGCCTGACCCTGTAGTCGGCCGACAGGGTGACGCCCTTCAGCTCGACCGGCTTGAAGGCGCGGGTGCGGGCGGCGGCCTTCTGGGCCTCGAAGTCGAGGCCCGCGGCCTTGAACAGCTCGACGGCGACGCCCCGCTGCATCCAGCCCTCGAGCGTCGGGTGCGCCGCGGCCGGGTCCTTGCGGACGATGTCGAACATCTCGTTCGTGTTGGAGTTTGTCACCGTCGGCCAGCCGTAGGAGGCGCCTTCGGTCTCGTGGACGATGATCAGGCCCAGGGCGCCCTGGCGGGCGGCCTCCTCGTACTTGTAGGTCCAGCGACCGTAGTAGGTCATGGCCTTGCCGCCGAAGTCGCCTTCACCGCCCTCGAAGTCCGGGTCGTTGATCAGGACGACGGCGATCTTGCCCTTCAGGTCGACGCCCTTGAAGTCGTCCCAGTTCCGCTCCGGCGCCTTGACGCCGTAGCCGAGGAAGACCAGCGGCGCGTTCGCGAACGTGACCTGGTCGACGTTGGTCATGGCCGCGCGGATGGCGAGGTCCTCGCCCTGGACCAGCGGTCGGGTCAGGCCGCCGATATTGGCCGAGAAGGTCGGCCTCCCGACGATCTCGTAGCGCGACAGCGGCACATCCTGGGTCCAGGCGCGCTTGCCGTCCTTCAGGTCGCCGCCCGGCTGCAGGCCGATCTTCGTCAGCTGTTCGATCAGGTAGGCGACCGTCTTCTGCTCGCCGACGCTGTTGGGCGCGCGGCCTTCGAAGGCGTCCGACGACAGGACCCTGATGTCCTCCCGCATGCGGGCCGGGTCCGCCGTCGGCGCCGACGGGCCGGCCATGGCGACCAGAGGAACCGCCCAGGCCGCGATGGCGGCGAGCAGGTGCTTTTTCATGGAACGGCGCTCTCCCGGCGAAGTTTTTTTCGCGCGGACCCTATCGTTGGGGCAGGCCGTTCGCCAAGGCCTGATTCAGAGGGTCAATCCGCCGTCGACGATCAGGGTCTGGCCCGTGACGTAGGACGCAAGAGGCGAGGCCAGGAACAGGACCGCCCCGGCCATGTCCTCGGGCGTGCCCAGCCGGTGCATCGGGATGCCGCGCAGGCTGGCGGCCAGCCGGTCGGGGTTCTCCGTGGTCACCTTGGTCAGCTTGGTGTCGACCAGACCCGGCGCCACGCCGTTGACCCGGACTCCATCGCTGGCCCAGGCCTGTCCGAGCGTGCGGGTCAGGGCCACCGCGCCCGCCTTCGAGGCGTTGTAGGCCGGGTTGCCCCGCGTGGCGTGATAGGCCGCCGTCGAGCTGATGGTGACGATGTTGCCGCCGCACTCCTTGAGGGCCGCGTGGAACTTCAGCGCGCAGGCCATGAGGCTGTCGAGGTTGACCCCGACCACCTTGCGGAAGCCCTCCATCTCGAACTCGCCCTTGCGATACAGCACCGTGCCCTGGGCCAGGACCAGCACGTCCAGTCCGTCGAACGGGGCCGGCGCGGCCTCGACCGCGGCGTTGTCCGAGGCGTCGACGCGGAAGAAGTCCAGGCCCGACAGATCCGAGCCGTCCTCGACCCGGTAGTCGTCCCGGTCCCGCGTGCCCCAGACGGCGACCTTCGCGCCGCGCGCAAGAAACCCCTGGGCGATGCCGTTGCCGATGCCGCTGGTGCCGCCGACGACAAGCACGCGCCTGCCGGTGAAATCGAGGTCGTTCATGGCCATCTCCCTGTCGCTTCCCGTCGGATCGGCGCGCTCTATGAAACCCGGCGCGCGTCCACCGCCCAGCGTTCCCATGACCCGTCTTCCGCCACGACATGCAAGGCGTCGTAGAGGTTGATGGTCGGATCGACGTGGCCCGGCTGCAGCCAGACGGTGTCGCCGGCCTTCGGCGCGTCGGCCGGCCAGGGCGCGGCCGGGTCGGCGTCCAGGGCGTCGACCGCGCCGATGAAGTCGCCGCCCTTGAGCAGCGGAATGGCCGAGGGGTGCAGGATCATCCCATGCTCGTCACCCATCGGCCGCCAGAGCGAGCCCGGCGCCGCACCGGCCGCGATGCGGGCAGGGGGGCCGTCCACCGAGTTGGCCTTGAAGCCGACGTCGACGACGACGTGGCTCTTGTGCACGGCGCTGATTACGCTGGCGGCGATGAACAGCGCCCGCTCGAACGGCCAGTCGCCTTCCGGCGCGCCGCAGGCCTCGTACTCGACGTCCATGAAGGCGTATGACCCGGCCTGAAGCTCGGTGAAGACGCCGCTCTTCAGGTCGTGGCTGTGGGTGCCGGTGCCGCCGCCGGTGACCACGGCCGGCGCCAGGTTGGCGGCGGTCAGGTCGGCGATGACGCCCGCCACCATGCCCAGCACCAGATCATCGCCCGCCCGGCGCCCGGCCAGGTCGGCGATGTGCTGAAGGTGTCCGGCGTAGGACTGGATACCGGCATAGCTCAGCCCCTCGGTCGCGGCCGCCTGCCGGGCCAGTTCGACGGCGCGCGAGGGATGGCAGCCCGTGCGGTGCGTGCCCGGGTCGATGTCGATGACGCAGTTCAGGGTCACCCCGGCGGCCCGCGCCGCGGCGCCCAGCCGCTCGATCTGGATCTCGTCGTCCACCGTCGCCCCGACCGTGGCGCCGGTCCGCGCCAGCTCTGCCAGCCGCGCCGAGCCCCAGGTCGGATGGGGCGCGGTGACCAGCACGTCCAGCACGCCGCCGCGCACGAAGGCCTCGGCCTCGCCCACCGACTGGGCGCAGAGGCCGACCGCGCCCCGCTCCACCTGCAGCCGGCCCAGCGTTGAGCATTTGTGAGTCTTGCCGTGAGCCCTCAGCCTCACGTTCGAGGCCCGGCAGAGGCCCTGCATGGTCATCAGGTTTCGCTCGAGCGCCGCGCGCGGAACCATCAGCAGCGGGGTCTGGGGCGGCGTGAAGGCGGCGATCATGGTCAGAGCTCCCCGGCCAGAATGCGTGAAAACAGGTCCGGGTCGACGTTCCCGCCCGACAGGACGACCCCGACCGTGACGTCCTCGACATCGATGACCCCGGCCAGCAGCGCGGCCAGCCCGACCACGCCCCCCGGCTCGACCACCAGCTTGAGGGTGGCCCAGGCATAGCGCACCGCCTCGGCGACCTGGGCGTCGGTCACTGTGGCCACCCCGTCGAGGTTGCGCTGGTTTATCGGGAAGGTGATGGCGCCCGGAGAGGGCGACTGCAGCGCGTCACAGATCGACCGCGCGGCCGGATCGATCCGCTCCCGCCCGCCGCTGTCCAGAGACCGGCGGGTGTCGTCGAAGTCAGCCGGCTCGACGCCGAGGACCGAGGTGCGCGGCGACAGGGCCTTCACCGCCGTGGCCACACCCGCGATCAGCCCGCCGCCGCCGACCGGCGCCAGAACCGAGGTCAGCTCCACCCCCATCGCCTGCGCCTGCTCGACCATCTCGAGGCCGACGGTGCCCTGGCCGGCGATGATGTCCAGGTCGTCGAACGGCCAGACGATGGTCATGCCGCGGTCGCGGGCGATGGCGTGGGTGATGGCCTCGCGGTCCTCGCTGTAGCGGTCGTAGGGGATGACCTCGGCCCCGTAGGCGCGCGTGTTGGCCACCTTCATGGCCGGGGCGTCGGCGGGCATGACGATGACGGCCGGCGCGCCGACCATGCGGGCGGCCAGCGCCACGCCCTGGGCGTGGTTGCCCGAGGAGCAGGCGACGACGCCCCGCGCCCGCGCCGCCGCATCCATCTGCGCGATCCTGTTCATCGCCCCGCGGAACTTGAAGGCGCCGGCCCGCTGCAGCGTCTCGGGCTTGAGCAGGATGCGCGCGCCGAGCTCGGCGTTCAGCGCCGGGCTCTCGATCAACGGCGTGCGGACGGCCAGCCCGTCCAGGCGGGCGGCGGCGGCTTGGATGTCGGCGAGGGTCACGGTGCTCATCACCCTGGTTCTTAGCCGAGCCGCCTCGCCTGCGCGACCGCTGTAGACTTCCGCCCGGCGTCGCGGGCATTCTTTTCACTTCGCAGTCCCGAAGGACCCCTGATGAACGCTCTCTCCATCGACCGTGACGGCTGGACCGCCGCCGGTGAAGCCCTGCTCCACGACGCCATCGAGCTGCGCCGCGCGATCCATATGGAGCCTGAGCTGGGCCTGCATCTGCCGAAGACGACAGAGAAGGTGCTGAAGGCGCTGGAGGGTCTGCCGCTGGAGATCCGCCAGGGGCCGTCCACCACCGGCGTGCTGGCCATCCTGCGCGGCTCGCCCAACGGCCGGACCGTACTGCTGCGCGGCGACATGGACGCCCTGCCCCTGACCGAGGACACGGGGCTGGAGTTCACCTCCCGCACCGTCGGCGCCATGCACGCCTGCGGCCACGATACCCACGTCGCCATGCTGGCCGGCGCGGCCCGGGCCCTGTGCGCGAAGCGGGAGCAGCTGAACGGCACCGTGATGTTCATGTTCCAGCCCGGCGAGGAGGGCCACCATGGCGCCCGGTTCATGCTCGACGACGGCCTGATTGATCCGATCCCCGACGCCGCCTTCGCGCTGCATATCTCGCCCAACATGCCGACCGGCGTGTTCGCGGGCCGGGCAGGCGCGCTGCTGGCTTCGTCGGACGTCATCGACATCCGCGTGGTCGGCGCCGGCGGTCACGCCTCGATGCCGCAGGACGCCGTCGACCCGATTCCGGTGGCCTGCGAGATTGTCACGGCGCTGCAGGCCATGGTCACCCGCACCATCTCGGTCTTCGATCCGGCGGTGATCACCATCGCCAACATCGTCGCCGGCACCACCAACAACATCATTCCCGAGGACGCCTTCCTGAAGGGCACGCTGCGCACCCTGTCCGAGCGCACCCGCGAGAAGGCCCACGAGGGCATCCGCAAGGTCGCCGAGCATGTCGCCGCCGCCCATGGCTGCACGGCCGAGGTCGACATCATCCGCGGCTTTCCCGTTACGGTCTGCACCCCGAAGGAGGTCGAGCTGGCGGAGCGCACGGCCAGGGCGCTGTACGGCGAGGGCGCCTGGATGACGATGCCCAACCCGATGATGGGGGCGGAGGACTTCTCCTACGTCCTGCAGAAGGCGCCCGGCCTGATGGCCTTCCTGGGCGCGGCCCCGACGGGCGTCGGCGGTGACTACCGCGCCTGCTGCGCGCTGCACTCCAACCGCATGACCCTGGACGAGCAGGTTATGGCGCGCGGCATCGCCATGCACTGCGCCTTCGCCGAGGCGGTGCTGTCGGGCGCGCTCAGCGACTAGTCAGGACCCCGGCTTCTGCGCCAGGGTGTCCTGCACCTTGATGATCGCCGGGCCGAGGATGACCACGAACAGCACCGGCAGGAAGAACAGGATCATCGGCACGGTCAGCTTGGCCGGAAGTGCGGCGGCCGTCTTCTCGGCGGCGGCCAGGCGAAGCTCGCGGTTTTCCTTGGCCATGGTCCGCAGCGCCACGCCCAGCGGCGTGCCGTAGCGCTCGGCCTGGATCATCGCCGTCGACACGGCCTTGATGCCCGGGTGATTGGTCCGTTTGGCGAGGCCCTCATAGGCCAGCCGGCGATCAGGCAGATAGCTCAGCTCGGCGGTCAGCAGTGTCAGTTCCTCGGCCAGCTCGATTGACGATCCGCCGACCTCGCCGCTGACCTTCTGGATGGCCGCCTCGATCGACATGCCGCTTTCGACGCAGATCAGCAGCAGGTCGAGCGAATCGGGAAACGCCGCGACGATCGACTCGCGCCGCTTCTGGGCGATGTTGGTGATGTAGAGGTTGGGCGCGTAGTAGCCGAGCACCAGCCCGGCGACGCAGAAGGTCACCTTGCTCATCGTCGGCAGGCCGAAGTCGTTGATGACGAACAGGTAGAAGGCCGTGAACAGCCCCAGTGCGAACGGCATCACGAAGCGGAAGAAGTAGAAGGCGCTGATCGGCTTGGGTCCGCGGAAGCCCGCCTGGGCCATCTTTTCGGCGACCTTGGGATCCTCAAGCAGGCGCGACAGCTGCAACCGTTCGACGACCTTGCGATAGAGGCCCTCGTCCACCTGGCGGATGCTGCTGCCGGCGCTGACGCCCCGCTTGGCGATCTCCTCGCGCGACCGGCGGCGCAGTTCCTCGCGCCGGTTGGCGACCGACTTCAGACGATCCTCGAGCCCCTTGGTCTTGAACAGCGGCCCGGCCAGGGTGACGATCGTGGCGAAGGCCACCATCGCGACAAAGGCTGTCAGCAGATTGTCAGGGCTGGTCAGAAGTCTGACGAGGTCCATCGGCCGTCCTCAGAACTTGAAGTTGATCATCTTGCGCATCACCAGGATGCCCATGGTCATCCAGAACGCAGCGCCCATCAGCATCACGTGGCCGCGCGGGTCGGAGAACATGGGCGCCATGTAGGCCGGCGTGGTGACGGTGATCAGCACCACCACGGCCGGCGGCAGCGAGCCGATGATGAACGACGAGGCGATGGCTTCCGACGAGAGCGCCTTGATCTTCTCCCGCATCATCTTGCGGGCACGCAGCACCGTGGACAGGTTGTTCAGCGCCTCGGCCAGGTTGCCGCCGGCCTTCTGCTGGATGGCCAGCACGATGGCGAAGAAACGCAGCTCGCTGGTCGGCATGCGCTCGTACATCTTGTCCAGCGCCTGATCCATCGCCACGCCCATGCCGACATTCTCGACCAGCCGGCGGAATTCGCCGGCCAGAGGCTCGGGCGATTCCTTGCCGATGATCTTCAGACAGTCGTGGACCGGCAGGCCGGACTTGATGCCGCGCACGATGATGTCGATGGCGTCGGAGAAGGCGAGGGTGAACTTCTTGATCCGGCGGGTGGCCAGGACGCCGACCAGCCAGCGGGGCAGGCCGAAGCCCGCCGCAAAGGCCAGGCCGAGAGCGATCAGCGGCTTCTGGGTGGCCAATAGCGTCAGGGCGCCGACGGTCACGCCGAACACCCCGCTGAAGATCCAGAAGCTGCGAACGGTCAGGCTCAGGCCGGCTTGCTGCAGCCGGGCGGCGATGGCCAGGGTGGCCTTCTTCTGCTGCTTTTCCTGGGCCTTGAGCGTCTGCAGGATCTGCTTCCGGCGGATTTCCTGGCTGTTGGCTGCGGTGGTCCGGCCGCGGGCGCGCGTCTCGGGGGCCCCGCCGCTGACGATGGCCTGGGCGCGCTTGACCGTCTTGGCGTTGCCGTTGTCGCCACCGACGAAGACCCAGCCCAGGCCGCCGATCGTGATGAAGGCGAGAACCGCGACAAGGGCGACCAGCATGGCGCTACTCCGCCGCGTCGAGGGCTTCGGCCAGCTCGCGTTCCAGGCCGTAATAGCGGGCGCGGTCCCAGAATCGCGGACGGGCGATGCCGGTCGAGCGGAACTTGCCGGTGACGCGACCCTGGTCGTCCTCGCCGTTCATCTCGTAGACGAACAGGTCCTGGGTGACGATCACGTCGCCCTCCAGGCCGACGACCTCGGTGACATGGGTGATGCGGCGGGAGCCGTCCCGCAGGCGCGCGGCCTGGATGATGACGTCGATCGAGCCGACGATCATCTCACGGATGGTCTTGGAGGGCAGGCCGTAGCCGCCCATGGTGATCATCGACTCGATCCGGCTGATGGCCTCGCGGGGGGAGTTGGCGTGCAGGGTGCCCATCGAGCCGTCGTGGCCGGTGTTCATCGCCTGCAACAGGTCGAACGCCTCGGGTCCGCGCACTTCGCCGACGATGATCCGTTCAGGGCGCATCCGCAGACAGTTCTTGACCAGATCCCGCATCGTGATCTGGCCCTGGCCCTCGAGGTTGGGCGGCCGGGTTTCGAGCCGCACCACGTGCGGCTGCTGCAGCTGCAGTTCGGCCGCGTCCTCACAGGTGATCACCCGCTCGGTCGGATCGATGAAGGCGGTCATGGTGTTGAGCAGTGTCGTCTTGCCCGAGCCGGTGCCGCCGGAGATGACGATATTGCAGCGGCAGGCGCCGATGACGCCCAGCACGCGGGCTCCTTCCGGACTGATGGACCTGTAGTCCACCAGGTCCTTCATCGTCAGCTTGTCCTTCTTGAACTTCCGGATGGTCAGGGTCGGACCGTCCAGCGCCAGAGGCGGGGCGATGACGTTGACCCGGCTTCCGTCCGGCAGGCGGGCGTCACAGATCGGCGAGCTTTCGTCGACGCGACGGCCGACCTGGCTGACGATCCGCTGGCAGATGTTCATCAGCTGGGCGTTGTCGCGGAAGCGGACGTTGGTCAGCTGGACCTTGCCGCCGACTTCGATGAACACCCGGTTGGCGCCGTTGACCATCACGTCGGCGATGTCGTCCCGGGCCAGCAGCGGCTCGAGCGGGCCATAGCCGAGGACGTCGTTGATGATGTCCTGCACCAGGTGGTCGGTCTCGACCACCGACATCGACACGTTCTTGATCGCCACCAGCTCGGCGACGATGTCCTTGATCTCTTCGGCGGCCGATTTCTGGTCCAGCTGCGCCAGCTGGCTCAGGTCGATGGTGTTGAGCAGCGCATTGAAGATCGTCGTCTTGGTGGCGTGGTAGTAGTCGCTCTGCTCCCGGACGATCTGCGCCGTCGGGCTCTGGGCGGCGCGCAGCTGGTCAAGGCCCTTGGGCGCCTTGGTGTTCTCGCGGGGCGTGGAGCCGCCGGCCAGGGCGGCGGTGTCGGCGCCTTCGCGCCTGGTCGCCGGCGTACCCGAGGCGGTGGCGCCGAGGTCGGGCTGCGGACGCGTGGCGATCGGCGCCCCGGCGGGCGCGGGCGGCGGCGCCTTCCGGGCCGAGGCGGTGTCTGCGTCGGATCGCTTGCCGAACACGGGCTACTTCTTCTTGGTGAACAGGCTGCCGAGCAGCGACGATTTCTGGACAGGCGGCGGGTCGCGGCGGGCGATCAACTGGGCGAGCTGGGCCAGACCCTCGGCCGCCTTCGACTTGGGGGCCACCTCGGTGATCATCTGGCCGTGATTGGCGGCCTGGCCGAAGGCCTTGGGCTCGAAGGGCAGGCTCAGGCAGGGGCCGAGACCCAGGGCGTCGCCGAAATCCTTCACCGGGATTTCGGGACGGCCCGGCACCCCGACCTGGTTCAGGACCAGACGCGGCGGGGCGTCATTGGGCCGGGCCTGGCGCACCAGGTCGATCATGTTCTTGGCGTTACGCAGCGAGGCCAGGTCCGGCGTGGCGACGATGACCAGGTCGTCGGACGCGATCAGCATCTTGCGCTTCCAGGCGCTCCAGGCGTGCGGCAGGTCGAGCACGACGAACGGCGCGGCGGCGCGGATCTTCTGCGCAACCTCCTCGAAGGCGTCCGGATGGATGTCGAAGTCCTGGTCCAGCGTCGCCGGCGCCGCGAACAGCGACAGGCGGTCGGTGACCCGCACCATCATGCGGTCCATCAGAACCGGGTCCAGGCGGTCGGGCTGCCCGAGCGCGTCGGCCATGCCCTGTAGCGGATCCTGGTTGAAGTTCAGCCCCGCCGTTCCGAACGGCAGGTCGAAGTCGGCCAGCACCACGCCGGCCTGAATCCGCTCGGCGAGCGCCCAGGCCAGGTTGTGGGCCACAGTAGAGGCCCCGACGCCGCCCTTGGCCCCGACCACGGCGATTTGCCGTCCCGTGAAGGGCGCCGCCGGGTCGGCGTAGAGACTGGTGATGGCGCGGATGATCTGCAGCGGGCTGAGCGGCGGGACGAGATAGTCGCTCACCCCCCGGCGCATCAGCTCCCGGTACAGGGCGATGTCGTTGGCCGAGCCGATGGTGACGACCTTGGTGCCCGGATCGCAGACCTCGGCCAGCCGCTCGAGCTGGCTCAGCAGTTGCGGCGCGGGGTCAAGGCTCTCGACGATCACCAGCGAGGGAGTCGGCTGGTTCTGGTAGTGGTCGATCGCCGCCTGCACGCCGCCGGAGTGCACCAGGGTGGCGGCCCGTGACATGCGCCGGTCGCCGGCCGCCCGCTCGACCAGTTCGGCCGTTTCCGGCCGCGCGCAGAAGACGTGGATGGCGATGCGCGGCACGCTGGCCTCGCCCGCGCCGCCCTCGGGTATCGCGGCGATCTCGGCGGCCGGATAGGGGGCGGTCGGTGCGGCGGGCTGGGACACGGGGGACGCTGCCTGGACGGGGGAACGCGACAGTTCGGCGAAGGGGTCGTCATCGACCGACGGGCGGGCTGGCGGAAAGTCGGCAAAGGGGTCGTCCGCGGCGCCGGCGTCCTGCCGAAGCCGCGGCCCCTGATCGCGCCACGGGTCGCCGGAGACGGGGGCGAACTCGTCGTCAGCCTCGAAGCCCAGGTCGAACGGATCGTGATCTGCGGTGCGTGGCGTCATGGCTACTGGATCGCCTGGGAAACCGCCCCGGACGCCTGGGCGTCCTTGGCCGATGAGGTGACCTCGCCGCGCCGGTACTTGTCCAGGACCACCGTGCGCCGGGCCGGGTCGGCCGGGTCCAGGGTGCGGGGCGTGATCAGGTCCTCGGGATTGGCCAGCTGGGCGGCCATGTTCGAGGTGACCGCGCAACCCAGGTTGCCGATGGGGCTGTTGTTGAACGTCCGGACGACGTTCTCCCACGACCCGCAGTTGGGCGTGGCGACCGAATAGCGTTTGAAGCCAACCACGACAGGGGCCTCGGCGGCGTCGGCGGCGTCGTACCCGACCAGCAGCACCTTCTCGGCCGGGGCGCCCTGGCTCAGCAGCCAGGCGCGCGTTTCGTTGCCGACCCTGTAGCCGCCCTGGTTGGGCGCCGCGATGGTGATGAGGCCGCCCTCGGCCTGCATCCAGCGGGCGTGGAACTCGGCCAGGGCGCGCGCCTGGTTCCCTGACAGTCCCGTGGGGTGGGCGGCAAGGCGGATCTCGTCCGGCTGCGGCGTCACCTGGACCGCTCCGGCCCAGGCGTCGAGCGTGTTCGGCATCATCGATCGGGCGACCGCGTCCGGGTCGGCGTGCGCGCATCCGGCCAGCAGAACCGCGCCGGCGAGCGGGAAGAGACGGAAGAGGAAAGGCTTCTGCATCGCGCTACTCGATCACGTAGCCGATCGGACCCTGCCAGGTCCGTCCGGCATTGGCGCCCGGCGGGGCTTGCACGGTCTTGTTGAGCTTGCCGAACAGGATGGTCTCGGCGTCGTTGGCGAACCGCAGGCCGTCGGCCGGCGTCTGGAAGGCGCCCGGGTTGTTCGGATCGACCAGGTAGGCGGTGACCAGAACGACCATCTCGGTGTCGCCCGACAGGAAGTCCCGCGAGCGGAAGAGCGAGCCCAGGACCGGAATGGCGCCCGCGCCCGGCAGGGCGTCGAGATTCTCGCGCGTCTGCTGCTGGATCAGGCCTGCGATCATCATCGAGCCGCCCGACGGCAGCTCGACCGAGGTCTCGGCCCGCCGCACGGTCAGGGCCGGTATGGTCAGGCTGGTGCCGCTGGCCCCGCCCCCGCTCAGGGTGAAGGCGCCCTGCGTCGTCAGTTCCGAGATCTCGGTGGAAATCTTCAGCGCGATGCGCCCCCCGGACATGACGACCGGCGTGAAGGCCAGGCCGACGCCGAACGGCTTGTACTCGACGGTCACCGAACCGCTGGAGTTGTCCTGGTTAACCGGCACGGGATACTCGCCGCCGGCCAGGAAGCGGGCAGACTCACCGGACACGGCCGTCAGGTTCGGTTCGGCCAGGGTGCGGACCAGGCCGACGCGTTCAAAGGCGCGGATCGACCCTGTCAGGGTGTCGAGCGCCTCCGCATAGCTGCCGCCGATGGTCGCGCCGCCGGGCAGGGTGCCGTTGATGCTGAAGTTGGCGCTCTGGCCGACCGTGATCGAGCCGCTGCCCTGCTGGAGCACGGCGTTCAGGTTGACGCCCAGCTGCTTGATGACGCTGCGCTGGACCTCGACGACCCGCACCTTGAGCATCACCTGGTCCTTGCCGGCGACGCTGAGCATGTTCAGCACCTGCTCGGGCTTTGCGACGTAGCGCAGCGCGATCTGGCCGGCGCGGTCGGCGTCGATCGGATTCTGGACCATGCCGGTCAGGATGACGCTGTCGCCGAGCGACTCCACCTTGACCCGCGCGCCCGGGATGACGCGGTTGATCGTCGCGCCCAGGGCGCCCGCGTCGGCATCGACCCGGATGTTGAGCGACAGGATCCGGCGACCGGACGCGTCGAACAGGATGGCGTCCGTCTGGCCGGAGGTCATGCCCAGCACGTAGATCCGCCGGGGCGTGCGCAGCACAGCGTCGGCCACGGCCGGGTTGGTGATCAGGATGTCGCGCACATCGACGGGAAGCTCGATGATCGCCGACTTGCCGCGCGGCAGGGAGAGGTCCTGCGACACGCCGCCGGCGGCCAGATCGACCCGGACGGTGGTGGACCCCGCACCGACCATACCCGCGAGTTCGCCGCTGCGGGCGTCGATGGCCTGGGCCTGGACCGACGGCGCCGCAGCCTGGACGAGGGCGGCGGCGATGGCGGCGGGGGCGAAGGATCGCAACAGGCGGGACTTGCTCATCGGGACACCGTTACCTGGCTGGCCTGGCCGGCCCTGACGACGCGTATGGTTTCGCCCTCTTCGGGGCCGCTTGAGGCGACCGCCCCGCGCGTCGTCGGCGCGCCGGCGTCGGCGTAGGAGCGTAGCGCCAGGGTCAGGGCGCCGCCCGCCTTGGCCCGGGTCTGGGCCCCGGCGACCAGTTCGGTATCGGCGGCGGACACTTCCAGGGTAGCGACGGCCCCGACCATGGTCTGGGCGTCCTTGCTGGGCTGTGCGGTCTGGTCGATGGCCAGGATCTTGACGTTCCGCAGAACGGTTTCGGTCAGAACGCCCTTCTCGTCGTCGGTCGCGCTGACGATCAGGTCGACCCGGTCGCCGGGCAGGATGAAGCCGCCGGCGGCGGTGTCGACGGTCACGCCCACGCTCATCGCCCGCATGCCGGGGGCCAGGACGATGGCCATGAAGTTGCCCTCGCCGGTCTTGACGATCTTGCGGGCCACGATCGGCTCGCCG
This sequence comes from Caulobacteraceae bacterium, assembly GCA_027487945.1. GTDB lineage: Bacteria > Pseudomonadota > Alphaproteobacteria > Caulobacterales > Caulobacteraceae > Caulobacter. The sequence continues at coordinate 69,070 of JAIYCQ010000015.1, forward strand.
CTGACGAAAGGCTCGCGGACGACGGCGCCGTCGAGAGCCCGGATGGCAGCGTCGCCGAACAGGCCGCCGGCCGTGGCGGCGGCGTCCTTGGCAGCGCCCGCGGCGCCGGTCTGCTTGACCTGCGGCGGCGCGCCATCGGTGGTGAAGCTGGCGCTGAGCCCTTCGGCGGGCCAGTCCTGCCAGCCCAGATCGGTCGGAGAAAGCCGGGCTCCCGTCGGAAGATCGCGCTTGGCGACCAGCACCCGCACCGTCGGTCCGCCGGTCGCGACCGGCGCGGCCGCGGCGGTCGAGGGGGCGGCCTTGGGCGCGAAGGCGCCGCGCACCACGAACGCCAGCGCTATGGCGGCGACGGCGGCGATCACCAGGATGAGGAGACGGACGGCGCTCATAAGGTCGGACTGACCCCGGAAGGGACTAAGGAACTCTGGAGCGTCCAGCCGATCGGGCTCGGACGCGGGGGCGATTCGTCGCCGGCCCTTCTGGCGGCGTCCTACCTTCGGGCGCGCATGGTTAACGGCTGCCTAAGCCTGCCGTCAGGACAGGCCCGGAAACAGCTGCGCCGGCAGGCTGGCCGGAAAGGCGACGAGGGCGCCGACCGCAATGGCCACGCCGTAGGGCACGTTCTCGCCGGGGGTCGCCAGGCGACCGATCCAGCCGCGCAGGCCCATGGTGACCGGGCGCACCCAGGTCGAGCGCATGATGAGCAGCGAGACGGCGAGGGCGCCGCCGGCAACAGCGGTTACGGCGAGGAAGGGCAGCAGCGCCGACCAGCCCAGCCACAGGGCCGCGGCGGCGAACAGCTTGGCGTCACCGCCGCCGATCCAGCCGGCCGCGAACATGCCCATCCCCACGATCAGCGCGCCGAACCCGACGGCGACCGCCAGTCCGATCTGTGTCAGCGAGGCGCCGAGCAGCAGGGCGGTCGGGAAGAACAGCGCGATGAGCGCCAGCGAGATCCAGTTGGGAATGGTGAAGCTTGTCGCGTCCCGCATCGCGGCGATGATCGCCAGGGCGGGGAAGGCGACGAGAAGCAGGAACTGGATCAGCGGAAGCATGGGACGCCCGGGGCCTTCGGTGAGCGGGAAGAGTGCATGCGCAGCGGTGAACCGATCATTGACGCCGGGCCGCACGCGGGGATCCGGACAGCAGAAGGGCCGCGGATTGCTCCGCGGCCCCCTGTTTTCCGAAGCGAACGCCGTATTAGGTGGCGGGCGTCAGTCCGGTGTTGATGCTGCCGAAGGCCGAATTGAGCTTGCCGCCGAGGGTCGAGACGGCGGTGATGATAACCACCGCGATCAGGGCGACGATCAGGCCGTATTCGATGGCCGTGGCGCCGGATTCATCCTTGGCGAAGCGCGTCATAAACTTGGTCATTGCTTGATCTCCTCATTAGCAAGCTGGCGGTTGCGGGTCCAAGCCGCTTGGCCTGCCTGCCCCCGAAAACAAGGCCACCTTCGCAGGATGCATTTAATGGCCAGTAAACAGCAGAAGTTGGCCAAACAATTTTCTATGGTTTACTTGGATTTACTATTACGATCGCTTAACCACGCGCTCCAAAAGGGGTCGGGAGTCTCTATAAGAATCACGCCCGCCCGCGCGTGAGTCATTTTCAGCCTTTGTTGACCATTCGGGCCGAGTCTCCGGGCAGAATTCGCGACCCGGAAAATCCCATGCGCCGCATCCTGAGCCTCGCTGTCGCCCTTGCGACCCTCGCTGTCGCCGCGCCGGCGATGGCCCAGAGCCTGCCGATCCGCATCGACCAGGCCGCCCGACTGGGGCTGTCCGGGACCGCGCGGGACGTGATCATCGGCAATCCCGCCGTCGCGGACGTGACCGTGATCGACGGTCGCAACCTGATCGTGACCGGCAAGGGGTACGGCGTCACCAACCTGCTGGTCCTGGACGGCCGCGGGCGCACCATCCTGGATCGCCAGATCATCGTCTCGGCGTCAGACGACGGCCGGGTGACGATGTACCGCGGCGCCGGCCTGTACAACTACTCCTGCTCCCCCCGTTGCGAGCGCACGCCGATGCCGGGCGAGAGCGACACCGCCTACCAGGAGTCCTCGGGCCCCTACACCTCGGCCGCCGCCCGGGCGACCGGCGCGGCCCGGCCGCAGGGCGAGTAAACCGCCGGTTAGGGACGGCGCGCTATCCTGACCGCAATCCGGTTGGGAAGGCATGCGCCCATGGCCCTCAAGGCCCTCAGATCCAGATCGTTCGCTCGCCGCTTCGTGGCCGCCCGCCGCGGTGCGACAGCGGTCGAGTTCGCGATGGTGGCGACACCGTTCCTGGCCCTGATGTTTGGCGTGCTCGAGCTGGGCCTGGTCTTCATGGTGTCGACAACCCTGGACAACGCCACCGAGGCGGCGGCCCGGACAATCCGCACCGGCCAGCTCCAGACGGGCGGCGGCGGCGCCAACACCTTCAAGACCGCCGTCTGCAACAATATGACCTGGCTGGGGTCGAGCTGCTCCGACAAATTGACCGTGGACGTCCGCACGTTTCCGAAGTTCGCCGACGTTGTCATGACGGACCCCGTCACCGACGGGGCGATCGATGCCGCCAAGACCAACTTCACCCCGGGCGGCGGCGAGGACATCGTCGTGGTGCGGGCCTACTACGAATGGACCCTGATCACGCCGATGCTGAACGCCGGCCTCGCCAACCTCGGGGGCACCAAGCGGCTGGTCTATTCGACCGTGACCTTCCGCAACGAGCCGTACGACTCATGATCACCCTGCTCAATCGCCTCGGCCGCGACCGTCGCGGCGTCTCGGCCGTCGAGTTCGCGCTGATCGCGCCGGCGATGATCGCCTTCTATTTCGGTCTGGCGGAGATCACCCAGGCCCTGCTGGCCGAGCGCCGCGCCGGCCACGCAGCCTCGGCGATCGGCGACCTGGTCGCGCAGTCTTCGACCATCTCGAGCACCGAGATCACCGACATCTTCCAGATCGCCACAACGATCATGCAGCCCTATCCGACCAATACGCTGCAGATGCGGGTGACCAGCGTGAAGGCCAACGCTGCCGGCGCCACGACGGTAGCCTGGAGCAGCGGCTCGGGCATGACCGCCTATGCCGTCGGCGCCTCTCTGGCCGTGCCGTCCGGCGTCATCGCCGCCAACCAGAGCGTCATCGTGTCGGAGGTGGCCTACGCCTACGACTCTCCGGTCAACTTCTTCATGCCCGACGCGGTGACCTTCAACCGCAAGTTCTACCTGCGGCCACGCAAGTCGGACGAGGTCGCCAAGAGCAACTAGGACACTTCCGACAGGCGCTCCGCCAGGTCCCGCACGACCGGCAGGGTCGGCAGATCCACCCCATCCAGGGACGACACCGGCCTGACGCCGATCAGGCTGTTGGTCAGGAAGACCGCCTCCGCCTCGGTCAGGGCGCTGGGCGGGAAGCTGCCTTCGCGCGGAGACAGGTTGAACTCCCCGGCCACCAGCAGGACCTGCCGGCGCATTACCCCGTCCAGCACGCCGCACTCCAGCGACGGCGTGAACAGCCGCCCCTCCTTGATCCAGAAGAGGTTCGCCGCCGCCGCGCAGGCCAGGTCGCCGCCGGTGTTCAGCATCAGCGCCTCCGCCGGCTCGGCCTCGCGGCGGGCCATGACGTTGTCGAGATAGGACAGCGTCTTCATCCGCGACCCGGGCGAGGTCGGGTTGCGTCGGATGGCGCTGGTCCGCAGGCCGATGGCGCCCTCGGGGCGGACATGCCGGCTGGTGGCGGCGAAGACGTGCGGCTCGATGAGGTCGGGCCGGTCAAGTCCGCGACCGCCCGAGCCGGCGGTCAGGGTCAGCCGCACCGCGAAACGTCCGCTGGTGGCGCCGGTGTCGCCCAACGCCAGCTCGCACAGCCGCCGGGCGGCGTCCGCGTCGGGCTGGTTGAGGCCCAGCTCCCAGCAGGCCCGGCGCATGCGGGCGATATGGGCGTCGAACAGGATCAGCTCGCCGTCGATGGCGAGGATGGTCTCGAACACCCCGTCGCCCAGCAGCAGCCCGCGATCGTCCAGCGGCATGGTCATCGGGTCACTCCATGGTCAGGGCGCGGAGCAGGGCCGCGATCTTGGCTTCAGTTTCGAGCCGTTCGGCCCGCGGGTCGCTGTCGGCGACGATGCCGGCCCCGGCCCGGGCCTCGAATCGCCAGCCCTCGCCGTCCTCGACAAGGCCGAGGGTCCTGATCAACACGCTGGAGTCAAAGGCGCCGTCGGGCCCGGCCCAGAACAGCGCCCCGCAATAGGGGCCGCGCGGGGGCTCCAGACGGGCGATGGTCTTCATGGCCTGCACCTTCGGGGCGCCGGTCACAGAGCCCGGCGGGAAGGCTGCTTCCAGCAGGTCGGCGGCCGTCATGCCCGGCGCCAGAACGCCGCGCACCGTTGAGACCAGATGGTGGACATTGGCGAAGCTCTCGACCCGGAACAGCTCCGGCGTCGTCACCGCGCCGGGCGAGCAGACGCGCGACAGGTCGTTGCGCATCAGGTCGACGATCATCAGGTTCTCGGCCCGATCCTTCTCGCTGGCGACCAGCTCTGCGGCCAGGGCGGCGTCGGCGGCCGGCGTGGCGCCGCGCGGACGGGTGCCCTTGATCGGTCGGGTCTCGACGGTCAGGGACCGCCCGGCGCCGACGCTTACGAAACGCTCGGGCGAATTGGAGACCAGCGCCCGGCCCGGAGTGCGCAGATAGCCGGCGAACGGCGCGGCGCTCTGGCCGACCAGCCGGGCGACGAGATCGAACGGTCTGGCGCCCGCGGCCAGCCGCCCTGTCCACAGACGGGCGATGTTGGCCTGGAAGTACTCTCCGGCGTGGATGCGGCTGACGACGTCGGCGACGGCGGCCTCGTAGGCGTCTGGCGGTGAGGCCTCGAGGTCCGTGGCCAGCCGGCCGGTCTTCGCCGCACGGCCCGGCGCCTCCAGCCAGGACGCCGCCGCCGCCGCCTGGTCCGGCGTCTGGCCCATGGCCAGCACCCGGCGTCGGTCGTGGTCAAAGGCCAGCAGGGCAGGGTAGCGCCCGACCAGCAGGTCCGGCCAGTCGGTATGGCGCGCCAGACCGAGGCGCTCGATCCGGTCGCCCAGTTCGTAGGCGGCCAGGCCCGCCAGCCCGCCCTGGAAGGGCGGCCCCTCCGGGTGGGTGTCGCGCGGCGGCCCCAGCAGCGTCCGGATCAGGTCGAAGGCCTCGCGCGGGTCGCCGGCCGCAAGGCTCAGCGTCGCATCGGGGTCTCGGAGCAGATAGGACCAGCGGGCATTGTCGCCGGACCCGCCTGACAGGAAGGCGCAGGTCCAAGGATCATCGGCGAAGGCCGACAGCACCGCCTCCGGCTGTCGCCAGGGTCGCTCCAGAAGGGTCGCCGCTTGCATGGGGCGGGAGATAGCGCCCCCGGCCCCGGTCGGCAAACGGGTCAGTCGACCGTCTTGCCCCCGCCCTTGACGAACATCATGCCGACCAGACCCAGCAGCAGCAGGGCCGCGATCGGAATGAAGCCGCCGGCCTGGCTCTGGGTGATGGCGGTGAACAGGCCCACCAGCAAGGATCCGATCCAGACGGTGATCGATCCCGACAGGGCGTACATCCCGAAGAAGGCGGGCAGCTTCTCGGCCGGCACCAGCCGCGTCAGCAGCGTGCGGCTCGAGGCGTAGTGGGCGGTCACGAAGATCGCCACGCCGAAGCCGATGAGGAGGTAGAGCACCTCCGGCAAGGTGCGGAACATCGGCCCGTCCCACAGGGGCGGATGGGCGGCGGCGTCGTAGGGCCAGAAATAGAGGATCCTGTCGCGGCCCATGCCCAGCCAGGCGATCAGACAGACCAGGGCGGCGCTTATCTCGAACCGGACCGCATTGCGGGGGCCCATCAGACCGTCGAAGACGGCGCCCGCGAAGCCGCCGGCCACCGCGAACAGGCTGAGGAGGATGCCGTAGGCCAGCATCTCCATGATCTGCCATTGCATGACCCCGGCCGTGTAGATGCCCGAGAAGATCAGCAGCGCGGTCATGCCGTCGTTGAACAGCATGCGGGCGCTAAGATAGATCACCGCGTCCTTCTCCGTGACCAGAACGCCCAGCGTCTCGCGCAGGCGCGCCGGCCCCTTGATCGCCGCCGAGAGGATCGACCAGACCACGCCGCCCAGCTGGGCGCCGGCCTCCCTGAGCGCCGTCACGAAGCTCATTCCCGTCTTCGGGGCGTCGGGGGTGAACAGGAACAGCGGGACCGCGAACAGCACCAGCAGCACCGCGGCGATCGGCGCGACGATGCGCGAGGTCTCGGCCTGGCTCGGGTCCAGCCCGAACAGCGGCTGATCGGGCACCATCGGCCAGTCGGCGACGGCCGGATTGCCGGGCAGCGCAAACGCCAGCAGGCAGAAGGTGAGCGTGATGACCGAAAAGAAGTTCCCCGCCGACAACGCCAGGCCCGAGGCCTGGGGCGCATGCCGGTGACCCGCCGCGCCGATCAGCATCGAATTGTGGATCACCTCGCAGTAGGCGAACAGCACGCCGATGATCCCGAACAGCCACAGGCCGGCCATCACTGACAGCCCCTCGCCGCCGGGCCGGGAGAACCAAAGGGCGAAGATCATCGGCGCCATGGCGGCGACAATCGCCAGCATCAGCGGCTTGCGAGAACCGTAGCGGTCGATGGCCGCGCCCAGCACCGGGGCGGTGAAGGCGATGAGGATGCTGTTGAGAGTGCTGACCGCGGCGATCATCGCCTGGCCCTTCACCGGATCGCCGACCACGGCGGTCGTGAAGTAGGGGGCGAAGATGTAGATGGTGATCAGGATCACATAGGGGTCGCGCCCGCCCTGGAAGAGCGACCAGCTCCAGCCGCCCAGCGACAGCCGGCCGGCCGCGGGCGGGGCCGCCGCCGCGCCGCCGGCCGGCTCGATCCCGTCGGGCAGCACCTCGCCCAGCACGGCCAGATCATGTTCGGCGTCGCCCGGCCTGTGCTCGGTCATACCGCAGTCGTCCTTCCCTGGAGCGGGCCGTCATTCCGCAGCCCTTGCCGCCACGGTGGACGGCAAACGCGCGTTTGTCACGGGCGCCCATAGGGAAGGACGGGGAGGGCTACTCCAGGATGCGCGCCTCGATGGCCGCCCGGGTCTTGCTGTCCACGCCCAGCACCGTCTCGAGATAGTGGTCGATCGACGGATGGGCGTCATGGATCGCCGCGAAGGCGGTCTCCAGATAGTGCAGCTCGACGCCCAGGGCGGTGACCAGTGCGTCGTCGGTCGCCTCGCGACCGGTCATCTCGAGGATCGCCTGCCGCATCATCGGCACCCGGCGCTCGAAGCGCACCGGATCATTGGTCAGCAGGAAGTCGGCGAAGATGTCGTCCTCATGGACCCCGGCGATGTGATGGGTCAGGGCCGCCAGGATGCCCGTGCGGTCCTTGCCGGCCGCGCAGTGGATGAGCGTCGCCCCCCCGGTATGGCCGAGGCGCTGGAAGTAGCGGCTGTAGAGGTCGACGTGCCGGCCGACGAACGGCGCCTCGCGGTAGTAGTCGACCATGTAGTCGGTGAAGGCGTTCGCCGTCAGGTCCGACCCGGCGATGAACCGGTGCCAGGGGTCGTCGTGGACGTCGCCCTCGTCGTTCTCGATCAGCTCGGCGGCAAACCCGTTCCAGCGCCGGCTGGGACTGCGGGTGCGCTCGTTGGGCCGGCGCAGGTCGACGATCAGGCTGAGGCCCAGGGCGCCCAGCGCCTCCAGGTCGGCGTCGGTCGCGTCGGCCTGGTGGGCGGCGCGATAGAGCACCCCCTTGCGGATCCGACGCTCGCCGGCGCCGTAGTCGCCGAAGTCGCGGAAATTCTCGATCGATTCAAACGGCAGTTTGCGTGTCATGAAGCGGGTTCCTAGCCGAGCCGCGCGACGAAGGCGAGACAGGGCGGCGGTCTGTGTACTTTCTTTCACTTGCCGGGCGCAGCCTTGCCCTGTCATGTCGGCGACGGGGAATGCTGGCTCAGGATATCCACTGCGGGGGCAGGTCTTGTCATGCTGATCGTCGAGAATCTCACACACGTCTATCCGAACGGCACCGTGGCGCTGGACGAGGTCAGCCTCACCGTCGCCAAGGGCATGTTCGGGCTGCTGGGCCCCAACGGCGCCGGAAAGTCGACGCTGATGCGGACCATCGCCACCCTGCAGGCCCCGACCTCCGGCCATGTCCGCTTCGGCGAGATCGATGTGCTGAAGGACCCGGAGGCGCTGCGCCGCACCCTCGGCTACCTGCCGCAGGACTTCGGCGTCTATCCGCGGGTGTCGGCCCTGGACATGCTCGACCACATGGCGATCCTCAAGGGCGTCTCCGACCGCAAGGATCGCAAGGAGACCGTCGAGACCCTGCTCAACCAGACCAACCTCTGGAAGGTGCGGCACAAGGCCATCGCCGGCTTCTCCGGCGGCATGCGCCAGCGCTTCGGCATCGCCCAGGCCCTGATCGGCGACCCCTCCCTGATCATCGTCGACGAGCCGACCGCCGGCCTCGACCCCGAGGAGCGCAACCGCTTCCTCAACCTGCTGGCCGAGATCGGCGAGAACGTGGTGGTCATCCTCTCGACCCACATCGTCGAGGACGTCTCCGACCTCTGCCCGGCCATGGCCATCATCTGCGACGGGCGCATCGTCGGGCAGGGAGCGCCCCAGGCGCTGGTCGCCTCGCTGCAGGGCCGGATCTGGAAGAAGACCATCGACAAGAGCGAGCTTGAGGCCTGCAAGGCCCGCCACCAGGTCATCTCCACCCGCCTCTTCGCCGGCCGGACCGTCATCCACATCATCGCCGACAGTGATCCGGGCGAGGGCTTCGAAGCGGTGCAGGGGGATCTCGAGGACGTCTACTTCTCCACCCTCTCGACCCACCGCAAGGCCGCCTGAGCGGGAGGCCCGGCATGTTCGGCAAGATCGCAGCCTTTGAATTCCGCTACCAGGTCAAGTCGCCGATCTTCTGGGTCGCGATCGCCATCTTCTTCCTGCTGACGTTCGGTTTCGTCGCCACGGACCAGATCAGCATCGGGGGCGGCGGAAACATCCACGAGAACTCGCCTTACGCCATTGGTCAGACCCACCTGATCCTGGCGATCTTCTACATGTTCGTGACGACGGCCTTCGTGGCCAACGTTATCGTCCGGGATGACGAGACGGGCTTCGGCTCCATCCTGCGATCCACCCGGATCCGCAAGTTCGACTATCTGTACGGGCGGTTCACCGGCGCCTTCCTTGCGGCGGCGGTCTCGTTCATGGCGGTGCCGCTGGCGATCATGGCCGGCGCGGCCATGCCCTGGCTGGACCCTGAAACCATCGGCCCGTTCAATCCGCAGGCCTATCTCTTCGCCTACGTCGTACTGGCGCTGCCGGCGCTTCTGCTGACGTCGTCGCTGTTCTTTGCGCTGGCGACCGTCACCCGGTCGCTGATGTGGACCTATGTCGGGGTGATCGCCCTGCTGGTGGTCTGGATCGTCGCCGGAATTGCGCTGGACCGTCCCGAGTTCGAAAAGCCGGCAGCCCTGTGGGAGCCGTTCGGCACCGCCGCCTTCGGCCTTGTCACCAAGTACTGGACCGCCGCGGAGCGGAACGCCCTGACGCCGGTGCTCGAGGGCGCGCTCCTCTTCAACCGCGTCTTCTCCCTGGCTCTGAGCGCCGGTTTCCTGACGCTGGCCTACTTCCTGTTCAGCCTTCAGTCCGGGGCTCAGTCGGGCAGGAAGGCCAAGCGCGACAATCTGGCCCGGATCGCCGCGCCCGATGCGCCGCCCCCGCCGCTCACCGCCCTTCCCAAGCCGCGCTTCGACGCCGCGACCGCGTGGGCGCAACTGCGGACCCGCACGCGCCTGGACATGCTGCAGGTGTTCGGCAGCCCGGCCTACGGCGTCCTGCTGTTCATCGGCCTCGGCAATGCGGTGGGAGGTCTGTGGTTTGCCGCCGAGGCCGCCGGCTACGGTGGACAGATCTACCCGGTCACGCGGGTGTTGATTCCTGCCCTGGCGGGCACCTTCGGCCTGATCCCGATCATCATCTCGATCTACTACGCCGGCGAACTGGTCTGGCGGGAGCGCGAGAAGAAGACGCACGAGATCATCGATTCGACCCCGGTGCCGGACTGGGCCTTCATCGCGCCCAAGGCCCTGGCGATCTCACTGGTCCTGATCTCCACCCTGTTCGTGAGCGTTCTGGCGGCCATCGCCATCCAGGCCTTCAAGGGCTTCTTCGAGTTCCAGATTCCGGAGTACCTGCTCTGGTACGTCCTGCCGCAAAGCGTCGACTTCATCCTGGTCGCCGTCCTCGCGGTCTTCTTCCAGGTCCTTTCGCCGCACAAGTTCGTCGGCTGGGGCCTGATGGTCCTCTATCTTGTGACCACGATCACCTTCTCCACCCTCGGCTTCCAGCACAATCTCTACAACTACGGCGGCGCGCCGGGCGTGCCGCTGTCCGACATGAATGGCATGGGCAAGTTCTGGATCGGGGCCTGGTGGTTCCGGCTGTACTGGAGCGCCTTTGCCGTCATTCTGCTGGTGCTGGGCTATGCCCTGTGGCGGCGCGGGACAGAGAGCCGGCTGTGGCCGCGGTTGCGTCGTCTGCCCCGGCGGCTGACCGGCAAGGCCGGCCTGACCTTCGCGGCAGCGGCGGCGATCTTCGTCGGCGCGGGCGGGTTCATCTTCTATAACACCAACATCCTCAACACCTACCGGACCAATATCGACGAGGAGAAGTGGCAGGCCGACTTCGAGCGCGAGCTCATCAAGTACGTCGACACCCCGCGTCCCAAGATCGTGTCGATGACCCTCAAGGTCGACATCTATCCGGACGAGCCGCGCCTCAACACCTTCGGCTCCTACGTCGTCGAGAACCGCACCAACCAGCCGCTGAAGGAAATCCACGTCGGCTTTGATCGCGACCTGAAGGTCAGTGCGCTGAACATCCAGGGCGGGCGGTCGATCCGTACCTACGACCGGTTCAACTACCGGATCTTCGCCCTCGACACCCCGATGCTGCCGGGCGAACGCCGGACCATCAGCTTCACTACGGAGCGGTCCCAGCGCGGCTTCCGCAACAACGGCGCCGAGACCCGTGTCGTTCCGAACGGCACGTTTGTGAACAACGCCGAGTTCGCACCGGTTCTGGGCATGGAGCGCAACGGCCTGCTGCAGGACCGCGCCAAGCGCCGCAAGTACGGCCTGCCGGTCGAACAGCGGATGCCCAAGCTGGGCGACGCCGCCTCCCGGCAGTTCCACTACCTGCGCCACGACGCCGACTTCGTCACCGCCGACATCACCGTCAGCACCGTCGCCGACCAGACGCCGGTGGCGCCGGGCTACAAGGTCTCCGACGTCACCCGCGACGGCCGCCGCGTCGCCCGGTTCGTGACCGAGTCGCCGGTGATGCCGTTCTTCTCGGTGCAGTCGGCCCGCTACGAGGTGTCGCGCGAGACCTACAAGGGCATCGACATCGCGGTCTATTACGACCCGCGCCACCCCTGGAACGTCGAGCGGATGAAGACCGCCGCCAAGGCGTCGCTTGACTACTTCCAGGCCAACTTCAGCCCCTACCAGTTCCGCCAGCTTCGGTTCCTGGAGTTCCCGGCCTACGCCGACTTCGCCCAGGCCTTCGCCAACACCATGCCGTGGTCGGAAAACCTCGGCTTCATCGCCGACTACCGGGACCCGTCGAAGATCGACATGGTCACCTATGTCGGCGCCCACGAGATCGGGCACCAGTGGTGGGCCCACCAGGTCATCGGCGCCGACCAGCAGGGCTCAACCGTCCTGTCGGAGACCCTCGCCCAGTATTCGGCGCTGATGGTCATGAAGCGGATGTACGGCGAGGACCAGATCCGCAAGTTCCTCAAGTTTGAACTCAACGGCTACCTGCGATCGCGCGGCGGCGAGGTCGTCGAGGAACTGCCCCTCTACAGGGTCGAGAACCAGGGCTACATCCACTACCGGAAGGGCTCCCTGGTCATGTACCGCCTGCAGCGGGAGATCGGCGAGGATGCGGTCAACCGTGCACTGCAGCGGATCCTGCGCATCCACGCCTTCACCGGCGCGCCCTATCCGACCTCCCTCGACCTGGTCAGCGCCCTCCGGGCGGAGGCCCCGGCCGACAAACAGGCGCTGATCACCGATCTGTTCGAGAAGATCACCCTCTACGACATCCAGACCCGGACCGTGGCCGTGAAGAAGCGCGCCGACGGCCGGTTCGACGTCACCCTCAGCGTCAAGGCGCGCAAGCTCTATGCCGACGGCAGGGGCAAGGAGACCGAGGCGCCGCTCGACGAGGTGCTCGATGTCGGGCTGTTCACCGCCATGCCGGGCGACAAGGCCTTCACCAGCAAGGACGTCGTCACCATGGTCAAGCGGCCGATCCGGTCGGGAACCCAGACCCTGACCTTCACGGTCGACAGGGCGCCGCGCTATGCCGGGGTCGATCCCTACAACTACCTGATCGACCGCAACTCGGACGACAACGTCGCCAAGGTCGGGAGCTGAGCGCAGGGCCGCCCGGCCCGTTGACAGAGCCCGCTGTCGCCGCCAAGCCGACCAGGGGCCCGGTCGGGCCGGGGGGAGGCGTGATGAGTTCCGACGCGACGACGACGAAGCCGGGTCCGCTGGACGGCCTGACGGTCATCGAGATGGGCACGCTGATTGCGGGCCCGTTCTGCGGCCAGATCCTCGGCGACTTCGGCGCCACCGTGATCAAGATCGAGGATCCGAAGGCCGGCGATCCCATGCGCCAGTGGGGCCGCTCCCTGCCGAAGGGCCATTCGCCCTGGTGGCCGGTGATCGGGCGCAACAAGCGGTCGGTGACGCTCGATCTGCGCACGGCCGAGGGGCAGGATATCGCCCGGCGGCTGATCGGCGGCGCGGATGTTCTGGTCGAGAACTTCCGGCCCGGCGCCCTGGAAAAGTGGGGCCTCGGCTACGAGCGCCTTTCCGTCGACAATCCCGGCCTCGTCATGGCCCGCGTCTCGGGTTTCGGCCAGACCGGGCCCTATTCGTCCCGCGCCGGCTACGCCCTGATCGGCGAGGCCATGGGCGGTCTGCGCTACATCACCGGCGAACCGGACCGGGCCCCGGCCCGGGCCGGTATCTCGGTCGGCGACAGCCTCGCCGGCCTGCATGCGGCCCTGGGGACCATGATGGCCCTCCACGCCCGCCACCGCAGCGGCAAGGGCCAGATCGTCGACGCCGCCATCTATGAGAGCGTGCTGTCGGTGATGGAGAACCTGATCACCGAATACGGCCTGACCGGCTATGTCCGCGAGCGCTCGGGCTCGGTCCTGCCCGGCATCGCGCCCTCGAACGCCTATCCCACCAAGGACGGAGCCCTGGTGGTCATCGGCGCCAACCAGGACACGCTGTTCCGGCGCCTCTGCGACGCCATGGGCCGTCCGGAGCTTGCGGCCGATCCGCGCTACGCCGGCCACGCGGCGCGGGGCGAGAACCAGGCCGAGCTCGACGCCCTGGTCGGCGCCTGGACCGGGACCCTGGAGGCTGATGCGCTGCTGGCGCTGATGGAGACCAGCGGGGTCGCCGCCGGCCGGGTCTATCGCGCGCCGGACATGCTCGCCGATCCCCAGTTCGCTGCGCGCCAGGCCATCGTCGATGTGCCCCACCCGGTGTTCGGCGCGGTGAAGATGCAGAACGCCTTTCCGAAGCTCACGGATACGCCGGGCGCGGTGCGCTGGCCGGGTCCGGCGCTCGGCGAGCATACCGCTGAGGTGCTCTCGGGACGGCTGGGGCTGAGCGCAGAGGACATCGCGGGCCTGCGCGAACGCCGCGTGATCTGAAAACGCCCTGTCATCCCGGACGCCGAAGGCGATGCCGGGTGACAGGGAAGGACGCCTAGCGCCCGACGGCCTCGGCCAGGGCCCGGACGATCTGGTGCACGTTGTAGGGCTTGCGCACCACGGGAGCGTCAAACCCCTCGGGCGCGCCGCGCTCGCCATAGCCGGTCGCGAACACGAAGGGCGTACCCCGCGCCCGCAGCGCCTCGGCCAGCGGTGCGACGGAGGCGCCGTTGAGGTTGGCGTCGAGCACGGCGGCGTCGATCTCAAGGTCCAGCATCGCCATCCCCTCCTCAAGCTCCGCAGCGTTGCCGGCCACGATGGCGCCGGCGTCTTCCAGGCCGGCCTCAAGCTCCAGGGCCAGCAGGACGGCGTCCTCGACGATCAGAACCCGCAGACCGCGAATGCTGGCATCAGCCGAGGGCTGGCCCAGCGACGCACCCGCGCCCGTTGTGGGCGCCTCCTCGACGGGCGGCAGCAGCGCATCGGCCGGCGGCCTGTCCAGCATGACGCTCGCGGCGCCGCTGATCCGGGCGTGAAGGCCGTCGGCGCGGTAGTCGATCTCGACGGTCCCGCCCAGTTCGCGCCCGGTGACCTGCTCAAGCAGCGTCGTGCCGAAGCCCCGGCGCTCGGCAGGCTTGACCGGCGGGCCGCCAGCTTCCGACCAGTCCAGCACAAAGCCGCCGTCAGCGGTATGGGACCAGCGAACCTCGATGCGGCCGCTCTCCGTCGACAGCGCCCCGTACTTGACCGCGTTGGTCGCCAGTTCATGCAGGGCCAGCGAGGCCGCGTTTGCGGCTCTGGGCTTCAGCGTGATCTCCGGACCTTCCCAGCGCGCCTGACCCGGCGCCAGGCCGCCGAGCTCGGCGGCGGCGATATGGGCGAGGCTCGCCCCGCGCCAGCGCGTCGCGGTCAGCAGTTCATGGGCGGAGGCCATCGCCTTCAGCCGGCCGGAGAAGGCCGCGAGAAACCCCTCGATCGATGTGGTCTTGCGCGCCGACTGGGCGGCCAGCGACTGAACCGCGGCCAGCACGTTCTTCACCCGGTGATCAAGCTCGGCCAGCAGCACCTCCCGGTGCTCCTCCTCGCCCTTGGTCTCGGTTATGTCGCGAATGACGCCGATCAGCCGAAGCGGTTTCCCGTCCTCGTCCCGGGCCAGGACCCCGGCCCCCTGCATCCAGCGCAGGCGTCCGTCATCGGGGCGGATCATCCGGTACTGGACCGCATAGCGGCCTTCTGTGCGCAGGCCCGTGTCGACCGCCTTGCGCAGCCTGTCGACATCGTCCGGGTGTACGAACCGGTAGGAGACATCGCCGCCCTCGGCCTCGGCCGACGACCGGGTCACCCCCGTCAGAGCCTGCATGCGATCACTGACGAAGATCTTGTCCGCGCCCATGTCCCACTCGAACTCGCCGAGTCCGGCGGCGTCCAGCGCCAGCTCGACCCTTTGATGGTCCAGCCGGGCCCGACGCTGGTGCTCGATCACCTCGGCGTCGTGGGCCAGCATCTCGATGGTCAGGGAGGCCAGATCCTCCAGCGCCAGCCGCTCGGCCTCGTCGTGCGGCGCGTGGGGCTGCGTATCGCCCACCGACAGCACCCCGACCACCTCGCCGCCGGGCGCGACAAGCGGCGCGCCGGCGTAGAACCTGACGTCCACCTGGGTCAGCGAAGCCCGTATCGCGTCAAAGCGGGGGTCGGTGGACAGGTCCTCGATGAACAGGGTCTCGCCCCTGCGGACCATGTGGTCGGCGAGGCTTCCGGCGCGAGGATACTGGCCGGACGGGACTCCGATCCGGGCCTTGTGCCAGAGCCGGTCGGCGTCCACGAGGACGATCGCCGCGCGCGGAGCCCGCAGCAGGAGGGCGGCGGTGCGGACAATCCGGTCGAACCGGATGTCGGAGCCGCTGTCGAGGGCGTGCAGCCTGCCAAGGGCTCGCAGTCTCGCCGCCTCGGAGTCGCCGCCTGCCTTTGCCGTCGCGTCATCCATCCGGCGACCATAGCCGCTCGATACCGCTCGCGCGAGGCGCGACTGGCGCGGGGCCCGGCCATATTCGCGGCGCCGGGCGGACGGGCTGCAAATCGACGTTTCCTCCGCCGCACGGGCCCGCTAGGATGGAACTCCCCTCACGGCCTCGCGTTGGTCCTGCTGAACGCTTCCCTGCTGGAAGGCTCGCCGGATCCGGCGCGCCCGCGAACCTGGAGACTCCCATGCCGAGCAACGGCCCGACCAATCTCACCACGCCCGCCGCCGAAGAGGCCGAGCAGGCCAAGGCCGCCCTGAAAAGCGCCGCCAAACATGCTGAGCGCAGCTTTGTCGACGCCGCCGAGCAGGCGCGCGACAAACTGACCGAAGCGGCGCAACGTACCGAAGCCGCCGTCCGCGAAGGCATTGAAACCCTCCGCGCCCAGAGCCGCGCCTATACCGACAACGCCGGCGAGCAGTTCGATGTCGCCCAGCGCTACGTCGTCGACCGCGTCAAGGAACGTCCGGTCACCGCCACCCTCGCCGGCATCGGCGTCGGCCTCCTGATCGGCCTGCTGCTCGCCGGCCGGGGCGATCGCCGCTGATGATGGAGCGGACGCTGATGGCCGTCGCGGCGGCCGCCGCCATTGCCGCTGCCGCGGCCGTCGGCGTCTTTTCCGCCTTCTTCGCGCTCTACGCGCTGGTCGAGCCTCACCTCGGCGCTCCTGGCGCCGCGGCGGTGGTCGCCGCCACCGCGGCGATCCTGGTGGCCCTCGCCGGCATGATCGCCGCGCGCAAGGCCGACAGCAACGACCGGCGGCAGACCGCGTCCGATGCGCCGGACGCCACCCTGGTCGACACCATCCTGTCACTGGTGCGCGAGCGCCCGCTGCTGGCGTCCGGCGCGGCGGTGGCCGCCGGCATCTACGCCCTGCGCAACCCGCAACTGATCGCGGCGGTGCTCAAGGCGTTCGTGGACAAGCCGTCCAATCCCAGACGATGAAGGGCGCCTGACTTCCCCGGGCGCCCCGGAGTGAAGTCATGTTTGTCCTTCCTGAACTGCCCTGGGCCCCCGACGCCCTGGAGCCCGTCGTGAGCGCCCGAACGCTCGGCTATCACCACGGCAAGCATCACAAGGCCTATGTCGATACGGTGAACAGGCTGCTCGGCGAGGCGGGCGCGTCGCCGCTTTCGCTTGAGGCCGTGATCCGCGAGGCTGCGGGCGCGCCCGGGCGGGGCAAGCTGTTCAACAACGCCGCCCAGGCCTGGAATCACGCCTTCTTCTGGGACTCCATGGCGCCGGCCGCCACGACGCCCGCCGCCCCCCTGGCCGGGGCCATCGGCGCGGCCTTCGGCGATCAGGCCGGGCTGCGCGAGGCCTTCGTTGCGGAAGGCGCTGGCCACTTCGCCTCCGGCTGGGTCTGGCTGGTCGTCGAGCACGGGGCGCTGAAGGTCATCTCTACCCACGATGCCGACGGGACGGCGCCGATGGACGGGGTGACGCCTCTGCTGGTCTGCGACCTCTGGGAGCACGCCTACTATCTGGACCACCAGAACAACCGGACAGGCTTCCTCGAGGCCTGGTTCGACAGGTTGGCCAACTGGTCGCTGGCGGACCGACAGTTTGCGGCGTCGCGGGGTGACGGAACGCTCTGGACCTATCCCGCCCCAGCGCCCGGGTGACCCTGCAGCCGTCGGTCGATCCGCCAGGTTCGCCACGGCTCGAAGTGCGACCCGGACCAGGCCAGGGCCGTGATGGTGACGCAGTCGTCGGCGACCTCGACACTGTTGAAGCCGATCGGCACGCCCCGCTCGCGAATGGACAGGGTGCTGGCCCCCACCGCCCAGGTGTGCCCGTCGCCGCCCGGCAGAGGCAGCGCGAACGGCGCGTGGACGTGCCCGGTCAGCACCAGGTCGACGTTGCCGCAGGAGAAGGTCTCGGCCGCCTGCCGTCCGCCATGCACCTTGCCGCTCATCGGGCCGCCAATCATCTCGATCAGCGGATGGTGGCAGGCAACAACCCTGAGCGAGCCTGGCCGGGCCGCGGCCAGGGCCTTGACCGCCCGCTGGGCCTGGCCCCGGGTGATCGCGCCCTTGGACCAGTTGGCGCGCAGCTGGACGCCGCGGGCGGTGTTGACCGGGGCGATGGCGACGCCGGCCCGCTGAACCGCCGCCTCCTGCAGGGGGCCGAAGTAGGTCTCGTACCGCTTCCAGGGCCGGAACAGCCGGTGGGCGAGGTTGAAGTAGGGCGTGTCGTGATTGCCAGGCACGATGAGGAAGTCGGACGCCAGGCTGTGGACCCACTTTCGCGCGGCCGCGAACTCCACAGGCGCGCCCTCACGGGTGATGTCGCCGGTGATGATCGTCAGGTCCGGCCGGTGCTCAGCGATCCAGGCCCTCACCGCCGCGACCGCATCGACATGTTCGCCGCCGAAGTGAATGTCGGAGAGATGGGCTAAACGCCGGAGGCTCATGCCGCGGTCTCCGAAGCCGGCCGCGGGACGAGCGCGCGGAATGCGGCCGGCAGGAAGCGGAAGTCGGACACCGCGGTCAGGGTCGTCGGCTCGCCGTCCAGGACGGCGGGAATTCGCCCGGCCGCCCAGGCGCGGCCACGCCGGCATCGCCCGGCGTCCACCGCCGGGTCGGCTCGCCAGTCTCCCTGGGCCGCATAGAGGCCCAGTCGGAAGACCTCCAGCGCATTGGAGGGATCGAGCGCCGCCGCCTCCAGGCAGCCGTCGGCCTCGTCCAGGGCCTTCGAGACCAGCGGCGTCATCAGGACCAGGGCCCCGGTCTTGCGCCGCGCCCCGCCGTCCAGAGAGAAGCGCAGCCGGCCGGAGAAGGCATCTCGAAGCGCGCGTTGCGCCCGCACCAGCGCCTGCCGGATCCTGCCCTTGCGCGCCGACTCCCGGGCGCGGGCCCACAGCGCCGGCGACCCCAGGATGGCGGCGACGTAGAAGCGCTGACCCTCGATCTCGCCCCCGGCGACCGGCTTGGCCACCCCGTCGGCCAGGATCGCCGTCAGGGCGGATTTCCAGTCCCGATCGCCGTAGAGGGCGCCCGGCAGCATGTTCATGGTCCCGCCGGGCAGCGGGGCCACGAGCGGTCCGTCAGGCCCGGCCATCTCGGCGCCGGCGCGGGCCGTGCCGTCGCCGGCCACGATCGCCAGCAGGTCCGGACCGGCGTCGAGCGCCTCGCGGAGGCAGGCCTCCAGGCCCGCCGGGCCCGGGGCCCGCACGGACCCGGTCACGCCGGCCTCCGCCAGAATCTGCTCGGCCTCGGCCACGGCATCCGGTCCGGCGCTGCCCGAGAGGGGGTTCACCACCACCTCCACATGCCTGATCACGACCCTGTCTGGTCCGTTGTTCACGTTCGATGCCTCGCCCGACGTCACTGCCATACGCTAACGGGAACCGCTGCCCGCAGGTTCCTGAGCGGAACTCCCATGCCATCGCGGCGTTGCCAATGACGATAGGGGCCGAACCGACCCTGGAGAGGCAAATGAAGATGACACGAACGAGGAGCGCTCTGGCGATGGCGGCCGTTGGCCTGTTGGCAGGCGCCTGCACGACGACGGGCAACGTGGAGCGCAACGCGGCGGGCGGCGCCGCCCTGGGCGCCATCGCCGGCGCGGTGATCGGCAACAACGTCGGTGACGGCGACGCCGGGACCGGCGCGGCGGTCGGCGCGGTCATTGGCGGCGCGGCCGGGGCGATCAAGGGCTGTCGCGAAGATGGCGGCTGCGGCGCGGTCTCCAACCGCCGCCAGTACTATGATGAGGCGGCCGGTCGTTACTACTACTACGATCAGGTCTCGGGGCGGTACTACTGGGAAGACGGTCGTCCCCGGTAACGGATCGACGGATCCCTGTTTTTCAGCGACCATCAGGGCGGTCGGCGGTTTCGCCGACCGTTCCTTTTCATGGGTGAGGCAGGATGAGCGCAATGTGGAAACACGGGCTGGCCGCGGTGGCGGTGATATCGGCCCTGGCCGTTTCGGGCTGCGCGACCCGTTCGCGGGTGGCCCCCACGAACCTGTGTGAAGATCTCAAGGTCTCGATCTACTTCGAGGACGGCTCGGCGAAGATCACCCGGGACGCCAGGCAGGTGCTGACAGAGGCTCGCGACATGCGCGCGACCTGCACCCTGGGGGTGGTGGACGTTCGCGGCCTGGCGGATGCCGTCGGCGATCCGGCGGCCAACCTCGCCCTCTCCGAACAGCGCGCCAAGGCGGTCACCCAGGCTCTGGGCGGTCTCGGTTTCGGCAACGTCAGGATCGAGGCCGTCGGCGCGACCGGCGCGGCCACGGCCGCCGGCGAACTGCGGCCCCTGCGCCGCCGCGCGGATCTGGTGTTCCGCAGCGCCGGCCAGTAGTCGAAGAAGAGGGTGGCCCCCCTGGAGAGGCCACCCTGGAGTTCGCTATCATCGAGAAAAGGGTGCGGAGGCGGCAGGCTGACTATCGCCAGCCTCAAGTCGGGGGGGGCGTCGCCGCCTCCGCAAATCATAAACGCGGTCCCGCTCAAATCCGTTCCCGAGGCCGCGCACTTTTTTCCGACTCTCGTCAGGCCATGGCCGGCAGGGAACAGCGCCGGCGCCAGGACGTTCCCTCTGTTGAGATCCAGCAGAATGAGGCGGCGTCCATGGCCACAGTTTCCAAGCAGAACCCGTCCGTCGAGACGGGCCACGAGGTGCTCGAGGCGACCGACGCCCGTCAGGGGCGATGGGGCCGGCATGCGTTCTGGATGCTCGTCGCCTCGACCGTGCTGGCGGTCATCGCCCTGTTCGCGGCCTGGGGCTTCTACGCCGGCGCCTTCACCGCCGTGAACAAGGCCGGCACGCCGACCGCGGCAGAGGCGCGCGCCACGACGGGGCCGGTGACTGACGTCAAGGAGTAGGTCCCGGTCGCCGGGCGGCGGGATCACGCCGCCTTGCGCGTCCGGCCCGGGTGGAAGAACAGCGCCTGGCCGATCGCCGCCTTCACCGTTTCGGGCTGGAAGGGCTTGGTGATCAGGAAGGTCGGCTCGGGCCGCTCGCCGGTCAGCAGGCGCTCCGGGAAGGCGGTGATGAAGATCACCGGCACGTCGTAGCGCCCCAGGATGTCCTTCACAGCGTCGATTCCCGATGAGCCGTCGGCCAGCTGGATGTCCGCGAGCACAAGGCCGGGCATCCTGTCGGCGACCGCCGCGACGGCCTCGGTGCGCGTCGCCGCGATGTCGACGACGGTATGACCCAGTTCGCGCACCAGGGCCTCGATGTCGGCGGCGATGACGGGTTCGTCCTCGATGATCAGGACGTCCGTCGCCAGCTCGGCGTCAATCTCGTTCTGGGCTTCGGCGATCAGCCGTTCAACATCGGGGAAGTCGGTATCCAGAATCTGGGCGGCTTCGGTGGGGGTGAAGCCTTCGAGCGCGGTGAGCAGGAAGGCCTGGCGCGACCGCGGGGCGATACGCAGAAGGCGCTGGCCCGGATCCTGGCCCCTGTGCTCGTCGACCCGGTCTTCCAGCCGGGCTCCGGAGGTGCACCAGATGGCGTGGAAGACGTGGTAGAGGGCGACCCGCGGCGACAGGCGGCTGTCCAGTTGCCTGTCCCCGGCCGCGAGGGCCTCGAGCGCGACCCGCACATACTGATCCCCGGACATCTGATCGCCCGTGAGCGCCCGCGCATACCGGCGCATGTAAGGCAGATGCGGTGCAAGACGTGCAAGAAGACTCATGATCCCTCCCGTTGGGACGTCGTCACGGCGTGACCGATACCGCCCGGGCAGGCGGAGACCCACCCCTTCAGGTCCCCCAACGTCTGCGGGACAGGAAGGTTCCCACGCAGGAGCCACTGCGTCACCATAAAGAACAAAGGTACGGGAACCCGTTGGGCAGGTGCAGCGTTGAACGAGCGAAATCCGGTTCATAGCAGGGGGCTGGCGCCAGCCCGGGCCAATATGATGATTGAACAAAATCCGATGGACGAACGTCGCAAAGGCTCTGCCCCTCTCGATGAAACCCGGCTTCGGCAGCGCGCCATCGGCGTGAAGCTTCGCCAGATGTTCGACGAGGTGGTCAATGAGCCTGTACCGGACGAGTTCCTGGACATCCTGCGTCGGGCCGACGACAAGTCCGGAGACCGCTAGATGGCCGCCGTTCAGGACGAGCGCCACGCCGCCATGACGGACCGCGAGCGCGATGCGATCTTTCAGCGCGAGCTGGTCAAGCTCATCCCCCATCTGCGCGCCTTCGCCCGAACGCTAACCGGCGACGCGACGCAGGCGGATGACCTGGCCCAGGATGCGATGATCAAGGCCTGGGACGCCCGCAAGAGCTTTCAGCTGGGCACCAACATGAAGGCCTGGACCTTCATGATCCTTCGCAACCAGTTCTACTCCGACAAGCGCCGGTCCTGGCGCCAGATCCAGCTCGACCAGGAAGCCGCCGAGCGCACGCTTGTCGCCGTCGACGATCCCGAAGCCCCGGTGGCGCTCGACGAGTTGCGGCTGGCCATGGCCATGCTGCCGGACGAGCAGCGCGAAGCCTTGATCCTCGTCGGCGCCGGCGGTTTCGCCTACGAGGAGGCCGCCGACATCTGCGGCTGCGCCGTAGGGACGGTGAAGAGCCGCGTCAGCCGGGCGCGCAAGGCGCTGCACGGCATTCTCGAAGCCGGCGACTATGATCGGGACGGCGGCTCGGCGGGAGACGCCATGCGCTCTATCCTGGCCGATGCGGAGCGATTGAGCGCCGTAAGGTGAGGTTGCGGGGCCGGCTGCGTTGGGGTCCTGATACGACGATCCGGGTCAGGCTCGGCGTCGCGCTCGCGCTGGCCCTTGCGCCGGTGCTTCTGCTGGGCGCCGGCCAGTCCATCCTGGCCTACCAGCGGGCGGCGGCGGACCGTCAAGCCGTGCTGGAGTCCGCCGGCGCGCGCAGCGCCGCGACAGCCCGCGCGCGCATTGAGGCGGCCGGCGTCCTCCTGGAGACGCTCGGGCCAGGCGCGATCGGCCTGGACTGCTCCAGGCGTCTGACCGAGATCCAGCAGCGCCTCGGCGGATACCAGAACCTGATCCGCTTCGATCGCATCGGTCGCGTGTCCTGCGCCGCGGCCGCCGTGCCCGCCGACCCGGACCGTCGCGATCGGGACTGGTTCCGGGCCCTCGCCGGCGGACAGAGGCAGTTCGTAACCCTGACACCGGGCGCCAGTTACGCCGCCGAGCCGGCGCTGTTCGCGGCGGTGCGGTCGGTGGATCCGCGCGGCGGCTACAGCGTGCTTGCGGCGGTCATTCCGCTGTCCAGTCTGCGTCCGGAGCTGGCGGACCGGTCTCTCCCGCGCGAGTCGCAGGTGGCGATCGTGGACGGTCAGGGGCAGTTCCTCTCGGTGACCGATCCCGCGGCCTTCCCGGACGACGTCTCGGGCTGGGTCGCTCGGGCCGCGACCCGTGATGCTGTCCTGGCCTACGCCAATGACGACGAGGGCGTGCGCCGCGCCTACTCCGTGGCCCCGCTGGTCGACGACCAGCTGTTCGTCATCCTTTCGGCCCCGTCGCGTGGCCTGTTCGCGACGGCCTGGCTCGATCCGATGTCCGGGATCGTGTTTCCGCTGATCGGCTTCGTGGTGGCCCTTCTGGCGGTCTTCTTTGCGGCCGAACGCGGCGTCGGGCGCTGGATCGTCTACCTGCAGCGGGTGGCGGCCATCTATGCGCGAGGGCGCTTCACCGTTCGCCCCCTGCAGGTCGAACAGGCGCCGCCGGAAATCCGCGAGTTGGCCGAGACCCTGGACCATATGGCGGCCACCATCGTCGCCCGCGACGCGACCCTGCACGAGAACCTCGACCAGAAGGACGCGCTGATGCGCGAGATCCATCATCGGGTGAAGAACAATCTGCAGGTCATCAGCTCCCTGCTGAGCATGCAGGAGCGGGCCCTGACCGACCGGGTCGCCCGTCAGGCGATGAGCGATACCCGCCAACGCATCACGGCCCTGGCCCTGATCTACCGGGCGCTCTACCAGGGCGCCGACATCAAGCATGTCGATCTGCGCCCCTTCCTCGAAGAGCTGACCGGGCAGCTGCTGGCCGGGGACATGTCCGCCCACGGCAGCGTCCACACCGACGTGCGCGCCGACCGCCTTGTCATCGACCCCGACAAGCTGGCCCCCCTGGCGCTCTTCGCGGTGGAGGCTGTGACCAACGCCCAGAAGCACGCGCTGTCGGAGGCCGGCGGCAAGCTGACCGTAGACTTCACCGTGCGCGGCCCCGAGGCGGAACTGGTCATCGCCGACGACGGCGGCGGCCGCAACGCCGCGCCGGATCCGGCGACCATCAAGGGCGTAGGCCGCACCCTGATGGACGCCTTCGCCCGCCAGCTGCGGGGCCGTTGCACGCTTGAGCGCAACGACCTCGGCGGCCTTACGGCGCGGCTGATCTTTCCGACGCCCGAAGCGTATCCCTCGGGAACCTGAACCCGCCGCCGGCGTTCTTCTGGCGTGATTGAACGCCCGGGGATCGGGCCGAGGAGATGCGCGATGCGTAAGCTTGTAGTTCTGGCCATTGCGGCCACCAGCCTTCTGGCCGCCGCCTGCAACACGATCGAAGGCGCCGGCAAGGACGTCGGTGCGGCCGGAGACGTCATCGAGGAAACCGCCAAGGACGCCAAGTAGGCTTCCCGTTCGGCATGAGGGCCCCTCGCCGGCAATGGCGGGGGGCTTTCTGCATAGGTGTCAGGCGAAGCTGTAACGGATCGGCAGATGCTTGGGCCCGGAGACGAAGCTGCCGGCGCTCAGTTTCGGCTCTCCGGCGAACTCCAGCGACTTGAGGCGCGGTAGAAGTTCCTCGAACAGGATCCGCATCTCCATCTTGGCCAGATGCTGGCCCAGGCACAGGTGGGCGCCGTAGCCGAAGGCCAGGTGCTTGTTGGGGCTGCGGTCGATCCGGAAGGCGTCCGGATCCTCGAACACGGCCTCGTCGCGGTTGCCGGACGGATAGGCCAGCCACAGCCACTCGCCCTTCTCGATCCGGTGGCCGCCGACCTCGGCGTCGGCCGTGGCCGAGCGCATGAAGTGCTTCACCGGCGTCATCCAGCGGATCGACTCGTCGACCAGCCCGCCGATCAGTGACGGGTCGGCCTTGACCTTGGCGAACTCGCCAGGGCTTTCGCACAGGCCCCAGATCGCCCCCGCCGTTGAGGAGGAGGTGGTGTCGTGGCCGGCGGTGGCGACGATCACATAGTAGCTCATCGCCTCGAAGTCGTTGATCGGCTCACCGTCCAGCTTGCCGTTGGCGATCACGCTGGCCACGTCGTCGCGCGGGTTGGCCTTGCGGTCGTCGGTGATCGCCTTGAAGTACATGAAGAAGTCGGCGATCACGCCCTGCAGCGCAGCCATCGCCTCCGGTCCCTGCAGGTTCTCCTTGCCGCCCGAGCGGCTGAGCTCGGGGTCCTGGGCCCCGAACAGCTCCTGGGTCAGCTTCAGCATGCGCGGCTCGTCCTCCGGCGGCACGCCGAGGATCTCCATGATCACGCGCAGCGGATAGTAGAGGGCGATCTCGTTGACGAAGTCGCATTCGCCGCCCAGCGCCGCCATGCGGTCGACGTGCTCGCGCGCGATCTGGCGGATGCGGTCCTCCAGCTTGCGGATGTTCTGCGGCAGGAACCACGACTGGGTCATGATCCGGTACTTGGGGTGGTCCGGCGCATCCATCTGGACGAGGGTCCGGACCAGGTGCGGGCTGCCGCCGGTCATCTGGCGCACCAGCCGGTCGCCTTCCAGCGTGGTGAAGGTCGAGGCCAGGTCGCCGGAGTGGAACAGGTCGTTCTGCCGGCTGATCTCGAGGATGTCGGCGTGCCGGGTCACGATCCGGAACGGGGCGACCCCTTCCAGTTCGGCCCGCCCCATCGGGTTGTTGGCGCGCAGCCAGCGGAAGGCGTCATGGACGCTGTTGTCCGCGTAAGCCTTGGGGTCGATCGCCTGGAATGCGATCTCGTCGGGAATGCGATCTGCGCCGCTCATCGGGTGTCTCCTGCCTGGGCGCAGGATGCCGTCGTGACGCGGCGGAAGCAAAGGCCGGACGAGCGGGTGTTCTCCTCTGCGCCCCGGCTCGCGGCGGCGGAGATCGCCGCCGGTATGTCGCCCCCCCTACGCAGCGGCCCTGA
This sequence comes from Caulobacteraceae bacterium, assembly GCA_027487945.1. Taxonomy (GTDB): domain Bacteria; phylum Pseudomonadota; class Alphaproteobacteria; order Caulobacterales; family Caulobacteraceae; genus Caulobacter. The sequence continues at coordinate 94,922 of JAIYCQ010000015.1, forward strand.
ACGAGGGGTTGCGGGCGAAAAGACCCATACGATCGCTGACCGGCCGGAACGCGTCGGTCAGATCCTGCGGGGAGACCTCCGTGTCCAGCATCAGGAAGCCGTCGGCGGGCAGGGCGGCGGCCAGGCTCTCCAGGATCCGGCGGCGGATGCCGTCGTCCAGGGCGGTCAGCACATGGCGGGCCAGGATGACGTCGAACCGCCCGACGGCCGACAGGTCGGCGGCCAGGTTGATGCGCCGCCAGCGCACCCGCTGGCGGATGCGGGGCGATAGCTGCCAGTTGTCCTCGATCTTGTCGAAGTGGCGCACCAGCTGCCGGATCGGCAGGCCGCGCTGGACCTCGAACTGGGTGTAGAGGCCGGACTGCGCCTTCTCCAGGCACCGCTCGGCGATGTCCGAGCCGTAGATGTCGATCCGGGCGCCGGGCTCGAGCCCCTGTGCTTCCTCGGCGATCATGGCGACGGAATAGGCCTCCTGGCCGGTCGCGCAGGCGGCGCTCCAGATGCGGATCGGCTCGGGCCCGCGCATCCGCGTCAGGGTGGGCAGGATGTCGTCGCGCAGCTGGTCGAATGCGGCCCGGTCGCGGAAGAAGGCCGTCTCGTTCAGGGTCATGGCCTCGACCAGCGCCCAGATCAGCGGCTCCTCGCGGCGCAGCTTCAGCCCCGCGATCAGGTCCTCGACGCTGTTGTAGCCCTCGCGCCGGGCCAGCGGCGCCAGCCGGCTCTCCATCAGATAGGTCTTCGTCGGGTCGATCTTGAGACCTGCCCGCGCCTTGCACAGCGCGACGACCAGCTGGATGTCCTCGGGGCTCATCAGGTCAGGCCCGCCATCTCGAACTTGGCGGCGATGATGTCGCCGTCGAAGGGCTTCATGATGTACTCCGTCGCGCCTGCGGCCAGGGCCTCGCGGATGCGGTCCGGGTGGCTCTCGACGGTGCAGAAGACGACCCTGGGCTCCTCGCCGCCGGGCTCCGCCCGCAGGGTGCGCAGGAACTCCAGCCCGTTCATCACCGGCATGTTCCAGTCGAGCAGGATGACGTCGGGCATGGCCGCGCGGCACCAGGCGAGCGCCTCCAGCCCGTCGGACGCCTCGGCGATCTCGTAGCCGAGGTCCTCCAGGATGCGGCGGGCCACCTTGCGGATCACCCGGCTGTCATCGACCAGCAGACAGGTCTTCAAGACGGAACGCTCCTTCCCCAACGCTCCGTTTTCACCCGCGCGGGTTAACGGCCCGTGTTGGCCCGTCGAGAACGGTCGCCAATCGCTCAGCCGGCCGGAACCACCGCCGCCAGCGTCACCCGGTCCTCGCCGGTCTCGGCGGCCAGCTGACCGCCGACGCCCTTGACGATCAGCCACAGGTAATAGGCCTGCACCCAGGCGCCGCCGACCGCGTCGCCGCGCTCCTGGCCCTGCAGGCCGCGCAGCACCTCGGGCTTCAGCCGGCCGCGCGGGCCGTTCGCCTCGATGCTGATCGCCACCCTGCCGTCGGCCTCGACCGCCCGCAGCGTCGCCGTCCCGCCCATCGGCAGGGCGCCGGCCGCGATCTGCGCCAGGTTCAGGATCACCCGCGCCGCCGGCTTGTTCAGCCCGGCCGGCTCGACCTTCCAGTCCAGCTCCGGCCGCACATGGGCGAAGACGCCCTTCGCCAGGCTCTCCAGCTCGCGGGCGTCGAAGGTCTCGGCCGTCGAGGAGGCGCCGAACGCCACCCGGGCGAACTGCAGCATGTCGGCCAGCTTGCGGGCGCTCTGGGTGATCAGGCCCATGGCGTCCTCGCGCATGTCCTGGGCCGTCGGGTCCTCGAGCAGGTCCAGCCCCGAGACGATGGCGCTCGCCGGGCTGATGAAGTCGTGGCACAGCCGCGCCGCGATCTGGGCGGCCAGTTCGGCGGCGTCCGGCACGAAGGGCGCGGGCGCAGGCTCGGCAGCGGCGTCGGGCGCCGTCTCCGGCGCGTCTGGGGCGGGGGTGTCGGTCGGATCGCTCATCGGGGCGGACGTTGCCCTGATTTGAGCCGTTGGCAAACGGGGCCGCGCCCCCTACGGAGGTCGCCATGACCGCCTTCCTCGAACCGGGCGCCCTGGTGCGCCATCCGGATCGACCGGACTGGGGCCTGGGGCAGGTGCAGTCGGTGGTCGGCGCCCGCGTCACCGTCGACTTCGAGGAGGCCGGCAAACAGACCATCGACACGACGGTCGTGCGGCTGGTCTTCGTGGCCGACGATCCGCGCGACCGTTGACGCGCCGACAGGGCAGTATGGGAACGAGTGGAATGAGCGACGACGCCGACATCGGCCGCATCCTGGCCGACATCGTGGAAGAGGCCGGCCGGGTGATCATGCCCTACTGGTCGCACGGTGGAACCGTCGCCCACACCAGCAAGGCCGACTCCAGCCCGGTGACCGAGGCCGACCAGGCCGGCGAGCGGCTGATCCTCGCCCGGCTCAAGAAACACTTCCCCGACATTCCGGTGATCGCCGAGGAACAGGCGGCCGAGTTCGGCACGCCGGACGCCATCGGCCCGCGCTTCTTCCTCGTCGACCCGGTGGACGGCACCAAGGCCTTCATGAAGGGCGATCCGAACTTCACGGTGAACATCGGCCTGATCCAGGATCGCTGGCCGGTCGCCGGCGCCGTCTGCGCCCCGGCCAGCGACGAGACCTGGTTCACCATGGCCTCCGGAGCGATGAAGCGGAGGAGCGGCGGGGCCGAGGCGCGGGTGCAGGTGCGCCCCTGGCCGAAGGGCGAGGCCGTCTGCCTGATCAGCCACACCATGAAGCCGGAGACCGTCGACAGGCTGGCCGCCGAATACGGCTTTGACCTGCGCCTGGCGCTCGACAGCTCGATCAAGTTCTGCCGCATCGCCGACGGCACGGCGGACATCTATCCCCGCCACGGCCCGACCAGCGAATGGGACATCGCCGCCGCCCATGCCGTGCTGGAAGCCGCCGGCGGCAGCGTGCGCGGCTACGAGGACGCGCCGTTCGCGTACGGCAAGGCCGACAAGCGCTTCCTCAACGAGTGGTTCGTGGCGCGCGGCGGCTAGGCCGACACTGAAGCGATTGCTGAAGTCTGTCCCGAGTTTCTCGCCGCACCTGTGACGGGCGGGCGCGGTCGCTCCAATGGCAATGGCGATAGGGGAACAGATCGCGTTGGCGCGCGGTCGGACGCACGATGATAATCGTGCCCACGGCGACCGCCCCGCTGTCACGATCCGCTTGGAGCCATGCGCCACAAGGGTTGGCGCGGCATGTCTATGGGCGTCGCCCTGATCCATGGACCCAGTCTGAACCCTCCCGGGACCAGGGGGATCGATTCCGTCGGCGGTCGGGCGCGGGAAGGGGCCGATTGTCGCCAGATGTCCCGCCTTGTCTCCGGAGTATAGGTCTCCAGAGTCTCGCTTCTTGGCTCCTTGCGGACTGTGAGGTCCGCGACGGCGAACCTTTCCCCCCTCCAGGGGGAAGGATCCCAAACGTCGGCGCAACTTCCTTCGGGACGGGAGCAACCCTTCGATCTCATGGATGTCAGCGTGCCGGCCGGGTCAGGTCAGTCCGCCGACGTGGGCCCTGCGGGCCCATCGCCTTCGGCGACGCGAAGCGCCCTTGAGTGACCTGATCCGACCGGCGATCGTCTCGCCATGAGATGAAGGGCGGGGTGAGGCTAGATGGCTCTTAACTCGGCGCACACGCCGTCAAAGAGTTCGAAGAACCGCCGTTCCAATTCCGGCTTTGAGAGGTCGAAGGCCGCCAAGGTCTTTGGCAGCCCCAACTCGGCAGCAAGTTTCCGGCCTTGCTCATGAAAGGTCGCATCGACGTCTGTGGCGGTGTCGAGGTCGCCAGCATTCCTCATCCCGTAGTCCGCCACCCACAGACAGTAGATGAGTTGCTCATACGCCGACAGCGATGAGACCCCACCACTGGCCACCTTGTCGATCACGTCGTGACCGGTCTCGATGAGCCACGTCTCATTGTCATCAGCGTGTCGGGTCACGCCTACCGCCCCAACCCCAGCACATCCTGCATATCGAACGCCCCGGCCTTGCGCCCGGCCGCCCACTTCGCCGCGACCAGCGCGCCGCGCGCGAACAGGCCCCGGTCCCTCGCCGAGTGGCTGAAGGTCAGGATCTCTTCCTCGCTGGCGAAGGTGACGCTGTGCTCGCCGATGATGCCGCCGCCGCGCAGGACGGAGAAGCCGATCTCACCCTCGGGCCTCGGACCGTTCAGGCCGTGCCGCGCCGGCTGCAGCACGTCCGCCAGCGCCACGCCGCGCCCCTGCGCCGCCGCCTCGCCCAGCATCAGGGCGGTGCCCGAGGGGCTGTCGACCTTGCGGCGGTGGTGGGCCTCGAAGATCTCGATGTCGAAGTCGCGGGGGTCCAGGGCGGCGGCGGCCTGTCGGACCATGCCCATCAGCAGGTTCACGCCCAACGAGAAGTTGCCGGCCCGCACGATGGCGATGCGGCTGGCGGCCTCGTCGATGCGGCGGGTCTGGTCCTGCGAGAAGCCCGTCGAGCCGATGACCAGCGCCACGCCGCCGCGCCCGGCGGCCTTTTCGGCCAGGGCGACGGACGCCTCCGGCGTGGTGAAGTCGATGACCGCGTCGGCGAGGCTGAGCGCCTCGTCCAGGCTGACCAGCCCCTCGCCCTCGACGCCGGGCCGCTCGTAGCGGGCTGCGACCGTGACATCGTCCCGCCCCTCGCAGGCCGCGGCCACGGCGCGCCCCATCCGGCCGAGCGCGCCTGCGATGGCGATCTTGACGGGGGCGGGGTTGGGGGCGGTCTGGGTCATCATCCTGCTCTAGCGCCCTTCCCCGGTCCCGTCATCCGCGCCGGCGGGACTCAGGCTTCGGCGCGTTCGCCGAACGGCCGCAGGCCGAGGTCCTTCATCAGCAGGCTGTCCTCGTCCTGACCCGGCAGCGGGGTGGTCAGCAGCTTGCCGCCGACGAAGATCGAGTTGGCGCCCGCCAGGAAGCAGAGGGCCTGGGTCTCGCGGCTCATGTCGTCGCGTCCGGCCGACAGGCGGACCATGGATTTCGGGCAGACCAGCCGCGCCACGGCGACGGTGCGCACGAACTCGATCGGGTCGATCTCGCCCTCGCGCCGGATGCGGTCGCCCAGCGGCGTTCCGGCCACCGGCACCAGGGCGTTGACCGGCAGGCTGTCGGGATGGACCGGCAGCGTGGCCAGCTGGTGCAGGAAGCTGGCCCGGTCGGCGCGGCTCTCGCCCATGCCGACGATGCCGCCGCAGCAGGTGGAGATGCCCGCGTCCCGCACATGCTGCAGCGTCTCGAGCCGGTCGTCGTAGGTGCGGGTGGTGACGACGGTGTCGTAGTACTCCGGCGAGGTGTCGAGGTTGTGGTTGTAGTAGTCGAGCCCGGCGTCCTTCAGGGCCACCGCCTGCTCCGCCTTCAGCATGCCCAGGGTGACGCAGGTCTCCAGGCCCAGCGCCTTCACCTCGGTGATCATCCCGGCGACCTTCGGCAGGTCGCGGTCCTTCAGGTCGCGCCAGGCGGCGCCCATGCAGAACCGTTGCGCCCCGCCGGCCTTCGCGGCCTTCGCGGCGACCACCACGGTCTCCAGGTCCATCAGTTTTTCGGCCTTGAGGCCGGTGTTGAACGACGCCGACTGGCTGCAGTAGCCGCAGTTCTCGGCGCAGCCGCCGGTCTTGATCGACAGCAGCTGCGACAGCTGGATCTCGCTGGGATCGAACCAGCGGCGGTGCACCTGGGCGGCCTGGAAGACCAGCTCCATGAACGGCAGCGCGAACAGCGCCTCGACCTCCTCCCGCGTCCAGTCGTGGCGGGGCAGGGCCGGATCGGTGAAGCGGACGGGGGCGTTCATGGGCGTCTCTCCTTGCGGTCGAGGCGCGCTCTAGCAGTCCCCACTTTGGGTGTCAGCCCTTCACGACCTTGCCGCCCTTCATCACGAAGCCGACCCGCTTGAGCACCGTGACATCGGTCAGCGGGTCGCCGTCGACGGCGATCAGGTCGGCCTGCTTGCCGGCTTCCAGGCTGCCGATAATGTCGGACAGACCCAGCAGGTCCGCGGCGTTGACCGTGGCCGCCTTGATGGCGTCCATCGGGGTCAGGCCATACTTGACCAGCAGCTCGAACTCGTCGGCGTTACGGCCGTGCTTCGACACGCCGGCGTCGGTGCCGAAGGCGATGCGGACGCCGCGCGGGAAGGCCTTCTTCAGGGCGTCGCCGGTGATGCCGATGCGCCAGTCGATCTTGGCCCGCACCTCCGGCGAATAGGCGTTGGGGTCGCGGGCGATCCGCTCCAGGTAGCCGTTCACCGTCGACAGGCTGGGGACGTAGTAGGCCCGGGTCTTCAGCAGCAGCTGGATGGTCTCCTCGTCCATGAGGGTGCCGTGCTCGATGGAGTCGGCGCCATGGCGCAGGGCCAGCTTGATGCCGTCGGCGCCGTGGGCGTGGACGGCGACCTTCTTGCCGTAGAGGTGGGCGGTTTCGATCAGGGCCCTGGCCTCGTCGTCGAACATCTGGGCGCCAAGGCCCGCGCCGATGCGGCTGTTCACCCCGCCGGTGGTGGCGATCTTGATGACGTCGACGCCGCGCCCGACCTGCAGCCGCACGGCCTCGCGGCAGGACTCCGGCCCGTCGCAGACGTTGTCGTGCGGCATCTCGTCGGCCAGCGCGTCATTGAAGCCGAGCCGGCCGTCCATATGACCCGAGGTGGTCGAGATGGCGCTGCCGGCGTCGATGATGCGCGGCCCGGTCATCCGGCCCATGGCGATGGCGTCGCGCAGGGCCAGGGTCACGCCGCCCCGGTCGCCGAGATTGCGCACTGTGGTGAAGCCGGCCTCCAGCGTCTTGCGGGCGTTCCAGGCGGCCTCGTAGGCGAAGTCGGCCTGGGAGTCGGTGACCCCGGCCAGCTGGCCCTCGGCGCCGGCGCGGTCGGAGGTCAGGTGCACATGGCTGTCGATCAGGCCGGGCAGCACGAACCTGCCCGACAGGTCGATGACCTTCGCGCCCGGGAACTCGGAGGCCGGCACGAAGCCGTCGCGCACCGCCTCGATGCGACCGCCGCGGATGATCAGGGTGGCGTTGCGGCGCGGGGCCTGGCCGGGCCGGTCGAGCAGCGTCCCGGCATGGACCAGGGTCACGTCTGACGGCGCCTGGCGGGCCGAGGCGGTCATGCCCATCAGGCCGGCGCAGGCCACGGCGGCGGCGGCCAGCAGGCCTCGTCTGATCATCATCGCAATGCTCCCCGTACAGAACCGAACCGCCAGCCTAGAGGCCCCGCGCGCTTGCGGGAAGCCGCCGAAGCGGGCGACATCGCCGCGATGACGACCCCGACCCGTGAGATCGAACTGAAGTTCCTGCTGGACGCCCCCGGCGCAGCGGCGGTGCTGGCCGCGCTGCCGCCGGGCGAGGCGGCGGTGCTCGACATGGCGGCGACCTACTTCGACACCGCCGACCACTGGCTGCGCCGCAACGGCTTCGGGCTGCGGGTGCGGCGCACGGGGGAGGAACGGATCCAGACCCTGAAGTCGGCGCTGGGCGCGGACGGCGGGCGGGACGAGTGGGAGTGGCCGGTCCCCGGCGACGCGCCGGACCCGGCGCTGCTGGCGACGACGCCCGCCGCCCTGCCGCCCGGCGCGGGGCTGACGCCGCTGTTCACCGTGACCAGCCGCCGCACCCTGCGGATGGTCGAGGTGGACGAAGCGCTGATCGAGCTGGTCATCGACGATGCGCGGGTGGAGGCCGGCGATCGCCACGACGCCTTCCTCGAGCTGGAACTGGAGCTGAAGGCCGGCGATGTCGCCGCCCTCGCAACCCTGGCGGCGCGCCTGTCGGCGGCGGCGGCCCTGACCCCGACCGGGCTGACCAAGGCCGGGCGCGGCTTCCGCCTTCTCGCTGCGGGCGGCCAGACATAAGGATATCTTTATATCCTTGTTGAAGAACGGCGCCGAGGCGGCTATAGAGCGCCCACACCCAAAAAGGAGTTCTCCGCGTGACCGACAGCATCGTGCGCGACCTTTCCCTGGCCGACTTCGGCCGCAAGGAAATCGCCATCGCCGAGACCGAAATGCCCGGCCTGATGGCCATCCGCGAGGAATTCGGCAAGGATCAGCCGCTGAAGGGCGCCCGGATCGCCGGCTCCCTGCACATGACCATCCAGACGGCCGTTCTGATCGAGACGCTGACGGCGCTCGGCGCCGATGTGCGCTGGGCCAGCTGCAACATCTTCTCGACCCAGGACCACGCCGCCGCCGGCATCGCCGCGACCGGCGTGCCCGTCTTCGCCATCAAGGGCGAGACCCTCTATGAGTACTGGCAGTACACCCACAAGATCTTCGAGTGGTCGGACGGCGGCTACCCGAACCTGATCCTCGACGACGGCGGCGACGCCACCCTGCTCTGCGTGCTCGGCCCGAAGGCCGAACAGGATCCCTCGATCCTCGACAACCCGCAGAACGAGGAGGAAGAAGCCCTCTATGCGGTGATGAAGACCTACCTGCGCGACAAGCCGGGCTTCTACTCGGCGATCCGCGACTCGGTCACCGGCGTGTCGGAAGAGACCACCACCGGCGTGCACCGCCTCTACCAGCTGGCCGCCAAGGGCGAGCTGCCGTTCCCGGCCATCAACGTCAACGACAGCGTCACCAAGTCCAAGTTCGACAACCTCTACGGCTGCCGCGAGAGCCTGGTCGACGCCATCCGCCGCGGCACCGACGTCATGCTCTCGGGCAAGGTCGCCGTGGTCTGCGGCTACGGCGACGTTGGCAAGGGCTCGGCCGCCTCGCTGCGCCAGGGCGGCGCCCGGGTGATCGTCACCGAGATCGACCCGATCTGCGCCCTGCAGGCGGCGATGGAAGGCTATGAGGTCCAGACCCTGGATGACGTCGCCGGCAAGGCCGACATCTTCGTCACAGCCACCGGCAACAAGGACGTCATCACCGTCGACCACATGCGCGCGATGCGGAACAACGCCATCGTCTGCAACATCGGCCACTTCGACTCGGAAATTCAGGTCGCCGGCCTGAAGAACTTCAAGTGGGACGAGATCAAGCCGCAGGTCCACCATGTGGAATTCCCGGACGGCAAGAAGATCATCCTGCTGTCGGAAGGCCGCCTCGTGAACCTGGGCAACGCCACGGGCCACCCGTCGTTCGTGATGAGCGCCAGCTTCACCAACCAGACGCTGGCCCAGATCGAACTCTGGACCAACCTCAAGGCCTATCAGAACGAGGTCTACACCCTGCCCAAGCACCTGGATGAGAAGGTGGCCATGCTCCACCTCGCCAAGCTGGGCGCGAAGCTGACCACCCTGCGTCAGGACCAGGCCGAGTACATCGGCGTGCCCGAGCAGGGCCCGTTCAAGCCGGACCACTACCGGTACTAGGATCAACGCTTCGGCGACGGATCGAAGGGGGCGGCGTTCGAGAGGACGCCGCCCTCTTTCGTTACGCCTCAGTGCGTCTCAAGCTCGTCGGGCGCCAGGTCGTCGCCACGCGCGCCGTCGCAGGTGGTCTCCTGGCCGTTGCAGACCCCGCGCGCCCAGGCCTCGCGCTCGACACGGTCGTGGCCGGTGACCTTCAGCCTGACCCATTCGCCGCGACACTCCGTCGGGTGGCGGTACTCGAACAGGCGCAGCGCCCCGTCGCTGTCCATCCAGGCGGCCGCCACGACTGCAGAGCCCGGGTCCGGCGCGGCGAAGGCCACGTCGGTCTGCAGCGCGAAGCCGACATGGCGACCGCTGATCCAGCCGGACGGCAAGGTCGAGGGCTCGCCGGCATTGTCATCCGCCCGGTAGGCGTTGGCGATCCGGAACCAGCCGTCGCGGGTCTCGACGACGTCGAAGGTCACCGCCATCAGCCGGTCAAACTCCGGCGAGTAGGCCGGCGGCGGAAGAACGCCGACGCTCTGCGCTGTGGCCGAGGGGCCTGCCCGGACGTTCAGCCCCGCCGGGTCGCCGTCCGTCGACCAGCCGCCGCGAATGGCGCAGGCCGTGCCCGCCGGCACGGGATAGACCTCGGCGGGCTCGGCGCGCCGGGTCCCGCTGACCGGCGACTCCGCCGGCGCCGGCGCGTCCGCCACGGTCGCCACCTCGGCCTGACCGCAGCCCGCCGTCAGCAGCAGTCCCGAAAGAATGATCGCCCCACCGCGCATGCCGGGAGCCTAGCCCTCAACAGAGGGCTACCCAACCCCCCCGGGCTCCGCTAAGCCCGTCGCCATGCCCATGGCCCTCATCATGTCGAGCCACGTCGCAGGCAGCCGGGTCGGCGGCTCGGCGCAGGCGCTGGCCCTGACCCAGTTCAAGATCGACCCCGTGGTCATTCCCACGGTCCTGTACGGACGCCACCCCGGCTGGGGCGCGCCGGGCGGGGCCCAGGTGCCGATCGAGGCCTTTGAAGGCATGCTCGATGGCGTCGAGGCCAACGGCCTGTTCGGCCTCTGCGACCTGGTGCTGACCGGCTACTTCGCCAGCGTCGAGCAGGTGCGGGCCGCGGCCCGGGCCATCGACGCCGTGCGCGCCGCCCCGCGCGAGGGCGCCTTCAACCGCCGCCCGATGGTCGTGGTCGATCCGGTCATGGGCGACGCGGGCAAGGGGCTGTTCATTCCCCCCGACGTGGCCCAGGCCATCCAGGATGAACTGCTGCCCCGCGCCGACCTGATCGCGCCCAACAGCTGGGAGCTGCAGCGCATCACCGGCAGCGACGCCCGCGACCCGGCCGCCGCCGTCCGCGCCGCCCGCCTGACCGGCAAGGCGGTGCTGGTGTCGTCCGTCGTGCGCGGCGGCGAGATCGGCGTCGTCTACGCCGACAAGAAGGAAGCCTGGCTGGCCGCCCACCAGAAGGCGACCTCGCCGGTCCCCAGCGGCACCGGCGACCTGCTGACCGTGCTGTTCGCCGCTGCCCTGCTCGAGGGTCAGACGCCGTCCTACGGCCTGGCCCGCGCGGTGGGAGGGCTGGCGGAGACCATCACCTCGTCCGGCATCTGGGCCTCGCCCGAACTGCCGATCGTGGCCATGGGCAGCCGCATCAAACAGGCCAGCCCCACCGTCCGCATGGAGCGCCTGGCGTGAGCATCGAGATCCACGGGCGCTGCGACGCCGGCTTCACCGCTGTGCGCGACGCCTTCGCCGCGAACTTCGCCGAGGGTCTGGAGCTGGGCGCCCGCTTCGCCTTCAGCGTCGAGGGCGAGATCGTCGTCGACCTGTGGGCCGGGCATGCCGACCGCAAGGGCGAGGTCGCCTTCGACGACAAGACCCTGACCATGGTGTTCTCGACCACCAAGGCGGTGGCAGCGACCCTGATCGCCCGCCTCGTCCAGGCCGGAAAGCTGCGCTACGACCAGCCGGTCGCCGAGCTTTGGCCGGAGTTCGCGGCGCAGGGCAAGGGGGCCATCACCGTCGAACAGGTGCTGTCGCACCAGGCCGGACTGCCCGGCTTCGTCGAACAGATCGACCCGACCCTTTGGTACGATCCGCCGGTCATCGCCGCCATGCTGGCCGCCAAGGCGCCGATGTGGACGCCCGGCAGCGCCAGCGGCTACCACGCCCTTACCGTCGGCTATCTGGTCGGCGAGATCTACCGCCGCGCCGATGGCCGCAGCCTCGGGACCGCCCTGCGCGAGGACATCACCGGCCCTGCGGGCCTCGACCTGTGGATCGGCCTGCCCGAAGCGGAGCACGGGCGGGTCGCCGACCTGAAGCCGCCCAGCGCCCTGCCGCAGTTCGGCGAGGCCACCGATCCCAGGCGCGCCGCCTTCCTGTCGACCTGGGCCGGACCCAGCGGCCGACGCGGCAGCGAGTGGCGCGAGATAGAGGTGCCGTCCGCCAATGGCCACGCCACCGCCGAGGCCCTGGCCCGCTTCTTCGGCGCCCTGGCGACCGACGGCAGGATCGGCGATGTCGAGCTGCTGTCGCCGGACATGGTGATCGAGGCCGGCCGCGAGCGTATCCGCGGCGATGACCTGGTGCTGCCCTTCGAGATGAGCTGGGGCGCCGGCTTCATGCGCAACGAACCCAACTTCTTCTACGGCCCGACCGCGACCACCATCGGCCACAGCGGCTGGGGCGGCAGCTGCGCCTTCGCCGACACCGAGCGCCGCGTCGCCGGGGCCTATGTGATGAACAAGCAGGACGTCCACCTGATCGGCGACCCGCGAAGCCGCAGGCTCATCGACGCGGCCTACGGCTGTCTCTGAGGCGCGGGCGGGTCGATCAGCGCTCCGGCAGCCCGGCCAGCACCTGGCCGTGGTCGTTGGCCAGCGGCGCGAGCTGGGGCCAGGCGTCGGCCGACAGGGACATCCAGCTGCGTCGCTTGCCGATGCGGCCCGGGGCGTCCTCGTCGGTCCCTTTGGCGCGGGCCTCGTCAGTCCAGCCGTCCGGGTAGAGTTCGTACTCCTCCCAGACCTGCTCGGCGAAGGCGCTGAACACCGCCCGGCCATCGATCTGCGCCACCACCTTCACCCAGCCGGACTCATGGGGCGTCAGGGTGATCTCACCGCTCACGCCCAGACTGTCGAACCCGATCCGGGCGCCCTCTCGCGAGCAGCTGATCGGCGTCAGCCGCACGGGCCGGTCGCCGACGCTCTCCAGCACCCAGTCGGGGTCGTGCCGGGCGGTGCTGTCGAAATCGAGCGCCACGCCGTAGGCGCCGTCGGCGAACGACTCCTGGCCCCCGGACAGGCTGTTGAAGAACTCAGGCGCGAAGCGGGGCGGCTGGTCGGTCATTGTGCCGAGCCTAACGCGCGACGGCGTCCGCCGTCACCCGCCGGTGCCTCACCCACGCCCCGAATGCGAACACCGCCACCCCGACCCAGATGAAGCCGAAGGCCAACGCCCTCAGCGGGGTGAAGGCCTCGCCCGACCAGACGCCGACGAAGAAGGCCAGGGTCGGGGCGATGAACTGCACGAAGCCCAGCCAGACCAGCGGCATGCGCCGCGCGGCCCAGGAGAACAGGGCCAGGGGGGCGACCGTCAGGGGGCCGGCGGCCAGTAGCAGCAGGGTGGGCCAGGCGCCGGCGCCCAGATGGCCCTCGCCGCCCGACTGCAGCGCCACGACCCAGATGAGGCCCGGCACGGCGAGGATGGCCGTCTCGACGAACAGCCCGGTCTGGGCGTCGGCGGTCACCTGTTTGCGGATCAGGCCGTAGGCGCAGAAGGTCACGGCAAGGGCCAGCGACATGATCGGCGGGTGGCCGACGGCGATGGTCTGGGCCACGACGCCCGCCGCCGCCAGCGCGATGGCGGCGTAGCCGAACCGATCAATCCGCTCACGGAAGAACAGCGCGCCCGCCGCCATGTTCATCAGCGGATTGATGTAGTAGCCGAGGCTGGCCTCCAGGGTCCGGCCGCTGTTCACCGCGATGACGTAGATCAGCCAGTTGGCCCCGATCAGCCCGGCCGACAGAAGTAGCAGGCCGAGGGTGCGCGGCTCGCGGACCACCCGCCCCAGCTCCGGCAGCTTGCGGGCCACGAGGACCAGGGCGGCGGCCCAGAGCACGGCCCAGACGGCGCGCTGGGCGGTGATCTCGACGGCGCCGACGCCGGCGTCGCGCAGGGCGTACATCCACAGCGGCAACAGGCCCCAGATGCCGTAGCAGCCGATGCCGGCCAGCAACGCCGCGCGGCTTTCATCCTTCAGGTCCGGCACGGGACATCACTCCAAGGAAAAGGGGCCCGGAACATGCGCCCCGGGCCCCTGATGTTCGACCCGCTTCTTGCGGGGATCAGGTCAGGCCGAGACCGTGCCGATCAGGCCGCGCTCGTGAAGCAGCTGGGCGATCTGGACGGCGTTGAGGGCCGCGCCCTTGCGCAGGTTGTCGGAGACCACCCACAGGCTGAGGCCGTGCTCGAGCGTCTTGTCGACGCGGATGCGGGAGACGAACACCGGGAACTCGCCCTGGATGTCCTTGGGCGTGGCGTAGCCGCCGTCCTCGCGCTTGTCGATCACCACCACGCCGGGGGCCTCGCGCAGGAGCTCGCGGGCCTCGTCGTCGTCGATGGCGCTCTCGAACTCGATATTCACGCTCTCGCCGTGGCCGACGAAGACCGGCACCCGGACCGAGGTGGTGGAGACGCGGATGTTCGGATCGAGGATCTTGTGGGTCTCGTCCGCCATCTTGCGCTCTTCCTTGGTGTCGCCGCTGTCGTCGTCGAGGAAGACGTCGCACTGCGGGATCACGTTGAAGGCGATCTGCTTGTGGTAGACCTTGGGCGGCGGGGCGCCGAGGACGAAGACGCCCTTGGTCTGTTCCCACAGCTCGTCCATGGCCGCCTTGCCGGTGCCGGACACCGACTGGTAGGTCGAGACCACAACCCGCTTGATCTTCGCCGCGTCATGCAGCGGCTTCAGCGCCACCAGCAGGCCCATGGTCGTGCAGTTGGGGTTGGCGATGATGTTCTTCTTGCGGAAGCCCTCGATCGCGTCCGGGTTCACCTCCGGGATGATCAGCGGCACGTCCGGGTCCATGCGCCAGGTCGAGCTGTTGTCGATGACGATGGCGCCGGCCTTGCCGATCTTCTCCGACCAGGCTTTGGACACCGCCCCGCCGGCGCTCATCAGCACGATATCGACGGTCGAGAAGTCGAACTGCTCGATGTCCTCGCATTTGAGGATCTTCTCACCGAAGGAGACTTCGACCCCGATGGATTTGCGGCTGGCGATGGCGTGAATCCTGTCGACGGGGAAGTTCACTTCCTCGAGGATATTGAACAGTTCACGGCCCACGTTGCCCGTGGCGCCGACCACGGCGACCCGGTAACCCATCGAAATCTCTCCTGTAACTCGCGGACGGGACGGTTACGCCTGTCGCCCCCGCCACGCAAGGCAAGGAAATGTCATGACGGCGCCAGCCCCCCTTTCAAGGCGTGGCGGGCGGGTCGGTCAGGCCTAGCGTCCGCCTCCCAACGACGAGGAGGCCCGCATGGCCAAGCTGTTTCTGACCTACAGGCTCAAGCCCGGCGTCACCGCCGATGCGTTCGAGACCTGGATCCGTGACCGGGACTATCCGGCCATGCGCGGCCTGGCCCGGGTGGCGTCCTACGTGAACCACCGCGCCGAACGCCTGCTGATGGGCGAGGGGAGGCCGTCGATGGACTATGTCGAGGTGTTCGACATTCCCGACCTCGACGGCTTCGTCGGGCAGGACATGCCCGGCGGCGTGGTCCAGGCGATCATGGGCGAGTTCATGGGCCTGGTGGACGACCCGCAGTTCGTGGTGGCCAGCGAGGTCGTCTGACGAAAAAGGGCAGGGACCCTGTCCGGTCCCTGCCCCTGATCCTGTCGATCTCAGACGCCTGCGCGCCCGGGGCCTAGCCTCGGGCGTAGGACGCCAGCCTGGCGCGGGCGGCGTGCACGGGGTTGCGGGACGGCTCGCCGTCGCCGTCGCCGACGTTGAAGCGCCCGACCAGGCTGGACAGTTCGCCGGCCTCGCCCTTGAGCGAGTGGGTGGCGGCGGTCGACTCCTCGACCATGGCGGCGTTCTGCTGCACCACCTGATCCATCTGGTTCACGGCGGCGTTGACCTCGTGCAGGCCGGTGGCCTGCTCCTGGGCCGAGGCGGCGATCTCGACCACCAGGCGGTCGATGTCGGCGACCTGGGAGACAATCCGGCGCAGCGCTTCGCCGGCCTGGCCGACGAGGTCGACCCCGACCTTCACCTGGTCGCTGGAGGTCGAGATCAGGCCCTTGATCTCCTTGGCGGCCTCGGCCGAGCGCTGGGCCAGCGCCCGCACCTCGGAGGCGACGACCGCGAAGCCCTTGCCCGCGTCGCCGGCCCGGGCCGCTTCGACGCCGGCGTTCAGCGCCAGCAGGTTGGTCTGGAAGGCGATTTCGTCGATGACGCCGATGATCTGGCTGATCTCGCTCGAGGAGCTTTCGATCTGGCCCATGGCCGAGACGGCGCGGTCGACGACCTGGCCCGACAGTTCCGCGCCCTTGCGGGCGTCGGCGACCAGACCAGCCGCGTCCTTGGCGCCGGCGGCGGTACGGCGGACCGTGGCGGTGATCTCGTCGAGGGCGGCGGCGGTCTCTTCCAGGCTGGCGGCCTGCTGCTCGGTGCGGCGCGACAGGTCGTCAGAGGCCAGGGCGATTTCGTCGGAGCCGTTGCGCACGCCGCTGGTCGAGCCGCTGATGGCCCGCAGGGTGTCCTGCAGGCGGGAGGCGGCGGCGTTGAAGTCTTCCTTGAGCTGGGCCGACTTGGGGGCCACGGCCGCGGTGATGCGGTAGGTCAGGTCCCCGGCCGACAGGCTCGACAGGGCCTTGCCGAGTTCGCTCATGGCATGGGCGTCCTGGGCGGCCTCATCGGCCTTTTCACGTTCGCGCTGGACGCGCTCCTGCTCGGCGACGCGGCGCTGGTCCTCGGCTTCGCGCTCGAGGCGGATCTTCTCGATGGCGGCGTCCTTGAACACCTGGACGGCGGCGGCCATTTCGCCGATCTCGTCGCGGCGCCCGGCGCCGTGCACGACCACCGTATGGTCGCCCGCCGCCAGCTTGCGCATGACCGAGGTCATGGCGTTGACCGGCCCGGCGATGGCGCGGCTCAGCAGAATGGCCATGGCGACCGCGATGCCGACCGAGGCCAGGCCGCCGACGACAAGGGCGGTGATCGCCATGGCCTGGGCCGCGTCACGCTCCTCACGCTTGCGCTCGGCGTGCTCGGCGGCGGCGGTGACAATGGCGTTCTTCGCTTCGCGGATCGGCTTGAAGGAGGGCTGGCCGGCCATCTCGCGGGCCTGTTCGAGCGTGGCCGGATCCTTCGCGAGAGCGAGGATCGCATCGCCGTTGGTCTCCCGCCAGGTGGCGACCGCCTTGCGCATCTCTTGCGCACGGGCCTTCTGCTCCGGGATCTGGGTGGTCGCCTCGAACTCGTCGAGCCCCTTGCCGACGGCCGCGACGGACTCGGCGTAGTCGTCTAGCTGGCTGATCTGGGCCGGATTGGCGACGAAGGCGCGCATCGAGTTCTGCGTATCGGTCATGTTGAGCATGACCGTCTCGATGGTGGTAATCAGCTCCAGGCTGCGCTTCGAGGCGTTCGCCGCCGCGCCCATCTTCTGCACGCTGAAGAACAGCACGGTCGACGATATCGTCAACATGGCGATCATCGCTGCGAATGCGACCATCAGTTTGGCCGAGATCCTGAGATTGTTCATGTCGCCACCTTCTTGCCTGCAGCGGCGATGGTGTGCGCCGACTACACCTCCGGTCTTCGACCCAGTTGGTTAACCAACCGTCTCTCCCTGTCTCGGATTTGAGAATTTCGAGGCATCGACGGCGCGTCACGGAGCCGCATTCCCGGTTCCGAGAGAGCCTCTAGGCGAACCAGCGCAGGCGGTAGGCATTCATCGCCGTCGTTCCCAGCTGTTCGAGCAGGCGGAAGTTGACGATCGCCCCGATCGGCGCGCCGACCACCGGCAACAGCTGGGCCAGCTTCGCCAGGTCGATGTAGTCGCGGTACTCCTGCTGGAACCGGCGCCAGTCGAAATCCTCCGCGGTGGCCGGCCAGGCGTCGGCGCTCATCCGGGCATAGACCTCGCGTCGATGATCGGGGCTGGAGAAGGCCAGCTGGAAGATCGACAGGATGTAGAGCCTCTCCCGCCAGGCCGCGCCGTCGTGGCCGTAGAGGGCGGCGATCTCGAACAGAAGCTTGATCTTGATGGCGATCAGGGCCGGGAAGTCGGCCGCGGCCAGCAGAAAGCCCCCGGCGCCCGCCACGCCGCCCTCGACGGTGGCAACATTGCGGTAGCCCTCTATGGCCTTGCGGACCAGAGCCTCGCGCTCGGCCAGGGAGAGGCCGGTCCGCGGGGGCGGCGTGACGAAGTCCGATCCCACCAGTATGCCGCGGGTCATCTGCTCGATGACCTTGCTGACGGCCAGATGCACCTTTTCCGGGATCAGGTTGGTGATGCGGTTCTGCAGCCCCTTGGCCGCCGCCTGCAGCGCCGAAGGCGGCTTCAGGACCGCCTCTCGCCAGGCGGTGAGCTCGGCCCGGGCCCAGGTGTCGTAGACGTCGTCGTCGGGGGTGGTCATGCCCTCAAGCTAGGGTCGGGGCGGCGGACATACAAACGGTTGTCATCCCCGCCGAAGAGCCGGGACCCCGTCTTCGCGCGGCGCGCCCCGGATCCCGGATCGGCCCCGGGGACCGTCCGGGGCGACAGGCCCGGGCGCTACGGGACCGCGAACGCCTTCAGCACGGCGTCGCCCATCTGCTCGGTGGACAGGCTTCCGCCGATATCCCGGGTGCGGGCCCCGGCGGCCAGGGCGGCCTCGACGGCGGCCTTGACCCGGTCGGCGGTTTCCCCGCGGCCCAGAGACCAGCGCAGGGCCATTTCGAAGGACAGGATCGCCGCCAGCGGATTGGCCACGCCCTGGCCGGCGATGTCCGGCGCCGAGCCGTGGATCGGCTCGTAGAGACCGGGCTTGCCCGCGGCTCCCAGCGCCGCCGAGGGCAGCATGCCCAGCGAGCCGGTCAGCTGCGCCGCCTCGTCCGACAGCACGTCGCCGAACAGGTTGTCGGTCAGGATGACATCGAACTGCCGGGGCTGGCGCACAAGCTGCATGGCGGCGTTGTCAGCCAGCATATGTTCGAGCTGCACATCGGCGTACTCGCGCCTGTGGAGGTCGGTGACCACCTCGCGCCAGAGCAGGCCGGTCTCCATGACGTTCGACTTCTCGAGCGAGTGGACCTTGTTGCCCCGGCCGCGGGCCAGTTCGAAGGCCACCCGGCTGACCCGTTCGATCTCGCTGGTGGTGTAGACCTGGGTGTCGACGCCCCGGCGCTGGCCGTCTGGCAGGGTCTCGATGAAGCGGGGCTGGCCGAAATAGACCCCACCCGTCAGCTCACGGACGAACATGATGTCCAGCCCCGCGACCAGCTCGCGCTTGAGGCTGGACGCATCGGCCAGGGCGTCGAAGCAAAGCGCCGGCCGCAGGTTGGCGAACACGTCCATCGCCTTGCGCAGACCGAGCAGCCCCATCTCCGGCCGCCTGCTCCGCTCCACGCCCGCCCACTGCGGTCCGCCAACGGCGCCCATCAGGACGGCGTCGGAGGCCATGGCCGCGGCGATGGCCTCTTCCGTGATCGGCGCGCCGTGACGGTCGTAGCTGATCCCGCCGAAGTCACGTTCATCGAGGACGAGGTCAGGCGTCACGGCCTCGGCGACGCGGCGGACCTGGGCGATCACCTCCGGGCCGATGCCGTCGCCGGGGAGGAGGAGCAGGGTCTGGGTCATGGGTCTCAAATCGGTTCGGGTTGCCCGGCCTCGTACAGGGCCAGGTCACGGTCGGTGATGCCGAGGTCGGGAAACAGGCCGCGCCAGGCGGCCATGTGCGGGGTCTGGAAATGGGCGTCCAGCGCGGCGCGGTCGCGCCAGGCCTCGGTCACCCGGACGAGGCCTGGCTCCAGCAGGTCGTGGGAATAGGCATACTCGAGACAGCCGTCCTCGGCCCGGCTGGCGGCGACCATGGTCTCCATGGCGGGGCGGGCGCGGTCGATGGCCTCCGGCGGCAGCCGGACGGTCCCGATGACCAGGATGGTCACGCGCCGATCTCCAGCCACGGCTGGCTGAGGGCGCGTTTCATCTCGTAGACGTCGATGTCGACGACGTGCTGCAGGGTCTCGCCGATGGCGTCCAGGCCCTTGAGCATCTTTTCCTTGCGGCCGGGATCGATGTCGAAGCGGAACACCGCGCCGGACGGGGCGGTGACCGTCTGCTGCTCCAGGTCGACCGAGAAGACGTGGTTGCCGCCGCGCGCCTCGTCCATCAGCGCCTCGACCTCCTCCGGCTTCAGCACCACCGGCAGCAGGCCGTTGTTGAAGCAGTTGCCGTGGAAGATGTCGGCGAAGGACGGGGCGATCACGCAGTTGATGCCGAAGTCCTGCAGCGCCCAGGGCGCGTGCTCGCGCGAGGAGCCGCAGCCGAAGTTGTCGCCGGCGATCAGGATCTGGGCGCTCCTGTAGGCCGGGTCGTTGAGCACGAAGCCGCTCTTCTCCTGCCCCTGCTCGTCGAAGCGGAAGTCGTAGAACAGGCCCTTGGCCAGCCCTTCGCGGTCCACGGTCTTGAGGAACTGCTTGGGGATGATCTGGTCGGTGTCGATGTTGGCTAGGCCCAGCGGGGCGGCGAGACCGTCGAGGCGGGTGAAGGCTTTCATGCGTCCGGTCCGATCACGAGGGTGGGCGCGCCTCCGGGGGCGTTGCGGACGGTGAAGACGCGGGTGCCGGGCTTGCGGCCGGTGCGGATCTCCGACACCTCGACCTTCTGGCCGGCCATGCGGTGGTGGGCGGCCTCGATGTCGGCGACGCGCCAGCTCAGACCCCAGGGCTCGTCCGGGCCGTCGCCGATGCCGGCCTTCAGGTCATGGGCGATCTCGACGACGAGGTCGCCGACGCGGAAGAACATCAGCCGCGTACCCCAGTCGGGGTTGCTGCGGTCCAGCCGCATGTCGAGGCCCAGACGCGCGCCGTAGAGGGCGGCCGCGCGGTCCGGATTGGGCGTGCGGATGACGATGTGATCCAGCCCGGCCACGGATGATCCGTCGTCCGCGGTGACGGGCGCGACCGGCCAGCGCTCGGCGCCGGGCGCCTGTTCAACCAGGAAGAGGTTGATCCCGTGCGTGGATTTCGGACGCAGGCTGGCCAGCTGCCAGGTGCGGGTCGCGCCGGTCTCGGGGTTGGTCGAGACCTCTTCGCGCGGATAGGCCGGCACGCCGAGCCGCTCCGAGCGGCGGCCCGCCTCGGCCAGGTCCGGCACGGTGAAGCCGACGCCCCAGATGCCTTCACCGTGGCTGGCCAGCCGGGCGCGGATGGTGTCGCCCACCGGGCCCTCGCCGGTGGCGGCGATAACGTCCAGCGCCATGTTGCCGAGCTGGAACCAGACCTGGCTGGCCCCGTGCATCGTCCCGCGCCAGTTCGGGGTCCGGCCGAACAGCCGGGCATAGCCGTCCACGGCGGCGTCGAAGTCGTTCACGACATAGGCGATGTGGTCGAGCGCCTTGATCACAGGAAGTCCCTCACGTCGACGATGTGGCCGGCGATGGCGGCGGCGGCGGCCATGGCCGGGCTCATCAGGTGGGTGCGGCCGCCCCGACCCTGCCGCCCCTCGAAGTTGCGGTTGCTGGTCGAGGCGCAGCGTTCGCCCGGCGCCAGCCTGTCGGGGTTCATGCCCAGGCACATCGAGCAGCCCGGCTCGCGCCAGTCGAACCCGGCGGCCTTGAACATCGCGTCCAGCCCTTCGGCCTCGGCCTGTTCCTTCACCAGGCCCGAGCCCGGCACAACCATGGCCCGCACATGCGGGGCGACCAGCCGGCCCTCGAGGAAGGCCTTCTGCACCACGGCGGCGGCGGCGCGCAGATCCTCGATCCGGCTGTTGGTGCAGCTGCCGATGAACACCCGGTCGATGCGGGCCTCGGTGATCGGCTGGCCGGCGACGAGGCCCATGTAGTCCAGCGCCCGCTCGACGGCGGCCCGCTTGTCTGCCGTGGTGAAGTCGGCGGGATCGGGCACCACGCCGGTCACCGGCACCACGTCCTCGGGGCTGGTGCCCCAGGTCACGGTCGGGGCGATCTTCGCCGCGTCGATCCGCACCTCGCGGTCGAAGACCGCGTCGGGGTCGGTGACGAAGGTCTTCCAGTGCGACAGCGCCATCTCCCAGGCCGCGCCCCTGGGCGCCGCCGGACGGCCCATGATGTAGTCGAAGGTCTTCTGGTCGGGCGCGACGAGACCCGCCCGGGCGCCGCCCTCGATGGTCAGGTTGCAGAGGGTCATGCGGCCCTCCATCGACAGGTCGCGGATCGCCTCCCCGGCGAACTCGATGACATAGCCGGTGCCGCCCGCGGTGCCGATCTCGCCGATCACGGCCAGGGCCAGATCCTTGGCCGTGACGCCGGGACCGGCCTTGCCCTCGAGGCTGACCCGCATGTTCTTCGACTTGCGCTGGCGCAGGGTCTGGCTGGCCAGCACATGCTCGACCTCGGAGGTGCCGATGCCGTGCGCCAGCGCGCCGAAGGCGCCGTGGGTCGAGGTGTGGGAGTCGCCGCAGACCACGGTCATGCCCGGCTGGGTGCGGCCCTGTTCGGGGCCGACCACATGGACGATGCCGTTGCGGATGTCGCCCATCGGGAAGTACTCGATCCCGGCGTCTGCGACGTTGCGGCCCAGGGTCTGGAGTTGTAGCCGCGCCTCCTCGTCGGCGACCGCGTCGACGCCCAGGGCCTGGCCCTCGGTCGGGGTGTTGTGGTCGGCCACGGCCAGGGTGCGGTCGGGCCGGCGCACCTTGCGGCCGGCGGCGCGCAGACCGGCGAAGGCCTGCGGCGTGGTCACCTCGTGAATGAGGTGCAGGTCGATGTAGAGGATCGCCTCCTCGCCGTCGGTGGCGACGACATGGGCGTCCCAGATCTTGTCGTACAGGGTCTTTCCGGACATGCCCGGCATGTAGGACGCAGGCGGCCCTCTCGTCCAGAGGGCGCAAGGAAAGTGCGTCGTCGCCGCTGCAGGGCGGGCTTTCCGGCAAGGCCATGCCTCCAGCCGGCCCTTCGCGCTGTCGCCGGATGACAGGCGGCCGGAACTGTGGACTCTTCCCGCGTCCCTGTCTGCGGAGTCGCGCCTTGTCCAGCTTCAGTATCACCCGCCGCCACGCCGTCGCCGGCCTTGCGCTGACCGCTCCGCTCGCCGCGACGGCGCAGGCGGCGGAGTCCGCCGACGCCCGCTTCAACGCCTTCCTCGACGCGGCCTTCGACGAACGGGCGGCGCTCAGCCCCCAGACCCTGACCAGTCTGGGCAGCAAGGCGAACTACGGCCTGCTCGATGACTACAGCGTCATCGCCGACAAGATGGACCTGGTGAAGGCCGAGGGGCAGCTGGCCACAATGACCGGCACGTTCGATCCGGCCACCCTCAGCCAGGCGTCGCGGCTGTCCTGGCGGTTGTTCGAGGAGCAGGTCCTCACCCAGCGCGGCGATTTCCGCTGGCGCAACCACGGCTACATCGCCACCAGCATGGGTAGCCCGGCCGGGGCCATCCCGGTGTTCATGATCAACCAGCACCGCGTCGACACCGTCGATGACGCCCGCGCCTATGTCTCGCGCCTGACGGCCGTGAAGCGGGTCATGGCGCAGGTGTCGGACGACCTGGAGGACCGCGCCCGCGGCGGTGTGGTCGCCCCCGACTTCACCTTCGAGCCGGTCGAGGCCGACGCGCGCAAGGTGATCACCGGCGCGCCGTTCACCGACGGTCCTGACTGCGCGCTTTGGGCCGATTTCAGGAAGAAGGTCGCCGCCCTGGCCGTCGCCGACGACGTCAGGGCGGCCCTGCTGGACGAGGGCAGGGCGGCGCTGACCGGGCCGTTCCGCGAGGGCTACGAGCAGTTCATCGCAACCCAGGCGAAGATCCGCCCGATGTCGAAGGGCGCCGACGGCGTCTGGGCCCTGCCCGACGGCGAGGCCTACTACGCCTGGCGGCTGAAGGTCTCGACCACGACGGACATGTCGGCCGACGAGGTCCACCAGACCGGGCTGGACGAGCTGGCGCGCATCCAGACCGAGATGCGGGCGATCATGGACGAGGTGGGCTTCAAGGGCTCGCTGCAGGACTTCTTCCGCCTGCTGAAGACCGATCCGAAGTTCCAGTATCCCAACACGCCCGAGGGCAAGTCAGCCTACCTGAAGGACGCCACCGCCTTCGTCGACCAGGTGATGGCCGTGGCGCCGAAGTGGTTCCTCCGGCTGCCCAGGGCGAAGCTGGAGGTCCGCGCCGTCGAGGCCTGGCGCGAGGCGACCGCCGGCATCGCCTTCTACAACCGTCCGTCACCGGACGGTTCGCGGCCGGGCATCTACTATGTGAACCTGTCCGACATGACCCAGGTGCTGAAGCCCCAGATCGAAGGCATCAGCTATCACGAGGGCGCGCCGGGGCATCACTTCCAGATCGCGCTGGCCATGGAGACCCAGGGCCTGCCGAAGTTCCGCAAGTTCGGCGGTTACGGCGCCTACAGCGAGGGCTGGGGGCTGTACAGCGAGCGGCTGGGCCGGGAGATGGGCTTCTATCAGGACCCCTGGTCCAACTTCGGCCGGCTGACGACCGAGGCCTGGCGCGCCGTGCGGCTGGTGGTCGACACCGGCCTGCACCACAAGCGCTGGAGCCGCGAACAGGCGCGGCAGTTCTTCCGCGACAACACCCTGCTCAGCGAGCGGGACATCGCCAAGGAGGTCGACCGCTACATCTGCTGGCCCGGCCAGGCGACCAGCTACAAGATCGGCGAGCTGAAGATCATGGCCCTGCGGGCGAAGGCGCAGAAGGAACTGGGCGCGAAGTTCGACATCCGCGCCTTCCACGACGCGGTCCTGCGCGACGGCGCCCTGCCGCTGGGCGTTCTGGAGGCGCAGGTGCTGCGGTGGGTGCTGCAGGTCAGGGGGTAGGCGAGGGCGGGCGCGGGTTCGCCGCGCCGGCCGCCCATTCCCTTGCGCCATACCCCCTGCAACCAAACTAACCGCCGCGCCCGGTTGTCCCGGCCGGTCGCGGTCGTTAGGTTGCGGCCCCTGTTTCCAGAACCCGGAACGCGCGGCTGCGCCGTTTGCGTTTCAACCCCGTTGGGATTCCCGCACCGGCCATGAGCGACTCCGAAAAGAAGACCTTCACCGACGAGGAGGCCCTGGCCTTCCACCAGTTCCCGACGCCCGGGAAGATCGCGGTGCAGGCGACCAAGCCGATGGCCACCCAGCGCGACCTGAGCCTGGCCTATTCGCCGGGCGTGGCGGTGCCGGTTCTGGCCATCGCCGAAAATCCGGACCTGGCCTACGAGTACACCTCCAAGGGCAACCTGGTCGGCGTCATCTCCAACGGCACGGCCATCCTGGGTCTGGGCGACCTCGGCGCCCTGGCCTCCAAGCCGGTGATGGAAGGCAAGGCGGTGCTGTTCAAGCGCTTCGCCGACGTCGACGCCATCGACATCGAACTGTCCAGCAAGGACGCCGACGAGATCATCACGGTGGTCAAGAACATCGGCGTGACGTTCGGGGGCATCAATCTCGAGGACATCAAGAGCCCCGAGTGCTTCCGCATCGAGACCGAGCTGCAGGAGCTGCTCGACATCCCGGTGTTCCACGATGACCAGCACGGCACGGCGATCATCTGCGCCGCCGGCCTGATCAACGCCTGCTACATCACCGGCAAGAAGCTTGAGGACGTGAAGGTCGTGCTCAACGGCCCCGGCGCGGCCGGCATCGCCTCGATGGAGCTGATCAAGGCGATGGGCGTGCGGCCCGAGAACGTCATCGCCTGCGACTCCAAGGGGGTCCTCTACCGCGGCCGCACCGACGGCATGAACCAGTGGAAGAGCGCCCACGCGGTCGATACCGACAAGCGCACCCTCGCTGAGGCCGTGGTCGGCGCGGACGTGCTGCTGGGCCTGTCGGCCAAGGGCGCCTTCACCAAGGAAATGATCGCCAGCATGGCGCCCAACCCGGTGATCTTCGCCATGGCCAACCCCGATCCGGAGATCACCCCGGAAGAGGTCCACGCCGTGCGCGACGACGCGATCATGGGCACCGGCCGCAGCGACTATCCCAACCAGGTCAACAACGTCCTCGGCTTCCCCTACATCTTCCGCGGGGCGCTCGACGTGCGGGCCCGGCGGGTCAATCACGAGATGAAGATTGCCTGCGCCAACGCCTTGGCCATGCTGGCGCGGGAAGACGTGCCCGACGAGGTCGCCGCCGCCTACCACGGCCGGCAGCTGAAGTTCGGCCCGCAGTACATCATTCCCTCCGCCTTCGACCCGCGGCTGATCTGGTACATCCCGCCCTTCGTCGCCCAGGCGGCGATGGACACCGGCGTGGCGCGTCGGCCGATCGAGGACATGGACGCCTACCGCGCCAGCCTCGCCCGCCGCCTGGACCCCAGCGCCGCCTTCCTGCAGCGCCTGTCCGGCGCCGTGCTGAGCGGACCGAAGAAGCGGATCGTCTTCGCCGAGGGCGAGGAGCCCAGCGTCATCCGCGCCGCCTACGCCTTCCAGACCCAGGGCCTGGGCCAGGCCATCCTTTGCGGACGCGAGGAGCTGGTGAAGGACAACATGCGACTGGCCGGCATCGATCCGGACGAGGTGCAGATCCAGATCGTCAACGCGCGCCTGTCCGACCGCAGCCCCGACTACGTCGAGCACCTCTACAGCCGCCTGCAGCGCGAGGGCTATCTCAAGCGCGACGTGCAGCGGCTGATCAACCAGGACCGCAACAGCTTCGCCGCCTCGATGGTGGCGCTGGGCGACGCCGACGGCATGGTCACCGGCGTGACCCGCGCCTACGACCAGGCGCTGGAAGAGATCCTGCGCGTCATCGACCAGGCCCCCGGCGGGCGGGTGATGGGCATGTCCATCGTGCTGGCCAAGGGCCACACCCTGTTCATCGCCGACACCAACGTCACCGAGATGCCCGAGGCCGAGGAGCTGGTCGAGATCGCCTGCGAGGCGGCCCGCGCCGTCCGGGCGCTGGGCTTCACCCCGCGCGTCGCCTTCATGAGCTACTCGACCTTCGGCAACCCGATGGGCATGCGCTCGGAGAAGGTCCGTGAGGCCGTCGCCATGCTCGACGAGATGGACGTCGACTTCGAGTACGAGGGCGAGATGCCGCCCGAGCTGGCCCTGGAGCCGGAGCGTCGCGCCAACTACCCGTTCATGCGCCTGACCGGCCCGGCCAATGTGCTGATCATGCCGGCCATCCACTCCGCCTCGATCTCCACCAAGCTGGTGCAGTCGCTGGGCGGGGCGACGGTCATGGGGCCGATCCTGCTGGGCCTGACCAAGGCCGTGCAGATCGCGCCGCTCTCGGCCTCGGTGTCCAAGATCCTCAACATGGCTCTGATGGCGGCGTACGACCAGACGCTCGAGCCCGTGGCGGAGTAGGGTCATGGCCTCATGAGGATCGGCCGCTTGTTCGCTTTCCCCCTTTTCGACTAGCGACGCGCCCCGGCGGAGACCGGAGGCGCGCGCCTCCGTCTTTTCCGCAGGACCTTCCTTATGACCGCCTCCCCCGAGGCCGCGATCGGCATCGATTTCGGCACCACCAACACCGTCGTCGCCCTGGAGCGACAGGGGCAGGCGCGCCTCGCCGGCTTCAGCCACGAGGGCGCGCCGTTCAACGCCTTCCGCTCGGCGCTCAGCTTCCACGCCCCCGACCATGACCCGGCCGCCCGCGTCGTCGAGGCCGGGCCCTGGGCGATCAACGCCTATGTCGAGGAGCCGCTGGAGACGCGGTTCATCCAGTCGTTCAAGAGCTACGCCGCCAGCGCCCTGTTCACCGACACCGAGATCCTGCGCCGGCGCTTCACCTTCGAGGACCTGCTCAGCGCCTTCCTGCTGAAGGTGAAGGAGCACGGAGGCGAGACCCTGGCGGACCTGCCGAAGCGGGTGATCGTCGGCCGGCCGGTGACCTTCGTCGGCAACCGGCCCGACACCGCCCTGGCCCTGCGGCGCTACGAGACGGCGTTCCGGCGCCTCGGGTTCGAGGACATCCGCTATGTGCCGGAGCCGGTGGCGGCGGCCTTCTTCTTCGCCCGCCGGCTGGAGGGCGACGCCACCGTGCTGGTCGCCGACTTTGGCGGCGGCACCAGCGACTTCTCGCTGGTCCGGTTCACGCACGAGAACGGCCACATCCGCTCCCGCGCCCTGGCCAACGCCGGCGTCGGGGTGGCGGGCGACGCCTTCGACTACCGGCTGATCGACCACCTGGTCTCGCCGCGGCTGGGCAAGGGCAGCAGCTACCGCGCCTTCGACAACATCCTGCCGATCCCCAACCGCTACTTCACCGCCTTCGCCCGCTGGGAGCAGCTGGCGCTGTTGCGGGCCTCGAAGGACATGAAGGACATCCGCAAGCTGGTTCGCACGGCCACCGAGCCGGAGAAGATCGAGCGGCTGGTCGAGGTGCTGGACGACAACCACGGCTACCGCCTCTACCAGGCGGTCTCGCGGCTGAAGGAGGCGCTGTCGGGCGCGGAGGCCGCCGAGTTCGACTTCCGGGGCGGGTCGGTCCACATCGCCGGCGAGGTGAAGCGGGAGTCGTTCAACCGCTGGATCCAGCCCGAGTTGACCGCCATCGAGGGCGCCGTCGACGAGGCCCTGCGCCGCGCGAACCTGACCGAGGCCGGCGTCGACCGGGTCTTCCTGACCGGCGGCTCGTCCTTCGTCCCCGCCGTCCGCGAGATCTTCGAACGCCGCTTCGGGACGGCGAAGATGGAGAGCGGCGCGGAGCTGGTCTCCATCGCAACGGGCCTGGCCCTCATGGGCGCCGAGCCGGACCTGGACGACTGGAGCGAGCGGGCGGGCTAGGGGGATCATGGGCATTGCCCGACCTGCCCGCGGCAAATAGGTTGCAATAAGCAACCAACGCTTTGGGAGAGGCGACCAATGGCCATTTCACTCTACGACGTCACCGTCGGGCAGTACCTGCAGATCGTCGACGCCGCCGCCGGCTTTCTCGACCGCGGGCTGAAGCACTGCACGGACGAGGGCGCCAACCCCGATGA
>JAIYCQ010000032.1 GCA_027487945.1 Caulobacteraceae bacterium
CGACACGTCGCCGGCTTGGGTTTCGATGATCGGCAGCGCCGTCAGCGAGCCCGAGCCGTTGTCCTCGTTCAGCTTGGCGGCGCGTTCCAGCAGGCGGCTGTGCAGGTAGAAGACGTCGCCCGGGTAGGCTTCGCGGCCCGGCGGACGGCGCAGCAGCAGCGACATCTGGCGGTAGGCGACGGCCTGCTTGGAAAGGTCGTCATAGATGATGACGGCGTGCATGCCGTTGTCGCGGAACCACTCGCCCATGGCGCAGCCCGAGAACGGGGCCAGGAATTGCAGCGGGGCCGGCTCCGACGCCGTGGCCGCCACGACGATGGTGTATTCCAGAGCGCCCTGCTCCTCGAGCGTCTTGACGATCTGGGCGACGGTCGAGCGCTTCTGGCCGATGGCGACGTAGATGCAGTAGAGCTTCTGAGTCTCGTCGGTGCCGGCGTTGGCGGCCTTCTGGTTCAGGATGGTGTCGATCGCCACGGCGGTCTTGCCGGTCTGACGGTCGCCAATGATCAGTTCGCGTTGGCCGCGGCCGATCGGGATCAGGGTGTCGATGGCCTTGAGGCCGGTCTGCACGGGCTCGTGCACCGACTTCCGCGGGATGATGCCCGGAGCCTTCACGTCCACGCGGCGACGCTCGGCGGCGCCCTTGATCGGGCCCTTGCCGTCGATCGGCTCACCGAGCGGGTTGACGACGCGGCCGAGCAGGGCCTTGCCGACCGGAACGTCCACGATCTCGCCGAGGCGGCGGACTTCGTCGCCCTCGCTGATCGCCTGGTCCTGGCCGAAGATAACGATGCCGACGTTGTCGCGCTCGAGGTTCAGGGCCATGCCCTTCACCCCGGCCTTCGGGAACTCGACCATTTCGCCCGCCTGGACGTTGTCGAGGCCGTAAGCGCGGGCGATGCCGTCGCCGACGCTGAGGACGGAACCGACGTCCGAGACGTCGGCTTCTTCGCCGAAGCCGGCGATCTGCGACTTGAGGATGGCCGAAATTTCGGCGGCGCGGATGTCCATGGTCTCTACGCTCTCTTCAGGGCGAATTTCAGGGAGTCGAGCTTCGACTTCAGCGAAGCATCGAACAGGCGGGAACCGACGCGCACCTTGATGCCGCCGAGGATGGCGGGATCGACGCGGGTCGAGATTTCAGGGTCCTTGCCGAGCGCGGTGCGCAGGGCGGCGGCGACGCCCTTGGCCTGGGCGGCGCTCAGCGGCTGGGCGGTGATCACCTCGGCCGAGACAACGCCCCGGGCATTGGCCGACAGCTTGCGGAAGCTGTCGATGACATCGACCAGCCCGCCGGCGCGGCGGTTGGCCGAAAGCAGGCCGAGGAACTTGGTGGTGATGGCGTGGAACTTCGCACGGGCGGCGATACCCGCCAGGCCCGCGCCCTTGTTTTCCGCCGAAAAGGACGGCGAGCTGAGCAGGACGCGCAGGTCCTTGCTGTCGGCCACCATCGCCTTCAGCGCGACAAGGTCGCGCTCGACAGCCGCGGTCGCCTTGGCCTCCTCGGCCAGCTCGAAAAGGGCGCGCGCATAGCGCTGACCCACGTCCGTCACCCTGATGTCGTCAGCCACTTGAATCCAACCGTCCGGTGCGTCGCGCGCCGCGTCCCGGAAGAGTATTCCCGGCGCGGCGCTAAAGTCTTGAAAGTGCTTGGAAAAGCACATGTGCCAGCGGGCCGTATAAGTCCACCGGCCCTAAGCCGCGCGCCTGATAGCATGCGTTCTGTTGCATCGCAACGGCGGCTGGCGACCAGAAACAGGCCTTACCCTACGTCTCCCGCACCCGGAACACCCCCGAAGCGCTCGCGGCGCGCCGGCCGTCGGCGAAAACCGCCTCGCCGTGCACGAAGATCAGGCTCCGCGTCGCGCGGTCAACCCGGGCGGACAGGGTGATCTCGGACGAATCGCCGCCCGCCCCGTAGTCGAGGGTGAAGGACACCGGCGCTACGCTGCGACCGTCTTCGCCGGCGGCGGCGGCCAGCGCCTGCTCAAGGGCGGCGGCGAGGGAGGAAGGCTTGGTCATGGGCGGCTCCTTAAGGCCATCCGCCCGCAAAAGAAAAGGGCGGCGGCCCAATGACCGCCGCCCTTGCACATTGGCGAGTTGCTCGAGGAAACACCGGACAGGCACGCGTCCGGGAAGTTGGAAACCGTCTCTCTTACGAGGCGGCCGCGTTGCAGGTGGCGAGCTCCTCGCCCTCGATGGCGCGCATGGCGTTGGAGAAGGCGGTCAGCTCGCCGACCTTCTTCACCAGGGCCTTGCAGCCGGCCACCGTCACGGCGCGGGCCGGGGCGGCCAGCGAAATGCAGGTCGTGCCTTCACAGTTGTAGACGGCGCCCGCGACGACGATCTTGGTCTTGGCGGCGACGGGGGCCTTCAGGGTGGCGGTGGCGACGGCCTTTACATCGGCCTGGGCCACGCCCGCGAAGGACAGGGACAGAATGGCGGCAGCCGCCAGCATACGGAGTTTCATTGTGCGCTCTCCGGCGAAGTTCGGGGTGGAGGAAGAAGTCCTGGATCGAAAAGTCTGAGCGCCGAGATCGTCCCGTTGTCCCGGCCGCCGGTATCCCCACCAGCGCCGCACGACGAACTTAGCAATGCTTAGATATCAGCGATCACCCGGATCGCGCAAGCGCTATCTTCACAGTGTTCAGATATTTCGCGACTCGGTCTCAATCGCGCAGGATGGCGTTCAGGCGCTCCCGGGCCGCGGAATGCACCTCGCGATCCTCGACCAGGTCCATGGATCGAAGGCCGTTCAACCGGCGCCCGATGTGGTCGGCGGGAAGCCAGAAGGCGTCAGTGGAGTCCTTGCGAAGCAGGGACCAGGCCGTCGCGGCGAAGAGCGTCCCGGTTCCGGCCGCGGCCATCACCGGCCAGATGCCGTGCACCCCCGCGAAGGTCATGTACTCGAGGATCTCCCGAACGGCCTCTTCGTTCGGCCGGCCCTCGGACAGGCGGCCGACAAAGACCAGGACCAGGTGCGCGGCGCTGGGGATCGCGAGCCCGAGCGCCAGCGCGAACAGCCGGGGCTGAACGAACAGTCCGAGGGCGGCTCCCAGTATGGCGGCGGCGACGATCAGGATCATGCAGCCGATATAGGCGGGACGAGGTGAACATCCGGTTCATCACATCCCGGCGGTCCATTACGTCGGGTCACGGTTGCCGCGCACGTAAGCAGGGGCATACTGGCCTCCAAGCACAAGAACATAACGGAGGCGCGCCATGGATTTTGCCCTGCCCAAGGAGCTCGTCGACTATCTCGCCGAGCTCGACCAGTTCATCGAAGACAAGATCATGCCGCTGCAGCGGCAGGACGATAACGAGCGGTTCTTCGACCACCGACGCGAACACGCCCGCACCGACTGGGACAACAACGGTCTGCCCCGTCACGAGTGGGAAGAGCTGCTGGGCAAGGCCCGCAAGCTTGCCGACGAGGCCGGCCACTACCGCTTTGCCTGGCCCAGGGAGATGGGCGGCAAGGAAGGCTCGCAGCTCTGGATGGCCGTGATCCGCGAACACCTGGCCGCCAAGGGCCTGGGCCTGTTCAACGACCTGCAGAACGAGCACTCCATCGTCGGCAACAATCCCTTCGTGCTGATGTTCAGGGAGTTCGCCACGCCCGAGCAGGTCGCCCGCGACGGCGAGGCGCTGCTGAACGGCACCATGCGCGCCGCTTTCGGTCTGACCGAGCCCAACCACGGCAGCGACGCCACCTTCATGGAAACCACGGGCGTTCCCGAGGTGAAGGACGGCAAGCCCGGCTGGCGCATCAAGGGCGAGAAGATGTGGACCACGGGCATGCACGTGGTCACCCACGTCATGGTCTTCGCCCGCACCAGCGGCAAGGACGGCGACGCTCTCGGCATCACCTGCTTCCTGGTGCCCCGCGATCTGATCAAGATCGAGGAGTGGATGTGGACGTTCAACATGCCCACCGACCACCCGCGGATCTCGTTCGACTGCTGGATCCCCGAGGACAGCTACTGGGGCCAGGTCGACCGTGGCCTGGGCCTCGGCCAGTCCTTCGTGCACCAGAACCGCATCCGCCAGGCGGCCTCCTCGCTGGGCGCGGCGGTCTACTGCATAGAAGAGAGTGTGAAGTACGCCCGCATGCGCAAGCCGTTCGGCAAGGCGCTGAGCGACAACCAGGCCATCCAGTTCCCGCTGGTCGAGCTGCACGCCCAGGCCGAGATGCTGCGCCTGCTGATCCGTCAGACGGCCTGGCAGATGGACACGATGGACCACAAGACCATCGAGCGTGAGATCTCCGACAAGGTCTCGATCTGCAACTACTGGGGCAACCGCCTCTGCTGCGAGGCCGCCGACCGGGCCATGCAGGTGCATGGCGGCATGGGCTACTCGCGGCACAAGGCCTTCGAGCACATCTACCGCCACCACCGCCGTTACCGGATTACCGAAGGGTCGGAAGAGATCCAGCAGCGCAAGGTCGCGGCCTTCCTGTTCGGCTACCTCGGTCCGCGCCGGAAAGAGTTCCAGGCGCTGGAGGCCGAATGGGCCGAGGGCCGCGCCGCCGGCAAGAACGACCGCCTGCTGGGGATGTAGGGTTTCTCCCTCCCCCTCGCGGGGGAGGGAGTCCCAAACCGTTGTTCGAAAAATCGACACGCCCGTTCTTCTCACGGGCGCGAGCCGGGGCCATATCAGCGGGCGCGGTCCACCGAGGGCCGCTTCAAGGGGCCATCCATGACCGCGATCTCCCGCTTCCTCCGACTGGCGCCGGCGCTCGCCGCCGCCGCCCTTCTCGCCGGCTGCGGCATCAACACCATCCCGACCCAGGACGAGGCCGTGAAGGCCCAGTGGGCCGAGGTGCAGAACCAGTATCAGCGCCGCGCCGACCTGATCCCCAACCTGGTCAACACGGTGAAGGGCTACGCCGCCCAGGAAAAGGACGTCCTGACCGCCGTCACCGAGGCGCGGGCGTCCGCGACCCAGGTGCGCGTCGATGCCTCGACCATCACCGACCCGGCGCAGTTCGCCCAGTTCCAGCAGTCGCAGGACCGCCTGTCGGGCGTCCTCGGCCGGCTGATGATGATCCAGGAAAGCTATCCGGACCTGAAGTCGAACCAGAACTTCATGGCGCTGCAGAGCCAGCTTGAGGGCACGGAGAACCGCATCGCCATCGCCCGCCGCGACTACAACCAGACGGCCCAGACCTACAACACCACCCTGCGCACCTTCCCGCAGGTGATCTGGGCCAACACCATGTACAGCGGCCAGAAGCCGGCCCAGCTGTTCCAGGCCGCCGCCTCGGCCCAGACCGCGCCGACCGTCAGCTTCGACGCCCCGGCCGCTCCGGCCGTCCCGGCGCCGGCGCCCGCTCCGGCGGCGAAGCAGTAGACGCATGACCCTTCTCCGAGCGTCCCGGCGTACGCCGGGACCCATGGCTTCGCGCGAGAGATCGTGGTGGGCCCCGGCCTTCGCCGGGGCGCTCGGGGCAATACTGCTCCTCGCGATCGCCCTGCCGGCCCTCGCCGACCCCACCTTCCCCAAGCTGTCGGGCCGGGTCGTGGACGAGGCCAACCTGCTGTCGCCGGCCACCGAAGCGGCCCTGACCCGGAAGCTCGAGGCGCTGGAGACCACGACCGGCCGCCAGCTGGTCGTGGCCACCCTGCCCTCGCTGCAGGGCTATGAGATCGAGGAGTACGGCTACCAGCTCGGCCGGGCCTGGAAGCTGGGCGGCGAAAAGACCGACGACGGCGCGGTGCTGATCGTGGCGCCCAACGAACGCAAGGTGCGGATCGAGGTCGGCTACGGCCTGGAGCCGGTGCTGACCGACGCCCTGTCCAGCGTCATCATCCAGTCCGCCATCCTGCCCCGTTTCAAGGCGGGCGACATGGAGGGCGGCGTGGTGGCCGGCGCTGACGCCCTCATCCAGCAGCTCAGCCTGCCCGACGAGGCGGCGAAGGCCCAGGTTGCGGCGGCGACGGAACGCCCCCGCGCGGAGGGACCGCCTCGCTGGATCCTGGTGCTGCTCGCCTTCGGCTTTGTCTTCATGCTGATCAGCATGATGCGGGCCGGCCGCGGCGGCGGCCGGGCCATGCGGGGACGCGACGGCCGCCGCCGGCGGCGGTTCGATGATGACGACGACAACCTCGCCCCGCTGATCATCGGCGGCATCCTGGGCCATATGCTCGGCGGCGGAGGCGGCGGAGGCGGCGGCTGGTCCGGCGGCGGAGGGTTCTCCGGCGGCGGAGGATCGTTCGGCGGCGGCGGCGCCTCGGGAGGCTGGTAGAATGCCCATGCGAATGACGGAAGCGGCCCAGCAGCGGATCGCCGACGCGGTCGCGGCCGCAGAGGCGACGACGGCCGGAGAAATCTACTGCGTGCTGGCTCCGGCGGTGTCGGACTATCGCGAGACGCCGCTGGCCTGGGCGGCCGGCGCGGCGCTGGTGCTGCCCGCCCTCGCCCTGTTGCTCGGCTTCGAGCCCCAGATGCTGGTCGGGATGTTCGGCGGCTGGACCACGGGCCACGCTCCGACCGGCCAGACCATCTTCACCGCCCTCGCCATCTATGTCGCCCTGCAGGCGGCGGTGTTCGTGCTCGCGGCGCTGGTGGTGTCGATCCCGCCGATCCGGCGAGCCCTGACGCCGGCCTCGCTGAAGGCAGAGCGGGTCCACCGCGCGGCCATGCAGCAGTTCCTCGGTCACGGCCTCCACGCCACCCGCGAGCGGACCGGCATCCTGCTGTTCGCCTCCCTGGCCGAGCACCGCGCCGAGGTGATCGCCGACGAGGGCATCTACAGCGTCGCGCCGAACGCGGTCTGGGACGAGGTCGTCAACCTGCTGATCGCCGGCCTCAAGCGGCGGGACATCCCCGGCGGCTTCGAGGCGGCGGTGAAGCGCTGCGGCGAGATCCTCGCCGAGCACGTCCCGCCGCGCGCCGACAATCCCAACGAGCTGGCCGACCGCCTGGTGATCCTGCCGACGCCGGGCCGGCCATGATCCCATGGGTCCATCTCGACACGGCGACCGTCCCCGGCGGGGGCGGCGAGCTGAAGCTGATGCAGCGGGGTCATGAGTTCTCCATCATGGCCGGCG
The DNA here is from genome assembly GCA_027487945.1 of Caulobacteraceae bacterium. Lineage (GTDB taxonomy): Bacteria > Pseudomonadota > Alphaproteobacteria > Caulobacterales > Caulobacteraceae > Caulobacter. The sequence goes on from JAIYCQ010000032.1 coordinate 7,056, forward strand.
GCATAGAGCTGATGAACAGCCGGCTGAGCGATTCCGAGCAGGCGCTGGCCCGGCTGGCGCGCGAGCGGATCGGCGAGCGGCCGAAACCCCGTGTGCTGATCGGCGGGCTGGGCATGGGCTTCACCCTGCGCGCGGCTCTGGAAGCCTTCGGGCCAAAGGCCGAGGTCGTCGTCGCCGAGCTGGTCCCGGCGGTGCTGGCCTGGGGCAAGGGCCCCCTGGCCGGCCTCTATGGCGACAGCCTCACCGACCCGCGCACGACGGTGAAGATCACCGACGTCGCCGACCTGATCGACAGCCCGCCGGGCAGCTGGGACGCCATCCTGCTGGATGTCGACAACGGACCCAGGGGCCTGAGCCGCGCCGGCAACAACGGGCTCTACAACGGGCGCGGCCTGGGGGTGGCGAAGAAGTCCCTGCGGCCGGGCGGCGTGCTGGGCGTCTGGTCCTCGACGCCGGACCACGCCTTTACCGGTCGCCTGCAGCGCTCCGGCTTCGAGGTGAAGGAAACCATGGTCCGCGCCCACCGCGGCCGCGGCGCGCGCCACATCGTCTGGATGGCGGCGACGCCGGGATGACAGCGTCGGGCGACTGGGTCACAGTCCGGTCATGACCGGCTCCATCGACCCCACCCGCCCGCAGTTCGACGCCTTCAAGGCCCTGCCCCGCGACCGCCCCATCCATATGCTGAACCTCGTCAGGGTGCGGCCGCTGGCCGACTATCCGGAAAGCCACCCCAACCACGGCAAGGGGATGACGGGGCTGGAGGCCTACCGCGCCTATGGCCGCGACAGCGCCGAGGTGTTCAAGCGTGTGGGCGGCAAGCAGATCTGGGCCGGACGGCCGGACGTCGTCCTGACGGGCCCGACGGACGAGCGCTGGGACATCGCCTTCATCGCCTTCTATCCGAGCGCCGGCGCCTTCCTGGAAATGGTCACCGACCCCGGCTATCGCGAGCATGTGAAGCACCGCCAGGCGGCCGTCGAGGACAGCCGCCTGATCCGGATGGATCCGGTGGACGAGCTCGGCGAGGGGTTCGGGGAGTAGACTCGCGTTCTTCCCTCTCCTTCATGGGGAGGGTGGTCGCGAAGCGACCGGGTGGGGAATGGCGATGCCAGTCACCCAACTTCGGGAAGAGCGCCCTGCTGCCCCACCCTGACCCGCTGCGCGGGTCTGTCCCTCCCCATGAAGGGGAGGGAAACGTCAGAGCTACTCCGCCGCCAGCCGCAGCGGCGCGCTCTGCGCCCCGCGAACCAGCCGTCCCGGCAGTGCGCCGGTCGGCTCGCCGTCGCGGTAGGTGATCTGGCCGGCCACGACCGTGGCCACATAGCCGTCCGCCCGCTGCACAAGCCTTCGCCCGCCGGCCGGCAGGTCATAGGCGACGCCGGGCGCATGCAGGGTCAGGCCGTCGTAGTCGATGACATTGAGGTCGGCCCGCAGGCCGACCGCGATCAGGCCGCGATCCAGCAGCCCGACCGCCTCGGCGGTGTCGCGGGTCTGCATGCGGATCATCTGCTCCAGGCCCAGCTTCGGGCCGCGGGTGCGGTCGCGGGTCCAGTGGGTGATGTTGCTGGTCGGGAAGCTGCCGTCGCAGATCATGCCGACGTGCGCGCCGCCGTCACTGAGACCCGGCACCGTGTCGCGGTGGCTGAGCATGGCGAAGCTGGGATCCAGCGAGCCGTTCGCATAGTTCAGGAACGGGTGGTAGAGCATGCCCCGCCCGCCATTGGTCAGCATGTGGTCCAGCGCCACCTCGTCAGGCCAGAGCCCCTGCGCTGCGGCCAGTTCCTTGATGGTGTCGGCGGCGGTCGGCTCATAGTCGGGCTGCTCGTTCATCAGGAACATGTTGTCCCAGGCCCGCAGCGCGCTGCCCGCGAACGGCCCCTTGGGATCGAGTTCCTCCGACAGCAGACGCGCGCGGACGGCGGGGTCCTTCAACTGCGCCACCCGCTCGGCCAGCGGCAGGTGGGCGATGGCCTTGTAGGTCTCGTGCTGGCTGAAGGGGTTGAGCGTCAGCTCCAGCCCGAACAGCACCCCGACCGGGCGGCCGGCGACCTGGGCCTTCATCGGCAGCCCGTCGTCGTTGGCCTCGGTCAGGGCGGCCAGCAGGATCTTCCAGCTGTCCGGACCCCTGGGGCTCTGGGCGAGGGAGAAGCTCAGCGGACGGCCGCTCTTCTCGACCAGCCGCCGGAACATGGCGAACTCCTCGGCCGGCTGCTGGAAGTCGGACACGAACTGCAGCACGCCCTTGCCGGCGGCCTTGAGCCCCAGCGCGATGCCCGCAAGCTCGTCCTCGCCCGCCGTCAGGGTCGGGGTCGGCTGGCCGTCGCTGGTGCGGTGATTGAGGGTGCGGGAGGTGGAGAAGCCAAGCGCGCCGGCCTCGACCGCGCCCTTGGCGATCACCGCCATCCGCGCGATGTCCTCCCGCGTCGCCGGCTCGCGGTTGGCGCCGCGCTCGCCCATAACATAGACCCGCAGAGCCGCGTGCGGCAGCTGGGCGGCGATGTCGATGTCGAACGACCGGCCCGACAGGCTGTCGAGGTATTCGGGGAAGGTCTCCCAGTTCCACGGCAGGCCCTGGGTCAGGACCGGGAAGGGAATGTCCTCCACCCCTTCCATCAGCCGGATCAGCCGATCGTGGTCCTGCGGTTTGCAGGGGGCGAAGCCGACGCCGCAGTTGCCCATCACCGCCGTGGTCACGCCATGCCAGGATGAGGGCTGCATCCGCTCGTCCCAGGTGGCCTGGCCGTCGTAGTGGGTGTGGATGTCGACGAAGCCGGGTGTGACGATGCGGCCGGTGGCGTCGATCTCCTCGGTCCCTGTCGGCAGGTTCGGCGCCACGGCGGCGATCAGGCCGTCCCTGACCCCGACATCGGCCGGGTAGGGCGCGCCGCCCGACCCGTCGATAACGGTTCCGCCCCGGATCACCAGATCGAACGCCCGTTCGGCCATGCCGCCACTCCCTGATCGTGTTTCTTATCGTTGATCAGGATCGTCCCGCCGGGTGACGCGCAGGTCAAGGCGTCCGGGGCTTATTTCGACTCCACGGCCACGAGCCGGCGGCAGTCGGCGGGCGCGCAACCGCTCGGGTTGGCGAAGGTGGCCTTCACGTACAGCACCCCGATCGGCTTGCCGCGCGCCTTGCTGTCGAGCGCCACCCGGAGCACCGGATCGAGCAGGCGGTCATTGGTCTCGATCGCGAACATGCGGGGATTGTCGGCGCCGGCCAGACCGCCGCACTTCAGCACCATCCGGTCGCGCATCAGGGTGACGGCGGTCACCGCGCAGTCCGTCCAGGCCCCGCCCTCGGGCGCGTCCTGGGCGAGGACGGGCGTCGAGAGGGTCGAGACGGCGGCGAGGGCGAGCAGCAGGGTGCGCATGCGGTACTCCATGGTTCGAGACCAGAAAGCCAGCCCCCCGATCCAAACGCAACTCCCGCCGTCGGCGCGGCCGCCCAGGTTGACGCGCGCGTGATCTTTTCCTTGCGGCAACGTTCGCCTAGGGTGCGGCGCACCATTCGAACGAGTGTTTGAGAGACAAAGGGAAAACGCCAGATGCGCGAAGCCGTCATCGTGTCCTACGCCCGCACCGGCCTCGCCAAGGCGGGCCGCGGCGGATTCAACGTCACCCCGCCCATGAGCATGGCCGCACACGCCATCAAACATGCGGTGGCCAAGTCGGGCGTCGACCCGGCTGACATCGAGGACTGCTACCTGGGCAACAACGCCCACGGCGCGGCCAACATCGGTCGCCTCGCCGCCCTGCTGGCCGGCATGCCGGTGACCACCGGCGGCGTGACCATCAACCGCTTCTGCTCCTCGGGCCTGCAGGCCATCGCCATGGCCGCCAACTATGTGCGCGCCGACGGCGCCGACTGCGTGGTGGCCGGCGGCGTGGAGAGCATCTCCATCCCGGGCGGCGGCATGGGCGGTTCGGGCACGGTCGATCCGAAGCTGATGGACATCGCCCCGGCGATCTTCATGGCCATGATCGACACCGCCGACATCGTCGCCAAGCGCTACGGCCTGAGCCGTGAGTACCAGGACGAGTACAGCCTCGAGTCCCAGCGCCGCACGGCCGCGGCCCAGGCCGCCGGCAAGTTCGACGACGAGATCGTCCCGATGGCCACCAAGATGAAGCTGGTCAACAAGGAGACCAAGGAAGAGACCCTGGTCGACTACGTGGTCGACAAGGACGAGTGCAACCGGGCCGACACCACCCTGGAAGGCCTGGCCAAGCTGGCCCCGGTGAAGGGCGAAGGCAACTTCGTCACCGCCGGCAACGCCAGCCAGCTGTCCGACGGCGCCGCCGCCGTGGTGGTGATGGAAGCCAAGGAAGCCGAGCGTCGCGGTCTCGAGCCGCTGGGCCGTTTCGTGAGCTGGGCCGCCGCCGGCTGCGAGCCTGACGAAATGGGCATCGGGCCGGTGTTCGCCGTGCCCCGCCTGCTCGCCCGCCAGGGCCTGAAGGTCGACGACATCGACCTGTGGGAACTGAACGAGGCCTTCGCCAGCCAGTGCCTCTACAGCCGCGACAAGCTGGGCATCGACCCGGCCAAGTACAACGTCAACGGCGGCTCGATCTCGATCGGCCACCCCTTCGGCATGACCGGCGCCCGCTGCACCGGCCACCTGCTGCAGGAAGGCCGTCGTCGCGGCGCCAAGTGGGGCGTGGTGACCATGTGCATCGGCGGCGGGCAAGGCGGCGCCGGCCTGTTCGAGATCTACTAGGCACAAGGCGCTCGATCCGGTCGAGGCTTTAGCCGCCAAGGCCGGGTCAGTCCCTGAGAGCACGACAGCGAGGCAGGATGAACCGATCGGTTCGTCCTGCCTTTGCTTTGCCCGAAGGTTCCCGCTTGGCGGTTCGTTAACCCGTCGAGCGCACCCTCTGCGCGTCGCATCCAGGGGAGCGTCCGCCATGGCCGTGAAGGCCGTTTTCGCCATCGCCGCCGCGGCGGCCGTCGCCATCGCCCTGCTGCTGCCCGTGCCGGGCCAGCAGTCGCAGGCCAAGGCCTCGCGGTTCGAGACCGTCGCGGTCGGTCAGGGGTAGGCGGAAAGCGCCCTGCGTGCTTCGACACGCGCCTGCGGCGCTGCTCAGCACGACGTAGATGAACAGCCTTCAAACGACGTCATCCTGAGCAGCCGCGAAGCGGCGTGTCGAAGGACGCACGGCGAACGCGGCGTTCATGGGTGGCTCGAACAGGTCGGGCCATAAGGATGGAAAGAAGCGCTACTCCCCTTCGCGCGGCTCGGCGCTCAGCGGGAAGGCGCACCCCTTGAGGACGACGTCGCCTTCCCGAAGCTCGGCGGTGTAGTCGTACTTCAGGTCGCTCATGCCATCGCTGCACGCCGCCTGCGTCACCGTCAGCACGACCGGCGTGGTCCCGGCCTGGGCGGTCCAGGTTCCGGTGGTTCCGGACGTGCCGAGGGCGGCGTTGGTGGCCACCACCTCGGGCGGCTCGGGGCGGGTGATGGTGATCGTCGTCCCCTTCACGTCCGCCCGCCAGAAGGGCTCGGTCCCCCGGGCGCCGAAGTCGACCGCGTACTGGCCGGCCGGCTCGGCCGGCGCGGCGGCCTCGGGCGGCGCATCGGCGGGCGGCGGCGCGTCGGCCCCGCCGGGCGCTTCCTGACCGCAGGCGGCGAGCATCAGGGCGGACGCGAAGAGGACGGCGATGGGGCGCAGGCGGGACATTGGGGCGCTTCTCCTCGAAAGGTCGCGGGCAGGTTAGACTCATTTCGCGATGAGTCGGAATCCTCCCCTCGGTTTCCTGGAGTTCTTCGCCGGAGGGGGCATGGCCCGGCTCGGGCTCGGCGAGGGCTGGTCCTGCCTCTACGCCAACGACTTCGATCCTGTGAAGGCGGCGACCTACCGCGCCAACCATGCAGACGCCGCGGCGCACTTCCGGCAGGGCGACGTCTGGGCGGTGCAGCCCGGCGACCTGCCCGGCCGGGCCGATCTGGCCTGGGCCTCCAGCCCCTGTCAGGATTTCAGCCTGGCGGGAGCACGGGCGGGGCTGACCGGCGGCCGCTCGGGCGCCTTCTTCGGCTTCTGGCGGCTGGTTGAGGCGCTCAACGCGCAGGACCGCGCGCCCCGCGCCATCGTCATCGAGAACGTCGTCGGCCTGCTGACCTCGCACGGCGGCAAGGACTTCGAGGCCCTGTGCCGGGCGCTGGCCGGCCAGGGCTACCGCTTCGGCGCGCTCGAGATCGACGCAGCCGCCTTCACCCCGCAGAGCCGCCCCCGGGTCTTCGTGATCGCCACCCGGGAGCAGGCCGGCGCGCGGACCGGTCGCTGCGGCTTCCACAGCAAGGCCATCACCGAGGCGCACAGCCGGCTGCCCGATCCGCTCAAGGCCTCATGGATCTGGTGGGACCTTCCCGCCCCGCCGGCCCGCAACACCGACCTCTCCGCCCTGCTGGAAGACGATGGCGCCGTGACCTGGCGAAGCGACGCCGACACCGCCCGGCTGCTGGCGCAGATGACGCCGCTACACCGGGTGCGGCTGGAGGGGGCCGGCCGCACGGTCGGAGCCGTCTATCGCCGCACGAGGGCCGGAACGCCGCAGGCCGAGGTGCGCATAGACGGCCTCGCCGGCTGCCTGCGCACGGCCCGGGGCGGCTCCTCACGCCAGACCATCGTGGTGTCGGAAGGCGGCGCCGTCCGCTCCCGGCTCCTCACCCCGCGCGAGGGCGCCCGACTGATGGGCCTGCCTGACAGCTATGTCCTGCCGAAGGGCTCGACAGCGGCGTTCCACGTCGTCGGCGACGGCGTCGCAGTACCCGTCGTGCGCTGGCTGTCCGCCCATCTTCTGGAGCCCCTGCTGAGAGATTCCGTGAATCCGCTCGCAGCCGAATGAGCGCTGACAACGCCCGTGGGCGGCTCTAGGGTCGCGGCAACAGAACACGCTCCCGCCGGAGACCACCCATGACCACCTATGACGCCGCCCGCTTCAAACGCGCCGGTCGCGGCCGGATCTACGACAGCATTGTCGACACCCTCGGCGACACGCCGCTGATCCGGCTGCCCAACCTGACCGCCGAGCTGAAGCCGAAGGGCGAGGTGCTGGCCAAGCTCGAGTTCTTCAACCCGATGGGCTCGGTCAAGGACCGCATCGGCGCCTCGATGATCGAGTGGCTGGAGGCCAACGGCCTGCTCAAGCCCGGCGGCTCCATCGTCGAGCCGACCAGCGGCAACACCGGCATCGCCCTGGCCTTCGTGGCCGCGGCCAAGGGCTACCCCATCGTGCTGGTCATGCCCGACAGCATGTCGATCGAGCGGCGCAAGATGCTGCTGATCCTCGGCGCGCGGCTGGAGCTCACCCCCGCCGAGAAGGGTATGCGCGGCGCCGTGGCCCGGGCCCAGGAGCTGCTTGAGGAGATCCCCGGCTCGGTGATGCCCCAGCAGTTCGAGAACGAGGCCAACCCGCTGATCCACCGGGTCTCGACCGCCGAGGAGATCTGGAACGACACCGCCGGCGCGGTCGATGCGGTGGTCTCAGGCGTCGGCACCGGCGGCACCATCACCGGCGTCGGCCAGGTGCTGAAAGCGCGCAAGCCGTCGCTGCGCATGGTCGCCGTCGAGCCCGAGGCCTCGCCCGTGCTCAGCGGCGGCGCGCCGGGGTCGCACAAGATCCAGGGCATCGGCGCCGGCTTCGTGCCGGGCATCCTTGATCGCGGCGTCATCGACGACATCGTCAAGGTCAGCAACGACGACGCCTTCGAGATGGCGCGCAAGGCGGCCCGCACCGAGGGCCTGCCGGTCGGCATCTCGTCGGGCGCCGCCCTGACCGCCGCCTTCGACCTGGCCGGCCGCCCGGAGTACGCGGGCAAGGTGATCGTGACGATCATCCCCAGCTTCGCCGAGCGGTACCTGAGCACGGCGCTGTTCGAGGGGCTGTAGGCGCGGGGCATCCCCGTGGCGGACGTCTTCACGCCCGAGAAGCGCTCCGCCGTCATGCGGCGGGTCAAGGGGCGCGACACGGGGCCTGAGAAGACCGTCCGCCGGCTGCTGACCGCGCTCGGCGCACGCTATCGCCTGCACCGCAAGGATCTGCCCGGCAGGCCGGACATCGTCATGCCGGGCCGAAGGCTGGCGCTGTTCGTCCACGGCTGCTTCTGGCACGGCCATGAGTGCCCGCGCGGGGCGCGGGTCCCGGAGCAGAATCGCGACTACTGGCTAGGCAAGGTCGGGCGCAACCGGGCGCGGGATGAGACGGCTCAGGCGGCGCTGCGCGAGCAGGGCTGGCGGGTTGCGGTGGTCTGGGAGTGCGAGCTGAAGGACGAGGCGGGGCTGGGCGCGCGTTTGCGGGCGATGCTGGGGACCGCTTCCGGCGATAGCTCCTAGCTGTCCCCTAGGCCGCTTCGGCTTCCCGCGTCGGCGTCGCCGCGAGCGCCTCTTCCAGCGCCGCGTAGAGCTGGGCCGGCTCGATGGGCTTGGCGACATGGCCGGTCATGCCGGCGGCGCGACAGGCCTCCCAGTCGCGCTCGGTGGCCGAGGCGGTGATGGCGATGACGGGGACGAACTGGTTGGGACCGGGCCGGCTGCGCAGCAGACGGGTGGCGTCCCGGCCGTCCATGTCCGGCATGTAGACGTCCATCAGCACCACGTCGAAGCGCTCCAGGGCGAGCAGCTCCAGCCCCTCCTCCGCCGAGCTGATGGTCACCGGCGTAATGCCCAGCGGGGCCAGGACCAGGGTCAGGGCCTGGCGGTTGACGGCGTGGTCGTCGACGACCAGCACCCGGGCCTCGACCGATTCCGGCGCCGCCGCGGGCGCGGCGACCTCGGCGGCCGGCAGGTTCAGTTCGAGGGTGAAGGCCGCGCCCTCGCCCGGGGCGCTGACCGCGGTCAGGTCGCCGCCCATCAGGCGGGCGAGTTCGCGGCTGATGGCGAGGCCGAGACCCGAGCCGCCGTGCTTGCGCGCGGCGCCGGCCTCGAGCTGCTCGAAGGGCATGAACAGACGGGCGACCTTTTCGGGCGTCATGCCGGGGCCAGTGTCGGCCACGCACAGCGAGACAGCCCAGCCGCCGGGCGCGGGAGCGCTGGCGATCCGCACGGTCACCGCGCCGTTGGCCGTAAATTTGATGGCGTTGGACAGCAGGTTGTTGAGCACCTGGTTCAGGCGCGTCGGATCCCCGACGACACGGGCCGGCAGGGCGCGGGCGCCTTCGACCCGCATGCGCAGGCCCTTCTCGCGGGCCTGGGGCCGCCACATCTTCAGGGCGTTGTTGACGGTGGCGCGCAGATCGAAGGGGATGGCCTCCACCTCCATGCGACCGACCTCGATCTTGGACAGGTCCAGAAGGTCGTCGAGCAGGGCGCGCATCATCTGGCCGGCGTGGGCGATCAGTCGGGCCGGGGCGCGGGCCGAGGCCTCGCCGGAGCGCTCCAGCTCTGCGGCGCCGGCCAGGATGGCGCTGATCGGGGTCCGCAGCTCATGGCTGATGGCGGCGATATAGGCGCTTTTGGCCTCTACGGCGGCCTCGGCCTCGGCGCGGCGTTGATCGGCCTCGGCCTTGGCGCGGTCCTCGGCGCGGCGAGCGTCCTCGGTGGTGATCCAGGCCCCGATGATGTTGAGCATGATCAGACCGGTGGCGATCAGCATCGTGGTCAGCAGCGGGCTGGACACCCGCCCCAGATCGGACAGCGGCATGGCCAGCAGGAACAGACCGTAGGGCACGGCCGAAGCCGCGAAGGCGATGCGCGAGCCGCGGCTGAGCGCGATGACGTTGGTCATGGCTCCGGCGATCACCGAGACGCCGAGCGCCGGGCCGTAGACCCCGGCATTGCTCCACAGCGCCACGCCGACGGCCCCGAAGACCAGGGCGCTCGGCATGAACAGGATGATGGCGACGTTCGCGGCTGCGGCGGCGCTGTCCATGGGGCGGGCCAGCAGGCGGGGCCCGATCCAGGTATCACCCATCTGCACGGCGATGTAGACCCCTGCCCAGAGCCACATCGCAGGCCAGCCCATGGCGGCATGGAGCGCGGCCGCCATGAGCACCGCGGTGATCACCCGCGCCGGCAGGTGTGCACGACGCACCGCTACCGCGGCACGCAAGCCGAACCTGTCCTCCGCCTCGCTGTTGGTCATCGTCGTTCCCGTCGTTTCAGTGACGATGGGGCAGGCGATCCTAAGACTCAGTGAAAGAACGCGGGTAGCCGGCTCATTTTGAGTAGGCCATCAACGCCCGGGCGCCTCGACCACCACTTCGGTCCGCACCGAGTTGGCGATGAAACAGTCCTCGTGGGCGGCGTGATGCAGGGCGTCGAGCGTGGCCGCGTCAGGGGCGGCGCCGTCGAAGACGATCTCCGGGCGGAGCGTGACCCGGGTGACGGCGATCTTGCCCTCGGCGGTCTTGCGCATCACACCCCTCGCCTCGTCGCGGTAGGATGTGACCAGGTAGCCGGCCTCGCGCGCCTTGTGCAGGAAGGTCAGCATGTGACAGTTGCTGAGCGCGGCGACCAGCAGCTCCTCGGGATCGACCGCCGCCTCGACCGACCAGGGCAGGGGCACGACACTGGGCGAGGACGAGGCGGGTATGGTGACGCCGCCGTCGAAGGCGACAGTATGTCCGCGGCTGTAGCGGCCGGCGACGAAATCCTCGCCCGACTTCAGCGACCACTCGATTGTGGCGGTGTACCCGGCCATCAGCGGGCCTCTGTCGCGCGACAGACGCCGCCCAGGAGACCCGCCCGGTAGGTGAAGGTCAGCCGGGTCCCCGCCGCAAGCGCGCGAGGAAGCGGGCAATCGCTGTAGTCCTCCCGCCCGTTGAGCAGCACATGGCGGGGGGCGTCGGTCCAGAGGTTGAGCTGAGGCTCGACCAGGGTCGCAGCCGATGCCGAGACGCAACCGGTTTCGCCGGGCGACAGCCGCGCGAGCGGCTCCTGCCACAGCGGCTCGCGCGCGGTGGCGCTGGCGCCGTTCCCGGCGGTCACGACCACGCTCCGGCTTCGCCCGTCCCGCAGGCGACCCAGGAGGGTCTCTTCGGACGCGTTGACAACACAGACTTCAGCGGCGACGTCGTCCAGCATGGCTATCCTCCCTGGGAAAACAGGCAGGGTCCAGCTTGGCGCCATTGCGGGCGAAAAATAAGGCGCTGTCGGCGTCGGGGCCGAGACCCGGACCTAAAGGGTCCGGGAGATCAGCACCTTCATGACCTCGTTGGCCCCGCCGTAGATCCGCTGGACGCGGCTGTCGCGGTACATCCGGGCGATCGGATACTCGGCCATGTAGCCGAAGCCGCCGAAGAACTGCAGGCACCGGTCGATGATGCTGTTCTCGAGGTCGGTGACCCAGTACTTGGCCATCGAGGCGGTGGCCGCGTCGAGCTTGCCCTGCAGATGCTGGTCGATGCAGTGGTTGACGAAGACCCGCGCCACGGTCGCCTCGGTCTTGCACTCGGCCAGCACGAACTGCGTGTTCTGGAAGTCGAGGATCGACTTGCCGAAGGCCTTGCGCTGCTTGACGTAGTCGATGGTCAGGGCCAGCGCCCGCTCGATGGTGGCGATGCCCTGTACGGCGATGTTCAGGCGCTCCTGGGGCAGTTGGCTCATCAGCTGGAAGAAGCCGTGGCCCTCACCCTCGCCCAGCAGGTTGCTGGTCGGCACCCGGACATCGTTGAAGAACAGCTCCGAGGTGTCGGCGGCCTCCATACCCAGCTTGTCGAGGTTGCGGCCACGCTCGAAGCCCGGCGCATTGTCGGTCTCGACCATGATCAGCGAGGTGCCGCGCGCGCCCTGGTTCGGGTCGGTCTTGCAGACGACGATGATCAGGTTGGCCGTCTGGCCGTTGGTGATGAAGGTCTTGGAGCCGTTGATGACGTACTCGTTGCCATCGAGGCGGGCCGTGGTCTTGATGCCCTGCAGATCGCTGCCGGCGCCCGGCTCGGTCATGGCGATGGCCGCGACGTACTCGCAGGTCGCCAGCTTGGGCAGCCAGCGGCGCTTCTGGTCCTCGGTCCCGTAATGATAGATGTAGGGCGCGACGATCGAGTTGTGCAGCGACAGGCCGAAGCCATCGACGCCCTTGGCGCCCATCTGCTCCATCAGCACGACTTCATGGCGGTAGTCGCCGCCCATGCCGCCGTACTCCTCGGGGATCGACAGACAGGCCAGGCCCGCCTCGGCCGCCTCGGTCCACATCGCCCGCTCGACGATGCCGTCCTCGCGCCACCGGGCCACCCGGGCCTCGGGCGCGTGCTCGTCGAAGAACTTGCCGACGGCGTCCTCGAAGATGACGATGTCCTCTTCGGCCAGGGCGGGAAGACGCTCAACCTGAAGCGCGCTCATGATCAGAAAGCCTCCGCGGGCATGGCCATCATGGTGGCCGACCCGGTCTTGAGTTTGGCGAGGTGCGCGCCGGTGTCCGGCAGCACGCGCTCGAGGAAGTAGCGGCCGACGGCCACCTTGGACGCATAGAAGGGATCGCTGTCGCCGCCGGCGATCCTGGCCAGCGACACCTTGACCATCAGGGCCCACATGTAGGCCAGGCCCGTGATCCCGAAGAGGTGCATGTAGTCGGTCGAGGCCGCGCCGGCGTTGTCGGGGTTGGCCAGGCCGTTCTGCATCAGCCACAGGGTGGCCTCCTGCAGCTGCGCCTTGGCCCCGGCGAGCCCGTCGAGGAAGGGCTTCAGCTCGGCGTTGCCGGCGTTGGCCTCCACGAAGCCGTCGATCTCGGCGAAGAAGCTCATCACCGCCCGGCCGCCGTTGGCGGCGAGCTTGCGGCCGACGAGGTCCAGGGCCTGGACGCCGTTGGTGCCCTCATAGATCAGGGCGATGCGGCAGTCGCGCAGGTACTGGCTGGCCGGGAAATGCTCGGTGAAGCCGCTGCCGCCATGGACCTGCATGGCGTCGACGCAGACCTTGAAGCCCTTGTCGGTGAGGTAGCCTTTCAGCACCGGGGTCAGCAGGCCCATGTAGTCGCCGGCCTTCTGGCGGACGGCTTCGTCGTCATGACCATGGGCCAGGTCGCCGTGCAGGGCGGTCCAGAACAGGAAGGCGCGACCGCCCTCGATCACGGCCCGGCTGTCGAGCAGCATGCGGCGCACATCAGGGTGGACGATGATCGGATCGGCCGGACCCTCGGGGTTCTTCGGGCCGGTGAGCGAGCGCCCCTGCAGGCGATCCTTGGCGAAGTCCCGGGCGGCCTGATAGGCGGCCTCGGCCTGGGCGATGCCCTGGAGGCCGACGCCGATGCGGGCCTCGTTCATCATGACGAACATGATGCGCAGGCCGCTGTTCTCTTCGCCGATCAGGTAGCCCTCGGCCTCGTCATACTGCATCACGCAGGTGGCGTTGCCGTGGATGCCCATCTTGTCCTCGAGGCCGACGCACTTGACGCCCTCGTTGCGGGCCCCGACCGAGCCGTCGGCGCCGGGGAAGAACTTGGGCACGATGAACAGGCTGATGCCCTTCACCCCGGCCGGAGCGCCCTCGATGCGGGCCAGGACCAGGTGGACGATGTTGTCCGCCATGTCGTGCTCGCCGGCGCTGATCCAGATCTTATGGCCGCTGATGCGGTAGGAGCCGTCGGCCTGGGGAACGGCCTTGGTGCGGAGCAGGCCCAGGTCCGTGCCGCAGTGCGGCTCGGTCAGGTTCATGGTGCCGGTCCACTCTCCGGAGACCATCTTGGGCAGGTAGGTCTGCTTCTGCGCGTCGGAGCCGCCCGTGTGGATGGCCGAATAGGCCCCGTGCGCCAGGCCCGGATACATCGAGAAGGCCATGTTGGCGCTGCTCGACATCTCGCTGAACGACAGGTTCACGACGTGGGGCAGACCCTGGCCGCCGTAGGCGGTGTCGGAGCCCAGGCCGGTCCAGCCGCCCGCACAAAGCTGCCTGTAGGCGTCCTTGAACCCGGTCGGGGTGGTGACCGTGTTGTCCGGATGCCAGGTGCAGCCCTGCTTGTCGCCAACGCTGTTCAGCGGGGCGAGAACCTCGCCTGTGAACTTCGCAGCCTCCTCGATGATCTGCTCGACGACGTCCAGGGATGCGTCGGCAAAGCCGGGGAGGTTCGCGTAGCGATCAATCTCGAGCACCTCACGCAGGAGGAACACGTGATCTCTGGCCGGCGGCTTGTAGGCCATGGGCGCTCCGTTGAGGTCGGGGTCTGGTTGGGGTCGCCGCCGCCTATTTGGCGCCGACGGGTTCCGCGTGGCCGTCGACGCGCGCGCGCATCATCTGGTCGTAGTCGGCGGCCTTGGGCAGCAGATCCGGGCGCTTGTCGGACAGGTGACGCTCAAGGCGCGAGCAGGCCTCGTGCAGTTCGGCGATGGCGCCGTCGATGTCTTCGCGCTGCTGCTCGAGGACGACGATCTTCTCCTTGAATTTCTTCAGGGAGTGGGCGTTCTGGGCCATCACCTCGTCTTCTTCGCCGTAGAGCTCGAAGATCTCGCGGATTTCCTGCAGCGACAGGCCGACCCGCTTGCCGCGCAGGATCAGGATCAGCCGCGCGCGGTCCTTGTAGGAGTAGACGCGGTTCATGCCGTCGCGGGCCGGGGTCAGCAGACCCTTGTCCTCGTAGAAGCGCAGGGCGCGCGGCGTGGCTTTGAATTCGGTGCAGAGCTGGCGGATGGTGAAGGTCCGCTCAGGGCGACGCAGTTCGGTCGGCATTGTTTCCTCCCTTGCCTTCGTTTTTCTCGTTGGGCACGATCTATAATGCCCTTTACGTCAACGTCAAGCATCTGCTTGACGTGGCCGTCAAGCTCCGCCGCTTGACGGGACGGGGCGGATGCGGGAACTGCCGAGGGGTCACCTGCCCGCAAGGACGCCGCCCGCTTGCTCTCCCCCGTCCAGATCGCCTTCATCCTGCTGATGCTCGTGACCATCACGGGTGCGGTGATGCGTGGCGGGCCCGTCGAGCGCCGCGGCGCGGCGCTGTTCTTCGCAGGCTGGACCGCCACCCTGATCGCCCAGGCGGTGACCTTCGGCCTGACCGAATCGCTCAGCCTGTTCACCATCGACCTGGTCGTGCTGGTCGGCCTGATCGCGCTGAGCTGGAAGTCGCCGCGGCCCTGGCCGGTCTACGCCTGCGGGTTCCAGGTGATGACCCTGGCCATCCATGTGGCCGGCTGGGTTGACCAGGATCTGGACCTCGCCTTCCGGCAGGGCTTCCTGGCCCTGATGGGCTTCGCCGCCACCCTGACGGCGGCGGCCGGAGCCTGGATGCGACCCAAGGCCCCGTAGATCCGAGGTATACATTCCCAACCAGGTGGACTATTTTCCTATCTTCACCTGAGCGGACCTCGCCATGTCGCGCCCGTCGCATTCACAGATCTGGACCGCCATCGACCAGCTGGCGACCCGGTTCGACATGACCCCCTCGGCGCTGGCCAGGGTGGCGGGGCTCGACCCGACCAGCTTCAACCGCTCCAAGCGCTTCTCCAATGACGCTGACGCCCGGCCGCGCTGGCCGTCGACGGAAAGTCTGTCGAAGGTGCTGGCGGCCACCGGCGTCAGCTTCGGCGAGTTCGCGGCCATGGCCGAGGGCGGCGGCGCGGCGGCGGCCGGGGGCGTGCCGCTGATCGGCTTCGCCCAGGCCGGCGACGACGGCTATTTCGACGATGCCGGCTTCCCCGTGGGGCAGGGCTGGGACGAGATCGACTTTCCGGGCCTGGCCCGCGACGGCGTCTATGCGCTGGAGATCAGCGGCGACTCGATGGCTCCCGTTTATCGCGAGGGCGACCGCATCGTGGTCGATCCGACCGGCGCCGAACCGCGCCGGGGCGACCGGGTGGTGGTCAAGACCACCGCCGGGGAGGTGCTGGCCAAGGAGGTGGCGCGCATCACCGGCAAGGCCGTCGAGCTCAAGTCGCTGAACCCGGACTATCCCGGCCGCACGCTGGAGCGGAAGGACGTCGCCTGGATCGCCCGCATCCTCTGGGCCAGCCAGTAGACGGCAGGCGAAAGGGCCGGCCCCTCCCGGGACCGGCCCTCGCGCCTGTCGGGACCTCGCCGCCTACCAGCCGGCGGCGGTGCGGTAGCCGTTCACGGGGCGGACATAACCGGCATGGACATAGCCGATGCCGACGCCGTCGCGGCTGACCAGCACCCACTGGCCGTCATTGGCATAGGCGGCGGCCTGGAAGGTCTGGCCACGCTGCAGACTGCCCACCCGCGCGGTCGAGGTCGAGGGGCCGGCCCGCAGGCTGACGTTGGTCACCGCGGTCATCCGGGCGTTGGTCCGCTCATAGCGGGCCGGCAGGACGTAGTTGGCCAGACGCTGGCCGTCCCGCGCATAGACGCCGCGGTTGGAGTCGTCCTTCGTCTGCGACTTGCAGCCGATGTAGGAGCCGGCGGCGGCGCCGAGGCCCGCGCCGACCACCGTACCGGCGGTGCGCTCGTTCCTGGCGGCCTGGTTGCCGAGCAGACCGCCGAGCAGGGCGCCGATCACCGCGCCGCTCTCCTGTTTGGAGCCCGGGGAGTCACAACGGAAGACGCCCGCGTTCTGGGCGGAAGCCGTCGCGGGGACGGCGGCGGTCATGGCGGCGGCCACGGAGAGGGCCAGACCGACCTTGGCGATCCTGCTGCTGGCGTAAGTCATGGGTGTTCTCCTTCGAACGGTTTCGACGGGCCGGCGCCCGTCGTTGAGGAGAACCCTAGAGGGGCGAGCCTGAATGCGATCAGGAACGCCCTGTTATGTTCGGTTCAGGCTTGCAGCAGCTTTGAGGCGAGGCCGTCCTCGATCAGCTGGATGGTCCGGTCGAGTCCGAAGATGGCGGCGAAGGAGCCGAAGCGCGGTCCCTGGCTCTGGCCGAGCAGCACCTCGTAGAGGGCCTGGAACCAGCCGCGCAGCGGATCGAACCCGCCGGCCTTGCCGGCCTCGTAGACCTCGTTCTGGATCAGCTCGGCGTCCTGGCAGCCGGCGGGCAGGGCCCGGAAACGCGCCAGCAGGTCCTCCATCGCCGCCCGTTCCTGGTCGGTCGCCGCGCGGAAGGCCTTCGTCGGGGCGACGAAGTCCTCGTAGTAGTTCATCGCATAGTCGGCCAGGCGATCGAGCAGCGGCTGGGTCTGGGGCGTCGCGCCCGGGATGTAGCGGGTCAGGAAGCCCCAGAGGACATCCTTGCTCGAGGCGTTGCCGGCCGAGACCAGGTTCAGCATCAGCGAGAAGGACACCGGCGAGCCGGCTTCCGGCGGCCGGCCCATGTGGACGTGCCAGGCCGGGTTGTTCAGGTCGACGGCGTTGGCGCCCTCTTCCCGCTTGCGGTTGAAGGCATCGAGTTGCTGCAGATACTCGTCCGTCGCCTTGGGGATGACGTCGAAGTAGAGCTTCTTGGCCGACTTCGGGCTCTGGAACATGTAGTAGGCCAGGCTCTCGGGCGCGCCGTAGCGCAGCCACTCCTCCATGGTCAGGCCGTTGCCCTTGGTCTTGGAGATCTTCTGGTTGTTCTCGTCCATGAAGAGCTCGTAGTTGAACCCTTCCGGCGGAACCCCGCCCAGCACCTTGCAGACCTGGTTGGACAGGCGGACGCTGTCGATCAGGTCCTTGCCGCTCATCTCGTAGTCGACGCCCAGCGCGGTCCAGCGCATCGCCCAGTCCGGCCGCCACTGCATCTTCACCCCGCCGCCGGTGACGGGGACCTGCGTCAGCTCGCCATCCTCGTCGCGGAAAACGATCGTGCCGGCCTCGACGTTGCGTTCCAGCGTCGGGACCTGCAGCACCTTGCCGGTCCTGGGGCTGATCGGCAGGAAGGGCGAGTAGGTCGCGCGACGCTCTTCGCCCAGCGACGGCAGCATGATCTTCTGGATGGCGTCGAACCGGGCCAGGGCCGTCAGCAGGGTCTCGTCGAACCGACCGCCGCGATAACAGTCGGTCGAGGACACGAACTCGTACTCGAAACCGAAGCCGTCAAGGAAGGCGCGCAGGCGGGCGTTGTTGTGGTGGCCGAAGCTCTCGTACTCGCCGTAGGGGTCGCGGACGACCGTCAGGGGCTTGTCGAGGTCCTCGCGCATGACCTCGCCGTTCGGCACATTCGGCGGGATCTTGCGCAGCCCGTCCATGTCGTCGCTGAAGCTGATCAGCCGCGTCGGCAGGGCGTCGTCGGTGAGGGCGCGAAACGCCATCCGCACCATCGTCGTGCGCGCCACCTCGCCGAAGGTGCCCATGTGCGGCAGGCCGGACGGGCCGTAGCCGGTCTCCAGCACCACCGGCTTCTGCAGCGCTTCGAAGGTCTTGAAGGCCTCGTCGGCCTTGCCGGCGAGGATCAGGGTGGACGCGAGATCGCGCTCGGCGTCGTCGAGGCGCACGCGCAGGACACGGGCGAGCAGGTTGCGGGCCTGCTCGAACGGCCAGGCCTTCGCGTCGCGGGCGGTGTGGGAGAGACCTTCGAACATGGGCTGGCGGTATAGGGATTAGGGGTTGCGGGTCAAGGAAGGGGCAAAGAGTCTCCACTCGCCATTCCTTCTCCCCTTGCGGGAGAAGGTGGCCTGCGAAGCGGGTCGGATGAGGGGGCTCCCGCACGTACCGGGGTAGCGGACAGGCAGGGCGGAAGCGGACGCCGCCTTCGCCCCCTCATCCGTCGGCCTTCGGCCGCCACCTTCTCCCGCAAGGGGAGAAGGGATGCTGTGATCTTCTCCGAGTGCGTCCATCCCACCATTTTACGCCCGCGTCGCCGGGGGTGGATGAGATCGCGGTCAACTCTTTCATCCAACGCCACGGGATGTCCCATGAAGGGGCCGAATGTCTCGTTGTGTCTCAAGACTATATGTCTCGAGAGTCTTCATTGGGGACGGCTTCCGATGTCCCCTACAGCATCCCGCCGCCGAACCAGATCTGCCAACCGGCGACCTCCAGCCAGTGCAGCAGGACCGCCGGCCACAACGATCCGGTCCGCCAGCGCAGGTATCCACAGGACAGCCCCAGCACCGCCGTCGTCGCCAGGAAATCGGGGCGCAGGAACACCGGCGCGGCCTGCGGCATGAAGGTCAGGGCCTCGAAGACGTGCCAGAGCACGAAGACCGCCGTCGACGGCAGCACGGCGCGCCACAGCCCTGCGCCCTCCTCCCGCCCGGGCGTCAGCAGACCCCGGAACACGGCCTCCTCGCCCAGCGCAGGCACAAACACCGCGAGGGCCAGCGCCATCGGCAGCACCGTCCAGTCGCCGGGCGTCGGCCGCAGGAAGCCGCCCCACAGGCCGATGGCCAGCTCAACAGCCAGGGCCGCGGCGCCGACCACGACCGCCAGGCCCCAGCCCCGGGCGCCCGGCCAGACGGTCAGCGACCGGCGGAGCCGGTCAAGGTAGCGGCGGACTTGCATTGGAGGCTGTTTGGTCCAAGCTTCCCGCGCCCTCAAGGGCGATCCTCGGGGAGGGGGAAACAACAATGGATACGCTACCGGTCACCCTGCTGCTGTCGGGCGCCGCCGCCATCTATCTCGTGCTGATCAGCCTTCCGATCGCCAACCGCCGGCGCGCCGCCAAACTGAGCGCCGGGGACGGCGGCGACGAGAAGTTCAACCGGCTGATCCGGGCCCAGGCCAACTTCGCCGAATACACGCCGCTGGCCATCATCGTGATCGGGCTGATCGAGATGAACGGCTTTGCGCAGATCTTCGTCTGCGGCCTTGCCGCCGCCTTCGCCGCGGGCCGGCTGTTGCACCTGATCGGCATGCTGGGACCGGTGCTGCCGGCGCGGGCGCTGGGCATGATCCTGACCTTCGGCGTCCTGTTGACCGGCGGCGCCGCCCTGGTCTGGCATTCGTTCTTCTAGCGGACCCTGGCGGCTCTAGACCGGCGCCGACTCCGGATCGACGATCTCTTCCTCGTCCTCGCCGGGCGTCTTGAGCAGGGCCGTCACGCCGAGGTCGCCGGTGACGTTGCCGATGGTGCGGAAGATGTCGGGGATCACCTCCACCGCCAGCAGGATCGGCAGCAGGTCGAGCGGAAGGCCCAGGGCAAGGCAGATCGGCGCCATGCTGACGAAGAACGAGATCTGACCTGGCAGCCCCACCGACCCGACGCTGACCGCGAAGGCGACGAACACCGCAGCGATCATCTGCGGCGCGTCCGGCTGGATGCCGAAGATGTGGGCCACGAAATAGGCCACGGCCAGGTTGGCCACCGGGCTGGTCAGCCGGAACACCGCCACCGCCAGCGGCAGCACCAGGCCCGTGATCCTGGGCGGGATCTTCAGGTCGTCGTTGGCCCGCTCGATCATCGCCGGCAGGCAGGCGAGCGAGGACTGGGTCGAGAAGGCCAGCACCTGCACCGGCGCCACGGCGCGGGCGAAGGCCGGCAGGCCGACCCCGTTCCGGCGCAACGCGATCAGCAGGTAGGGCAGCAGGGCGATCCCGGCCGTGATCAGCGACACGATCACCACATACTGCAGCAGCACGCCCGCAGCCCCGAGCCCGGCGCGCAGGCCCACGCCCAGCGACAGGGCGAAGACACCGACCGGCGCCGCCCATAGGACCCAGCGCACGATGATGATCATGGTCTCGGCCACCGCCTCGAACAGGGTGACCAGCGGCAGCCGCAGGCGCTCCGGCAGCCGGGTGGCCGCGAAGCCGACGAACACCCCGAACACCACCAGCGGCAGGATGGCGTCCTCGGCGGCCGCCTTGATCGGGTTGGCGGGCGCCAGGCTGGTCAGCCAGGCCGCGAAACCGGCGGACTCCCCCGCGATGGCCCCGCTCGCGCCCGCCCCGGCGCGCAGGGCGGCCGCCCCCTCGGGGCTGACCGGCCAGAGGGCGAGCAGGCCCTGGGTGGCGAGGGTCGAGTAGGCGGCGGCCACTCCCAACAGCACGGCGAACAGGCCGATGGCCCGGGCGGCCAGCCGCCCCGTCGCCGCGGCGTTGGTGACCGAAGCGATCCCCGTGACCAGAAGCGAGAATACCAGCGGCACCACCGTCATGCGCAGCGCATTGAGCCAGAGTCCGCCGACGGCCTCGACAGGCGCGACCGCGCCGGCCAGCCCCGCATCGCCCGAGGCGGCCAGCAGCGCGCCGCCGCCGAGGCCGAGACCGAGCGCGAGAAGGACGCGCGCGCTGAGTGATCGAAACATGCAGAATCCCCGTGTGCGGCTTTGATCCTAGGGTCGCCCCGCCGCGGACGGCAATCGCCTCGACGCCGAAGGCGGGCTAGGCTTCCGTTCCCGATTCCAGAGAGCCCCGATGGCCGACGCGCCCCTGCTACCCTGCCCGCCGCTGGACGCCGCCATCATCGTCGGTCGCACCGTCGACCTGGAACGCCTCGATGTCGACCGTCACGGGCCCGGCCTCTGGGCGGCGATCGGGTCAAGGAACGACCTCTGGACCTGGATTCCGTCCGGTCCCTTCGCGGACGAGCCGGCGTTTCGCGCCTGGCTGACCGACCGGGGCCAGAAGCCGACCCAGACCCTCTATGCGGTGATCGACAAGACCGGCCCGCGCGGCCCGATGGCGGCGGCGCTGTACATGGTCCTCAACGTGAACACCGACATGGGCGTGTGCGAGGTCGGCCTGACCCTGGGCGAGGCCGTGACCCGCCGTGCCGGCGGCACCGAGGCCTTCCGCCTCCTGGCCGGCTGCGTGTTCTCCCGCGGCTACAGGCGTCTGGAGTGGCGCTGCAGCCCGGAGAACGTCGCCTCGAGCCGCGCGGCCGCCCGGTTCGGCTTCACGCTCGAGGGGACCCTGCGCCAGACCTACTGGCTGAAGGGCGGGAACTGGGACACGGAGGTCCACGCCATGCTCGACCACCAATGGCCGGCGATCGCCGCGCGGCTCGACGCATGGCTGGCGCCAGAGAACTTCGACCCCGACGGCGGGCAAAGGCGCCCGCTCTCCGCGTTCTGATTCCGACCCGCCGTCGTCGCGGGTCGCCCCGCGGCGGTCCCGGGGAGGCAGGGCTTGAGGTCTAGAACCCCGCAAACCGTCCAGCAGCCTCGGCCCAGGTCTCCACCACGTCATGCGCCCCGGCCTCCCGAAGACGGGCGCCGCCCTGCGCATCCATATGGCCGCCGCCCACGAAGCCCCAGACGGTCATGCCCGCCGCCCGCGCGGCGCGGACCCCGTTTACGCTGTCCTCTATGGCCAGGCAGCCGGCGGGATCGACCCCCAGCCGCCGGGCGGCATGGAGGAAGATGTCCGGATACGGCTTGGCCTTCGCCACCAGGTCGGCGGAGTAGACATGAGGGTCGAACGTCTCGAACAGGCCGGTGCGTCGCAGGTTGTCCCGCAGATAGGTCGCGCCGGACGAGCTGGCCACCGCCTTGGGCAGGGCCAGGGCCGCGACCGCAGCCGCGCAGCCCTCGACCTCCGTCAGGCGATGTTCGCAGGCCGCCCAGAGCGGTCCCCGGGCCTCGCGCAGCGCCTCTTCCGGAAGGGGGCGGCCGGTCCGGTCGCGACAGTCGGCGTCAAGCGCCAGGTGATAGGCGGCGTCGTTCAGACCCATGAAGCGGTGCAGGAAGTCGGCGGGCGCATAGACCAGCCCATGCGCGGCCAGCAGCTCGACCTCGATCTCGAGGCTGAGGATCTCGGAGTCGATGAGGACTCCGTCACAGTCAAAGATCACGGCGGCGGGCGATGAGGTCATGTGCGCCCATAGCAAAAGGGCCTCCCGCGGGGGAGGCCCTCTTGGGCTCACGTCTGGTTACGCGCTGTATCGCGTGAGGACCCCGCCGGGCCTGACTTCGGGTCTGGGGGGGAGGAGAGTCAGACCCGGCGGAGCGTCACGTCGCCGGTCACAGACCGGCGGCGCCGACGAACTGGCTCGCGTTGATGGCGGCCAGAACCACGAACACCGGCAGGGCGGCGAGGGCCAGGCTGGCGAAGTTGCTGAATTTCGAAACGGTCATTGGTCAGTCCCCTTGGATCGAGTTGGGCGCGGAGGAGCGCGTCCGGTGATGTCGATATAGGAGAAGGCCGCGGTGAATACCCGTTAAGTCTGCGTCATGACCTTTGTTTAAGGAAACGACGGCCTCGATTACTTGAGTGTAATGTTTGGGAACCCTGTCACTGTCATCCAGTCCGGAGCGCGGAGAGCCGGGATGACGGCGCGAGCGCCCTAACCTTCGGTCGGGGTGACGAGGAAGTGGCCGCGCAGGGCGGCGATCGGCGCGGCGCGGCGGTCCTGCCAGGCCTCGACATGGACGTTGGCGATCCGGCGCCCGACCTTCTTGATCTCGGCCCGGGCGTAGGTGGTCAGCGGGCGGCCCGACCGCAGATACTCGATCGAGACATCGATCACCCGCGGCTGGCGCGCCTGGCCCTCGGTCAGCAACAGCTGGGCCAGGGCCGTCATTTCCATGAAGGCGCCCAGCACCCCGCCATGGATGGCCGGCAGCGTCGGGTTTCCGACCAGATGGTCGCCGAAGGGCATGACCGCGGTCATCTCGTCGCCGGCCAGCTCGATCTTGACGCCCAGGAACTGCGCATAGGGAATACGGGCCAGCATGGCGTCGACGCGCTCGGTCGGCTCGGTCATTTGGCGCCCTTCCGGTCCTTGAGGTTGGCGCCGAAGCCGCGGCCCTTGCTGGAGTCCAGCATGAAGGCCGCCTGGGCCGCCGCCACCGGGTCGTCGGGATTGTCGTCGTAGGCCACGGCCCGCACGAAGGCGACCGAGCGGGTCACCTTGTAGCAGTGGGCGCGGGCGTAGATGTCCTTGCCCGGCTCGGCCGCGCGCATGTAGTCGATGCGCAGGTCGAGCGTGGCGATGGTCTTGAACTCGGTCAGGCCGGTGTGGACAGCCTGGCCGCAGGCATGGTCCAGCAGGGTGGTGACCACACCGCCGGCGATGACGCCGGTCTCGGGGTCCCCGATCAGCTTCTCGTCATAGGGCACCCGCAGGACGGCGCCGGTCGCGTCGATGGACACCGTCTCCATCTTCAGGGCGATCGCGTGGGGACTGCCCTGGTTCATGGCCTGGACGAAGTTGCGCATGACGTCGAGATGATCACTCATGCACCCGGTTTAGACGCGAGGCGTTTCCATATCCAGATGGTGAAGCTCGAGAGCCTGCTTTGTCCGACCCCGGCCGGTCTCTACTGCCCGCCGGGCGACTTCTACATCGACCCGGTGCGCCCCGTGCCCCGGGCGGTGATCACCCATGGACATTCGGACCACGCCCGGGCCGGTCATGGCGACGTCGCCGCCACGCCCCAGACGCTGGATATCATGGCCTGCCGGTACGGCGACGACTTCGCGACGCGCCGGGTCGCCCTGGCCTGGGGCGAGACGCTGTCCCGGGACGGCGTCGATATCAGCCTGGCTCCGGCCGGCCATGTGCTCGGCTCCGCCCAGGCCGTGATCCGCTGGAAGGGCGTCACTGCCGTGGTATCCGGCGACTACAAGCGGCGCCGGGATCCGACCTGCCAGCGGTTCGAGCCGGTCCCCTGCGACCTCTTCGTGACCGAGGCGACCTTCGGCCTGCCGGTGTTCCGCCATCCGGACGCCGCCGATGAGGTCGCGCGCCTGCTCAGGTCGGTCGAACGCTTTCCGGAGCGCACGCATCTGGTCGGGGCCTATGCGCTCGGCAAGGCCCAGAGGGTCATCGCGCTGCTGCGGGAAGCCGGATGGGACCGCACCATCCATGTCCACGGCGCCCTGCTGGCGCTGAACGCCCTCTACGGTCGCCACGGCGTCGATCTGGGCCCGATAGCCCCGGCCGGCGACGCGGCCGGCAAGCTGCCCGGCGAGATCGTGCTCTGCCCGCCCTCGGCGCTGGCCGACCGCTGGAGCCGCCGCTTCGCCGATCCCGTGAGCGCCTTTTGCTCGGGCTGGATGCGGGTCCGCGCCCGAGCGCGGCAACGGGGCGTGGAGTTGCCGCTGGTCATCTCCGACCACGCCGACTGGGACGAGCTGACCAAGACCCTGGCCGAGCTTTCGCCCGGCGAGGTCTGGATCACGCACGGTCGCGAGGAAGCCCTGCTGCGCTGGTGCGAGCTGCGCGGCCAACCCGCCCGGGCCCTGGCCCTGGTGGGCTACGAGGACGACGCCGAGTAGGGCGCGACAAGGCTGGACAGCGTCCCTGAACAGGGGCTCCATCCCCGTCATGTCTGCAAGGGGGAGGCTCATGCGGCTCAAACGCGCGTCCGACACCGCCTACCGCACCCTGAGCGCAGCGGAGATCGTCAAGACGGCCGGGCGGCTGGCCGACCGGGTCGATGAGCGGTTCCCCGGGTCCGGCCTGGCGGGCGCCGCCCGGCAGCTGCGGGCCACGGCCGAGGACACCGCCCGCCGGGCAAGGGCCCTGAGCCGGCCCTATCTCGGCCTTCGCGCGCTGCTGGCGCTGTTCTGCCTGGGCGGGCTTGGGGTCCTTGCCGTCGTCCTGAAGGATGTCGACTGGCGCGGCATCGTCGAACAGACCAACGAGGTGGCGCTGACGGCCCTGCTGGAATCGGCGGTCAATCTGGTCGTCCTGATGGCGGCGGGGCTGTGGTTCCTGCTCACCCTCGAGGAGCGCTGGAAGCGGTCACGAACCCAGACCGCCCTGCATGAACTGCGATCCTTCGCCCATGTGGTCGACATGCACCAGCTGACCAAGGATCCCACCACCCTGCTGGGCGGCGGCCCCAGCACCCCGTCCTCGCCGGACCGGCGCATGACGCGCTTCCAGCTCACCCGCTATCTCGAGTACTGCGCCGAGATGCTGGCCCTGACCGGCAAGCTCTCGGCCCTCTACGCCGGCGAGAGCGATGACCATGTGGTCGTGGCGGCGGCCAGCGATGTGGAGAATCTCTGCACCGACCTCGGCCGCAAGATCTGGCAGAAGATCACCATCCTCGGCGACCTTCAGGAAGAGTAGCGACGCGCGTCGCAACCCCTTGCGGCCAAGCTAGATTGAACAGCCATGCGCGCCTTCGCCCGTCTGCTCGACGACCTGTCGTTCACCGCCTCGCGCAATGCGAAGCTGCGGCTGGTGCGCGACTTCCTGGCCGAGCAGCCCGATCCGGACCGGGGCTGGGCTCTGGCGGCCCTGACCGGCTCCCTGAGCTTTTCCGCCGCCAAGCCGGCCGCCATCCGCAAGGCGGTCGAGGCGCGGATGGATCCGGTGCTGTTCGGCTGGTCCTACGACTACGTCGGCGATCTGGCCGAGACGGTGGCGCTGGTCTGGCCGGCCCGGCCGGGCGCCAACCGCGAGCCGGACCTGGCGGAGGTGGTCGAGGCCCTGCGCACGGCCACCCGCGGGCAGGTCCAGCCGATGATCGAGGGCTGGCTGGATGCGCTGGACGCCGACGGGCGCTGGGCGTTGCTCAAGCTGCTGACCGGCGGCCTGCGGGTCGGCGTGTCCAGCCGCCTGGCCAAACAGGCCTGCGCCGACCTGGGCGGGGTCGCGGCGCCGGAGGTGGAGGAGGTCTGGCACGCCCTGACTCCGCCCTACGGCGACCTCTTCGCCTGGCTGGAGGGCCGGTCGGCGCGCCCGTCCGCCGACACACCGGGACGATTCCGCTCGGTGATGCTCGCCCAGGCCCTTGATGAGGCTGTCGACTTCGCAAGGCTCTCGCCCGACGACTACCTCGCCGAGTGGAAATGGGACGGCATCCGCATCCAGGCGGTCAGCGAGCGTGGCGAGCGGCGGCTCTACACCCGCACAGGCGACGACATCAGCCACACCTTCCCCGATGTGCTGGAGGCCATGACCTTCGAAGGGGCGCTCGACGGCGAGCTGCTGGTCATGCGGGATGGCGTGGTCGGGGCGTTCGGCGACCTGCAGCAGCGGCTGAACCGCAAGACCGTCGACGCGAAGCTGTTGAAGGCCTTCCCGGCCGGAATTCGGGCCTACGACCTGCTGCTCGACGGGGAGGAGGATCTGCGCGGCCTTCCGTTCACGGAACGCAGGAAACGCCTCGAAAGCTTCGTTTCGGCGGCGAAAAGCCACCGGATCGACCTCTCGCCGCTGCAGCCCTTCGAAACCTGGGAACAGCTTGCGACCCTGCGCGCCGCGCCTCCGGAGGGCGATCCGCGCATCGCCGAGGGGCTGATGCTCAAGCGCCGGGACAGCCTCTACGAGGCCGGACGGCCGAAGGGGCCATGGTTCAAGTGGAAACGCGACCCGCACCTGGTCGACGCGGTGCTGATGTACGCCCAGCGCGGCCACGGCCGACGGTCGAGCTTCTACAGCGACTTCACCTTCGGGGTCTGGCGCGAGGACGCGGCCGGCGACCGGTCGCTGACGCCGGTCGGCAAGGCCTACTTCGGCTTCACCGACGAGGAACTGAAGCAGCTGGACAAGTTCGTGCGGGACAACACCGTCGAACGCTTCGGCCCCGTGCGCTCGGTGAAGGCGAACCGTGACTTCGGCCTTGTGCTCGAAGTGGCGTTCGAGGGCCTGCAACGCTCCACCCGCCACAAAAGCGGCGTGGCGATGCGCTTCCCTCGCATCAGCCGTATCCGCTGGGACAAGCCGTCCCGGGACGCCGACGAACTGGCAACGCTGGAGCGGATGCTGGAGACGCCATGAGACTCGCGACCCTGCTGGCGTTGCTGCTGACCCTGGCGCCCCTGAGCGCCCTCGCCCAGACACTGGTGCGGGACGGCCGCCCGGTGGCGCGCATCTACTTCACACCGTCCGACCCGCTGGAAACGGCCGCCGAGGAGCTGAATTACCATCTCGGCAAGATGTCCGGCGCGACGCTGGAGGTGGTCCGCACCGCAGACCCGGCGGCGGTGAAGGGGCCGGCCCTGGTGCTCGGCGACCTCGCTGTCCGCATGGGGGCGACACCGCAGGACAGGACGCCGTCGGCCGAGGGCTTCCGGCTGCTGACGAAGGGCGAGACGCTGCTGATCGGCGGCGAGAGCGATGAGGCCGCCCTGTTCGGGGCCTATGCGATGCTGGAGACGCTGGGCGTCGACTGGGTGATGCCGGGCGAGATCGGCGAGGTAATCCCCCACCGGGCGACCGTGACCCTGCGTCCGCTGGACGAAAGCCAGAGGCCCGACTTCTCCATGCGGCGGCTCTGGTACCGGGGCGGCGCCGACACCGTCACCCGGGAGGACAAGGCGCGGATGGAGGTCTGGCTGCGTCGGCAGCGGGCCGGTGTCTTCCGCCCCGTCTCGGCGGAGACCGCAGGCCACTACTGGCCGACCTTCATCAAGCGGCACAAGGCCGCCTTCGACGCCGACCCCAGCCTCTATGCGCTGCGACGGGATGCGGAGGGACGGCTGGTGCGCCGCGGCCCCCAGATCGAAACCACCGACCCGCGCATCGTGGCCATGATGGCCCAGGACATCCGCGACACCTTCGAGAAGAAGGGCTGGCCCCGGGACAGGACCGTCGGCTTTCCCATCGGCCCGGCCGACACCGCAGGCTACTCGCTGTCGCCGGAGTCGGCGGCGGCGGGCTGGGGGCCGCCAGATCCGATCACCGGCGAACCCGACCAGACCGACCTTCTGGTCAAGCTGGCCAACGAGGTGCTGGCGGCGCTGGGCCCGGACTACCCGAACGTCCACCTGGGCTTCTATTCCTACGCCTCGCACCAGGGCTATCCGGGCCGATACACGCCGGACCCGCGGGTGGCGGTGATCTTCGCGCCGATCAACTTCTCGCGCTACCACGCCCTGACCGACCCAGGCTCGCGCAGCCAGCCCCTCTACCGGGCGGTGTTCGACCAGTGGGCGGCGCTGGCTCGCCGGCAGGGCAACCCGCTGCTCTACCGGGGCTACAACTGGAATCTGGCCGAGAACATGCTGCCTTACTCCAAACTCCGGATATGGGGCGAGGAGCTGGCCTACTACCGCGACGCCGGGGTAGCGGGACTGAACGTCGAGGCCACCAAGGCCTGGGGCGTCAACGGCCCGAGCGACTGGCTGTTCATGCAGCTGGCCTGGGACGCGTCACAGGACTGGCGGGCGCTGCTGGCCGACTACTGCGCCAAGGCGTTCGGCGCCGGGGCCGAGCCGATGCGACGCTACCTGCTGCGGCTGACCGAGGCGCAGCGGGCGGCCGGCCAGGAGGCGGGCTCCTATCACGCCATTCCGCTGATCTACGACCACGCCTTCGTCGCGGCGGCCCAGGCCGACATCAGCGAGGCCGAGCGGCTGGCGACGCTGCCCGCCGAGAAGGAGCGGATCGCTCACTTCCGCTCGGGCGTCGACCTGCTGGACCTCTATCTCGCCTACCATGAGGCGGCCAACCGCTTCGACTTCGGGACCGCGCTGCAGCGCTACGAGGCCATGCATGCTGCCTGGAACGGCTACCAGGCCCGCAACCCGGACATCGTGGCCAGGGAGGCGCCGGTCTATCTGGAGCGGTTCATCGGCCCCTTCGTGCGCGAGGCGGCCCGCCATCAGGTGCTGCAACCCCTCCCCGAACAGCTGAGGACGGGCTTCGGCGACGGCGACTACCAGGACCCGGCCTTCGACGACTCCGCCTGGCCGCTCACCTCGACCTGGGCCTCGACCTGGGACGCCCAGCGGCTGACCGGACAGAGGGTCTGGTACCGCCACCGCTTCACCCTGACCGCACAGGAGGCGGCGGCGCCGCTACGGCTGTTCCTGGGGGGCTTCGACGATCGCGCCGTGGTCTGGCTCAACGGCCGGCGGATGGGCGACAGCGGCCGACGCTTCTCGGCGCCGGTGGTCTTCGAGCTGACGGGCGCGACGGCCGGCGAGAACCTGCTGGCCGTCGAGATCGTGCGCGATCACCCGCTCAACGAAATCGGCGTCGGCGGCCTGATCCGGCCGAGCTTCCTGTTCAGCCGTTGAAGCCGGTCACGGCCGCGATGATGCGGTCCTGGGTCTCGGTGTCCATGTAGGGGTGCATCGGCAGGGCGAGCACCCGGCCGGCCAGGGCCTCGGTCACCGGCAGGCCGCCAACGCCCTGCGGGAAGTGGGCGTAGGGCTCCTGCACATGCATCGGCACCGGATAGTAGACGGCGGTGGGCACGCCCTGGGTCTTCAGGTGGGCGGCGAGGCCGTCGCGGTTGTCATGTTCGATGACGTACTGGGCCCAGACCGACTGCCCGCCGGCGATCACCGTCGGGGTGGCGGCCACGGCGCCCTTGAGCCCCTCGGCGTAGCGGTCGGCGACCGCCTGCCGCATGACGATCTCCTCGGCGAAGATGGCCAGCTTCTCGAGCAGGATGGCGGCCTGGATCGAATCCAGCCGCGAGTTCATGCCGATACGGGCGTTGAGGTACTTGGACTCGTGCTCGAAGACCCGGCCGTTCAGGTCGGCCGCGACCGCCTTGCCGTGCACGCGGTAGCTGTCCATCAGGTCCCAGAGCGCCTGGTCCTTGCAGATCACCGCCCCGCCGTCGCCGTAGCAGCCCAGCGGCTTGGCCGGGAAGAAGCTGGTGGTGGCCACGTCCGCCCAGTGGATCGGGTGCTTGCCGTGCAGAGTGCAGCCGAAGCCCTGGGCCGAGTCGCTGACCAGCTTGAGGCCATGGCGGTCACAGAT
This sequence comes from Caulobacteraceae bacterium, assembly GCA_027487945.1. Lineage (GTDB taxonomy): Bacteria > Pseudomonadota > Alphaproteobacteria > Caulobacterales > Caulobacteraceae > Caulobacter. The sequence goes on from JAIYCQ010000032.1 coordinate 37,355, forward strand.
GGCGCGCAGGGCCGGATAATCGGCCGGCTGCCCGAACAGATCGACGGCGATGACCACGGCCGGCTTCAGCGCGCCCTCGGCCTTCACGGCGACGATGGCGGCCTCGAGCCTGGCCGGGTCCAGGTTGCAGGTGTCGGGCAGCACATCGACGAACACCGGCGTGGCGCCGACCCAGGGCACGACTTCCGGCGTCGCCGTGAAGGTGAAGGAGGGGCAGAACACCGCGTCCCCGGCGCCGATCCCCCAGGCCATCAGCGGCAGGGCGATGGCGTCGGTGCCGTTGGCGCAGCTGATCGACAGCGGCGCCTGGCCGAAGGCCGCGAGCTTGGCCTCGAACTCGCGGACCTCGGGGCCCATCACATAGCCGCCGTGGTCGAGGACGCGGCCGATGGCGGCGTCGAGGCGGTCGCGGATCCGGCGCTGCTGCGCGGCGAGGTCGATGAAGGCGATGCTCATGGGCGCGCTCCTAGCCAAGGTCGTCGTGGATTTCGACACAAACCCTGTAACCGGTTGTTGCCCGGTTCAGGAACCGCGCGGTTTGCAGACCCGTTGACGAACAGGCCGTCCAACAGTCATGCCGAACCGGATGAACACTCTGCCCAAGACGGTCGATCCGCAACTGATGCAGCACCTGACGACCTGGGAGTCCTTCCTCGGCCGGTTGGGAGACGTGGGCGGGCGGCTGGCCGTCAACCTGGTCGCCGCCATCCTGATCCTCGCCCTGGCGGTCTGGATGTCGGGCTGGGCTTCGCGCTTCGTTCAGCGCGCGATCGCCAGACTTCATCCGCGACGCCTGCCGCCCGACCCCACCCTGCAGACGTTCCTCGGCTCGGTGGTTCGCTTCGGCATCCTGGCCATAGGGCTGGTGGCGGTGCTCCAGCAACTCGGGGTCCAGGCGACCTCCATCCTGGCGGTCCTGACGGCGGCCTCCCTGGCCATCGGCCTGGCGCTGCAGGGGGCGCTGTCCAACATCGCCGCCGGGGTGATGATCCTGATCTTCCGGCCATACCGCGTCGGCGACGTGATCGAGAGCGCCGGTCGGCAGGGCACGGTGAAGGCCCTGGACCTGCTGGTGACCGAGCTGGCGACCGCCGACAACGTCAAGGTGGTGATCCCCAACGGCAAGGTGTTCGGCGACGTCATCCTGAACTACTCCACCCATCGGCGGCGCAGGGTCGACGTGATCTTCAAGGTCCCGCTGAAGGCCGACATCGTCGCGGTCCTGCAGCGGCTGCGCGCCCGGGTCGACGCCGATTCCCGGGTCCGCAAGGATCCGCCGCCCCTGATCGAAATGATGGACCTGACCGAGGCCTATGCCCAGGCCGCCATCCGCGTCTGGGTGGCCCGCGATGACGTCTCGGCGGTCCGAACCGACCTGATGCTGTCGGCGCACCTGCTGGCGGAGGATCCGCACGCCGAACTGGCGCCGCCGCGCCCGTCCAGCGCCAGCGACCAGTCCGCCCCGATCCCTGACAGGCCGCGCTTCAGCCTGAAAGGGCCTGGTCGAGGTCGGAAATCAGGTCAGAGCAATCCTCAATCCCCACCGAAAGCCTGATCAGCGTATCGCTGATGCCGATCGCCGCCCGCTGCTCGGGCGGGATGGAGGCGTGGGTCATGATGGCCGGATGCTCGATCAGGCTTTCCACGCCGCCGAGCGACTCGGCGAGGGTGAACAGCTGCGTCCGCTCCAGCACACGCCGGGCGCGGGCAAGGTCGCCGTCGATCTCCACCGAGATAATGCCCCCGAAGCCGGTCATCTGACGCTTCGCCAGCGCATGCTGCGGATGGCTTTCGAGGCCGGGGTAGATCACGCGCTTCACATCCTCGCGGGCCTCGAGCCATTGGGCGATGCGCAGGGCGCTGGCGCAGTGACGCTCCATCCTGAGCGCGAGCGTCTTGAGGCCCCGCAGCGCCAGGAAGCTGTCGAACGGGCCGGAGATGGCGCCGACCGCGTTCTGCAGGAAGGTCAGCTGGTCGCGGACCTCGGTGTTCTCACCCACCGCCACCACGCCGCCGACCATGTCCGAATGGCCGTTCAGGTACTTGGTGGTCGAGTGCAGAACCAGGTCGAAGCCATGCTCCAGCGGCCGTTGCACGTAAGGGCTGGCGAAGGTGTTGTCGGCGACCGTGATCAGGCCGCGCTTGCCGGCCAGCGCGGCGACGGCTTCCAGGTCCACCAGCCGCAGGGTCGGATTGGTCGGGGTCTCGACCCAGATCATCTTCGTCTCGGGACGGATGGCCGCCTCGATATTGGCCACGTCGGTCATGTCAACGAAGCTGAATGACAGGCCAGCCGACCGCTTCTTCACCCGCTCGAACAGCCGGTAGCTGCCGCCGTAAAGGTCGTCGCTGGCGATGACGTGCGCGCCGCTGTCCAGCATTTCCAGCACCGTGGCCGCCGCCGCCAGGCCGGAGGCGAAGGCGAAGGCCTGCGTCCCGCTCTCCAGGTCGGCGACACAGCGCTCGAACGCGAAACGGGTCGGGTTCTGGCTGCGCGCGTACTCGAAGCCCTTGTGCACGCCCGGGCTCTCCTGGGCGTAGGTCGAGGTGGCGTAGATCGGGACCATCACCGCCCCGGTGGTCGGGTCGTGGCTCTGGCCGCCGTGGATAGTGCGGGTGGCGAAGGCCAGGCGGTTCTTGCCGCCGCCCTCGTGCTTGGGCGTCGTCATGGTCAGGCGCTCCGGCGCAGGTGATTGATGAGGTCGACCCGGGTGATCAGGCCGACCAGCCTGTCGCCGTCCATGACCACCGCCACCTGGTCGCGCTCGAACACGGGATTGAGGTTCTCCAGCGGCTCGCCGACCTGCAGGGTGTGGACATCCCGGGTCATGGCGGCCGAGACGGTCTGGCCGAAGCGGTCGGCGCGGCCCTCGCGCGGGCCGACGGCGTTCAGAATGTCGCTCTCGTCGAGGATCCCGACCAGCCGGCCCTGGTCAATGACGGGCAGCTGGCTGATGTCGGCGGCCCGCATGCGGTTGTAGGCGGTCAGCAGGCTGTCGTCCGGCCCGGCGCCGATCACGCCGCCCTCGGAAAAGTCGCGGGCGATCAGATCGCGCAGGTCGCCGTACTTCGGGCGGTCCTCGAAGCCATGGGCGGCCACCCACATGTCGTTGAACATCTTGGTCAGGTACTTGCCACCCGTGTCGCAGACGAAGGTCGCCACCCGCTGCGGCTCGGTCTGCTCGCGGCAGTACCGCAGCGCCGCCGCCAGCAGGGTGCCGGAGGAGGAGCCGGCCAGGATGCCCTCCTTCTCCAGCAGCTCGCGGGCCGTCTCGACGCTCTCACGATCGGGAATCTCGTAGGCCTTTGCGACCAGTTCCATCTGGGCGTTGTCGGGGATGAAGTCCTCGCCGATGCCCTCGACGATCCAGCTGCCCGCCTCGCCGTAGGTTCCGGTGTTGACGTAGTCGTAGAGGATCGAACCCTTCGGATCGGCCAGGATCATCTTCGTCTTCGGCGAGGCCTTCCGGAAAAAGCGGCCGAGACCGGTCAGGGTGCCGCCCGAGCCGACCCCGACGACCATGGCGTCGATGTCGCCCTCCATCTGGTCGAGGATCTCCGGACCCGTCGTCTGCTCATGGGCCAGCGGGTTGGCCGGGTTCTCGAACTGGTTGACGAAGAAGCCGCCGGTCTGCTGGGCGATGGTCTGGGCCATGTCCTGATAGTACTCGGGGTGACCCTTGCCGACGTCGGAGCGGGTGATCCGCACGTCCACGCCCATGGCCCGCAGATGCAGGATCTTCTCCCGCGCCATCTTGTCGGGCACCACCAGGATCAGCTTGAACCCCTTCACGCTGGCGACCTGGGCCAGGCCAAGGCCCGTGTTGCCGGCGGTGGCCTCGATGATCGTGCCGCCGGGCTTCAGCCGGCCGTCCCGCTCCGCCGCCTCGATCATGGAGAGGGCGATGCGATCCTTGATCGACCCGCCGGGGTTCTGGTTTTCCAGCTTGAGGAACAGCCGGCAGGGGCCGGTGTCGATACGGGTCACCTCGACCATCGGCGTATTGCCGATCAGGTCGAGGGACGATCGCGCGGCGCGCGGGAGCGAGCGGTCGGTCATCGGAGGCGAGGGTTCCGCAAAGGAAAGGATTGTCCCTTGCCTACCGCGCCAGAGGGCACGAAGGAAGCGGGGAAACGGCGTTTCAGGAAACGTCCGTGCCCATGAGCGTCGCCAGCCGCCCGGCCAGGAAGGCGTCCAGATCGCCGCCGCTGTAGAGATATCCCGTAACCCCGGCGCGGCGGGCCGCCTCCATGTCGGAGGCCTTGTCGCCGATCATGATCGCGTCCGACGGCGCCACGGCGAAGTCGGCCAGGGCCTTGAGCAACATGCCGGGGTTGGGCTTGCGGTCCGGATGGTCGGCGACCCGGTAGCGGGGATCGGGCGCCGCCTCGTGGTGGGGCGCGAAGTAGATGCGGTCGATCCGCGCGCCCTCGACGGCCAGCTGGCGCAGCATCTCGGCGTGGAAGGCGTGCATCTGGTCTTCGGTATAGTAGCCCCGGCCGATGCCCGACTGGTTGGTGGTGATCACCGCCACGGCGCCGACGCGGTTCACCCGCGCCACAGCCGCCCGGGCGCCGGGCATCCACTCCAGCCTGGCGGGGTCGAAGGCGTAGCCTGTATCGACGTTCAGCACGCCATCGCGGTCAAAGATGACGGCGAAGGGGCGGGGGGACCGGGACATGGTTCTTCCATATCATCCGCGCATCGGAGAAAAAGGCCTGTGTCTGCTCCGCCCGCCATCCACGTCCTGAATGACCAGCTGAAGCGCTGGCTGTTCGACCATGCGTTGCCGCTGTGGTCGGAGGTCGGCGTCGACCGTGCGCGGGGCGGCTTCTTCGAGCGTATCGACCTGGCCGGCCGCGCCGTTGAAGCGTCACGCCGGATGCGGGTGGTGGCGCGGCAGACATGGGTGTTCGCCGCCGCCGGCAGACTGGGCTGGACCGGCCCCTGGCGGGAGACGGTAGCGCACGGCGTGCGGGCGCTGGAGGCCTACGCCCGGACCGACGGCCTCTATGGTATTCTGGCGGACGCCGATGGCCGCCTCATCGACGACACCCCCGCGCCCTACGAGCAGGCCTTCGTGCTGTTGGCCCTGTCGGCCGCGCAGGAGACCTTCGGCGGCGATTTCGAGGCCAGGGCCGTCCGCCTGCGCGAAGCGCTCCTGTCCGCCGGGATCGTGCGGGCCGACGGCGGCGTGCCCGAGCAGGGATCGCTGCAGGCCAACCCGATGATGCACCTCTTCGAAGCGACGCAGGCCTGGACAAGGCTCAGCGATCAGCCCGGCTGGGCCGCGCTCGCCGAGACTATCGCTTCCTCGGCCCTGACCCGGATGATCGATCCCGCCACCGGCGGCCTCTGCGAGCAGTACGACGCGGACTGGACGCGGCGCACCGAGGCGGAGATCGAGCCCGGTCACCAGCTGGAGTGGGGCTGGCTCCTGCTCCAGCACGGCGGGGCCGTGGACGCCGCGCGCCGGCTGATCGAGATCGGTGAGGGCCGCGGCGTGGACGAGGGCGTGGCCATCGCCAGCCTCGGCCGCGATCTGTCGCCCCGCGACCGTTCGGCCCGGCTCTGGGCCCAGACCGAACGCCTGCACGCCCATGCCGTCGCCGGTCGGTGGAGCGACATCGCGCCCGCCCTCACGGGTCTGCGCCGGTTCCTCGACACGCCCGTCGCCGGGACCTGGCGAGACCGCCTGCGGGCGGACGGATCCTTTGTAGACGAGGCCGCCCCGGGCAGCTCGCTATACCATATCGTCTCGGCGGCGACCGCCCTCGACCGCGCCTGCGGCGGCGACCGATGAAGCCCTTTCAGTTATTCTGACTCCGCCGCAAGGGTTCGCCGCCTTGCGCCGGCCATGCCGCTTCCGTACTTGCCACGGTGAAGGAAGGATCGCCGCTCGCGTGGCGACTTCAGGAGTTCTGCATGGCTTCCGACACGTCCACCGCCCTTGCGTCCGCGCGCGGCCCCCGATCCGATGAGACCATGAGCGCCCCCCTCTCCCCGGCCCGACTGACCCACCTGCAGCGGCTGGAAGCCGAGAGCATCCACATCATGCGCGAGGTGGTGGCCGAGGCCGAACGCCCGGTGATGCTCTATTCGATCGGCAAGGACAGCGCGGTGATGCTGCATCTGGCCGCGAAGGCCTTCTATCCCAGCAAGCCGCCCTTCCCGCTGCTGCATGTCGACACCACCTGGAAGTTCCAGGCCATGTACGAGATGCGCGAGCGGATGGCCGCCGAGCTCGGGTTCGACCTGCTGGTCCACAAGAACCCCGAGGCCGAGGCGGCCGGCATCAACCCGTTCGACCACGGCCCGGCCCACACCGACCTGTGGAAGACCGTGGGGCTCAAGCAGGCGCTGGAAAAACACGGCTTCGACGCGGCCTTCGGCGGCGCCCGCCGCGACGAGGAGAAGAGCCGCGCCAAGGAGCGCATCTTCTCCTTCCGCTCGGCGGAGCAGCGCTGGGACCCCAAGAACCAGCGGCCCGAGCTCTGGCGCCTCTACAACGCCCGCAAGAACAAGGGCGAGAGCATCCGTGTGTTCCCGATCTCCAACTGGACCGAGCTGGACATCTGGCAATACATCCACCTGGAGAGCATCCCCATCGTACCGCTCTACTTCTCTGGCGTCCGGCCGGTGGTCGAGCGTGACGGGACGCTGATCATGGTCGACGACGACCGGTTCAGACTGAAGCCAGGCGAAGTCCCGGAGATGAAGTCGGTGCGGTTCCGCACCCTCGGCTGCTACCCCCTGACCGGCGCGGTCGAGAGCACGGCCTCGACGCTTCCGGAGATCATCCAGGAAATGCTGCTCACCACCACCAGCGAGCGTCAGGGGCGGGTCATCGACCACGACCAGGCCGCTTCGATGGAGAAGAAGAAGCAGGAGGGCTACTTCTGATGAGCGCCTACAAGCCCGCCGATCTCGTCGAGACGGACATCGACGCCTACCTGCATCAGCACCAGCACAAGACGCTGCTGCGGTTCATCACCTGCGGCAGCGTCGACGACGGCAAGTCGACCCTGATCGGGCGGCTACTCTACGACAGCAAGATGATCTTCGAGGATCAGCTGGCGGCGCTGGAGGCCGACAGCAAGAAGGTCGGCACCCAGGGCGGCGCCATCGACTTCGCACTGCTGGTGGACGGTCTGGCCGCCGAACGGGAGCAGGGCATCACCATCGATGTCGCCTACCGCTTCTTCGCCACCGATCACCGCAAATTCATCGTCGCCGACACCCCGGGCCACGAGCAGTACACCCGCAACATGGTCACCGGCGCCTCGACGGCCGACGCCGCCGTGGTGCTGATCGACGCCCGCCGCGGCGTGCTCACCCAGACCCGCCGCCACAGCTACCTCGTCAACCTGCTGGGCATCCGCAAGGTGGTGCTGGCGGTCAACAAGATGGACCTGGTCGACTGGGACCAGTCGATCTTCGACAGCATCGTCGCCGAGTACCGCGACTTCGCCGACCTGATCGGCCTGACCGACTTCACCGCCATCCCGATGAGCGCGCTGGACGGCCAGAACATCACCGAGCCCAGCGCCGCCGCACCCTGGTACGACGGGCCGCCCCTCATGCGCTGGCTGGAGTCGATCGAGGTCGAGGACGCCCTGCCCTCGCAGCCGTTCCGCATGCCGGTGCAGTGGGTCAATCGCCCCAACCTCGACTTCCGCGGCTTCAGCGGCCAGATCGCCGCCGGCACGGTCAAGCCGGGCGACCGGGTCAAGGTGCTGCCGTCCGGCCGCGAGAGCCGCGTGGCGCGGATCGTCGTGCTGCCGGGCGACCTGGAAAGCGCCCAGGCGGGCCAGTCGGTGACCATCACCCTGACCGACGAGATCGACGTCTCGCGTGGCGACGTGCTGGTCAGCGCCGATGATCCGTCGCCGGTCGCCAACCAGTTCGAGTCCACCATCGTCTGGATGGACGACGAGCCGATGCTGCCCGGCCGGCCCTATCTGATGAAGATCGGGGCCCAGACGGTCGCGGCCACCATCACCGAGCCCAAGTACCGGGTGCAGGTGAACACGCTCGAGCACATCGCCGCCAAGCGGCTGGAGCTCAACGAGATCGGCGTCTGCAACCTCTCGCTCGACCGGGCGATCCCCTTCGAGGCCTATGCGACGAACCGCGATCTGGGCGGCTTCATCCTGATCGACCGCCTGAGTAACCGCACCGTCGGGGCCGGGATGTTGCACTTCGCGCTGCGCCGGGCCGACAACATCCATTGGCAGGCCACCGATGTCCACAAGGCGGCCCGCGCCGCCCAGAAGGGCCAGAAGGGCCGCGTGGTCTGGTTCACCGGCCTTAGCGGGGCCGGAAAGTCGACGATCGCCAACCTGGTCGAAAAGCGCCTGCATGCGCTGGGGCGCCACACCTACCTGCTGGACGGCGACAACGTCCGCCATGGCCTCAACAAGGACCTCGGCTTCACCGAAGAGGACCGTGTCGAGAACATCCGCCGGGTTGCCGAGGTCAGCAAGCTGATGGTCGACGCCGGGCTGATCGTGCTGACCGCCTTCATCAGCCCCTTCCAGGCCGAGCGCCGGATGGCCCGCGAGATGCTGGAGGACGGCGAGTTCGTCGAGGTCTACGTCGAAACCCCCCTGGCGGTGGCCGAGCAACGCGACGTGAAGGGTCTCTACAGGAAGGCCCGGGCCGGCGAGCTGAAGAACTTCACCGGCATCGACAGCCCCTATGAGGCGCCGGAGAACGCCGAACTGACCGTGGACACCACGACCCTGTCGCCCGTCGAGGCGGCGGAGACTATCGTGGCCTGGCTGGAGCGGGGGTAGGGCATCGGTCGGGGACATGCACTGAACTGCATGTCCTCGGCAGGGCCTTACTTGATGCCGTTGTACCCGCGGTACCACTCGACGAAGTTCTTCACGCCCTCTTCGACGGTGACGCGCGGCTTGTAGCCGACGATGTTCTGCAGCTCGCTGACGTCGGCGACGGTGTCGGGCACGTCACCGGGCTGCAGCGGCAGCATTTCCATGATCGCCTTCTTGCCGAGGCACTCTTCCAGCACCTCGATGTAGCGCAGCAGCTCGACCTGCTCTTCCGCGCCGATGTTGAAGATGCGGTAGGGGCCGGCGCCGCTGGTGGCCGGGTCGGGCTTCTGGCCGTCCCAGTCGGGGTTCTTGCCCGGCGGGTTGTCCAGGGCCCGGATCACGCCTTCGACGATGTCGTCGACATAGGTGAAGCTGCGGCTGTGCTTGCCGTGGTTGAAGACCTTGATCGGTTCGCCGGCCAGGATCGCCTTGGTGAACAGGAACAGCGCCATGTCCGGCCGGCCCCAGGGGCCGTAGACGGTGAAGAAGCGCAGGCCTGTGCAGGGAATGTCGAACAGGTTGGCATAGCTGTGCGCCATCTGCTCGTTGGCCTTCTTGGTGGCCGCATAGAGGGTCAGCGGATGCTCGGTGCTCTGGTGCTCGGAGAAGGGCATGGCCGTGTTGGCGCCGTAGACCGAGCTGGTCGAGGCGAACACCAGATGCTCGACGCCGTTGTGACGGCAGCCCTCGAGGATGTGCAGGAAGCCGGTGACATTGCTCTGCACATAGATGTGCGGGTTCTCGGCCGCGTAGCGCACGCCCGCCTGGGCGGCCAGATTGATCACCCGGTTGGGCCGGTGCTCGGCGAAGGCCGCTTCCATCGCCGCGCGGTCGGCGAGGTCGATGGTCAGCTGGACGTAGCCCGGATGATCGATGTGCCGCGCCAGCCGCGCGCGCTTCAGCGCCGGGTCATAGTAGTCGTTCAGACAGTCGACGCCGATGACGGTATCGCCCCGCTCGAGCAGGCGCAGCGTGGTCGCCGAGCCGATGAAACCGGCGGACCCGGTGACCATAACCTTCATGGAACTGCTCTTCGTCTGGGTCAGAGGCGGCCGTCGACCGCCTCGCGCGGCAGGGCCGACTTGACGTCATATAGCACGGACGGGTCCTTGCCGAAGGCGCGGATCCCGGCGGCGCCGAGGTCGGTGAACTGGTGGTGGGCGACCGCCAGGATGATGACGTCGTAGTCGCCGGCCTTCGGCGCCGCGGTCAGCTCGACCCCGTACTCGTGGCGCGCCTCGGCCGCGTCCACCCACGGATCATGAATGTCGACGGCCATGGAGTGTTCGGTCAGTTCACTGACGATGTCGACGACCTTGGTGTTGCGCAGGTCCGGGCAGTTCTCCTTGAACGCCAGGCCGAGGACCAGGGCGCGGGCTCCCACCGGGTTGATCTTCTTGCGCACCATCAGCCGCAGGACCCGGTCGGCGACATAGGCGCCCATCCCGTCGTTGATCCGCCGGCCGGCCAGGATCACCTCCGGATGATAGCCGAGCTCCTGGGCCTTGTGGGTCAGGTAGTAGGGGTCGACGCCGATGCAGTGGCCGCCGACGAGGCCGGGCCGGAAGGGCAGGAAGTTCCACTTGGTGCCCGCCGCCTGCAGCACCTCGAGGGTGTCGATGCCCAGTCGATTGAAGATCATCGCGAACTCGTTGATCAGCGCGATGTTCAGGTCCCGTTGGGTGTTCTCGATCACTTTGGCCGCCTCGGCCACGGCGATCGAGCTGGCAAGGTGGGTGCCGGCCGGGACGATGGCCGAGTAGAGGGCGTCAACGAGGGTCGCGGCCTCCGGCGTCGAGCCGGCGGTGACCTTGGTGATGGTCGAAAGCCGGTGCTCCCGGTCGCCGGGATTGGCCCGCTCGGGGCTGTAGCCGCAGAAGAAGTCGCGATTGTAGGTCAGGCCGGAGATCCGCTCGAGGATCGGGACGCAGACCTCTTCCGTGCAGCCCGGATAGACGGTGCTCTCGTAGATCACCACGGCGCCGGGGGTCAGGTGCGCCGCGATGGCCCGGCTGGCGGCCGAGATGGCGCCCAGATCGGGCCGGCGGGCCTGGTCGATGGGCGTCGGGACGGTGACGACGAAAATGTTGCGGCCGTCGAGATCCGAAGGGTCGGCGCTGAAGCGCAGCCGGGGCGAGGCCGCCAGTTCGTCGGCGTCCACCTCCAGGGTGCGATCGTGGCCGCGACGCAGCTCCTCGATACGACCGTTGTCCAGATCATAGCCGACGGTGTCGAAATGCTTGCCGAAGGCGGCGGCCAGCGGCAGGCCGACATAGCCCAGACCCAGAACGCAGATGCGGGCGTCTTCCAGCGAAATCATCGACGGGTCCCATACAGGCGGACGGACAGCGCCCGCCGCAAGGCAATCACCGATCCGGGGCGGGCATGCAAGAGCGGGCGCGCGAATCCGGCCGTGTGAACCGCGCGCTGCGCCGCTCCGGTCAATCCTGCCGGGGCGACCCGACGCGGGTCGAGATCACGCCGTCCCACGGCAGGCGCTTGACGACCAGGGTCGGGCCGGTCGTCGCCTTGGTCGCCTTGTCGTCAGCGTAGACGGCGATAACGGTCAGCGGGCGGTCGGTCAGGATCTCGACCTCGCACTGAAGCCGGATGGTCTTGGCGGCGCCGGCGGGCCAGGGCGCGGCCGCGGTCGGGCGACGGTCCGCCGTGCCACAGCCGGTCGACCCGACCACGATGCTCAGCTTCTGCACCGCACCGGCGGTGTTGGCCGTGGAGGTGCCCGAGGCCTCGATCAGATACCGGCCGGCGGTCATGGCCGGGATGGTGCAGGCGGTCTGGCTCGCATCCACCCGACGGCAGGCGCTGGCGCCGATATCGGGCTGGGTATAGCCGACGAAGGCGCGGGGCGGGCCGAGGGGCGCGGCGGCGACCGGCGCCGGCGAGGCCGGGGCGGTCGTCGGTGTCTGGGCGGCGGGGGCGGCGGCGCCGATCGTGGCGAGGCCGGCGGCGAGAAACAGGATTCGCATGCTTGGCTCCGGTTCGCGGACGTCAGCCCTTGCGGGCCTCGGTCTTGATGACGCCGAGATTCTGCATCGCGGCCTGCAGGCTGTTGATCTTGTTGAACAGGTCGACCGCACCATCGAGGTCGAGCACCAGGCGGACGACCGGCACGGCGCGGCCCGTCTTGCCCTTGGCCTTGGGGTCCGGCTCGTCGGCCCGGCGGACACAGAATTCGATCCGCATGGTGCGGCCGTCGAAACTCATGCGCTGGACGTTGTCGGCGAAGGTCTCGACCAGGTCGGGACGGTCCACGTAGCGCAGGTCCATCGGCGCTTCGGGCTTGGGGGCGGTGGGGGCCTTGGCCATGGAATCTCCAGTCGGGAGGGTGGCGGCGAGGGGCAGGCGCCGCGGAAAGGAAGCGCCGCTCAAGAGCGGCGGGTCGGCGGAGTCCGGCGGAAACGGAAACGGGCCGGTCTTGCGACCGGCCCGCTCCACATGTCCTGGCGGACTACCAGCGCCAGCGGAAGCCGAGCGTGGCGTCCGTCGCCTGGTAGTCGTCCTTGAACTTCACACCGGCGTTCAGGAAGGCCGAGAAGGCGGCCTCGTTGCTGAACAGGTTGATCGTGCCCTGGACCTCGCCGAACGAGCCGGAGAAGTCGTCCGTCAGGGTCAGGTTCGGACCGAGGTTGTCGATCGTCAGGACGTTCTCGCCTTCGAACTCGTTCCAGGCGCGGGCCGTGAGGCCGAACCGGGCGTCGAAGCGCTCCATGGAGGCCACGGTGCTCAGGCGAGCGCCGATGCTGCCGCGGAGGCTGGTCTGCTCGTCCCAGTTGATCGTCGCGCCCGGGACATCGATCGCCTCGATGTCGGTCTTGACGTAGGACACGCTGGCCAGCGGCTCGAGCGAGGCGTTCTCGCCCAGGGCCAGCTTGTAGCCGCCTTCGATCTGGAAGCCGGTGCTGTCGACTTCGCTGGCGAAGACGTTGCTGCCCGCCGGAGCCAGCGTGGGCGCCTGGTAGTCCAGGTTCATGTTGTTCATGGCGACCACACCGTCGATGAACCAGGCGCCGGTCATGTAGGTGCCGTACAGGCCGAACACCGCGCCGTCCATCGAGGCCATCGTCGGCGACGCGTTGAAGTTCACGTCGCTGTCGATGTAGCCGACCATGCCGCCGACCACCCAGGAAGAGTCCGCCGTGCTGGCGCCGACGAAGTCCAGGCCGCCGATCAGCGAGACAGTCTGCTGGTCGTAGCTGGTGTCGAAGCTGTAGGTCACGCCGAACAGCTCGTAGGAGTTGATCAGGTCACGCTCGGCGGCGCCGCCGGTGATCTTCATCCAGATCCCCGCGCCGGGCTCGGAGTCGCCCAGCTGCTCGCGCAGATCCGCCTGACGGTCGAGCCAGGTTCCGGTGGTGCTGTACCAGGCCGACTGGGCGGCCTGACCCATGGTCGTGAACTCGAACGCCTCACCGTCCGGCAGGCCGACCAGCAGCTGCTGGTTGTTCCCGTTGACGGTCAGATCGTAGAAGAACAGGCCCTTGTCGAGGACGCCGTCGGCGGAGTTGAGATCCGCGCGCCAGTAGTCGGAGGCCGTATCCAGGCTGAAGTGACCGGCCGCCGTCGTGCCGCCGGAGACGTCGACCAGGACGATACCGTCCGGGTTGAAGGCGCCGAACACGTTCACGCTGGTGTCGTTGACCAGGATCTGGGTGCTGCCGGCGGTGGAGCCGCCGGTGAGGCCGAAGCAGTCAGCCGCCGTCAGCGTGCCGCAGCCCGTCTGGATGATCTCGGCCAGGTTGGCGTCCATCACCAGGCGGCTGGAGCCCGAGCCGGTGAAGGCCGTGCCCGCCGACAGGATGCGGTCGTTCGCGAACCCGTCGGAGAGGGCGGCGATGTTGGTGCCCGAGCTGCCGAAGACGATGCGGCCCGAGTTGGTCCAGGTGTTCAGGCTGGTGATGGTCAGGGTTGCGGCGCCCTGGGCCGGCTCGCCGACGACCAGCAGGCCGGAGTTGTTGAACGCGTCCGTCCCGGCCCCGAAGTCCCAGGAGGTCGCGACCGCACCGGCGTTGGTGAAGATCGAACCGGTGTTGGTCAGGGTGTCGTTGCCGGCGCTGAACACGCTGGCGCCGGTGGTGTGCCAGCTCAGGAAGGAGCTGTTGTTGAACGTCACGGCGGTGGCGCCGGTGAAGTTCACACGACCGTTCACCCGACCGGCGTTGTTGACGACGATCGTGCCGCCGGTGCCGCGGATCACGGCGTCGTCGTAGCCGGTCACCGTGTTGTCCGTCGAACGGACCACCGAGTTGGTGTTGATGTTCAGCGTCGTGGTGCTGGCGCCGGTGTTGCCGAGGTCGACAACCCAGCTGGTCGCGCCGGCGCCGGCGCTGGTCACCAGCGCGCCCGTGCCGCCCGCACCCACGTTCACCGTGACCGCGCCGCCGTTGGTGGCGGTGCGGATGCCGCTGCCGTTGTTGCCCGCGACCGTCACGCCGTTGGCGACGTTGATCGTGGTCGCGCCGGTGCCGGTCGTCGCGGTGTTGATGCCCGCGAAGCCGGCGGCGATCGAACCGCTGACGTTGGCGTTGGCGTTGACCGTGGTCGTGCCCGTGCCGGTGTTGCCGGTGACGATGCCGTTGTCGTCAGCCGACACCGCCGCGCTGCTGGTCACGGTGATCGGACCACCAACCGTACGGGCGACGATGCCGTTGCCGGTGGTCGAGGTCACCGTACCGGTGCTGGTCACGGTGATCGTGGCAGCGCCCGAGGCCTCGGCGTTGATGCCGTCACCCGTCGCCAGCACGGCGGCCGTGTTGCCCACGGTGATCGTGCCGGTCGAGGAGTCGGCCTCGATCCCCTGGCCGCCGGCGGTGATCGCGCCGGTGTTGGTCACCGTGTTCGTGCCGGTGGCCGTGCGCGCGGTGATGCCGTAGCCGGCGGTGGCCGAAATGACGGCCGAGTTGGTCACCGAGGACGTACCGGCGCCGAGCGTCGAGGTCTGGATGCCCTCGGCGGCCGTCGAGGTGATCGCCGCCGCGTTGGTGACGATGATGTTCCCGGAGTCCGACACGGCGTTGATGCCGTCGTTGTTGGTGCTGATCACGCCGCCGGCGTTGTTGGTCACCGTGTTGGCGCCCGTCGCCGTCGCCGTGACGATGCCGCGGCCGCCCGCCCCGTTGGCCGTGAGGGCCGCCGAGTTGGTGACGCTGACCGTGCCCGCACCGGCCGTGTTGGCGCGGATCGCATCATTGCCGGTCGAGGTGACCGCCGCAGCGTTGGTGACCACCACATTGCCGGTTCCCGACGTCGCCAGGATGCCGGTGTTGAGGGCGCTGATCACGCCGCCGGCGTTGTTGGCGACCGTCACCGCGCCGGAGGTGGAGTCCGCGTCGATGCCGCGGCCGCCGGTCGAGGTGATCGACCTCGAGTTGGTGACGCCGTTGGCGCCGGCGTCGGTGAAGGTGTCGATCCCCGCGCCGAGCGCGTTGATCGCCGCCGAGTTGGTCACCGACGACGTACCCGCGCCGCCGGTCGAGGTCTGGATGCCTTCCGCGGCCGTCGAGGTGATCGCCGCCGCATTGGTGACGATGACATTCCCGGAGGTCGAACCGGCATTGATGCCGTCGTTGTTGGCGCTGATCACGCCACCGGCGTTGTTGGCGACGGTGTTGGTCCCCGTCCCCGTCGCCGTGACGATGCCCCGGCCGCCGGCCCCGTTGGCCGTGACGGCCGCCGAGTTGGTCACCGAGGACGTGCCCGCGCCGCCCGTAGCGGTCTGGATGCCGTCTGCGGTGGTCGAGGTGACCGCCGCCGCGTTGGTGACGATCACATTGCCCGAGGTCGAGATGGCGTTGATGCCGTCCAGGCTCGCGCTGATCACGCCGCCCGCGTTGTTGTTGACGGTGTTGACGCCCGTGGCGGTGGTGGTGGTGATGCCGACAGAACTGGTCGAGGTGACCGCCGCCGAGTTGGTGACCTGCGAGGCGCCCGCGCCGGTGTTGACCTGCGAGGTGATGCCGGCGGCGCCGGCGTTCACCGCGGCGGTGTTGGTCACCGTCGAGGTTCCGGCGACGCTTTGGCTGAAGAGGCCGAAGCCGTTGCCCGTGACCGCACCGGAGTTGGCGAGGGTTACAGCCCCCGAGCCGGCGGAACCGGCCGCCACGCCCACGCCGTCGGCGAAGACGACGCCGGTGTTGGTGACGGTGACGTTTCCGGCGCCGCCGCCCTGGATCGTACCAAGGACGCCGACGGCGGTGACCCGGTCACCGACGCTGCCGATGTTGGCCGCGCTGGTGACGACCACATTGGCGTTGGTCACGCCGAGGGCCCTGGCCTCGATGCCACTTTCCGAAGAGCCGTGGATCGAGGTGCCGGCGAGGGCCGTGACCGTGATGCCGCCACCGCCCGTGGTGGTGGCCAGGATACCGGTGCCCGAAGCGCCTGCGTCGATCACGCCGGCGTTGAAGTTGACGGTGTTCTGGCCGGCCGAGGTGACGGCCACGACGCCGTCGTCGGCGGCCGTGATGTTGGCCGACACCGTGACGGTGGACGTACCCGCGCCGGCGGTCGAGGTGTCGATGCCGTCGTCGGCGGTCGAGGTGATGGCCGCAGCGGTCGTCACGACGACGTTGCCCGAGTTCGAGAAGACGTTGATGCCGTCGTCGACCGCGGTGATCACGCCGCCGGCGTTGTTGTTGATCGTGATCGCGCCGGTGGTGCTTTCCGAGCTGATGCCTTCGCTGCCCGCATTGATGGACGCGCTGTTGGTCACCAGGGTCGCACCCGTCTCGGCGTTGGTGATGACGCCGCCGTCGGTGGAGACGATCGCGCCCGTCGAGGTGACGGTGACCGTTCCGGCCCCCGTGGTTCCGCCGAAGATGCCGGCCGCGTTGAGACCGTTGGCCACGTTGATGGCCGCGCCGTTGGTGATCACCACGTCGCCGCCGCTGGACAGGGCCGCGACACCGGCCGAACCCGGGAGGTTGCCCGAGCCGTCGACGCCATCGCCGGCGACCATGTCGATCGTGCCGCCGTCGACGACGATCGTGATGTCGCCAAGGTCGGACTGGGCGAGAACGCCGATGCTGTTGTCGCCGACGACGTCGATGTTGACCGTACCGAGGTCGATGTCGACGCTGGCCGTACCAGCCGAGGAGGCGAGGCCGGCGACAGCGGCGGAGCCATCAGCCTCGCCGCCGAAGCCGTCGTCGACCGTGATGGTCAGGCCGTTGCCGAAGGTGATCTCGACCGCCGGATCGCCCGCGCCGGTATCGGCCGCGGCCGTGCTTTCGGCGAAGGCGCCGATGGAGGTGAAGTCAGCGTCGGTGTTGTTGACGTCGAGCGTGACGTTGACGCCGCCGGTGATGGTCGCGTCGGTCGCGGCGACCGTGCTGACGCCGAAGTCCTGCGGGTCGATGGTCACGCCGTCGGCGATGACCACCGTCGAGGCCGCGGCGCCGGAACTGGCGTCCACGCCGGCCGCGCCCAGGGCGGTGATGTCGGCGTTGACGGTGACCAGAACGACACCGTCCGACTTGGCCGCAATGCCGTTCTCGCTCGCCGTGATGGCGCCGTTCGAGGTGACGATGACCAGCCCGGTGACGGAGTCGGCGGCGACGCCGTCACCGCCGGTGGCGCTGACGCCGCCGGTTCCGACCGTGACGGTAACCGCGCCGGAGTTGCTGCTCGCCGAGATGCCGTCGCCGGCCGTGCCGGTGACCAGATCTTCGGTAGAGACCGTCACAGTGCCCGTGCCGGTGGTCGAGGCCGAGATGCCGGTGAGGCCGGTGATGGTGCCGCCGGTGTAGGTGTCGACCAGCACGTTGCCCGCGCCGCCGGTCGCGGCGTTGATCCCCGAGCCGCCCGCGCCCAGCACCGCATTGGCGCCGGCGAAGACGCTGACGTTGCCGCTGGTGCTGGTGGCGTCGATGCCATCAAGAGCGCCGGTGACGTCGCCGATGATGTCGACGCTGTTCAGGCCGCTGTTGGTGCTCGTGGTGATGCCGTCACCGGTCGTGCCGGTGAAGCTCGCCGCATCGACGTCCAGGACCGAAACCGAGCCGGTCCCGGTGGCCGAGGCGAACACGGCGCTGGCGCCCGTCACCGAACCGCCGACCACGTCAATGTCGATCAGGCCGGCGCCGCCGGTCGTGGCGGCGATGCCGATCCCCGTCGCCGTAGTGGCGCTGGCGTTGTTGGTGTCGATGTTGATCGACCCGGTCGTGCTGGCGGCGTTGATGCCGTTGCCGCCCGTGGCGCTGACACCATTGGTGTCGATGAGGATGGCCCCGCCGACCGTGCTGGCGTTGACGCCGTTGCCGGCCGTCGAGGTGACCAGGGCGGCGGTGTCGATGGTGACCGTGCCGGTGGCGCCGGTGCTCGTGCCCGACACGCCGGTCGCGCCGGTGACCGCCGCGTTGGCGTCGATGTCAACGTTGCCGCCGGTGCCGGCCTGGATGCCGGTTCCGGTCGCCGTGACGGCGGCCGTGGTGTCGATGTTGATGTTGCCGGTCACGCTGGCGGTGTTGATGCCGTTGCCGCCGGTGGCGCTGACGCCGTTGGCGGTGACCTGGACCGTGCCGTCGAGCGAGGCGGCGAAGATGCCGCCGCCGGCGGTCGAGGTGACCAGGGCCGCCGTGTCGATGGTGACCGTGCCGCCCGCGCCGGAGGAGACCCCGATGACGCCGGTCGCGCCGGTGACCGCCGCGTTGGCGTCGATGTCGACGCTGCCGCCGGTGCTGGCCTGGATGCCCGCCCCCGTCGCCGTGACGGCGGCCGTGGTGTCGATGTTGATGTTGCCCGTATTGCTCACGCCAGCAATGCCGCCGCCGCCCGTGGCGCTGACGCCGTTGGCGGTGATCTGGATCAGGCCGCCGTCCGAAAGGCCGACGATGCCGGTACCGGCGGTCGAGGTGACCAGGGCCGCCGTGTCGATCGTGACCGTACCGGTCGCGCCCGTGCTGGAGCCCGAGACACCGGCCGCGCCGTTCACCGCGCCGTTGGCGTCAATGTTCACATTGCCGCCGGTGGTGGCCCGGATGCCCGTGCCGGTCTGGCCGGTGGTCACGCCCGACGTCAGGATGTCGATGTTGCCGGTCGTGCTGCTGGCGTCGATGCCGTTGGCCGAGCCCTGGATCAGGAAGGCGCCGCCGTTGATGTCGATCAGGCCCGAGGTGCTGCTGGCGTCGATGCCGTCGCCGGCCGAGGCCGTGACGTTCGCGCCCGTCGTGATCGTGGTCGTGCCCGCCTGGGCGATGGTGCGGACGCCGAAGTTTCCGCCGCCGACCACGCCGCTGTTGTCGACCGTGATCGTGCCGATGTCGGCCGAGGCCACGACGCCCGCGCCGGTGGCGGTGACGGTCGCGACGTCGATGTCGATGTTGCCGCCGCCGAGCGCCTGGGCGTTCACGCCGTTGCCGCCCGTGCCGGTCACGGAGCCGAGGGTGTTGACCGTGACGTTGCCGCCGTTGTTCGCCTGGGCGTTGACGCCCACCGAGCCGCCGATCGTCGTGAGAGCGTCGGAGGTGACGGTGACCGCGCCGCCTGCCGTGGTCACGGCCTGGACGCCCGTGCCCGCCAGGTTGGCGTCGAAGTCGCCCTGGACGTCGGTGCCGGCGTTGTTGACGTTGATGGTGATCGCGCCGGTCGTGTTGGCGGCGGTGATGCCGCCGGCGTCGCCGGTGACGTCCGCGTTGGCGTCATAGGTGATCACGCCGCCGGCGCTGTTCAGCACAACGCCCGGCTCGCCGATGACGGCCGCGTTGGTCACCAGGGTGATGGCGCCGGTGTTGGTCGAGATGTCGATGCCGTCGTCGCCGGCGCCCGCGCCGCCGTCCACCACGCCGTTGAAGGTCAGGTTGACCAGGCCCGTACCGATGACGTCGATCTCGACGCCGTCGCCGTTGGCCGAGGTGATGGCGCCGCCAAAGGTCCCGGTGACATCACCGTTGGTCGTGGCGATCCGGACCGCGTCCTCCGGCCCCGTGGCCGTCACCGTGCCGTTGTAGGCGATGGTCACGTCACCCGAGCCGGTCTGGATCACGAGCGCCGACTCGACTTGACCGGAGCTGATCGAGCCCGCGCCGTCGAGCGAGACGTTGCCGGTGCTGCTGAACAGCCCGACCACGCCATTGACCGTCCCGTCGACCGTCGCCTGGACAGCGCCTGTGGCGCTCTGGAGGATGAGGCCGTAATTGTTGATGCCGGGGGTGAGGCTGCCGGTCGCCGTAACCTCGGCAGTGACGTCTCCCGAGTTGCTGACAACCCCGAAACCATACCCGTTAAACGCCGTGCCGACCACGGCGCCCTCGACCGTCAGGTCGATGTTGCCGCTGTCGGTGAGCAGGATGCCGCCGGCGGCCCCGGTTATCGCGCCAACCGTGACATCGAGGTCACCGGAAACCGACTGCACGCTAAGGCCGACATTGCTCGTCGACGTCAGGGTTCCCGCGGTCGTGTCGATGGTCACGTTGCCGGACCCGGTAACAACGGAGACGCCGGCGCCCGTGCCGCCCGCCGCCGAACCGGTCGTCAGGTTGACCGCGCCCTGATCGGACGTGATGAGGATGCCGGCGGTCGTGCCCGACACCAGGCCCGCGGTCGTATCGACCGTGGTCACGCCGTCGTTCTGGGTGATGCTGACGCCCGCGCCGGCCGTGCCGGTGACCGTGCCGCCGGTGGTGAGCGTGGCCGCGCCGGTGACGCCGGCGTTCATGGTGATGCCGGTCGTACCGGAGACGTTGCCCGTGGTGGTGAGGCTGGCGTTGCCGCCGAAGGCCGTCTCGACATTGACGCCCGCGCCGCCGGTGGACGTGACGTCGCCGACCGTGACGGTCGCGCCGCCCGAGCCGCCGAACACGTCGACGCCGACGCCAACCGCGTTGACGTCGCCGGTCACCGTGACCAGGGCCGCCGAACCGTTGCCGGCGGTCACCGAGATGCCGGCCGAGCCCACGCCCGTGCCGGTCACCGTGCCGGCCGAGGTGAGGGTGACGCCGCCCGTGCTGTTGAGGTTGATACCGACCACGCCGCTGACGTTCGAAGCCAGGTCAGCGGTGATGCCGCCCGCGCCATTGCCGGCCACGATACCCGCAGCGGTCGTGCTGGTGACCGAGCCGCCGGTGCTGGACAGGTCGATGACGCCCGCGCCGCCCGTGTCGATCTCGACGCCGGCGAGGTTGCCGGACACGCTGGCCGAGCCGAGCTCGACGGTGATGTCGCCCGAACCCGTCTGGGCGAAGATGCCGGTGCTGGTGGCGGAGGTCACCGTGCCGTTGGTGAGCAGGACGTCGACGTCGCCGGTCGACACGCCCTGACCGACGGCGCGGATGCCCTGCTGGTCGGCGGTGATCACCATCGCGGCGTCGAGCGTGTCGTTGTCGCGCAGGTCGACGATGACATTGCTGTCGGGCGAGGAGACGTTGATGCCGCGGCCGGTGGTGTTGGTGATGTTCAGGTCGCCGGTGTTGGCGAAGATCTGCAGGGTCTGGATCGTCAGATCCTCTCCGGCGGCGCCGACGACGCGGATGCCGTCATCGGCGACGACCAGACCATCCTGCAGCAGCAGCCCCAGGCTGCCGTCCGTGGCGCCCGTGTAGTTAATGCCGTTCGGATAGGCGACCGTGTCGACACAGATAAAGACGTCGTCAGTGCCGCCGTTGGCCGTCGCGTCGCCGCATTCGCTGGCGGCGAGCGCCTGGCCCGGCGTGGCGACCACGGCCGTACCGGTGACCCCGGCCACAAGGCCGGCGACAACGAGGGAGGAGCTGGCCAGCAGCGAAAGCCGGCGACGCTTCGCACCAAACGACTGAGACATGGTAACCCCCTGGGTATGGTTTCTTCGGCGCATCTAGCACACGCCGTAAAACAATGATTTTCGAGCTATAGAACGCTGCTCATCGATCTGTCTATCGCTTTCAGATGACGGTGATACGGGTTCGCCTGTGGCGGGAATGACGGCCCGTTGACCGTCGGCGTAGCCGGCGGAACCCGGTCCTGGCGGGTCGACAAGGCGGGCGCAGGGCTTTAGCCAGTCGGACGCCGCCGCCCGCCGGACCCGCCGCCGATCGTCAGGCCCGGGCCGGCGGACGGGGGCGCTTTAGGGTCGTCCCGCCATGAACGTGCTGCAGATTCTCTATTCCGGCCTGGGCGGACACGGCAGCGTCGCCTTCGCGCTGGCGGCTGCGGCCTCGGCGGCGGGCGACCGCGGCTGGCGCACCGGGATGGTCTTCCTCGGGATCGAGCCGCTGCTGCCGGAGTACGAAGCCCTGTGCGCGCAGCGGACGATCCCGCGCCACTACATCCGCGCCACGGCCGGCAAGCCGTGGCGGTCCTGGACGGGTCTGTTCGCCGCCCTGAAAGCCGCGGCGCCCGACGCCATCGTGCTGCACAGCGTCAAGGCCATCCTGCCCTGCTGGCTCTATGCCCGTGGCCGGGGCCTGCCCGTGGTCGCGGTCGAGCATCAGACGAACAGCCTCAAGACGCGATCCGAGTGGGTGGCCAGCGCCCTGCTGATGCTGCTGGCCGATACGGTCGTGGTGCTGACCCCCGACTACCGTGACGCGCTGAAGCGGGGTCTGGGGCCGTTCTGGCGCGAGGACAAGGTCGCCCTGATCCCCAACGGCATCGACATCGAGGCCTTCGCCCCCGGGGCCCGCCGCCCCCTCGACGGACGTCCCTGCGTGGTGGGTATGGCGGCCCGCTTTTCGGCCGGCAAGCGGCAGGACCGGCTGGTCGAGGCGGCGGCCCGGCTGCGCGACGCCGATGGCGCCGACCACTGGCGACTGACCCTTGCCGGGGACGGCGAGACACGGCCGGAACTCGCCGCCCGCGCCGCGGCGGCGGGGCTGGACGGGATCGTCGACTTTCCGGGCTACCTGGGCGACGCTCCCCTGAAGGCCTGGTTCGAGACCCTGGACATCTATGTTCATGCGTCCGACGGCGAGACCCTGAGCACCTCGCTGCTGCAGGCCATGGCCAAGGGCCTGCCGATCGTCGGGTCCGATGTCGCCGGGATCAGCGACCTGCTGGCCCGGGCCGGGGGGTGCGGCCTGCTCGCCGCCGACCAGTCACCCGAGGCCTTCGCGGCCGCGCTGCGGACGCTGCGGCAGGACCCGGACCTGGCGCAGCGCCTGGCCGCCGCCGGGCGTAGGCTGGCCGAGGATGAGTTCAGCCAGGGGGCGATGTTCGCCGCCTATCGCAAGGTGCTGGAGCGGGCATGCCCAAGATCATTCACCTGATCCCCTACGACGGCATCGGGGGTGTCGAGGCCGCCGCCCGGACGATGGCCGCCGTCGACGAGCCCGACCTGACCTTCCAGCTTCGCTACATCTTCCCCGAGGTCCATTCGCGCGCCGGACGGGGAGCGACCTTCAATCTCGCCCGGATTATCAGCGCAGCCGCCGCCCTGGTCGCCGAACGGCCCGAGGTTCTGGTGGTCTCGCTGTGGCGGTCGGCGCTGGTCGGGATCCTGGTCAAGCTGCTGCGGCCGCGCACGAAACTGGTGCTGTTCGTGCACAATTCACTGGACGCCCACGGCGCCGACCGGCTGGCCACCCGCGCCGCCCTGGCCCTCTGCGATGCGGTCTGGACCGACAGCGACGCCTCCGTGGCGCAACGCTTTCCCCGGCGGCCGGACAAGCCTGTCACGACCATCTCCTACCTGTCGCAACGGCTTGACCCCCTGGCTGGGCCCGACCGGACGCCGGCCCCGATCTTCGCCTTCTGGGGACGGCTGTCGCCGCAAAAGGACATCGGACGCGCCGTCGCCCTGTTCGCGACCGTGCATGCCGCGCGGCCGGACGCCCGGTTCCACATCATAGGCCCCGATGGCGGCGAGGCCGGACATCTCCGGACAAAGGTCGCCGAGTTCAAGCTGGAGGACGCCGTCTCCCTCGAGGAGGGCATGCCCTTCGACGCCGTGCGCCGGCGTCTGGTCGAGACGGGCGCCTGTTTCTGCCTGCAGACCAGCCGGTACGAGGGCATGGCCATGTCGGTGACCGAAGCCATGCAGATGGGGCTGGTCCCGGTGGTCACGCCCGTGGGCGAGATCGCCCGCTACTGCCGGCACGGCGTGAACGCGGTCGTGATCGACGGCGCGGACGGCGACGCCGGCGCCGCGAAGGCCGTGCTGAGGCTGCTCGACGAGCCCGCGGCGTTCGCGGCGCTGCGACAGGCCGGCCTCGCGCAATGGCGCGACGCTCCCCTCTATCGCGACTCTGTCCTGGCGGCTGCCCGGGCGCTGGTGCGGCGCCCGGTTTGAAGGCGGTGAAGGGAACGGTCGGGCCGCCGCTGCTCCGGACGGCCATGGCGCATTGCCCACGGACCGCCCCGACGTATAGAAGCCCCAGCCTCGCCCGGGTGACCCGGCGAAAACCCGCGGCGTCCCGCCGACGCCGCCCCATACCCGGACCCTGCCCATGGCGCCCTCCGTCAGCCTGATCCTTCTCGCCTACCGCCAGGAAGACTATGTGAAGGCCGCCATCGCCTCGGTGCTGGCGCAGACCTATCCGAAGATGGAGATCATCCTGTCGGATGACTGCTCGCCGGACGGCACCTTCGAGGTGATGCAGGGTTACGCCGCCGCCTACAGCGGGCCGCACTCCATCGTCCTGAACAAGACGGCCGCCAACCGGGGCATCGTTCGCCACTTCAGCGAGGTGGTGGCGATGGCGAGCGGCGACATCGTGGTCTTCCTGGCCGGCGACGACATCTGCACGCCGGACCGCGTCGCCACGCTCGTCGAGGCCTTCGAGCGGCGGCCGGACCTGACGTTCGTGGAGTCGCGGTACGTTCCCTTCACTGACGATGACGCGCCGGACGTGCTCCTCGAGACCGTCGCGCGGAACCGGAAGGCCGGGCCGGCGGCGCTCGAGGTCTTCGACATGGCGGACTACAGGGCCGGGCGCGGACCGTGGCTCAGCAGCGGCACAAGGGCGTTTCTGAAGGAGCCTTTCCTGCGGTTTCCGCCGCTTGAACCCGGCCCGACCGGCGAGGACAGCGCCTCCGCAC
This sequence comes from Caulobacteraceae bacterium, assembly GCA_027487945.1. Taxonomy (GTDB): domain Bacteria; phylum Pseudomonadota; class Alphaproteobacteria; order Caulobacterales; family Caulobacteraceae; genus Caulobacter. The sequence goes on from JAIYCQ010000032.1 coordinate 62,159, forward strand.
TGCGGCTGTTCTACTTCGGCAAGGGCGCCAGGGTTGACGCAGAGCTCCTGCTCAAGCGCGCCCACGCCCACAACCTGACCGGGCCGGAGGCGCTGCGAAAGATCGATTTCGACCGGATCGGCCGCCAGTACATCGCCGACGCGCGCCACGCCGAGACGCTGGGGCTGATGACCCATGATGAGCGCCTGGCCTTCGAGGCCTGGGCGCTGGAGCGCATCGACCGCCGCAAGCTGCGTGTGCTGTTCGACCTCGACTATCCTACCCCGACCTGCCTGGTGACGCAGATCCTGCCGGCCAGAAGCCTTAAGCCGCGCGAGAAATTCTATGCGATCCGGCGCTGCGTCAGCGGGCTTTTCAGGCGCGCTCGCTGACCGCAGCACGGCGGGCGAGAATGTGATTGCCTTGGGTCAATCGCGCCCGCTATCTGGCCCGAAGTGAACAGGAGCGACCGTTTTCATGGCCGGCCCCCTCGATACCGTCCGGCGCCATGTCCGTGAGCTGCCTCGCCGATCGGCGCAGACCGCCGGCTTCCTGCTCGACAGCAACGCCCTGGTCATGCGCTGGCCCAAGTACGGCGCTGCGGCCGCCAACTGGGGCGACAAGCTGAACCCCTGGATGGCCGCCAGGATATCTGGCCGCCGGGTCGTCCATGCCGCGGAACTCTACCCGGTCGCGCGCCCGCCTGTGCACTACTGGATCGGCAGCCACCTGGGCGCGGCGAGCGGCGATCCGCGGGCCATCATCTGGGGAGCCGGGTTCATCAGCACCGACGCGCCCGTCGGCGATCGCGCGGCCGCACTGCGGGCGGTGCGGGGCTGGCGTTCGGTCGAGAAGCTCCGCAAGGCCGGCGTCACCCCGCCGGAGGTGGTCGGCGACGCCGCCCTGCTGCTGCCGCGCTTCTACACGCCCGCGCCGGCGCCGCGGCGTTACGCCCTGGGTCTGATCGCCCACTTCCGCGAGCAGGACGATGCCTTCTTCGCCGCCGCCCGGACCTGGGGCGATGTCCTGCCCATCGACATCAACGGCGAGATCGAAACCGTCGTCGACCAGATCGCCAGCTGCGACCGGATCATCTCCTCGTCCCTGCACGGCATAATCTGCGCCGACGCCTACGGCATACCGGCCTACTGGCTGCATTCCTCGGAAAAGGTCGTCGGGGACGGGTTCAAGTTCCACGACTATTTCTCCTCCGTGGGGCGGCCCGAGCGCGATCCTTTCCCGGTCGGAGCGACGACCAGCCGGGCCGAGGTCGAGGATCACTTCTTCGATTACAGGGTGCAGATCGATCTCGAGGCGCTGTGGCGGGCCTGTCCGGCAAGGGACGCCGGATGACCAGGCGATCGGGCGTCTACATCGCGCGCCTCGACATCGGCGAACCGCACATCATGGGGGTGGCGAGGAAGATCGACGCCCAGGTGGCCGCCCTGACGGCGGCGGTCGGACCGGTCGAGACCTGGTTCCTGCGCGGCCTGAGCGTCGAACGCGACGGCGAGACGGTCTACCGGCAGCCGGCGGGGCCGCTGGCCCGCCAGAGGCTTCACGCGACCGGGTTCTATGACGTCATAGGGCGCGCGGCCCCGACCGCCGACTACATCTATATCCGGCATCAGCGGTGCACCCCGGCGCTGCTGGCGCTGCTGGCCCGGCTGCAACGCCAATCGCCGCGCCGCCCGGTGTTCGTCGAGGTGCCGACCTGGCCCTACGCCGCCGAACAGGTGACGCCCCGCGAGCGTCTGCTGGGGGCTGTGGACCGCCTGACCCGCAACAGACTCGGCCGCTATGTGGACCGCGTGGTGACGTTCTCAGAGGCGGAGCGCCTGTTCGGCATCCCGACCATCCAAACCGACAACGGCGTGCGGCCGGAGGATTTCCCGGTCGCCCCGGCGGCGACGAACGACGCGATCAGGCTGGTGGGCGTCGCCAACCTCGGCCTTCGGCACGCCTACGACCGGATGATCGACGGCCTCGCCGACTATGTGGCGGGGGGCGGGGTCCGGGACGTCGCGTTCGACATCATCGGCTCGGGCAGCGTCGAGGGTTTCCTGCGCGAGCGGGTCGCCGCCCGGGGGATCGGCGAACGGGTCCGCTTCCTAGGCCCGATGTCCGGCGCGGCGCTCGACGATCACCTCGCCCGATGCCAGATCGGCGTCTCGAGCCTGGGCATGCACCGGATCAAGGCCGACACGTCCGACATCAAGTCCCGCGAGTACTGCGCCCGGGGGCTTCCGTTCGTGATCGCCAACAGCGACAGGGACTTCGGGCCGGATTTTCCCTACGCTTTCCATGCCCCGGTCAATGATACGCCGGTTGATATCAGCGCGGTCATCGCCTTTTTTGACGATCTGCGAGTGTCACGCCCTGACTATCCGGAACGAATGCGCGGCCATGCGGAGGCGAACCTGACGTGGACAGCCAAGATGGCGCCCGTGATCGCGGCGCTGAACGACCTTTCAGCGGCGCGGACATGACGCCCGTGGATTTCTCGATCGTCATAACCACCTACAATCGCTCGGCGGTGGTCGAGCGCCTGCTTCAGGCCCTCGACGCCCAGGGCGAGCGGGACTTTCAGGTCGTGGTGGCCATCGACGGCTCCACCGACGACACCGAGGCGATGCTCGCCCGGCAGCGGCCCGGCTTCGACCTCAAGTGGGTCAACACCCATTGCACCGGCTACGGCCTGGCCCTCGCCCGCAACGCCGGCATCCTGGCGGCGGACGGTCGCGTCGTGGCGGTGCTGGATGACGACAGCTTTCCCGAGCCGGGCTTCATCGCGGCCCACCGCGACTCGGCCCGACCGGGGGTCATCACGGGTGGCCCGCGCCGCCCCTCCGATCCCGCCGACACCCGTATGATGGCCAAGGTCGAGCGCCTGTCGACCCTGCCGCCGCTGACGCCGAAGACCATCCGCACCCTGGACCGCGAGCGGCCTGATCTGTTCCTCATCGAGAACAACATCAGCCTTCTGCGGGAGGACTGGATCGCGATGGGCCTCTTCAGTGAGCGGATGAAGATCTACGGCTTCATCGGTCAGGAGTTCTTCGCCAGGGCCCGGTTCCTGGACCTGAGCTACCAGTACAATCCGGCGGCGGCCATCGTTCACCACGGGGAGATGGAGGGCGACAACGGCCTGCAGCGCGCCGGCAAGGTGCGGCAGACGCGCCTGGCCGCCCTGCTGCGCCCGACCCTGATGACGCCCCGCCATTTCAGGGCCCAGATCGCCTGGGCCCGCGCCCGCGCCGACGGGGCCCCGGAGGTGGCGCTGCCGCCCTGGCGCCTGCAGGCCGGTCTCGCCCTGCCCTGGCGCTGGTTGAGGACGAAGGCGGCGGAGACCCGTCGCGGCCTGCGCGACCGCATCCGGCGGAGCGGGTCATGAAGTTGCTCGTCTACACGGCCGTGTTCGGCGGTTATGACCGTGTCTTCCCACCCGTGGTGCGGGAGGCGGCTCTGGATTATGTCGTCGTCACCGACGATCCGGATCTCAAACCGGCCGGCTGGCGTGTGATCCGGGTCGATCCAGCCGACTACGGATCGCCCAAGGCCGCCAACCTCCACTACAAGGCGCTGATGCACCGCGAGCTGCCGGGCTACGACGCCTCGCTCTACATCGACGGCAATGTCCGGCTGCTGGGCCGGACGTCAGAGCTGTTCGAGCGCTTCCTGGCCTCCGGCGCGGCGCTCGGCGTGTTCCGGCATCCGACCCGGGACTGTGTCGCCGATGAGGTCGAGGCCTGCATCAACGGCCGCAAGGGCGATCCGGCGACCCTGCGGGCCGAACTGGCGGCCTACCGCGCGGAGGGCTTCGCCGACGACCAGGGCCTGATCGAGGCCACCATCATGCTGAAGAACCACAATGCGCCGGACATGGATGCGGCAATGGGTCTGTGGCGCGACCTGTTCAGCCGCTTCAGGACGCGCGACCAGTTCAGCCTGCCTGTGGTCCGGGCACGGACGGGGGTCCGCTGCGTTTACCACGACTTCAATTTCCGAAACCCGAACCCCTGGTTCGGGCACTATCCGCACCGAAAGGGGGCCGGTGTGCGCCCGCTCTATGCCGATATCTTCGCGCGCGCCTATGACAGCGGGTTTCATCGTCTGGTCTTGCGCGCCTGGCAGGGCTGGTGGTCGTTGCGGCGCAGGCTGAAGGGGTTCTCCGCGCCGGGCGACGCGGCCGGGGGCGGGGAGGCGTCCGGGCGCGCATGAAGGTCTTCGTTACAGGCGGCGCCGGCTACATCGGCTCCCACATGCTCACCGAGCTGCTGGGCGAGGGCCATGAGGTCTGTGTCTACGACAACTACGTCAACAGCCTGCCCCTGGCGCTGGACCGTGTACGGACCCTGACCAACCGCCCCTTCGAAACCGTCGCGGGCGACCTGCGCCAGGGCGAGCGGCTGGCCGAGAGCCTGAAGGCGTTCCGGCCCGATGCCGTGATCCATTTCGCGGGCCTGAAGGCGGTCGGGGCGTCGGCCGCCTTTCCGCTGGAGTACTACGAGAACAATGTGCAGGGCTCGATCGCCCTGCTCCGGGCGATGGAGGCGGCCGAATGCCACCGCATCGTCTTCTCGTCGTCGGCAACGGTCTACGGCGAGCCGCGCTACCTGCCCTTCGACGAAGCCCACCCCCTGTCGCCGATCAACCCCTATGGGCGCACGAAGCAGTTCATCGAGGAGATCATCCGCGACTGGGTCGCCGCCCGATCCGGGGCCTCGGCCGTGCTGCTGCGCTACTTCAATCCGGTCGGGGCGCATGAATCCGGTCGCATCGGCGAGGATCCGCTCGGACCGCCGGCCAATCTCCTGCCGTTCGTGTCGCAGGTGGCGGTCGGTCGCCGCCCGTTCGTGAGCGTCTACGGCGACGACTACCCGACCCGGGACGGCACCGGCGAGCGCGACTACATCCACGTCGTCGACCTGGCGAAGGCCCATACCGCCGCATTGACCTATTGCGCATCGCGGCCCGGCTGCGAGGCGATCAATGTCGGCGTCGGACGGGGGGCGACGGTGCTTGAGGTCATCCGGGCGTTCGAGGCCGCGTCGGGCCGCACCATTCCCTACCGGATCGTCGCCCGCCGTCCGGGCGACACGGCCTCGAGCGTCGCCGACCCGTCGAAGGCGCTGGCGCTGCTCGGCTGGCGCGCCGAGCGCGATCTGGGAGACATATGCCGGTCCGCCTGGGCCTGGCAGTCGGCGAACCCCCAAGGCTACCGATCGACTGCGTCCTGAGCCGTCCAATCCACCGTAACCGGGAAACCCTTCCTCAGATCGGGATCTGCTGATCTTCCTTGCTGATGAAGGTATCGTATCCTGTATGCGCAAAGAAGTGCAGAATACGGATCTGATGATACCACCTGTTTTGTTCTCGGCTTGCCAGCAGATGGTAAGCGGGTGAGAACTTTCGATCACTGTGGCTGTCGTTAAACTCGTTTATCGCGAGCCTCTCCCCCGTCCAGTCGCAATAGAGTTCGAGGTCGCCACCAATAATGTCGTCGAAATAGTTAAACACGCGGGGCAGAAACCTGTCCGGGTTCGCATCGAGGATCTTGAATGAATCTATAGTAGAGGAGTAAAAATCCAAGTCGTGGAATATGCATGCAACCGGAGCCGGTTTGTATTCCTCGAAAAAGGTCCCAACAGTGTCTTTCACGTTACCAAAGACGATTTTCGATTTCTCAAGGTTCGGCGAGAGCTTTTGCTCGTCCATCGCGAAGAACCCTGACTTCCAGTGATACTTCAGGTCTCTATAGTCTACAGGATCGGGGAGCCCCTTACCGGTGTCGAATCCGTAGATATCAACGTCTACACCGGTTTCCTGCTTGACCATTTTGGCGATGCGCTCCAGCGCCAATAGTCCCTTTCCGCCAGCACATCCGAACTCAAGGGCGCTGATTCGCATCAACCCTAACGCCCGGGCCAATCGTGCCCCGTTGAGCATCACATATGCATAATGCGGACGGTCCAGCACGCCAGCATGAATCTTATAGTCAAGGTCCCCTATGTTCAGGGTCTTTACAATCTTTCGTGCAACCTGGCGCGACAGCGATCCGCTCGCGATATTCTGAATTATACTGGTAAGTCGCGCGTTCATTTTCGACCTCTCTCACTGCGTTCTTTTGGGCTGCGGCGGGGCCCGGGGGTGGATTATTCTCTAAGGCCGGAGTTTCAAAGGGTAAACTGGGCGCTGCCGGCGCCTGTCCCGCTTCGGCCTGCCGGCCGCCCCCGATCTCACCCATTTTCAAAGCCTCTCAGGCTTCGTTTCAATTGGACATCCGCCGCCGACGCAAGCGGTCCGGCGATCTTTGGCGCGATACAGCCGGGACTGTTTCCCGGCGGACATCCGGCGACAATCTTGCCGCTGCGGTAGGCGGCGGCGGTTGGCCGGGTCTGGCAACTCTGCTAGCGTCGATCTGTGCAAAACGCCTGCGAGGACAACGCCAGCTTCCGGCGCCGCCACTTGCAGGCGGGAGAGCGGGCGACCGCCGGAAACCATGCACCACCGGGCTCGGAGGGTTTCATCCGACAGGGAACAGAGGCGTGATCGAATGGAATCGGTGATCAACCTTGAGGGCTTCGCCGCGGCGGCGCGCACCTTCGGCCAGGAAGGGCCGTTCGATCACGCGATCATCGACAACTTCTTCACCGACGACTTCGCCCGGGCGCTCGAGGCCGAGTTCCCGGCCTTCGACGGCGACGCCTGGCATACCTACGACAACGCCATCGAGCTGAAGAAGACCTGCAACAACTGGAACCTCTTCCCGCCCTGCACCTATCAGGTCTTCAACTACCTGAACTCGAAGGCCTTCACGGACCTCGTCTCGCTGCACCTGCTGGACGGCATTCCCGTCCACGCCGATCCGGGCCTGAACGGCGGCGGGTGGCATATCCACGGGGCGGGGGGCAAGCTGAACACCCATCTGGACTACTCGATCCACCCCAAGCTCGGCCTGCAGCGCAAGCTCAACATCATCATCTACATGAACTCGCGGTGGAAGCCGGAGTGGGGCGGACATCTGGGTCTGTGGAGCAACGAGAGCCCCGAACGACCGGGCGCCCTGATCAAATCCGTCGAACCGCGCTTCAACCGGGCGGTGGTCTTCGACACGACGCAGAACAGCTGGCACGGCCTGCCCGAGCCCCTGACCTGCCCGCCGGATGAGCAGCGCAAGAGTCTCGCCGCCTACTTCCTCTGCGCCGCGCCGGCGGACGTTGATCCGCGCGGCAAGGCGCTGTTCGCTCCCACCGAGGCCCAGAAGTCTGACGAAGGCGTGCTGGAGCTCATCCGGCGACGGTCGAACGTCGAGACGGCGGCGAGCGTCTACAAACGCCCCTGATCACCGGCAGCGCCGCCCCGGGCGCTGGCCACGAGACCTGACGACCATGTTGAAGCAACTCCGCAAGATCCTCGGCGCGGGCCGCGACGCGCCGCCCGCCGGCGCCCGGTTCCTGTACCTGCATGTCCCCAAGACGGCGGGGTCGGCGGTCAAGTCCGCGGTCGGGCGCTCGGCCGGGGCCGGGCTCTTCGTCACCAAGCCGCACGCCACCGGCTTCGCCGACCTGTCGCGGGCCGAACGCGCGCTGGAGACCTTCATCACCATCCGCGAGCCGGTGTCCTGGTACCTGTCGCTCTATAACTTCAAGATGCACAGCGAGAGCGACAAGGGTTACGCCGACATGGAGCGCAACCGGCTGGAGGACTTCGTCGACGACGTCGTCTACGGCCGGAACGGGGTCGAGGGCTTCATGCGCTGGAATCGTCCGGCCGAGCGCAAGCCCCATGTCCGGCGCATGGTCGAGGCCTACCTCGAGCGCGACGCGCAGGCCCGGATGGGCTTTGCGACCCTCAACCTGCTGTTCTACGGCTGCGCCGACTGGACGTCGGTGCTGGCCGCGCCCGAGCCCCATGCGCTGCTGTCGGCCAACGACGCGGCGATGATCAGCGTCAGGCATGTGCTGCGTCAGGAGACGCTGGGCGCGGATTTCGCGCGCATGACCGGCGGCGCCGTCAGCGACATCGACCTGGCGACCCGGGTCAACGCCATGGACAGCAATCCCTACGCCGCCCTGATCGACCCGGCGGCCGTCGCCCACATCAAACAGGCGGACCGCTTCATCTTTTCACGCTACTACCCCTCGCACGCCAACTGACCCGAGCCGCCGCGCGGTGCGCGCCGCAAGGCGACCCGCCCTGGACCGCCAGCCGACCATGAAGACCTTCTTCGCCGCCATCGACCTGCTGACCCCCGCCGAGCGGCGGCGGGCGATGCTGTTGCTGCTTCTGGTCATCGCCATGGCGATGCTCGACGTGATCGGCATGGCCTCGGTGATGCCGTTCCTGGCGGTCATCGCCAACCCGGACATGATCACCAGCTATGCCGCGCTGAACCAGCTCTACAAGCGGATGGCCTTCACCAGCACCGACCAGTTCCTGTATTTCCTCGGCCTCAGCTCGTTCCTGCTGCTGGTCGTCGCCGCCGTGGTGCGGATCGTCGGCCAGTACGCGGTCAACCGCTACACCCAGATGCGCACCCACAGCATCGGCGTGCGGCTGCTGGACACCTACCTGCGCCGCCCCTACGCCTTCTACCTCAACCGGCACACCGGCGACCTGGCCAAGGGACTGCTGTCGGAGGTGAACCAGCTGGCAAGCCAGGTCTTCGCCCCCCTGTCGCAGGTGATCGCCCAGAGCATCTCGCTGGTCGCCCTGCTGGCCCTGCTGGTGGTCGTCGATCCCGTCGTGGCCGCGATCATGGCCACGGTGCTCGGCGGCTCCTATGCCGTGATCTACCTTACCGTCCGGCGCTACCTGGGGCGGGTCGGGCTTGACCGCGTGAAAGCCAACCGGGCGCGGTTCCAGGTCGTGGCCGAGGCGCTCGGCGGGATCAAGCCGGTCAAGCTTCTCGGACGCGAGGCCACCTATGTCGACCGCTTCTCGGCCGCCTCCCGCCGGATGGCCGACTACCAGTCGATGAACACCACCCTGTCCACCGCACCGAAGTTCCTGATCGAGGCCGTCGCCTTCGGCGGCATCATCCTGCTGACGCTCGGGCTGATGGCCCACTACGGCGGACACCAGGCCGGCGCGCTGGGCAAGGTGCTGCCGCTGCTCGGCCTCTACGCCTTCGTCGGCTACCGGATGCTCCCGGCGGTGCAGGCCATCTACGGCGCCATCACCCAGATGCGCTTCGGGGCGGCGGCCCTGGCCGGGATCCATGCCGACTTCGCCGGCCGCGACGACCTGGCGTTGCTGCCGCGGGAGCCGGCGACCGCCCTGCCCGCCCACAGCGTTGTGGAACTGCGGGACGTCACCTTCAGCTACGACAGCGACAAGGCTGCCGGGATCAAGGGCATCGACCTGACCATCCCGATCGGCTCGACCCTCGGAATCGTCGGCAGCACGGGGGCGGGCAAGACGACCCTGGTCGACGTTCTGCTGGGTCTGCTGCAACCGCAGTCGGGGGAGATTCGCGTGGACGGTCTCGCCGTCACGCCCGGGAACATGAGAGGCTGGCAGGCGGACCTCGGCTATGTGCCGCAGGACATCTTCCTGGTCGACGCCAGCGTCTCGGAGAACATCGCCCTGGGCCTGCCGCTCGATCGCATCGACCAGGACCGCGTCCGCGAGTGCGCCCGCATGGCCCAGATCCTCGACTTCATCGAGGGCGAGCTGCCGCAGGGCTTCAAGACCTCCGTCGGCGAGCGCGGCGTCCGCCTGTCCGGCGGCCAGCGCCAGCGGATCGGCATCGCCCGGGCGCTCTACAACGACCCGGCGATCATCATCTTCGACGAGGCGACCAGCGCGCTCGACAACCTGACGGAGCAGGAGGTCATGCGGGCCGTGGCCGCCCTCAGCGGCCAGAAGACGGTGATCATGATCGCCCACCGCATGAGCACGGTGCGCAACTGCGACCGCATCGCGGTGCTGCAGAAGGGGCGGCTGACCGCGGTCGGTGACTACGACACCCTCTACCGCGACAATCCCGCCTTCCGGCGACTGGTCGACGCCCGCGATGCGGCCTGAGCAGCCTTACGGGTTGTAGAGACCCAGCGCCGCGCGGATGGTCTGGGCCAGCAGGGCCGCCTTTGCCCCGGTTCCGCTGATCTTGGTCGGCACCGCCTCGCCCCGCGGATAGCTGCGCCGGACGGGCGTCTCCTGGACCCGGTAGCCCAGCCGTCCCGAGCGGACGGTCAGGTAGAACAGCAGCTCGTAGTTCATGAAGACATCACGGAACGGCGCCACCCGGGGGTCGGTGAGCAGCCGCGCCGAATAGCCCCGGAAGCCGTTGGTGGTGTCGGTCAGCCAGTGGCCGCCGGCAAGACTCAGCATCGGCGCATGGATCAGCCGGTTGCCGACCGTCCGCTCCAGCGGCGTGTTCTCGGCCACGCCGCCACGCCGGTATCGCGACCCCTGCACATAGTCGCAGCCGTCCTTCAGCAGGGCCACGAAGTCGGCCACCGCCTCGACGTTGTCCTTGCCGTTGCCGTCGATCGTGACGATGCCCTGATAGCCCTCGCCCAGGCACCAGGCGTAGGCCATGCGCAGCTGGGCGCTCAGCCGGCCCGGGCCGGTCTTGGTCAGGACCGCCCGCACGCCCGCCGAACGCACGAACCCGGCCTCCAGCGAGCCGTCGGTCGAGCCGCCGTCCGCCACCACGACGTCGACGGGGAGATTCGCCGCCTGGGTGCGCAGCAGCTGGGCGCGGATGCGGTCGCCCTCGTTGATCACCGGGATGACCAGGACATGGTCATGGACGCGCGGGCCGAAAGCCTCGACGCGGTGGTCCGGCACGCGCCAGTCCGTTGGGGTTTGCGAAGCGGTCATGGTCACTCTGATGGGGCCGTCGCCGGGGGCGAGCGGAAGACGACATACTTGCTCAGCAGATAGTTGACCACGAACGACAGGCCCGTCGCCGCGACCAGCGCGGCCAGGGCCTGGTCCGGGGTCCGGAAGACCAGGGCTTCCAGCAGCGCGACCGTGGCCACGCGGACCCCGAGGGTGACGCCGAGCGCCAGCAGGTAGAGGCCGCCGCGACGGACGGACGGACGGCGATCCTTCGCGGCGAAGGTCCAGGCCTCGTGCAGGCCGTAGTTCAGCGCGGCGCCGGCGAGGAAGCCGCAGAACGCCGCCGCCGGCAGCGGGACGCCCAGCCAGCGCGCCAGCGACCAGGCCACGGCCAGGTCAACGCAAAGACCCAGCACCGAGACCACGCCGAAGCGGATGAAGTCGCCCGACAGCCGCATCAGCCGCCCGCCGCCAGCACCGCCGAGCGTCGCAGGTGTCGCAGGTCCGCGCCGGCCCATTCCGGCTCGGTCGTCCGGACCAGGTCGAACAGATCGTAGATGTTGTCGATCTTGCCGCCCATGATCGAGATGATCCGGGAGTCCTGCGGCTGGCGCTGGTAGAGGATCGGCCGTCCGTCGTCCTTCTCGTTCTTCACCAGAACGGTCTTCACCTCGTAGAGGGACCGCCGCCAGCGGGCCTCGGCCAGGGCCGGCACGTAGCGCCGGGCGTCGAGGATCATGTGCCGGTGACGCGTCGACGGCGTCATCCGCGCGAAGATCTCATAGGGCGACAGGCGGCTGTCGCGGTCGGTCCAGCTGGCGTGCGGCGTGTAGCGGACATGGGTCAGGGAGTGCAGACCCTCGGCCGGATAGGGCATGGCCGAGAAGAAGGGCCCGTCCATCACCGTGACACCGTAGCCGGCCAGCTGCGGCGGCGGCTCGATCAGGGCCACCTCGGCGAGCTCGTGCTTGATCGCCGCCTCGGGCAGGCCGCCCGACCGCAGCACGGCGTTGAGCTGGGCGTAGGTCACATTGAAGATGTAGCGGGCCCGGATCTCCTCACCGGTCGACAGGCGGGCGACGGCGCCGCCGGGAAGGTCTTCGACCTCCCGAACGGTCGTGTCGAGGCGCAGATCGATGTCGAGCGCGTCCAGCTGGTTGGCGAGGTGGCGCTGCAGCACGCTGTAGTCGAAGGCGAACTCGCTGCAGGCAAAGGCGGCCTCGATCCGTGACGGATCAAACAGCGCCGCCTGCGAGGGTGTGGCCGGAGCAATGGGGGCCCCCATGTCGCGGAACATGTGGAAGAAGCGCTTGGCCGAGACCTTCGAGCGGTTGCGCGCCACGGCGTAGAGCATCTGGAAGTCGTCGACGACGGCGTCCGGGAAGTCAGTCGCGAACCGACGGTGCAGGACCATCGACTTGACCGCCGTGAGGGCGCTGCGCGGGTAGTGGAAGCCGGTGTGAACCCGGGCCTGGTTGACGCGCGAGGCCCGGCCCAGCAGCTCGGACCCGGCCTCGACGACCATGACCCGGTCGGAGATCGAGCGCAGGAACAGGGCCAGGCTCGCCCCGTAGAAGCCGCCGCCGACGATCAGATAATCGACCGGTCCGGCCCTGGTCATGACCCGGCCCGGTCGGCGTCGATCTCGACATTCAGCTCCTGCATCACCTGGCCGAACAGGTCGCCGGAGGCCTGCTCGTCGACAATGTCCTCGTTCGCCTCGCCCGACAGCAGCTCGATGACCTTCTGCAGGCCCATCGACAGGCCGAGGATGGCGCAGCCGAGGAAGAAGGCGGTCAGGCTGAGGACCAGCGAGGTGGTGAACCAGCCGGGCTGGGTCGGCATGGTCAGCCAGACCACGACGGCGTAGGCGCTGAAGGCCAGCGACGAGAGGATCACCAGCACCGACAGCGCCGAGACCAGCGACAGCACGCGCGGCGCCGAGCTGACCATCAGCCGTTGGATCAGGTTGAAGCGGCGGCCGACCTCCTGCAGCTGGCGCCGCGGGGCCGCGCCGTCGCTGGCGTCGCGCCACAGCACCGGGATGCCGTGGTCGGCGGGCGGAAAACGCAGGGCCAGCAGGCGGTCCGGGTGAGCCAGCAGGCGGTTCAGCAGGGTGCGTGGATAGGCGGCGGTCAGCATGTCCCGCACATCGACCCGGAACCCCGCCCCGCCGCCCAGCGCGCGAAGCCCGGGGTTCAGCATCGAGCCCTGCCGGCGACGACCGATGACGATGCTGCCGGCGGCGTCGGCCGTCCCGATCATCTCGACCACGTCCAGGGCGGCCAGCTCCTCGACCGAGGCCAGCACCACCACGTCGCCGATGGCCTCGGACGCGGCGACCGCACGGCGGCGATAGAAGGGCGCGCCATGGCGCACCGTCAGCAGGCGGACGTTCGGTAGCGAGCCCATGAACGGGGCGAACCCCGCCGCCGCCTCCGCGTCGGCCACCAGCACCAGCTCCCAGTAGCGGAACCCGGCGGCGAGACGGCGGGCCAGCGTCGTCAGCGTGGCCAGACTGGCGGCGTCGGGCTGCACCTCCGCGAAGCAGACGGAAACCAGCAGGTCGTCACGGGCCTTCATGGGCGCTCCGTCGGATGGGCGAGCGAGGCGGCGGCCACCAGGCGCGCCACGCTCGCCTCCAGGGCGGCGAGGCCGGGCTCGGGCCGCGCCTTCATCTCGATCGAGAACCAGCCCCCGTAACCGGCGCCGGTCATCGCCGTCATTACCCGCGCCGCCTGGCCGGCCCGGGCCGGGGCGGGGTCGAGATTCGGCTCGCTGATGTGAACATGGCTGACCAGGGCGACGGCCCGTTCGGCGACCGCCTCGACGGTGTCGAAGTCGCCGTTCATATGCAGGGCGCCGACATCGACGATCAGGGTGATGGCGGGATGGTCGACGCGGCGCACGAAGGCCTCGGCCTCGGCGATCCGGTTGAGGAAGTTTGTTCCGTAGGCGGCAGGATTGGGCTCGATCGAGATCCGCGTCCCGGCCACAGCCGCGGCATCGCCGAAGCGGCGGAAGACGTCCACCGCCAGGGACCCGGCGGCCTCCCGATCCAGGCCGTCCGGCATGTTGCGCTGGCGGGGCGAGCCGAACACAAGGTTCGGAATGCCGACCCGCCCGGCGAGGGTGATCGCCCGCCCCATGCCGGCGCGCAGGCGGTCCAGGCCCGCCTCGCCCTCGAACAGCGCCGCGCCCTCGACCCCGAACAGCAGGGACTGCATCGAGACCAGCTCCAGGCCCGCCCGGCGCATCGCGCCCAGCGCCGCCTCGGCCTCGACCTCGGTCGGGACGAAGACGTCCGCTGCGCCGTCGAAGAACAGGCCGGGCGCGATCTCCAGACCGGTGATGCCGGCCCCACGCAGGATGGCATAGGCGGCGTCGCGGTCGGCCGGCGCCCAGGCGATGTTGGACACAGCCAGTTTCATGCCGCCGCTCCGCCGCGGGCGCAGAAGGCCGCGACCTCAGACAGCACCGCCTCCGCGCCGGAGATGTAGCCCCCCTCCCGACCCCAGAGGCCGGCGTGGCGGGTGCGCATGTCCTCCTGATGCAGGCGGGCGCTCGTCTCGGGCATCGCCCCGCCGGTCGCCGCCGCGAAGACGCGCCCTGCCTCCAGCGGCTCGGGCGACAGGTGGAGGACCTCCAGCCCTTGCTCCAGCCCCAGGCCGATATCGGCCCAGAGCCGGTCCATCGCGTAGTACTGGAACCGCGAGGCGGGGTTGGTGAACTGGATCGCCGACAGGCCCAGCGCCGTAACCGCCTCGTCGAAAGCGGGACGGCGGCCGGTGGCCTCCAGAGCGTCGCGATCGATCGCGAACAGGCCCAGGGCCGGATCGGGCCGGTAGAGATCGTCGAGGCGGGCGGCGAGTTCGGCGGGCAGGCGCTCCCGCAGGGTCTGCAGCGGCGCCTCGCCCAGCAGGCTCGGCATCGGGTTGAGGATGTCGAACAGGAAGTTCTTCTTCAGCCCGGCGCCGAACAGGGCCGGCAGCCGCACGACAAGACAGTGGTCGAAACGCTCCGCGCAGGCCCGCTCGAGGGCCCGGCGGTTGACGCCGTAGGCGGTGCTTTCCTGGAACCCGGCGGCGTCCTCATCGGCCGCCGTGAAGTCGGCGAACACGGCGATGGTCGAGACGAGCACGAAGCGACGGGCCTCCAGGCGGCCCAGCTGGTCGATCAGGCCGCTGATCCGCTCGGCGTCGCGGTCGGGGAAACGGTTGGCCTCCATCATCGAGCCGGGCGCGGCGGCGCAGACCACGGTGTCGAAGGCGCGGCCGCTCGCCTCGCCGATGGTGCGGCTGTTGTAGCCGACGCCGAAGGCATGCTGCGCCGACAGGTGTCCGCCGACGAATCCGGTGCTGCCGATCAGCGCGTCCATGGCGGTGCGGTCCTCACAATCCCTGTTGCGGTCTTCAGGCCGGACGCCGCGACAGCCAGAAGGCGCGCGCCTGCTGCGCGGCCATGGCGACCACGTCCATCACCACGTAGATCAGCGCCGGCAGGAAGCCGATATACAGCAGGACGAAATTGATATGCGTCTGCGTATAGGAATGCCCCTTGGCGAACAGGTACCAGGAGAAGGGTACGAAGGCGTAGACCGCGAGCAGCCAGAAGGCCCGCGCCCGTCCGGGACGTCGGCTGACGAACATCCAGGCCAGGCCCGCCAGCGCCAGGGCGAGCAGCGCCAGGAACAGCTTGCCCGGGAGGATCATGCGCCGCTGCTCGGGCCAGTCGAAGAGGTAGATGCGGAACACATCCAGGGGCGTGGCGCGCAGCGACTCGGCGGCCTCCCCCGTGAAACGTGAGGCGTCGCCATAGGTCCGGCGGGCGATGTCCTGCTCGTACATGGCCCGGATGCCGTCGATGATGGTCTCGCCCCGGGCCCCGGCATGGATCAGGAAGGCGACGACAAATCCGGCCACGCAGACGGCCATCACGGTCGCGGCCATGACGAAGTCCGGCTTCGGATCGGTGCGCCGCTTGTCGAAGTAGGGCCCGACCATGAACACCGCGGCGGCCAGCACGGCCACCGAGGTCAGATACTCGTAGTTGATCAGACACTTCAGCGTCACGGCCGCGCCGACCGCGACCAGGAGGAGGCGTCGGTTCCAGAGCCCTTCGGCGCTGTAGAGGAAGGCCGCCGCAAGCGCCGGCAGCAACAGCACGAACGGGTTCCAGTAGAGGTTCCGCGCAAAGGCGATGAACCAGGGCGACAGGGCCATGCCGATCAGGAACAGCGTCGCGAAGCGTGGGCCGAAAATGACCAGGTATCGACGGAACAGGGCGACCAGCACCACCGCGGTCAGCAGGGACGGGATGAGCTGCAGCGCGCCCAGGCTGTCGAGCGGCGTGTGGCCGTGCAGGAAGCCATAGACCGGCTGCTGAAGACCGTACTGGGTCGGATAGTCCGCAAAGCGCAGGTCGGCCGCCGCGACGGCGTCCGGTTGCTGGAAGATCCTGTAGGTCTGGCCGATCGAGCCCTTCTCGTCGAAGGGTTCCAGATAGACCTTGCCGAGGTTGGCCCCGCGCTTGTCCATGCCGAGGTCGTCGGCAACGATGCCGCCCATCACGCGGGCCTGGCCGTTGGCCTGGAAGGTCTCGAAGAACTTGCGCGGCGCGACGCCGCCCGCGTTGAACTGGAAGATCGCCCAGAGGCAGATCGCCAGCACCACGAACGGGCCATGACGAAACACGTCCGCCCTGAATGTCTGAAACATCGCGCCCGACCCAGCCCCTGCGAACAGCGTTTCCCTTGGAACGCAAAAGGCATGGCCGCGCAAGGGGGCCGGGCCGGCCTAGCGCTTCCGGCCGCGGAGTTCCTCGAACAGGGCCAGATAGGGCTCGATACAGAGGCGTTCGGAGAAGCGTTCCTCAGCCAGACGACCGGCCGCGCGGGACATTTCGGCGATCTCGGCGCCGTCCTTTTCAGCCAGGGACAGCAGCGCCCTGGTCAGTGACGCGGAGGATCGCGCCTCGAAGAGAAAGCCGGTGACGCCCGGTTCGATGGCGTGGCGACAGCCCTCGACATCGCTGACCAGGGATACGCGGCCCATGCTCGCCGCCTCGAGCACGGTGCGCGGCATGCCCTCGCGGTAGCTGGGCAGAACGAGACACTCCGCCTGGCGGAGGGCCTGGCGCACGTCGGAGAGCTGACCCAGATATTCGACATCGCCCGCATAGCTGTGGACCTGGTCGAGCGGCACGCGTCCCGGACCGTCGGTCTCGGGCGGCCCGACCAGCAGGAAGCGCAGATCCGGGCGACTGGCCCGCGCCTCGCGGGCGGCCTGCAGGTACTCCACGACCCCCTTCTCGGCGATCAGCCGGGCGACCATGACGAAGACCCGGGCCGGGCGGTCGAGCGGATCGAACGCGAAATGCTCGGTGTTGACCCCCGACCCGGGCAGCACGGCCGTGCGCCGCCCGATCGACAGCCGGATGCGTTCGAAATGCTCCAGATCGCTCGGGTTCTGGAAGAAGGTGGCGTGCGCGCGGCCGTTGGCGACGCCGTACAGGCGCCGGACGACACGATGCTTGGGATGGTTGCTGAGGAAGGCGGTGCCCAGTCCCGAGACATTCGTCACATAGGGAATGCCCAGCGGCAGGCAGGCCAGGCTGACCGCGAAGTTGGCCTTGAAGGTGAAGGAGAACACGACGCTGGGGCGCACGCGCCGCAGCACGGCGTTGATCCGATGGACCACGCCCAGCTCATGGACGGGATCCAGGCTGCGGAGCTTCCAGTCGAGCGCCACCACCTCACAGCCCATGGCCACCAGGCTGTCGGCCCCGTCCCCGCCCTGACCCAGGCAGACCACGCGGACGCCATCGGCGAGGAAGCGTTCGATCGTCCCGCGGCGGAAGTTGGCGAGATAGAAGAGCTTGTTGGCGCAGAAGGCGACGCAGGGGCGGTCATCACGCTCGTCGGCCACGTCAAACCCCGTCCTGGCGCGGCGCGCATCGCCTCACGCCTCGAATGTCCCGCCTGACGGTCTAGACGATCGCGAGCGGGCAGGCCACGGCCAGCCCGCCCGGGCGAGGCGAATTGTCTTGGCGCGCGGCGATCCCTTGCGCCATTTTGCCGGCCGGGGCCCGCCCGCCGGGCGACCGGACCGCAAAACGTCAGCGTTGAGGATCCATGGAAATCGAGCGTCTGGAGATTCCGGAGGTCCTGCTGCTCCGTCCCCGGCGCTTCGCCGATGACCGGGGATTCTTCGTCGAGTCGTTCAACGCCCAGCGGTTCGCCGAGGCGACCGGCCTGGCGATCAGCTTCGTGCAGGACAACCAGTCGCTGTCCCACGCGGTGGGCACCGTGCGAGGCCTGCATTTCCAGCGCCCGCCGGCGGCGCAGGCCAAGCTCGTCGGCGTTTCGCAGGGCAGGATCCTGGACGTCGCGGTCGACGTCCGGCGCGGTTCGCCGACCTTCGGGCGACATGTCGCCGCCGAGCTGTCGGCCGAGAACGGGCGCCAGATCTTCGTGCCCGAGGGCTTCCTGCACGGCTTCATGACCCTCGAGCCGGACACGCTTGTGTCCTACAAGGTCAATGCCTTCTATAACGCCGCCGCCGACGGTTGTGTGCGGTGGGATGATCCCGACCTGGCCATCGACTGGCCATCGCCCGGGCCCGCCCGCCTGTCGCCCAAGGACGCCGCCGCCCCGGCCTTCGCCGGGTCCGAGTTCGGTTTCGACTATGTCGCTGGAGAGTTCGCGTGAAGCTGTTGGTCACCGGAGGCGCCGGGTTCATCGGATCGGCCGTGGTCCGCGCGGCGCTGGCGGACGGCCATGAGGTCGTCGTCGTCGACAAGCTGACCTACTCGGGCAACCTGGCCAATCTCGCCGAGGTGGCGGACGGGCCCGGCTATGCGTTCGAGCAGGTCGACATCTGTGACCGCGCCGCCCTGACCGAGGTGTTCGACCGGCATCAGCCCGACGCGGTCATGCACCTGGCGGCGGAATCGCACGTCGACCGCTCGATCGACGGCCCGACCGTCTTTGTGCAGACCAACGTCATGGGCACCGCCGTGCTGCTGGAGGCCGTCCGCGCCTATCGCGCCACACTGCCGGCCGAGGCCGCCGCCGCCTTCGTCTTCCACCATGTCTCGACCGACGAGGTGTTCGGAGAACTGGGCGAAACGGGCGCCTTCGACGAGACCACCCCCTACGCGCCGAGCTCGCCCTACTCGGCCTCCAAGGCCGCATCGGACCTTCTGGTCCAGGCCTGGGGCCGCACCTTCGGCATCCCCTTTGTGCTGACCAACTGCTCCAACAACTACGGCCCGCGTCAATTTCCCGAGAAACTGATCCCGGTGGTCGTGCTGGCCGCGCTCGAGGGGCGACCGATCCCGGTCTACGGCAAGGGCGCCAACGTGCGCGACTGGCTGCATGTCGAGGATCACGCCGAGGCGCTGCTGCTGGTCCTGCGCAAGGGCCGGCGGGGCGAGACCTACTGCATCGGGGGCGAGGCGGAGCTGTCCAACCTGGACCTGGTCCGTCGCCTTTGCGCGATCATGGACCGGCTGCGCCCGGACGGCGCCCCGCATGACCGGCTGATCACCTTCGTCGCCGACCGGCCGGGCCACGATACCCGCTACGCCATCGACATCGCCCGCATCCGCGGCGAGCTCGGCTGGACCCCGGGCAAGTCCCTCGACGAGGGGCTGGAGGCGACCGTGCGCTGGTATCTGGACAGCGAGGCCTGGTGGGCGCCGCTGCGCAGGTCCGGGGCCGGGGCGGGCGAGCGGCTCGGTCTGTCCGTCGCCGCGACCTGACATGCGCGCCCTGCTCTTTGGACCCGGCGGCCAGCTCGGCCGTGAGCTTCAGGATCGCGCCGCCGCCCACGGTGTGTCTCTGGTCCTCGTTGACCGGGCGATGGCCGACCTGACAGACGCCGGCGCTGTGGCCCGGGCGGTTCAGGACGCCGACGTCGATATCGTCATCAATGCCGCCGCCTACACCGCGGTGGACCAGGCCGAGACGGAAGAGGCTGTGGCCCAGGCGGTGAACGCCGCCGCCCCGGCCGCCATGGCCCGGGCCTGCGCCGCGCGCGGCCTGCCGCTGATCCACGTCTCCACCGACTATGTCTTCGACGGCGCCGGGTCGGCGCCCTGGCGGGAGACCGACCCGGTCGGGCCGATCGGCGCCTATGGACGCAGCAAGCTGGCCGGCGAAGCCGCCATCGCCGAGGTCGGCGGCCGCCACCTCATCGTGCGGACGTCGTGGGTGTTTTCGCCCTACGGACGGAACTTCGTGAAAACCATGCTGTCACTGGCAGGCCGGCCGGAGTTGCGTGTCGTCGACGACCAGCACGGCCGGCCGACCGCCGCCGGCGACCTCGCCGAGGCGCTGCTCGTCGCCGCCCGGCGGATGGTCGAAACGCCCGACGGTCCCGTTCAGGGCCTGCTCCACTTCGCAGGCGAAGGCGCGACGACCTGGCGGATGTTCGCCGAGGCCATCTTCGCCGCCGCCGGCGGGGCGGCGCCGACCATCGTGCCGGTCACGACCAGCGAGTATCCGACCCCGGCGCGGCGACCGGCCAATTCCGTGCTGGATTGCACCCGGGTCGAGGCGCTACTCGGGCTGCGGCCACGCCCCTGGCGCGACGGCCTCGCCGAAACACTCCGCAGGCTGGCGGAACGGTCTGGAGACCTGAAGGCATGAGACGCGGCATTATCCTGGCGGGCGGCGCGGGCACCCGGCTGCACCCGCTGACCCTGGCGGTCTCCAAGCAGCTGCTGCCGGTCTACGACAAGCCGATGATCTATTATCCGCTCTCGGTGCTGATGCTGGCCGGCATCCGCGAGATCCTGATCATCACCACCCCGGAGGACCAGGCCGGGTTCAAGCGCCTCCTGGGCGACGGCTCGGCCCTCGGGGTTCGCTTCGAGTATGTGGTTCAGCCCAGTCCGGACGGGCTGGCCCAGGCCTTCATCCTCGGCGAGGACTTCCTCGAGGGCGGGCCGAGCGCGCTGATCCTCGGTGACAACATCTTCTACGGATCGGGCTTCAGCGGCCAGCTGGCCCGCGCCTCGGCCCGTGTCGATGGCGCCACAGTCTTTGGCTATCGTGTCGCCGATCCCGAGCGCTACGGCATCGCCACCGTGGACGGCGCCGGAAAAGTGACCAGCGTGGAGGAGAAGCCGGAGCGCCCCCGGTCGAACCTGGCGATCACGGGCCTCTATTTTTACGACGGCCGGGCGAGCGAGCTGGCGCGGGGCATGAAACCCTCCCATCGCGGCGAACTTGAGATCACCGATCTGAACCGGCTCTATCTGGAAGCCGATGCCCTGAATCTGGAAGTCCTGGGCCGCGGCTTCGCCTGGCTGGACACCGGCACGCACGAATCCCTTATCCAGGCGGGGGAATTCGTGCGCACGATCGAGCAGCGGCAGGGGCTTCGGGTCGGCTGTATCGAAGAGATCGCGCTGCTCAAGGGCTGGATCGACGCCGACCAGGTGGAGCGTCTGGCCGCCGGCTCCAAGAGCGCCTACGCTGGCTATCTGCGACAGCTGGCTGCGGCCGGGCGGGACGGCTCGGCCTGAATCTTTTCGCCGGCCGGATTTCCGAGACGGAATGTTCACTTTCGTGCGTTAATCATAGTTGGAAAGGCTTGCTTTCGGGAACGCAAACGCCGCGAGCACGCTCTGTCTGTTTATTGGTCGGACTGCCCTCGGCCGCCTCTTCGCAACATTCTACCCGTTGCGGTGTTCGGTCGCAGAAGGTAAGAAGACATCGATCAATCGGTGTTCCAGGTCGGAACCCCTTGAGGGGAGTTACAGGATGTTTCGTAGCATTGCTGCGTTTGCCGCGATCGGCACGCTGCTCGCGGGTCAGACCGCCGTCGCGGCCGAGGGGGCTCGCCTGAGCGGTGTTTCCGGATCGGTCATGATCAGCCAGAACGGTCGCTTCGTGCCGGCCTCGAATGGCGCTCTCCTTCGTGCCGGCGACCGCGTGGTCGCGTCGAGCGGCTCCGCTCGCGTCGTCTACGGCGACGGCTGCAACGTCGCCGTGTCGGCCCGCTCGATGGCCACGATCGCGGCGGCCTCGCCCTGCGTCGGCGGCTCCAGCGGCGTCGTGAAAATCTCGGCCAAGGACGGTGATGACCGGACGGGCGGCACGGCGGGTTACGGCGGCGGCAGCGGCGGTGGCTTCGGCGGCTTCGGCGGCACCGACTTCTACCTCTGGGCCGGCTTCGGCCTCATCACCGGTGGCGCTGTCGCCGCTGCGCTGGATGATGACTCGGATCCGAACAGCCCCTAGGCTTCGGACTCCACTGCGAGAACTTCGGCTCCCCCATCGGTCCGACCGTGGGGGAGTCTTCGTTTAAGGCTGCCGACTCCGGCTCGGGTGCGGGGCGAGCATGCAAGGCGGCGCGGACCAGCGGGCCTCTCCATGCCGGGCCCCATGCCCCTGTCGGGCGCCTCCGGCCGCTGACGGTATCCCGGGGAAGATCAGGCGCCGACCATGCAGTATCCGGAAAGTCAGGCCGCGACGGTCAGCATCTCTTCCGACCGCTCGTTCCTGTGGCGGCTGTGCATCTCGGCCTGGGTCCTCCGGCTCGCCATCGTTATCCTGTACGCCGTGACTGACGCGATCCGGCAGTTCAAACTGTCGCCCGACCACATGCGCTACGACACAGAGGGCGTGTGGGTGATGAACGCCATGAACTATGGCGACTTCGCCCTGAAGAGCTGGATCGACGACGGCTGGTTCCAGTTCGTCGGACTCATCTACTACCTGCTCTGGCCGTCACCCTTCCTGATCCAGCTGATCAACATCACGCTGAGCACCCTCACCGTGATCCCGTTGTTCCTGATGGTCCGGGAACTCAACAGCGACGTCCGGGTGCAGCGATTCTATGCCGTGCTGATCGCCTTCTTCCCGTCGATCATGTTCTGGTCGACCCTGATGCTGAAGGACGCCGCCGGCATCCTCGCCGTGTCCCTGGTCATCTACGGCGTCTTCGTGCTGCGGCAACGCTTCGCCCTGTGGCCGCTGCTGGGCCTCCTCGCGGGGCTGGTGATCTTCATCGGCACCCGCACCTATCTGCTGATCGTCATCGTCATGCTGATGCCGGCCGCCTTCCTGCTGTTCCCGGCCGGCAGGAGCCGGATTCCCTGGCGGATCATCGTCCTGCCCGCCCTTATCGGGCTCGTCCCCATGGCCATCGGCTACGGCTACTTTGCCTCGGGCGAGTTCCAGAGGTCGATGTATTTCGACATCGAGTACATCAACCACGTCCGCGGGGCGATGGCGACGGGCTCCGGGGCCCTCTTCGAGGACGGCAGTCACGCCTGGGGTCAGGGCATCGGCTCGGACATCTGGCTGGCGGTGACCACGCTGTTCGCCATCTTCGTGCCGGTCAATCCGTTCGAGGTGGCCAACGTGCGGCAGCTGGCGGCGCTGCCGTTCGTGCTGATGATGTTCTACCTGTTCCCGCCGCTCATTCGGGGGCTGCAGCAGATGTGGCGGTCGCGACGCCTGACGGCCCCGATCATGATCATCGCCAGCGGCGTGCTCGCCGTCTACATCGGTGGCACCTCCAACACCGGGGCGCTGTTCCGCTGGACGGCCCAGGTGATGCCCTACTTCCTGCTGGCGATCGCCCTGACGGCCTTCGTCCGTCGCCGCAGCCTGCTGGCCCGCTTCGCGACCTGGACGGTGATGGCGTTCAGCCAGCCGCGCCGGATCGCGGCCGTCTACTGACCACTGCGCGGCAGGCGTCGGCGGGTTCTCACCCGCGTCACCTGCGTCCCGTCCGGAAGGGCGGGACGACGGACGGGCCCTTCCAGCCCCGGCCCCCGGGCCGACGGCTCGGCGGCAGCCTTCTGGCCGGGATGCGGCAGGAGCAGCGCGCAGCCCAGGCCGAACAGGGCTGACATCGCCCCCGTCCGCAGCGGGTAGTCGACCAGCGAATGCAGCAGAAGCGCGCCGACGATCACCGAGCCGGCGCAGGCCAGCACGCCGTCCATGCCCGGCGTCCGCCAGGCGTCGTAGGTCCGGCGTCCGTACCAGGCCAAAAACAGGCCGATGAGAACCAGACCCGGCAGGCCGGTCTCCAGCCAGAGCTCGAGCAGATCGTTGTGGGCGTGATTGAGGTAGGCGCTCTGCAGCCCCTCGACGCGCTCACGGCTGCGGTAGATCTCGTCGAAGGTGCCCAGACCGGTTCCGAACGGCAGCTGACGCAGCGCCTCGGCCGAGATCGTCGGCAGGCCCGCCATGCGGGGATCGCTCGCCAGTTCGGCCATCAGTTCGGGACGGGCGACCAGGGCGCCGCCGGCGAGGAGACAGCCGACCACGGCGAGACCGGCCAGACCGGCCAGGACGGCCCGGCCAGACAGCTTCGGCAACCGGTCCCGGAGCAGGATCAGGGCGCAGGCCGCGACGACGAGCGGATAGAGCACGATGCCGGCGCGCGACTGGGTCAGCACCGTCGTCACGGCGAGCAAGGCCAGCAGGACGCCGGCGATCACCATCGCGGGCACGCTGGGCCAGCCCCGACGATTCGGAAAGGCCGCGGCCAGCACCGCCGTCACCAGGGGCATGGCCACCAGCTGCAGGGACGCCTGGTGATTGCGGTTGGAGAAGAAGCCGACCGCCGAGGTCGGATTGGTCGTCTCGTAGAAGCGCAGCGCCGATTCGGGGCCTTCGGCGACCTGGGCCAGGCCCAGCAAGGTCCCTGCGACGGCGAAGGCGACCGCGACCAGCGCCGTCAGCAGTCGCCCGCGCGTCTCGACCGTCATCAGCGCGACGAACATCGCAAGGCCCGGCAGGAGCGCGAAGGCGGCATTGAGGCTACCCTCCGGATTCAGGCCGAGGCCATGCCAGGGCGCAGCCATCCCGGCCGCCTCATAGATCGCCGCGATCTCTCCGCGGCCCGGTAGCAGGGTCCAGAGGAAGCCGGGCAGCGGAACCAGCTGCAGAAGGGGCAACAGCGCGATCGCCGCCGCCAGCAGCAGCGGGCGCTTCCATTCCGCGCGCAGATCGATGCGGCTCAGTCGAAAGGCGCCGAACAGGAGAATGACGAGCGCCAGGATCCGGACCCCGGCATTGAGCAGCTCGCCTTCACGGGTAGCGCCGGCGAAAACGATGGCGACGGCGGCCAGCAGCGCGGCAAGGCCGCCCAGGGCCCGGGTCGGGAGGGGGGAGGCGCCGATGTGGTAGTCGCGCATGCCTATGCCTCCGCCCCGACGGGCTCGATCCTGACATCGTCGAACCAGCCCCAGGCCGAGGCTCCGCCCTTCTCACCGGCCCGAAGCTCAAGGCGCTGGACCTCGCAATCGCCGGGCACGGTCACGAGCGTCGACAGGGGTGTCCAGTCGTCGCTCACCGGCACAGGCAGCTCGGCCAGAGCCGCGCCGCGATCGCCCAGGCACGACAGGGTCCAGACCATGCCGCTGCCGCGGAGCCCGTCCAGCCGGGCGTCGAGGCTGAGGCGATAGGCGCCCGGCGCCAGGACCAGGGTCTGGCGGGCAAGACTCTGGCGTCGATCCGACACCGCACGGGCGTTGAGAGCCTGTCCCTGGCGTCCCGGCGCCGCGGTGACGCTGGCCGCCTTGCGGGCGAGGGTCCAGGCGAAGGGACCTGCGGCGTCGGGACCGTCGAAGGCGCCGTTGTAGACATTGCCCAGCACATCGTAGCCGGCCGGCGGCAGGAGCAGGACCCAGGCCAGATAGGCTTCCTTGGCGCGCCCCTCCCGGACCAGACGGTTGGCGACCGCGGCCGACTCCTCGTCCCCGATCGTCGACCCCGCCTCCTTCACGGCAAGGAGGATGGAGAGGGTGACGTCCGGATCCTGGCTGGCGGCCAGCTCGCGGATGAAGGTGGCGCGCCAGGCCGGGCCCGACTGCAACCGTCGCCCCAGCGCCTTGGCGGCCGACTCGTCCGCGCCGGCGGCCGATGCCATCAGGACTGCGGCTTCCCGGAGGGTCGCCGAGTGCCGCATGAGCGCGTCGCCATGGGCAAAGGCGGCGTCGAAGTCCCGCGCCTTCAGGCGGTCGTGGAACATCCACAGGTGGCTGGACACGTCGCGCTGGCTGCGCGAGGCGGCCAGGGTCATCAACTGCCGGGCCCGCCGCGCGTCGCCCGCGTCGTCGGCAACCCAGGCGAGAACGCGCAGGGCGCGGACATCCAGGGGCCCGGCGCGCAGCGCGCGGCGCGCGGCGTCCCGGGCTTCATCCTGGGGCCCGCCGCTGGCGGCAGTGTCGCTGAACGCCTGCTCGGCCAGGTAGCCGAGCGCACGGGGATCGGCCGGCCGCCAGGACAGGGCCTCTTCCGGCTCGGCGTCGGCGAGACGTCTGGCCTGGGCGACCGCGATGATCTGCCAGGCGCCGACAGCGGCGACGAGGATGGCCGCCAGAAGGGCGACGGCGCCGGGGATCGGCCGGCGGGAACCGCGACCGTCCCGGCGATCCTGGGCAGGCGCCTCGGCCGCGGGCACCGCCTACTTCCCGCCCTCGAGCCTCTTGTTCCCGTAGTCGTAGGAGTAGGCGTAGGCATAGCCGTAGCCGTAGCCGTAGCCGTAGCCGGCGCTGCGGACGTTGAACTTGCTGAGGATGCCGCCGAGGATCCGGGCATTGCCCAGCGCCAGACGACGGAGCGCCGCCTTGGCGAGGCCGCGCCGGGTCTGGCCGGCCTCGATGACCAGGACCGTGCCGGCGACGGCGCTGGCCAGCAGCGGCGCATCGGCGAGACCCATGACCGGCGGACCGTCGAT
Source organism: Caulobacteraceae bacterium (assembly GCA_027487945.1). Classification (GTDB taxonomy): domain Bacteria; phylum Pseudomonadota; class Alphaproteobacteria; order Caulobacterales; family Caulobacteraceae; genus Caulobacter. The sequence goes on from JAIYCQ010000032.1 coordinate 88,639, forward strand.
GACCAGCAGGTCGAAATTGGCCTCGGCCTCCGCGATCATCGCCCGGATCGTGGCGCCGGCCAGCAGTTCGGCCGGATTGGGCGGCAGCGGACCACAGGGGATGAACGACAGGTTCGGCTGGTCGGTCGCCTGGATCAGATCGGACATCGCCGCCGAACCGGTCAGGTAGTTGCTGATGCCCGCCCCGGAGTCGGCGCGAAGCACGCGGTGGAGCGACGGATTGCGCAGGTCGCCGTCGACGAGCAGGACGTTCATGCCCAGCTTGGCGAAGTTGCGGGCCAGGGCCGTGGCCGTGGTCGACTTGCCTTCCGACGGACGGGCGCTGGTCACGAGCAGGCTCCGCGGAACGCCGTCGTTTGTCGAGAACTGCAGCGCAGTCCGCACCGAGTAGTAGGCTTCCGACAGATTGCTTCGAGGATCGGCCATCGCCTCGTCGATCGAGATCCCCTTGTCGAGCATCGGAATGGCGCCCATCAGCGGCATGCCGAGCTTGCCCTCGATGTCCTCGGGAATCTTGATGGTTTCGTCGAGGCTTTCGAGACCGAAGGCCGCAGCGAGACCGATCAGCAGGCCGATGCCCAGGGCGACGGCCAGATTGTTCATCAGGTTCGGCTTGTAGGGCGAGCGGGGCATCTGGGCCCGGTCGACGATCGAGATGTTGTTCGCGCCGATGCCGCCGGCGACGCCGATGTCCTTGTAGCGTTGCAGCAGGCCGTCATAGAGGCTGCGGTTGGTGTCCACTTCCCGCTGCAGGATGTTGTACTGGATGGACCGGCCACGCAGGTCCATCACCCCGCCCTTGAGGGAGGCGACCTGGCTGGCCAGCTCCTGCTCCTGGCGCAGGGCCAGCTGGTACTCCGCCTGGACGGACTGGCGCACCGAGGAGGCCTCGGCGGCGATCTGGCCGTCGATGGCGTCGATCTGGGCCTTGAGCGCGACCATGGCCGGGAAGTCCGGCTTGTAGATCGACAGTTGCTCCTGGTACCGCGCCTGGAGGGTCGTCTGCTGGCTGCGCAGGGCCTGGACCGTGGCGCTGCCCATGATCTGCGGCAGCGACATTCCGGAGTTGCGCGCCTGGTTCCAGCGCTGTTCGGCGGCGATGCGGTTGCCCTTGGCGATGGTCAGGGCGGAGTTCATCGCGACAAGGTCCGAGGCGGTCAGCGACGTGCCGGCCGTCTCGGCCGCGCCGCCGGTCGGCGACGTCGCCGCGGCCACGCTGACGATGCCCTGGCTCTGGGCGTAGGCGACCAGGTCCCGCTCCGACTTCTCGAGCTGGGCCTTCACGGTCGCCAGCTTTTCCTCAAGGAAGTTGCGCGCATAGCCGGCGCCCTCGAAGCGGCGATCGAGGTTGGCGCCGATGAAGTTCTCGGCCACCGCGTTGACGACCCGCTGGGCGACTTCGCGATCGGAGCTCTCGTAGCTGATGTTGACGAGCCGCGAGCCGCGGACCGGCGCGACCGCCAGACCGGCCTTCAGCCGGTTCGTGGCCACACGCGCGCGCTGTTCAGGCTTGCCGGACAGAACCGGCGCCTCCTGCTTGCGGCCGAACAGGCGGGTAAGCGCGCTGAGCGAAGAGCCCTCTTCCTGCGACATGAAGGCCACGTCGGAGGCGAGATTCTCGCGCTGGACGACCCGCTCGGCCAGGGAGCGGCTCTTCAGCAGGGCGTATTGCGTCTCATAGAAGTCGGCTTCACCGCCCTTGAGCGGTTCAGTGCCTTCGATGTCCACCACCCGGGTGGCTTCCCGGTCGATCTGGATCGTGGCCGTGGCCCGATAGATCGGCGTGGTCATCAGGGTCAGAAGGACGCCGACGGCGATCGAGGCCAGGACGGCGCCGCCGATGACGAAGCGATGCTTGACGATGATGTGCCAGTAGGCGCCGAGGTTCAGGCCAGCGCCCTCCTCGTCATCGGCTCCGAGGCCGGCGCCGTTCGTCGCCGCCAGCTGGCGACCGCCGCGCACGACAAGCGGCTTGGGGGACGCGGTTGTCAGGTAGCCCCGCTCGCCGGGCGCTTCGCCCCAGTCCCTGTCGTCGTCTGCGCCGCTCATACGTCCTCACACACAGTTTCCGGCGTCGGGCCCGATCAGGTTCGGGCTGACGCCTGTCTTTTGAAGTCAAATGTACTGAACGCTTACAACAGCGGCCTGAACAGACCAAACATCGGGATCACGCCCCGGATTTCCTGGAAGGCGCTCTTAACGCCCGAACGTTCGACGACGATGACGTCGCGCGCATAGATTTCAGGATCCTCGAGCGTACCCGCCCGGATCGCGGTGAGATCGTACAGCGCGCCCATCTTCTGGTTGTTGATCGTCCGGTAGATGATGATCCGGCGCTCGTCGCCGACCTTGTCGGCGCCCTTGGCCATGGCGATGGCCTGAAGCAGGGTCGTGCGGCCCTGCAGGGCATAGACCCCCGGCGAGGTGACCGCGCCGTCGACGGTGATCCGCTGGCTGGCGTACTGGCTGATGTAGATCGTCACTTCCGGCGACTGCAGATACTTCTGGCGCAGGGCGGCGGCCACGTCGGCCTGCAGCTGCGGCACGGTCTTGCCGGCGGCGTTCAGCGGGCCGATCAGCGGCAGGATGATCTGACCGGCGGCGTCGACCTGGACCGTGCGGGTCAGATCGGGAACCTGGAACACATTGACGTCCAGCTGGTCCATCGGACCAATCAGATAGCCGGTGGCGGCGGTCACCGGATCCATGCGCACGGGATCGGGCGGCGCCATCTGGCCGCCGGTCTGCAGCCCCGCCATCCGCGCCGGAGCACAGGCGACCGCGAGCATGGCGGCGGCCCCGATCATGGCGACGAGTGCGAACTTCCTGGGCATCAAAGTCTCCAACGGCTGAGCGGCACGATTCAAGCGGCCCGGAACCAACGGCGCAAGCCCCCGATACCACCGGTCGCCTTGATCGCGGCGCCGACAGTGCGTGGCCCGGTCGCCGGAGCGGCGTTGGCCAGCACCATCCGGGGCCGGGTGACCACCATGTCGTGGGCGGCGGCCTCGCCGAGACGGGCGGCCACGACGGCGGCGGCTTCGGACAACAGCGGCTTGCGATTGCGAAGATTGTGGGCGTCTGTCGACACCAGATGGACCAGCCCCTCGTCGAGCATCCGCTCCGACCAGGACTGGGCGCGCTGTCCGAAGCGGCCGGTGATCGATCCCGCCGTCAACTGCATCCAGGCGCCCGCCCGGGCCAGGGCCTTCATCGTGTCGTAGTGGCTTTCGATCCACGACAGCCGCTCGGGATGGGTGATGATCGGCATATAGCCGGCCTCGAGGGTAGCCAGCACCGACTGTTCCAGGCGCGGGGGCGCGACATGGTGGGGCGGCTCGAACAGGAAATAGCGCGACCCGGCGATGGTCGGGATATGGCCGCTGTCGAGCTCGGCGACCATTGTCGGGGTCAGGTGGGCGTCGCAACCGGCCACCAGGGTCAAGGCTATGCCGGCGGCGTCGAGATCCGCCTGCAGGCGCTCGACGCGCAGCAGGATGTCCGGGCCGGTGTTCTCGTAGAGACCGGGATAGATGTGCGGGGTGCAGGCGATGGTCGTGATGCCGTCCGCCACCGCGATCCGCGCCATTTCGAGGGACGTCGCAAGGTCGGGTGCGCCGTCGTCGATACCGGGCAGGAGATGGCAGTGGAGATCGATCAAGACCGGTTCATGCCCTGAGGCTGAAGGAAGACACCATGTGGACAAGCGAAGAGAACGTGCACGACCGCTCCGCAGCGCCTGCCCACCTCTACGTGGCGTTATCCGGGATCGCGCAGGCGGGCGTCAAGGCGCATCACCAGGACGGAAGGCTTTATTCTCTGTCGGGATACATAACGGTCACAAAGATTGAGTGATGTCATCAACTGGTCATTGTACGAATTCGCGGGACCGGAGAACGAATTCGCTTCAGACAGCCAATCCTATACTGTGACTGTCTAGCCGAGACGGCCAATTGCCAGTCGTTCGGCGGGGCGTTATGTCGGGCCCCGGGACACTGACGATCGATCGTCAGTTGGCCAGGCGTGGGGAGAGACTTGTCTTGCTGTTGAAGACGGCGCTCGAGCTGCTGGGAAGTTTCAGCGGCGTGATCGCCCTGATCTATCTTCTGGACCCGCTGGCGCGGCGGATCGGCCTGCTCGACTATCCGGGCGGACGAAAGGATCATGCTGCGCCGACGCCGGTGACCGGCGGGCTGGCCATCGCGCTGGGCACCATGATTCCCGCCCTGCTGCTGACCGAGGTGACCCCGCAGCTTCTGGGGCTCGGGCTGGCCGCGCTGGTGCTGATCATCACGGGCTTGATCGACGATCTCAAGGATCTGCGCTGGCAGTACCGCATCCTGGCCCAGGTGGCGGCGGCGCTCTGCATTATCGTCGTCGGCGACGTGAAGGTTGAGGCGATCGGGCCGGTCTTCGGTCTGGGGCCGATGGCGCTCGGCTCGCTGTCGATTCCGTTCACGGTTCTGGCCACGGTCGGATTGATCAATGCCCTGAACATGGCCGACGGACTCGACGGGCTGGCGGGCTCCATGGCGCTTTGCGCGCTGGTCATGCTGATCGCGGGGTCGGTCTACTCCGGCAACGCCGAATTGATGCATGGGCTGATCGTGCTGGCCGGGGCCCTGGCCGGTTTCCTGGCGCTCAACATGCGAACCCCGTGGCGCAAACGGGCCTACGTCTTTCTCGGCAACTCCGGCAGCGCCTACCTGGGGCTGGTTATCGCCTGGGCCGCGTTCAGGCTGACGCAGAACCCGGACCATCCGGTCACGCCGGTGCTGGCGCCCTTCCTGATCGCGCCGCCGGTGATCGACTGCCTCGTCCTCATCGTCAAACGTCTGCGGCAGGGGCGCTCGCCCTTCGCGGCCGACCGGACGCACGCCCACCATCTGATGCTCGATGGCGGGTTCACCCCGACCGGCGTGGTGCTGACCATGGTGGTGGTGTCCTGCAGCCTGGGCCTGCTCGCCGGGCTGGCCCTGCTCGCCGACGTGCCGATCCCGCTGTTCGCGCCGGCCTATCTGCTCATCACCGTCGTCTGGCTGTGGCTGTCGGTCCGGGCCGGGCGCGCCGCCCGTCTGTTCGCCGCCATGCGCCGCCTGGTGACCGGCGAGCCGCGGGCCGCAGCCACCAGCCCCGGCAAGGTCGTCGAGCCCGTCGACTGACGGCCCGGCGCGCGCACGGCTTCGCCGCCTCACGGGTTTCGCCAGTGAAGGTTGGGGAGGTGGTGCGGAGCGCTCCGGTCTTGCCCGGATGTCTGTTTGTGCAAGGTGCAAGAGTGGGAAGACCGTATCGCTCCGCGAAGGTCGTTATCCGGAAGCTTCCGCTCGGCAGCCGTATTCGGGCTTAGCCGGAGCGCCTCCGACGGGCGGGCAAGGCAGCGGCCTCGTCCCGGACCCCGGCAGTAACCCC